>JBEKLM010000008.1:0-105277 GCA_050010195.1 Verrucomicrobiia bacterium
GGCATCGTGGGCGGGTTTCGTGAGACCACAGGAATTGGAGTCCATAGGTTCCTCCTTTGGTTGGCGGAGCGTGGATGTTTAGGGACGGCGTTCGCCGTTTCGTGACGGGACCACCGCGCGCGTAAGAGACAGCAAGGGCAGAGCGAGGCTGACGAGCAAGATGCCAGATGGCTCGGGAATTTCTTCGATGGCGAGGTAAACTGCGTTGCCCAGACCGGAGGCGACCACGGTCCCGACCCCACTACTGTCAAACTCTAGGACCTCGCCGTTGCCCTCATTGGCAACGTAGAGGTTGCCGTTGCTGTCGAAGGCCAGGCCATCCGGGAAGAAGAGCAAGTTAGTCGAGCTAAAGACAGAGCCCTGGCCCAGCGCGTTGAATTTTTCGATGGTGTTGTTTCCGTAATTTGCGACGTAGAGGTTTCCGCCGAACCAGGCCAGGCCTTCGGGGTTGGATATTCCAGAGGCGGTGGTGGCAAAAGCGGAGCCGGTTCCACCGGGGCTGAACTTTTCGATCGTGTAGTTTCCCACGTTGGCGACGTAGAGATTGCCGCTGGCGTCGAATGCGATGGCGGCGGGGAAATTCAAGCCCTCTGCGGCGGTGGCGAAGACAGCGCCGGATCCAGTCGGGTCGAACTCCTCGATTGTGTCACCGGCAAGGTTGGCGACATACAAGTTGCCGCTGCTGTCAAAGGCCATGCCCCAGGGAAGGCTTAGGCCCGACGATGCGAAGACCGTTCCCGCTCCGCCCGGGTTGAATTTCTCAATGGTGTTGGCGGAGGCGTTTGCCACATAGAGATTGCCGCTGCCATCAAGGGCGACGCCTGTGGGGTAGGCCAGCCCCGATGCGGAGGTGGCAAACGTGGACTGGCTGCCATTTGAATTGATTTCCAAAACGGTGTTCAGGCTTGCCGTGGAGACGTAAACGTTGTCCGCATGGGTGCAGGGGACATTGGAGCACAGACTGAGAAGCACCATGAAGACGAGATTTGTGACTCTTCCCATCATACGTACCCGACCTGGATAAAACATTATACAATGGTTAGACAGTTGATGGCAAGGAAGATCGGCGGCAATAAGGGAGGGTTTTTGAGTCATGGTAACGGCCCTTTCTGTGGGAAATCGGGCTGAATATACGAGACGCGCGATTGAAGGCCGAGATGACCCAAGAATGCCTTGCTGAATTGGTGGGGATACACTGGCAAACGCTTGGCCGCATTGAGCGTGGAGAGTTTCCGTTTGCGACGACAACGTTTGCGAAGTTGACGCAGTATCTACAAGTCAGTCCAAATCGCCTGCTCGACGGTTTGGACCCTCCGGATTCCAAGCGGGTGGCCAGAATCACCAAGGCCATGGCGCGAAAGCGTCGTCCTCGGAAACTGACGCCGCGGCCGAGCGCAGGCTAGCGTCGGTTGCGGAGGAAGCTGGCGATTAATTCTTCTGGCGAGCACGTCGCCGTGCCGACCTTGCCGACCACCACACCCGCGGCGTGATTCGAGATTTCCGCGGCGTCCACCGCGTCGGCCTTCGCCGCCAGCGCCAGCACCAGGGCGGCAATGACCGTATCGCCGGCGCCGGACACATCAAAGACTTCCTGCGCGACGGTGGGAATGTGGTGCGGTTTCTTGTCGGGCCGAAACAGGCACATGCCGTCTTCGCCCAGTGTGACCAGAAGGTTGCGGGGTTTCCACGTTCGCAACAGCGCTTGTCCCACACGCAGGAGGGCCTCATCGTGCAGGACGTCCTCTGCCGGTTCGACGTGGGGCAGTCCGGCGGCGGCAAACGCCTCGGACCGATTGGGTGTGATCGCCGTCAAGCCGGAGTAGCGGATGCGGCTGCGAGAATTCGGGTCCGCCGCCGTGATTTTGCGTGCCTGGTGTGCCAGCCGTTGCATGGCATTGAGCAGCCTCTGGGACAGGAGGCCCTTGGCATAGTCCTCAAAGATCACGGCGGAAACGTTCTCCAGGCGCGACTCAAACTGTTCCAGGACCTTGCGCTCGATTGCCGGGGGCAGGTCCGCGCACTTTTCCCGGTCAAACCGCACCACCTGCTGGCCGTGGGCAACAATGCGGGTCTTGAGGGTCGTGGGACGATTCACGTCAACGATCAATCCATCCGTGTTGACGCCCTGCTGATCGAGCAGTTCCCGCAAATCTTCGCCGGTGTTGTCGTCTCCCAGGACGCCGAGGATGGAGACCGACGAACCCAGAGCCCGGAGGTTGCGCGCCACGTTGGCGGCGCCGCCGGGGAAGAGTGATTCGCGATTGATTTCGACCACGGGCACGGGTGCTTCGGGCGAGATGCGCGACACTTTCCCCCAGAGGAAGCGATCGAGCATGACATCGCCGACGACGAGGATGCGTTGTTGCGTGAAACCAGCGAGGATGTGGCGGAGGCGCTTGGAGGAGAGCATAGACAGCGTAGTTAGTAGCCAATAGTTGGTAGTTTGGAATCTGGTTCAGTGTTCAATGGATCTGATGAGGCCGTTTAACAGACGACCGACTTCGTTTGCAAGCGTGGCTTCCTCGTCCACACCTCTCAAATAGCCGAGGTCTTTGGCAGGGACAAGGTAATACTTGGACTCTTCCAGAGAGCCCTGCGCAGTGTTGTAAAAGTGTATCTTGTCGGCCTGGCTGCGCTTGACGAAACCTTCGGCGATAGTAGCGGCGATCGAGACCGCAGCACGCCGCATTTGAGAGACAAGTCCAAATTTCTCTTCTGAAGGAAACGCCCTGGTGACCCGGTACGTGGCAAGAGCCGGTTGATGCGCCCTTTGCCATACCAGCAAGTCCTGGAACTTTTCGATCTTCACTGCGTTCATCGCCGTTCCCCATCTACCAACTACTAACTGCCAGCTACCTTTTCGATGGTGGCTGCGGCCCAGAGCGGCACGAGCAATTCGTGGTGGCCGATGATGTAGTAACCGTGGCCACCCTTGTGCGTGGGGCGGCGGACGACGTTCTCCGTGGAACGATATTGGCGGATCATGTCGAACGTGACGGTGGTGACGTTGTCCACTGTATGGCCGAGGTTGCGGGCGATGGTGAGCGCTTTCAGGAACAATTCCGGCATGATGACCGCCGAGCCAATGTTGAACACGACCCCACCTTCGAGTTGGGCGACCACGGACGCGAACTTCTGGAAATCGAGATACGTGGCCTCACCCAGCACACTGCCATCGGTGGTGGGGTGCTGGTGGATGATGTCGGTGCCGATGGCGATATGGACGGTGACCGGAATGTTGCCGACAACGCCCTGGTGCAAGAGGCTCAACTCGCGGTTGCGGAACTGACCGGTAACGATGGCTTCCCCAAGCGCGCGGCCGGCCCCCACGCCCTGTTTCACGCCATCGGCCAGTGCCTGGTTCATGAGGCGGCCGGTCTCGTCGATCATGCCAAAACTGCCATCGTCGAGCCCGCGCTGGACGTCTTCGCTGGTTTCGCCGATGTAGGCCAACTCGAAATCGTGGATCGCGCCCGCGCCGTTGAGCGCGATCGCGGAGATGACGCCGCGCTTCATAAGATCGAGGAAAATGGGGTTCAGGCCGCATTTGATGGTGTGCGCGCCCATCATCACCACGACGGGCCGGTGATTGCGGACCGCGGAAACAGTGGCGTCCACGACCGCGCGGAAATCGTTGCCGGTGAGGATGCGGGGGAGCGACTCGAAGAATTGGGCGAAGCTGCCGCCGGGCTTCCAGGCGCTGGCCAGCTCGTCGAGATGAACTTTGTTGGGCCGCTCGCGAATCGGGTACGTGCGCACGCGGTCGAAATCAAGTGGGGGAAACTCCATGTCAGCGGGCCGGCCCGGGTGAGCCGGCAGTCGATGCCAGCGGTGTTGGGAAACGGGAGGCGACGCCATTCTCACTGGCGGTGGCGCACGGGGTCTTGCCGGTGACGACGCTGAACAGGACCAGTTTCGCGCTGCCGAACTTCAGCTCGGAGTTGACGAGCAGGGGCAAGTGGCGCGCGTCGTCACTGATCCAGAACCACATGCGTCCGTTGTTGGCGGAGACGACGCTGAGAGTCGGGTTGGGCTCGACGCGCAAGGCCTGGACGTCACCGAGCGGTTTCACCCAGATCAATTTGCGTTCGTCGGGATGGATGGTGACGTTGTACGTCGAGCTGTCGGCGTTGATGGCAAACATTTGTTCGGAATCCAGCATGAGATTCTTCGTGCGCACGACGTAGAGCGACGAGACGACGTCTTGCACCGGCTGGTCGAGGAGCACGCGGTGTTGTTTGCCGTTGATGCGATTGGTGACGACGGTTTCCTTGGCGGCGTAATCGTAGTGCGACTCCGTACTGCGATGACGCTTGCCTTCGGTGCGATCTTCGCGATATCGGCGCGTGAACAGGCCATCGCAATCCAGCCAGCTTTCGGCCGTGCTGTCGATGGGGAACAGCAGGTCAATCAGCCCGCTGGTTTTGGCCTTGGCGACCAGATGGTAGCAGCTATTTCCATCTACCATTTCGATTCCCGCCACCTCCAAGGTCGCGCGTCCGACGACGAACGGGCCCCAAAACACCTGGTAGGTGAGCTTTTCGCCCACGGCAAATGGAATGGAATCAGCGTCGTTGGCACGGGCCGCGCCTGCCAACGCCAGAAGAGAGACGAGAATTGCCGTAAGTTTTTTCACAACGCCTTGATGAAACAAGTATAGGAACGTATTTCGCATGTTTCAACGAAAAAGGCCGATGAGCGATGGTTGCCCATTGGACACGATCGCAGCGGGCGCAGGCAAAACTTTCGGGCAGGAATGGGGGCGGCCACACGACCCGCTTGCCCCGCTCGAGCGGGACTTGCGCTTTTGCCCATCCCCGCTACACTGCGGGGCCATGCGAAGAACGCGACAGTTGGTGCGGATGATCGCGCTCGCCGTGGTGCTCGGGCACCAGTTGGCGCGCGCCCAGTCATCGACCAACGACGTCACGGCGACCATGAAAGATGCGGACGCTTGCGCACGGCGGCTGCACGAGATTCGCGACGAGGCGGTCAAGCTGGAAGAGGCCGCTCCGCCGGACCAGATGGAGTTGGTTGATTGCATTCATTCGCGCGTGCTGAGAATCAAAGGGTTGCTGGAATTGGCTCTCGGCGCGCAGACGGACCTTCACAACGCGGTCATGTCGGACGGGCGGGCAGCGGAGGGCTACGCCGGCAGTGTGACGCTGTGCTGCGCGCGCGCGGAAAAGCTGCTGTTGGAGGCGGAGGGTTGCGCGACCAGCGTTACGCTCAAGACGGCGCCGACCAACGAGGCGCCCGCAGGAGTTACGAACAACAGCGTCGATATCCAGATCACGCCGAGAGCGGCGGGACTTCCGCCGGTCCGGCGCACCGTGGTGCGCACGCGGGAAACCTGCCTGCATCACGAGCAATTTGCCGCCATGCTGGCGCGGGCGATGGATTTGAAGATGACGGACAAGGCCACGCCCGATGATTACATAAAGGCATTGGCCAGGCTGGCCGTGGAACCGTTGCATGGCTGGCAACTCGGGAAATGCGTGACGGTGGATGACGTGTACGTGGCGTGCGCGCGGGCCATGAACCTAAAGGTGAAAGACCCGCAGGACCCGTCGAGCTACGGCCAGGCATTGCGCGACGAAGGCCTGGGCGTGGACACGTTGTTGCCCGAGCGCGATCCGCAGCTTGATCCGCCGTTCGTGCTGGACTCCGAAGTGCGCGCGTTGCTCACCACCGGCTACGCGGCCCCGCTGCCGAGTTCGCGGCGGGTGGCGCCGGATTAGAACGGCGGTCGCTAGTCCTACCGCTGCGTTAGCCGAAAATCGATCGCTTCCTTCTTCCGCCCCTTCGGACAGAGGATGGTTTCGCTGGGGGTGGTGCGGGCGACGATTTGGCCGTTGCGGATGACGAGGAGGCGAGGGGCGATACGGCGGAGGGCGTCGAATTCGGTTTCGGCATCGAGGAGGACGAGGTCGGCGGGATTGCCGACGGCGATGCCGTAGGTTTTGTCGGTGGCGCCGAACGTTTTCGCTGGATTCCTGGTGATCATGTCCCAGACCTGGGCGATTTCACCGGCGCCGCTCATTTGGCCGTAATGAATCCACACGAACGCGACCTGCACGGGATCGCCGACGCCGAGCGGGTACCACGGATCCATGATCGAGTCGTGGCCAATGCCGACATTGACGCCGGCGGCGAGGAGTTCTTTCACGCGGGTGTGGCCGCGGCGTTTCGGGTAGGTATCGAATCGGCCTTGCAGGACGGAATTGTCGCACGGGTTGGTGACCATGTGGAGTCCGGCGCGTTTGATGAGGCGAATGAGTTTGAACGCGTACGCATTGTCCACGCTGTGCATGGAGGTCGTGTGACTGGCGGTGACGCGTCCGCTGAGGCCGCGTTTGATTGTCTCGGCGGCGAGAACTTCGGTGAAACGCGAGTTCGGGTCATCGGTCTCGTCGATGTGCAGATCGAGTTTTGCCTGGAATTGCTGGGCGAGGTCGCAGGCGAATTTCACGTCGGCCACGCCGTCGTCGCGGGTCATTTCGTGGTGGGGAATGCCGCCAACGATGTCGCACCCGAGTTCCATGGCCTGTTCCATGAGCGATTCGCCGTTGGGGAAGGCGTAAATGCCGTCCTGCGGAAACGCGACGAGTTGGATGTCCACCAATCCCGCAAATTCCTTCTTCACGTCGAGCAGCGCCTTCACGGCGGTGAGCTCCGGGTCGCAGACATCAACGTGGCTGCGGATGCGGGTGACGCCGTGGGCGAGTTCCCATTTCACGGCGAGCGTGGCGCGGCGCTTGACGTCGTCGAAGGTGAGCGTCTTCTTGCGTTCCGACCAAATCTCGATGCCTTCGATGAGCGTGCCGGTTTGATTGAAACGCGGCTGGCCGACCGTGAGCACGGCGTCGAGGTGGACATGGATGTCCGTGAACGGCGGCGAAACGAGTTTGCCGGCGCAATCGATTACTTGACGCGGGTGCCCGGCAATCTTCGGGGCGATTGCCGCCCTGACCCCTCGGCTTCTCGATGACTCGATTTTGGTGATGAGGCCGTCGTTGACGGCGATGTCGACGTTCTTGTCGTGACCGCGTACGCGGGCATTGCGAAGAATCAGGTCCATTGCGCCTCCGTTCGGGGCATTGTAACGGGCGGATGGGGAAGGGGAAGGATGTTTTTAGGAGGCATGGCAGGAGTGACCGCGAATGGACACGACTACTGGCATGTACTCACCACAGAGGCAGGGGGGGCGGAGTTTGGCCGCAGATGGCCGAAAAGACGCAGATACTTGTCAGTGACAGGCATCATCGCATGCTGGGCATCCTCTCGGGCGCCATTCATGAATGAGGGATGATTTCGCGAAGACGAATGATAAGTGAGGCGGGGAGATTTCGGAGCTGGGGAAAGTGTAAATTGGAAGGCGTTGAGCCCGGTCGACAATACATTGTAGTGCAATGTATCAGGGAGCGCGGGACTCGAAATCCGAATGTCGAAATTCGAAACGCGGGGCTGGGGATCCGCCGTCGCCATCCACCTTCGCCAAGGCTACGGCGGACAAGGGGCAATGGCGGACAAGGCCGCGCGGGGGAAGGTCTGGGCCGTGAATGGTGAGGCGGCGGGCGCGTCGGCAATTGCGGAACGAATGGAACTGGCCCTACGTCATTACGTTTTTGCTCATTCAAGTATCTTCTTTATCGCCGCGTGAGCGATAACCTTGGCGAGGTCGTGATTTGTGCCAGCAAATTGCAGCTGCCTGAGGCAGTAGGAGTAGACGCAGGCATATGCTCCCTTATCGCCAACGCCGGGAGCTGCGAAGACCCAGTCTCTGCATTGGCGGATGAGGTCAGCCACGGGACAATTCTTTGTGTAGAGGTCCAGGTCTGGCCACGAAGCCGCTTGGTCGATGGTTGGCCAGCCGTCAAAGAGAGCCTTCGCCGCAGGGTGGAATAGGAGTGAGAGCTCAAGTGTGACTGGGTCCAAGGACGAGGGTGACTCGGCAACTCTGCCAAAATCGATAAGAACGGGCTTGCCCTTACGATCAACCAGTATGTTGGTCGCGCCGGTCGCGAAGGAGTTTCAACTGGTCCTTCTTCTTGGCAACAACGGATCGGAGGGAGGCAGCTTGACTGGCGCGCGACTTCATTTCAGCTAACCTCTTTGATACAGCGCCCGCGCCTTCGTGTAATTCTTCGAGTCGGCGACGGAGCACACGGGCCCCGTCCTCCTTCGCCAAGAGATCGTTGGTATTGGCCGCCTTCAGTGCTTCTAGCTCTTTTAGGACGGATTGAATCGTGTCGATAGCTGAAGACAATTGTTTTGCGGACAGTGCAATTTGGTTTCGAGTCTTCGCTAGAGGATCTTCACCGCCTGCGTTCTGTGGCCAGTCTTCGAGTTTTGGAGTAAATGAAAGGAGTTCTTTAGATCGAGCAAACCACCTGGTGACAGCGTTGATAGACCGGTCATAGAAGGATGCACGAACAGAAAGCTGGGCGAGGAAGGAGGCAATGTTGTCGAGTTCCGCCTTCTCCTTAATGCTTCCTTCGAGCTTGGCCAGTAATTCTTTTTCTTGTTTTGAAAGCTGCTCGAGCTCTTCAGTTGCGACCTCGAGAGCGCGAGTATTCTCTAATAGTTGTTCAAGCTCATCGGTCTCGGATCTAATTTCTTTCACGACGGATCGAACGAACGCCCTAACTTGTTCTTCCTTGTCGTTCAGGCGGTCAGGCTCGGTGCGAAATCCATCAATGATCCGCAGACGTCCCATCGCTTGCAATCCGAGTGCTTCGACTTCTTTTTGGGCGAGAATCAACGGAGGCCGAAAACGTCTTGTAGCACGTGGGTCGTCTTCGTCGGCGGTGCGACTGATGTTTATCTGTTCGCCGTCTTGTAGGACTGTAAGCGCGACACGGCCGGACCCTAACACCGAAAGTGCGTGCTTGCGTGATGTAGATGCTGCCTCGTCGCTGTACGACGGAGCGCCAAGGGCAAAACGTATCAATTCGATAACGGAGGTCTTCCCTGAGCCTCGGGGACCGATCAAAACGTTGAGTCCGGGCGCGAAGGAGAGGTCAAGGCCGTCGAGAAATCCTTCTTCAACTTGGATGCGCTGGATAAACACGCAAAGATTCTAGAAAATTCAAGCCACAAAAGCAAGCAGAGCGGTATTCTTCGAGCGACGCCAGCGCAAGTGGCCGGCGCAGGCCGGGCCATCTCCGCTTGAAATTGGCGGTCGGACGGGCGGGGGGTGTTGGCATGTGCGGGCGGGGCGGAAGGAATCCGGAGCGGAGGACGGACCGGGCAAGGGCCTCGATCACGAAGACGCCAAGGACAGGAAGTCGGCGGGGCGATCAGGCAGGTTTGTAACCGGCGAATTGGCAGGTGGAAGCGAATTCCAAAAAGGCGTTGACGGTGGCGGGGGATGGTGTTATCACCAAGGCGTAATGCAAGGAGGAAGGCGTTGATATTATGAAGAGCTTCTCAAGGATTTTTCTGTCTGCAACCCTCGCGGGAGCAGCAGCTTTGGTTTTCAGCGGATGCGCGACGCAACAGAAGCGCATGACACCCGTCAACGAAGAGCAAAAGAGCGAGTTTCTCAAGGGGATGGACGTGGTGGAGAAACCCGAGCTGGAGCCGGAGTGGGCGGATTTCGTGAAGGACCATTACCCGAACTGGCGGCGCCACTACTGGGTGGACCGCGGCCAGTGGGGCAATCGCGGCTACATCGTCGGGCGACCTGCGGCGGAGGCCGAGCCGGTCGTCGAGCAGATCACGCCGTTGCCGCCGGCCGAGCCTGCGGCGCCGACCATCGTCGAGAACCCGCCACCGAAGGTCGAGGTGCCGGAGAAGCCGACCAAGTACGTGGTGCGCCGGGGCGATTCGCTGTGGAAGATTGCCGGCAAAGTTTATGGCAATCCGTTGAAATGGCCGCGCATCTATCGGGCCAACAAGGATAAGATCAAGAATCCCAACAGGATCTACGCGAATCAGGTGCTGGCGATTCCGGAGAAATAGGACGCGCCGGGGGGGGAGTTGGATTGCGAAGTATGGGCACATGCGGTATGGTTTTTGCTCGCTTGAGGGAATGACGTTTTAGCGACACATGGCAAGCGAAACACTGCACTTCGACAATGCGCGGCAAGCGCAGTCCCTGTACGCCAGCGAACCCAAGAACCTCCGGCTCGTTGAAGACCTGCTCAATTTAAAAGTGACCGCCCGCGACGGTTGGATCAACGTCGAAGGGTCCGTCGAAGACATCGCGCGGGCGAAGTCGCTGTTTACCGAACTGCACCAGGCCGTGTCCCACGGCACGGTGATTCGTCGGCAGGAATTCAGCCGGGCGGTCAGCGCGATCTCCCGCGGTGAGGCGCTGAAGATGCAGGAACTGCACGAAGGCCGCGTGGATGTTTCCACACGCAAGCGGCCGATCATCCCGAAAACGCAGGGGCAGAATCGTTATCTCGAAGCGATCCGCAAGAACGACATCGTGATCGGCATTGGTCCGGCGGGCACGGGCAAGACGTACCTGGCGATGGCGATGGCGGTGCACGCGCTGCGCAGCGACCGCGTGGGACGAATTATTTTGTGCCGGCCGGCGGTCGAGGCGGGCGAGGCGCTCGGATTCCTGCCGGGGACGTTGGAAGAGAAGGTCAGCCCGTATCTGCGGCCCTTGTACGACGCGTTGTACGACATGATGGACCCCGACGAGATCCAGCGGCACATGGAGCGGGGCGTGATTGAAATCGCGCCGTTGGCGTATATGCGCGGGCGCACGCTGAACAATGCGTATGTGATCCTGGACGAGGCACAGAACACGACCAGCGAGCAGATGCTGATGTTCCTGACGCGGATGGGATTCGATTCCAAGGTGGTGATCACCGGCGACATCACACAGGTGGACCTGCCCGGGCACAAGATGTCAGGGCTGATCGAAATCCAGGGCATTCTGCAGGAAATTCCCGGCTTGGAAATCGTCTACTTTGACGAGCACGACGTGGTCCGCCACGAACTGGTGCAGAAGATCATCTCCGCATATTCGAAGTTCAAAGAGGAACGGGAACGCCGCCGCCAGGAATCCGCGGCGAACGGCAACGGCAGACCGCACGCGGCATGATCCCCGACGGCACGGGGGAGCGGGTCGCGGTCACCAATCGCCAGCGCCGGTTGAAAATCAATACGCGCCTGCTCGCGGAGATCGCGGAACGCGCCCTGGAACAGGTTGGCGACAAGCCGTTCCATCTCGGGATCGTGCTGGTTGACGATGCGGCGATGGCGAAGCTCAATGCGCAATACCACAACACGCCGGGCGCAACGGACATCCTGAGTTTTGATTACGGTGAAGGCCAGGGCGAACTGATCATTTCGGTGGAACACGCCGTGGCGCAGGCCAGACAGTACCGTACGACACCGGCGCAGGAACTTGTTTTGTACATGGTGCACGGTATGCTCCATCTCCACGGGTACAACGACCGCACACCGCCCCAGCGTCGACGGATGCGCGCGGCGGAGCGGCGGTTGGTGTCACGGTTGTGTAAACGTTTTGAGTTGAAGGAGTTGATTTTGTAGCAAACTTACAAGCGGTTGTGGGTCGCTGAGGCCATTTTTATTGACTTTTAGGACATAGGGGTGTCTAATAAAACGTTTTAGTCAAAAATCAAATAAAGGGTGACGTTTGCCAGCAGGGGAGACCAATGAATAGAACACGCTTCATGAAGAGCGCCGCAATCCGCAGGTGTTTGAGTGGCATGGCTTTCTGGGTAGTCGGCAGTATCATGGCGGTGGCTTCCGCCCAAACCACCCGAACAGTCCGTGTCGTTGAGTACAATATCCAGGCCGACACTACTTATACCATTCCGACGTGTGGCTTGATCGTTCCCTTCACTGGCACCGGCGGAAGTTTCACGACCAGCTGCGGCGGCAGTGCGACCACGACGAATGGCGGCGTGCTCGAAGGGATTGGCGAAGAGATTATAAACGGCGATCCGGCCCAGCCGATCGACATTCTGGCGTTGAATGAGACGACCAGTAACACGACCACCGTCCAACCGATCGTGAACGGGTTAAACGCATTCTACTTATACTACAATAGCATATGCTATACGAATCATCCCGCCGGGTATGCGATGAGCACGTATCAGGCAACGGAAAGCGGCGGCAGCCCCAGCTCTGGGAACGGGCCCAACGCCCTGGTGTACAACACCAACACGCTCCAGCTTCTGGCCTCGGTCCCGGTGGATCCGCCGGGCGGCACCGGCAACCTGGGTTCCACCAGCGGCGAGTATCGCGAGGTGATGCGGTACGAGTTTGCGCCGGCCGGTGTAACGCCCGGGACGAACAATGAGTTTTACGTCTACGTGAGCCACTACAAGGCGAGCTCGGGTAGCAGCGACGACAAAGCTCGCTTCGGTGAGGCCAGCATCATCCGCAGTAACGAATACCTCAACTTACCCGCCAATGCCCGGGTGCTGTACGTGGGTGACTACAATCCCGACGATAACAGCGGCGAAGCCGGCTACCAGACCATTTGCTCCAACGGCGTACCCGGCATTGCCAACTCTGCGACAGGGCAGGGCCAGGGAGTCGACCCCCTCAATATTCTGTGGACTCCGTACACAAGCGCGTCGCCCAACATTAATTGGAGTGTGAGTACGACCAATACAAATATCCTGTTTATGATGAGCGAGGAGTCCTACGAGCTCCGGTACCGCGACGATCTCCAGGTTATGACGAGCAATGTGTACTATGACGTGGCCGGTGGTTTCCAGTATGTACCGGGAACCTACCACTCGTTCGGCAACAATGGCTCGTTCACCTGGGGAACCAGCGTGAACAGTGGTGGCAACACCGCCCTGAGCGATCTGGACACGAATCTGACGAAAGTTACCGGTCTTTCCGCCGCCGTGCTGTTGGAGGACCTTACCGGTGCCAGCGACCACCTGCCCACTGTGGCCGATTACACCATCCCCATCCCACTTTCCGTGACGGCGCCGGTAGCCAGTTTCACAAATAATCCCGCCAGCGGGCCGGTGCCATTGACCGTGCACTTTTACGACACCTCGACGGGCTCGCCCACGAGTTGGAGTTGGACGTTTGGTGATGGCAGCGGCACGTCAACGTCGCAGAACCCGAACTATACATACAACTATCCGGGTTCTTACGTGGTGACGCAGATTGTGGCCAACGCGAGCGGATCCAGCACCAATCACAGCACGATCACGGCGTCCTGCCCGGCGATCACATTGTCACCAGCCGCCGGCGCCTTGACGGCCGGAACGGTGGGCACGGCGTACAGCCAGACGATCACGGCCAGCGGTGGGACTGGACCGTACACCTACGCCGTAACGGCGGGCTCGTTGACGGGCTCGGGTCTGAGTTTGTCATCGGCGGGCACGCTCTCCGGTGCGTCCCCGGTGGCGGGCACGTACACGTTTACAGTCACGGCGACGGACACCAACAACTGCACGGGCAGCGCGGCCTACACATTGACCGTGGGTTGCCCGACGATCACATTGTCACCCAATGGAGCGAATCCGACGGCGTTGCCCGGCGGGACGGAGGGCACAGCGTACAACAGCCAGACGATCACGGCCAGCGGTGGGACTGGACCGTACACCTACGCCGTAACGGCGGGCTCGTTGGCGGGCTCGGGCCTGAGTTTGTCATCGGCGGGCGTTCTGTCCGGTCCGTCCCCGGTGGCGGGCACGTACACGTTTACAGTCACGGCGACGGACACCAACAACTGCACGAGCAGTCAAGCGTACAGCGTGACGGTGCAGACGCAATTCGGGTCGTGGGAGCAGTTCTACGACCTCAGCGGCACGTTGAGTGGTGGGAATGCCTCCTACACGGGCGACGGCATGAGCAACACCAACAAGTTCATGGCGGGCTTCAATCCCACCAATGCGGCAGCGTACCTGCACGTCATCAGTATCGTGGAGTCGGTGGCGGGCAATACCAACGTCGTGGTGACGTACCTCGGCGCCAACGGGGATAACACCTACGTGCCGGGGATTGCGTCACGGACCAACGTGCTGGATTACATGACCGGTGACGCTAACGGCAGCTACACGAATGGCGGTTGGCAGGACACCGGCCAGACCAATATTCTCAGTGGCGGGAACGGGTCCGGCATTGTCACCAACATGACGGACTCGAATGTGACGGCGAGTCCCAACTTGTATTACCGCGTGCGCGTGTTGTTGCCATAACACGGTTTCAGGATAGGCAATATTGATGAGTCTCGTGCGACTCTGCCGCGTTGCGACCATCGGCGTGGCCGTGGAAAGGCCAGTTTCATTGCACTTTCACGACACAGGGATGTTTGCTGCCAGCTTGGTCGCTAGTGCTGTGCGTTTCGTAAATTCTACAAAGGTGACATTAATGTCTCGGAGATTGCAATGAAGAGAAAACTCACGTTTTTGATTGTAGGCGCATCCTTTTTGCTCGGTGCGCTGGCGGCGCAGGCCCAGCAAATCAAGGTGATGGAGTACGATGCCTCGCAGGAGATCGGCGCCAACACCAATCCGACACCGCAATCGGCGGCGTTCACACGCGTCATCGCGTACCAGCAACCGGATATCGTCTGCTTCTCCGAGCTAAATGATGGCAGCTCCGTTTCGCTGGTCACCAGTGGTGTGGTCAACTGGGTGACGAACAATCTGGCTTCGATCTTCGGAACAAAGACCGGCGTCACGTTTTGGGTCTACATCGCCAACGTGGGAGATGGATACAATCGCAACGGCGAGATCAGCCGTTATCCGATTGTCAGCGCCACGACGTATAGCGATGCCGGGGGCGGGTTTGCCAACCTGCGTGGCATGGATTCGATCCAGATCCAGTTGAGCGGAACGAACACGCTCCAGATTTTCCATGCACAACTGAAAGCGGGTGGCGGCACCCTCGACACGAACAGCAATTGCGAACGAAAGCAGGCGGAGGCCGCGACCGACGCGACCAACATGATGAACTGGGCGAGCACGAACCAGTACCCGTATATCTGGACCTGTGATTGCAATGAGGACCAGGACCCGCGCGACGCCGGTTACACCGCGCCCTACACCACGCCCGAGTGCCCGGTGTCGAGCACGTATCATCCGATCACCACCCTCGAACAGGTGGGCGGGCTGGTTGATTACGCCCCCACCACGCTCGAAACCAATGCGGTCGGTTCATGGCGGACGTGGAGCACGGCGCAAACGGCTGGTCAGCCGTCCGACATGTTCGATCGCATTCTTGCCGCGACCAACCGGCTCAGCCCCGCGTCCGGGCTGGTGTTCAGCACGTTCGACTGGGCCGCGCACGGTCTGTACACCAACGCGAGCCCGCAGAATCTCGTTAACGACAGCCTGACGGCGGACGATCACTACGATGTCATGGTGACCTACTCGTTTCCGACCTCCGGGACGAATTCTGGCGTCAACCCGACCTTGCTCACGGCGAGCGGAAGTCCGGGCGGGCCGTTCACTCCCTCCAGTCAGATCTGCGTGCTGACGAACTTCGACACGATCCCGTTGTTTTGGTACGCGACAAACCAAACCAGCTGGTTGAAGGTTTCTTCTCCGGCCGGAAACCTTGGCGCCGGTTGGGGCACAAACATCACCGCGTCCATTACGGCGGCGGCCAATTCGCTGACAGCGGGGACGTACACGGACACGATTACCTTCAGCAACACGGCTACGGGAGTTTCTCTCCCAGTGGGTGTGACGCTGACAGTCGGGACACCACCACCCGTGGCGAGTTTTACGGCGAGTCCGACCAACGGCGCGACGCCGTTGACCGTGAGCTTCACGGACCACTCGTCCGGTTCGGTGACGGGCTGGGCGTGGGCGTTTGGGGACGGCAACACGTCGATCAGCGAGAACCCGTCGGACATCTACGTGACTCCGGGCACGTACACGGTGCAGGAGATCGTCAGCGGCCCGGGTGGGTCCAGTACGGACACGGTGGTGAATGTGATCAACGTGTACGACCCGTTCGCGTGGTGGCAACTCCAGTACTTCGGCAGCACCAACATTAGTGCGAGCACCGCGCCGGGCGGGGATTACACCGGTACCGGTATGAGCAACACCAACAGATTTCTGGCGGGCTTCAATCCCACCAACGCGGCGGCGTACCTGCACGTCATCAATGTCGTGGAGTCGGTGGCGGGCAATACAAACGTCGTGGTGACGTATCTTGGGCCCAATGGGGACAACACCTATGTGCCGGGGATTGCGTCACGGACGAACGTATTGGATTACATGACCGGCGACGCCAACGGCAACTACACGAATGGCGGCTGGCAGGACACGGGCCAGACCAATATTCTCAGCGGTGGGAATGGGTCGGGGATTGTCACCAACATGACGGATCCGGCGATCCCGGGCGCCCCGACGAACCGGTACTACCGCGTGCGCGTGGTGTTGCCGTAATCGCGTACGGAACCGGCTCGCGCTCAACGCTCAACGCTCAACGGGCAACCCGCCACAAGGCGGGCAAGGGTTCGGGGGCGTGGCGGGCGGGGTGGTAACCGCGACGAATGCCTTGAATGGATCACTGGCGCGGACCATAGCGTCCCCCGGAGCCTTATTTTTCTTGCCTTAGCGGGTAGCGCCCGATAGGATGGGCGGATGCTAAAGGGTCGCTTGGCGTACGGGTGGATTTACGTTCTGGCACTGGCCACTGCGGCCACGATTTGGCCTGGGGGAGATGTTCACGCTGTTGCCACCAATGTAGCCGTGTTCAGCATTGATGTCGTCCTGGGGACGGACACGGTCGAAACGGCCGACGGCACGGTGGTGTTCGCGGAGAGCGACCTGGCGGTGACGACGGTCATACCCCTGGATCTGGCGCAAGCGATTGCCAGCGATCCGGTCGTTCCTCCCGCGATCCAGGCATCCATCGGGAGTCTGGTGGGGACGACGGACTATCCGTTCCTGATTGCGGCGGGCAGTCCACCGGCGGAACTGCTCGATCACACGGGCAATGTGGGGACCTTCAGCAATGACGTGTTCACCATTGTGTCGAATGATTTGACGAGTGTGTCACTGCTGGGTGAGGTGCTCAAGAGCGAATCGATCACTCCGGTGGCGAGTGATAGCTATCAGTTCGATGGCATCAATCCGATTACGTCGCAGCAACTGGCTGGGTTCATCGACGTGTATTATTATACCGAATGTCTGCAGGAGTCGGTGCCCGAGCCTGCGACGTGGGGGTTGGTGGTGGCGGGCGCGGCGGCCCTGATGGTTGCGGCGGCCAGATCTCGGCGACGGAAAGCTGTCGTCGTGGTTGCCGGCCGTCGAACATTCTAGCGCCGAGCGGATCGGTTTCTCCCAGCGCGTGTCCCCTCTGGCTGATTTGTGAATTGTGAGGCGGGGAGGCGGTTGACGCCGTGTCGTCAAGAAGCCGGTCTTGGAGCCGCAAAACGGGTTTGACAGCAATGCCAGAGAGGATACGATGCTAATCGGTCAAACCAAATACCTCGTGATGGTCGCAGGCGTAGGTCATTTGGGAAATGTCAGCTAAGTGTTGCCGGTGTCGCAGGCTGGTAGTCGCTATCGAATCAACAAAGGAGGGGTGGCTTATGAAGAAGTCCGTCTTATTGTTTATTGCGGTCACACTTGGGGGATGGGGTTTCAGCGGCGGCCGGGCTCTGGCCGCGGGAAGCAGCACCAACGCCATGGCGATTTCGATCCAAATCGCGGGCGCCATTCCCAACGAGGTCGCTGTGACGAACAAGGGGGTTGTCACGACCACGTATTCTTCGACCGCGATCAAACTCGACAACGAGGATCTGCTGAATATGCTGCAGACGGAGTTCGCGGTGAGCTTTCCGACCGGCGCGCAATTGGCCTATTATCTGACGGGGGACATCGGGTTTCATGTGCTCGATCCAGAAGGGAATTCCATCCTGAAGGCGTCAACGAATTCATTAGATAGCAGCTACGTGTTTGCCCTGTCGAATTCCGTGGCCGGGGGAGTGTACGCCGACCTCCTCGTCGGAAAAGCGGCAACGATCGAGGCGACGACTAACACCCAGGAGGTGGCCACGGATACGGCACCGGATTACGGGATCTATTATTCCGACAGCCATGGGAATAATTTCCATGTCGATGGCCTGCTGGTGTTGACGCTCACTGCGACCCAGACCACGACCAGCCTCGTTTATGATACCGTGTCATTCACGCTCACCGGCCAGGGCGGCGGGAAGTTCTTTAACCCGGCCGATGGGAAGTACGACACCGGGGTGTTCACCAAGGTCAAAGTGTCCGCGAAAGGCGCCGGGATTATCCAGTAAACCGGGCGCGGTCGGGCGAGAACAGGGAACGGGCATGTTACGGAATTCGCGGACGGGACGCGGGGAGCCCGTCGTCGAACTCGGGACAGGCCACGCCGGAGGCGGGCAAGGCCGGGCGTGGGAACGTCTGGTCCGGAAATTGTGAGGCGGTGGGCGGGTCGGCGATTGCAGTAGGAGTGGATTTGGCCCCGGGGCGTCAAGGCGCTGACGCCATCGATCACTTAGTTTTGTACGGTCCAAGAAATTTGTGGCCGTCGAAGTGCACGAGGTGGTCTGGCGTGTCCGCAATCCACACCTCTGTCTCCCAGGCGATGTCTGGTGCGAATTTCCTGAACGTCTCTCGGCTGAGAAATGCGGTTACGAAAATCAGTTCAGCCGTGCATTCTCGGCACAGACGTTCCAGTTCGACTAAACGGAGCGGAGAGATCGGGCCGGAGCTGTGAACCGCCTCTATTAAGAAGAGCCAGTTCTTCTCCTCTGAATAGGCAACAATGTCCGGTAGTTCTCCGTGTTCGAGTTTAAAGAACTTCAACGAGTCCAACTTTCTTTCGTTGCGGACTAGGTATCTGTTGGCGGCATCACCAACGTAAAGAACCTCGGCGCCAAATCCATACCGAGGGAGGAACACTTCGATTACTGCCTTTTGCAGAAGATTGTGCTCGCCCGGGCTGAAGTGAAGTGTCTTCCCGTCGGGTAGCTTTACCGGAACAAGCTCAAGGTTGCGCTCTGCCTTCAGGCGTTCGGCCAGCGTGGGCCTGCCGTCCATAAATTCCTCAATTTCCTCTAGCCAACCATCCTGGCCAAAAAACTTAATAATCTCGATGAACTCCGGAGATAGCGAGTACCCGCGTGTTGGATCATTACGCGCAGCGGCTGGTTTATTTGCGCTTGCGATAACAATTCCGGCGACAACGAGCATTTTTAGGTCTTTACGACGAATATCATCGTAAGAGCCCTTCGAAATCTGTTCTTCGAAATGCTTATTCACATAATCAATGATATCGCGCGATTTCAGCGTATCTTTGCCCGTCCGCATACGAGCGTTGGGCCAGTCTGCGCTTCGCTTTACGTCGGCAACAGCTAGAAATGCCATCGCCATCCGTTCTAGTTCACGGGGCTTCAGACCCTCAAGGGGGATGCCCAATTTAGATAGCACGAGCAAGGCTTCATTGAATAATTTTGTCAGCCGTTGACTTTTTCCAGAGGAAGCGACGAACTGAGGTGTTTTCATTTCTGAAGACTCCTTAAATTCCAGGGGCAGCGTGAATTGATCTGGCAGATTACGGTAAAGAATCTCAGCGGATTCGAGGCGGCGTTTTGAGGCTAGGTATGTGCGAATTGCACCCGCCAGATGCCACGCGAAAAGGGGCGGCACGGCGTTGCCCACTTGGTTGAACTGGCTGGTTTCCCCGCCCGCGAACTGAAATCCGTCAGGAAAGCTTTGCAGCCTAGCCGCCTCGTGGATAAGGATCCTCCGCCGTCGCCCGTCGGGCAGGCGAATTCGATGCATGTCCCCGGTTGCGCCGGCAAGGTTGCGGCAAGTCAATGTACGCGCGGGCTGATCGGGGTGAAGATCACGCGGGCGGACACAAAAAGAGGCGCGCTCATATTTAGCTACGTATTCGTCCATGCTTGGCGTCAGAAACTTGGATTCAGGCGGCGCTTGGGACATAAGCCCGCCCAGGGCTTCGCCAGCCGTTACCTTCGCGGAGCATTCAATGGGGAATTGAAATTCACCTCGGTGGCCAACAACAATCACCCGCTCTCGGTTCTGCGGAACTCCGAAGTTTACGGCATTGAGGAGGCGCACCTCGACAACATAATTGAGTGCGCGCAACGCGGCGATGACTTCATCGAAATACCACCGACTCCCGTAGAGCATCCCGCGAACATTCTCGAACATCCAGATGTCGGGCTGGACGCGCTTTATAGCGGAGATGAAGATAGGAAACCCGTCACGCGAATCCTTGAGCCCCAATTGGTAACCGCCCACGCTGAAAGGCTGGCACGGCGGTCCGCCGATTATGACCTTTGCTTGAGGATATATGGTGTCGACTGTGAGAGCGACTTGCTGGCAGTCGCCTTTGAGGTTTCGGTGATACGTATCGCAGGCGTCGCGATCTTGCTCATACCCCAGCGTCTTGAATCCCTGCGCCTCGAATCCAAGTGCAAGTCCGCCACAACCTGCGAATAGATCGAGAACCAAGGGTGAGCCGTTCTCCTTCGGCTTCAGCATTGTGTTGATCTTCTCTATGTAGGGCATCGCTTTGGCTTGCTGCCTTTGATGGCCTTCTTCAGGCGTGCAACAACCCGAGACTCTCGTTTGAGTGAATGTTCCCATATACGAATGACGCTCCAGCCCTGTCTCCTCAATTTCCGGCTAACGGCACGATCGCGAGTTTGGTTCTTAACAATCTTATCCTCCCAATACAAGGCATTCTGTCTCGGTCGCTGGAGGTGCGATGAACAACCGTGCCAAAAGCAACCGTCCACGAATACCGCTAGACGGCGACTAGCGAAGATGAAATCTGGTCTGCCCGGCAGCGCTTGATTTCGTCGCCATCCGGTGATGCCGTTTGCCCGCATGATGGACATCAGTTTCAGCTCGGTGTGCTTGTTGCCGCTTGAACGAATGGCCGCCATTACATCGGAGCGCTTCCGCTTGGTAAATATGTCAGGCATACGCTTTTTCGAGCTTAACCAGACAGGGAATTTTCCACAAGTTTACGGGTAGGAGACGGGGTTCAAAAGTCAGGAGACTGAAAGCAATCTCGGGTGTAAAATTGCTCTCATGTGCGGTCGATTTACGTTGGCGAAAGAGCTTCGCGTAGTCGCGGCGCGATTCGGCGTTAATTGCGGCCACGGATACGACGAGGCCGCGTCTCGCTACAGTCGCAGCTCGGCTATCCCAGCGAACGGGTTCCATGGGGCGGCGGTGGAGGCGGGGGGCTTTCGGCTGGTGACAGCCGACGCTACAAGGACGACGGCGGACGGCGCGCTGGGCCAGCACGCCCTACCGGGGGCAAAGGCGGCGGGGTACACGAAGGACGCGAAGTAGACACGAATCGCACGAAGGTCAAGGGGCGGAAGGCGAGGCGGACGGCGCGCTCCAAAAGAGGGCAAGAGAAGCGCAGGCTAAAGCCGTGCGGCTACCGGGGACGGCACGCCGACAGAGCGGCGTGGCTACAGGGACGGGGGACGGACCGCGGTCGACGCCCGCGGCTACAACGGGCGGGGCGGAAGGGCGGCGGGCGTGATAACGACGGCGGCTGGATACCCTCATCGGATTCGGGCATCGAGCCCTACAATGCGGCGGCGAGAAGCGGCCACGACGAAGCGTGGCCCGAACGGTGCTACCGGGCGCGTTGACACCATAGCGGGGGGCGATTACGATGAGCGCGGGCATGAGCGAACTGTGGAAAGATCTGCGGAATTCTTTTTTCGCGGGGTTGCTGGTGGTGGTGCCGGTGGCGGCGTCGGTGCTGATTCTGCTGGCGGTATTCACGTGGGTGACGGATTTCATGCTGCCGGATGCATTGCGGCAGCAGATGTTGACGCCGTTGTATCGGATCATCGCGTTGGTGCTGTTCGTGGGGTTCACGATGGGCGTGGGGTGGATCACGCGTCACATGATCGGGCGGCGGATGGTGTCGGCGACGGAGTCGATGATCGGGCGGGTGCCGTTGTTGAACAAGACGTACGGGTTCATGAAGGAGATCAGCCAGACGCTGTTGTCGGGTCGGAAGACGATGTTTCAGCGGGTGGTATTGGTGGAATTTCCGCGGCCGGGGGTGTATTCCGTGGGATTTGTCACGAGCGAGGCGGGGGGCGAAGCGCAGGCGAAGACGGGTCAGACGGTGATCAATGTGTTTGTGCCGACGACGCCGAATCCGACGAGCGGTTTTCTGATTTTGGTGCCGCGGGGACAGTTGGTGGACCTGAACATGAGCGTGGCCGAGGGGATGAAGATGGTGATTTCGGGCGGGACGGTGGTGCCTGGGTACACGCCGGTGGGGCAGGAGACGCTGAAGCTGGGACAGCCGTAGGGGCGCATGGACACCGAGCGCGCTGAGGGGATCGTCTTGCGCCGACAGACGGTGACGGAATCGAGTCTGGTCGTGACATGGTACACGCGCGAGTTTGGCAAGCTGAAGACGCTGGCCAAGGGTGCGCGACGGATCAAGGGGCCGTTTCAAGGCAAGATCGACCTATTTTACCGCGATGAGATTGTGTTTTTGCGCAGTAAACGCAGCGATCTACATTTGTTGCACGATTGTTTCCTAGAGGAAGCCCATCCCCGGCTACGCAAATCGGTCGAATCATTGACAGCGGCGTCGTATGTGTCTGAGCTGGTGGATCTTGCGACGGAGCAAGAGGACCCGAATGAAGGGATTTACGAGCTGCTGGTAGCGGTTCTGGAAGCGCTGGAGAACCGACAGGATGGGGTACTGCTGATCTGGTTCGAGTTGCGACTGCTGGCGGCAGCGGGCTGGAAACCGAACTGGGAGGGCAAGACGGGAGTGGGGCGGGTGCTACAGTCATTGGCGAATTCGTCGTTGGAAGGCATTGGACGCGTGAAGCTTAGCGGGGAGCAGGTAGAGGCTGGGCGGGAAGCGTTGTGGCAATTTTGGGACGGGCATCTGGGTCGGCCACCACGGACGCGTGGGTTTTTGGTGGGGAAATAGGCAATTGACGTAGACGGGACGGCTTGATATAATAAGGGCTGTAGGGTAACTGGCCATCTTGGGCGTGAGACTGCATGAAAATGCAGGAAAGGAAGGTTATTCCCTACAAAGTAAGCACGAAAATCGCTTGTCATGAAGCAGGCGCGCGAGCGAGCCAACCAAACGATTATTCAACGAGGAGTAAATGACGCCATGGCGAATCAAGTAGTAGCATTCCCTGCCCACGAAAGGCCCCAGACCGAAATCAGCACCATCCAGATGGTCGGTATAGCCATTGTGATCACGCTGGGGGTATTTGGGATCGCGTATGTGGTCGGTGGGTTCCCGAAAGACCTGTTTATGGGCCGGGACAAGATTCTCCCTGACCGGGTTTTTTTCCAAAGCTTGATTACGCTTGTGTGGGCGCTGTCGATGGCCAACGTCGTGTTGAAGATGGTGCGACTCAACAAAGAGCGGGCGGCGCTTGAGGAAGGCAGCGTGCCGGAGAATCTCGACATGAGCGATAAGGATGCGTTGATCGTGCAGTATGAGCGGATCAAGTTGCGCCCGGCGATGACGGAGAGCCTGGGGTTGACACGCATCGCGCGCGTGTTGGCGATGTGGATTAACACCGATGATTTCGAGCGCACGGCGCAGTACGCGCGTGAGCAAGCCGACCTCGACGCGGCCGAGTCCGATGCGACGTTTCGGCGTATCCGGTTGTTCATTTGGGCAATGCCGCTGCTGGGGTTCGTCGGTACCGTATACGGCGTGGCCAACGGGATCAGCGGTTTCTCGGGTTTTCTGCATCAGGCGAATGTGTCGATGGATCAAATCAAGGCGGCGATTGGTGACATCACGACCGGACTGGCGGTGGCGTTTATGTGTACGCTGCTGGGTCTGTTCACGGCCGGGTTGGCGGCGTTTCCCAATTTGATGGCGGAACGCCGGGAAGAGAAGATGCTGGCGGAGATCGAGGAACTGGTGGAGGACCGGCTGCTGTCGCGGATGCCATCGTCGGCCGGGGAAGAATCGAAGAGATTTCCCGTGGAACAGATGGTGGCGGCGATCCGCGAAGGGATGGACGGACTGCAGACCCAATCGAAATTCCCCGTGGAGGAATTGGCGCAGGCCATCGACGCGGGGTTCCGGCGGTTGCCGAATCCGGATCGGTATGAAGAAGTGTTTTCCCGCGCGATCGCGAAGGCCGGCGATGTCATCAACCAGAAGTACGATGAATTCGCCGAGAATTACGAACGACGCATTGGCGAACTGGGTTCCCAGCTCGGCGGCAAGCTGGAGGGCGTGGCCAGCAGCTTCAATAGCGGGACGCACCGGATCGTGTCCGAGTTGACCAAGACCCAGGAGCGCAACCTGGAGATTTACTCCAAGAACGAGCAGAAACTGGCGGAGAAGTTCGAGGAACTGACGGAACAATTGACCACCATCGCCAAGGAACAATCCGAGCAGTTCGGCGAAGCCCACGAAAATTACGTCGAGGCGATCCAGGAGTTGGACAAGAAGGAAATCGCGCGATTCGAGAAGATGGTCCAGGAGTTCAGCCAGCTCTCGGTACGGTTGGCCGACTCCTTCAAGCAGGCGGTCATGACGCTGGAGAATGCGTCCACGCGGTACAGTGAACGCATCCAGCAGTCGGTCGAGTCGTTGAACGAGCAACTGGAGAAAGTCACCCAGTTGGGCGCGGAGATCGACAAGGTGCTGCGGACCACACAGGCGATGGAGACGACGTTGCGTCAGGTGGGCAATTCGGATGAATTCCGCCAGACCCTGGCCAATTTGCGCAGTCACCTGAACACGAGCGATGAGTTGCTCAAGCAACTGTCGCGTCCGCGCAAGGTGATCTTCCAGGAAGCCCGGGGCGACGACAGCATGTAGGGTGAAAGCGTGCGCCGCACGACTCGATAATTTGGAGGCGACAACCTTATGGCGCGACGGAAACCTTACGAGAAGATCGACATCAATGTCGAACCGTTTCTGTCCATCATGGCGATCGTGCTAAAGTTGATCTCCTTGATTTTGGTGGTCATCGTCATGCGCATCGCCATGAATCCCAATGCCAAACGGATTCCCACCTTCCCCGGATTATACAGCGGCCACGGCAATGAAATGAATCCCAAGATTCCTTCGTACATCGATTGCCATCCGGATGGGTTGACGTTGTATTCCAGCGACGTCCCGGCTGGTGCGCAGGTACACTGGGACGATTTGCAGCGGCCGGATAATGCCGTGAACCAACTTCTCGATAAAGTGCAGCAGCACAAGGACGACGAGTATATCGTTGTGATGGTGCGACCCTCGTCGCTGAAGTTTTACCGCACGGTACGCAATCTGATCGAGAAACGTCCGATCGATGTGGGCTACGATGCGATTGATGCCAATTTTAAGGTCGACTGGGACGCGGCAGAGAAGGCGCTAGCCATTTCCCCGGACTGACAACATGGCGCGGCGAAGAATACGGAAGGGCGAGCCGGAGATGCTGATCGTGTCGTTCTGCGACATCGTGACGATTACGACAGCGGCGCTTTTCTTTTGCTTGTTGGTCACTGTCCAGGAGTCGGTGAAAGTTCCTGTCTTCCGCCCGACGCCCCGTGCCAAAATAACATCCAAACAAGGCGTATTCTTCGAATGTCGGACAAATGAGTTATTTTTTGTCGATAAGGCCGGTTTGGACGATCAAGTGGAGAAACTGATGTCGACGTTGAATCCGGGAATTCGCGGTGGAGATCTTGAGTCGTTTCTTAAAGCTCTTCAGGGACAAGAAGTCGGGAACGCATATTACAGGGTGGATCCACGGTATTTGTTGGTCGGGAAGATGGGGTTGGAGGTGCGGACCGGGATCGCTGGGGAAATGATAACGGAGCTGGATGACCCCAATAGCAAGTTTCAAGCGATCCTTTCTCAGTTGGACAAGAGGCAGCAATACATTGCGTTTTTGGTCAGAGATGATAGCTTTACCATATTTCGCAAGGCACGGCAGATCGCCGACACGGCTGGGTTCGACACGGGCTGGGAACTGCTCGGGATTGATGAACCAATCAAGTTCGGGGAGGGTGGCACGGCGATCGCCACCCAATAGGGATTGTTTATGGCTGGAAGCACAAGCGGCAAAGGGAAGGGGAGAGGGACAAAAGCCAATGTAATTGTCTGGACTCTTCTGGTCGTATTGATTCTGACAGCAGGGGTTTTGGCCCTCAATGTGACGCAGCGATTCCACCGTGTCGTCCAAGAGACGAATCAGGTGCGCACGGTTGTCCAGGAAGCCGTCAAGCGCCAGGAAATGATCGTCAAGGCGCCCGCCCGCAAGGAGTTCTCCGCGGCGTTTCTCCAAATGGCGTTCGGCGATAACCCGCAGCTCTTGGATGAAATCAAAGGGTCTCTTAGCAAAGCGCTCGGTGAAAATCCAACACTGGCCCAAGGCGACGTCGCCATGATGCTGGTGACGTACCGCGCGGAGGGCGAGTTGCGCGACGTGGCGATCCATATTTTTGGCAATCTGGTGCCCGAAAAGCTCCCGGCATTCAGTTCCGAAGGCTACTGGAAATCGCAACTCCCCGATAGTTTCTTCAAGATGGGGCAATCGATGCTGGCCACCTTGGGGCGGGAAGTCGTGATTTTGGCCAGCCCGGAAGCCGAGAAGCGTCAACGGGATCTGCTCGAGGCGATCCTGAACAACCGATACGACACGGTCCAGAATTACCTCCACGAGCCGGTTTCGTTTATTGCGGTCATTCCCGAACCGGGGTTGTTGTTCACGGATCGATTTCGGCCGTACATGGCGGCGGCGCTGGTCAAAGGAAAGATTTCGCTCGATGAAGGGCGTGCGGAAATGGTTGCGCTGAGCATGGATCCTCAGAAAGCCCAGGAGCTGGCGCAATTGCTCTCCGACACGCGCATGATGGCCGTGGGCATCGCTCGCGTTCGATACGGCAGTTCGGTGGCCGAATCGGCTCTCGAACAGTTGTCCCGCGCGCAGATTGTTGCGGACGGACCCGCCGTGAAGATGAGCGTGGTGCTGCCGTCGGATGTAATCGAACGCGGTCTGCCCCGGGTGATTCGCGCGTTGGCCAAGGGCATCGGCCGGATCCAACGCGGCCCTGGTTATCCCAGCTAGGGTGTGAATCCTCGCCTCTGTGCACTCACGAGGAAGATGACAACACAACAAGTCAAGCGGGTGGTCCTCGGGGCGGTAAGCCTGCTCGTGCTGTCCTGGCCGTCGCTCGCCCAAGAGGCGGCGTCGACTCCCGCCGATCCCAAACTCAAAGCCGCCTATCAACACCTCCACTTTGACCGCCTGTACCCGGCGGAGGCCGTCGCGTTCATTCAGGGCAAGCTGCAGAACGCGCCCCGCGCCGTGGATGTTCTCGCCGATGTGGCGTCGGATCAACGCCCCGATGTGCGCGTTCTGGTGGCCATGCTCCTGGGAGAACTCGGCGAGCCCGACGGCGCCAAGACACTCTGGCATCTGACCCGTGACGACGTGGAATTCGTGCGCACGACCGCCGCCGGGTCCCTGGTGCGGCTGTCGAGCACGACGCCCATCGTGAATTCCTGGGAAGGCCTCAAGGACCCCCGCCCCGATGTCCGCAAATTCACCGCGGCTCTCCTCGGTCAGGCATCCGATAAATCGGCCGAGCCCGCGTTGATCGAGGACATCCGCGACCCGGACGCTTCGGTTCGGGCCGAAGTGGTTGGCTCGCTCGGCTCGTGCGGGACCAGCGCTTCCGTTCCCTCGCTCGTCGAGTCGTTGCGGGACGATCGCGCGCTGGTTCGGATCGCCGCCGCAAGTTCGCTGGCGCACTTCGCCGATCCGTCGTCGATTCCACCGCTCGTGGCCGCCTTGAACGACTCCGACTGGCATGTTCGCGCGGCGGCCATCATGTCGTTGTCGTCGCTGGCTGGCAATGACAAGGAGCGCGTCGCCAAGATCATCGACCCCATCGCCGCCCGCCTTCAAGATGACCAGTACGCCCTCGTTCGCGACCGCGCTGCCGACGCCCTCGCCCGCCCCAATGACGAAAAGGCCGTCGCGGCGCTCGTGCAGGCGGTTGTTTCCGAGAATCGCGAAGCCCGGTTTCATGCCCACGAAGCGATCATCAGTTGCCAGGCGGTTTCCGCGCTCCCGCAGTTGGCGAAATACGTTCACCATGCAAACCGCGATGTCCGCGAAAAGATCGTCCGCATCTTCGGCGAGATCGGCGGGGGCGACCAGGTCCCCTACGTCACCGACGCGCTGAACGACCCCGATCCGGTCGTTCGTCTCGCCGCCGTCCAGGCGCTCCGCAAACTTCAGGGCGCGGGCATGCTCGAATCGCTCGAGACCAAGTGTACCGACGCCGACCCCAACGTCCGCGCCGAGTCCGCCCGCGCTCTCGGCACCATCGGCGATCGCAAAGCCGTGCCGAGGCTGGTCGAACTGCTCCACGACGACAATGGGTTTGTCCGCAGCGCCGCCGCCGAGTCGCTCGGTCAACTCGGGGATCGCACCGCCACCGCCGACTTGATTCAGGTGCTGACGGGCGAGAAACGTCACACGGCTCAGGGCTCGGAGCAGGAGGGTCTCGTCATCTCGGCACAATCGGGCGTGTTGCCAGGAATTGCCAAATTGAAACTCGTCGAAGAAAAAATCAACGCCACCAAGGCCCTCGGGGATATCCGTGATCCCGTCGCCGTGGACGCTTTGATTGAGAATGGACTGAAGGCCGAAGACCCGGGGCTCCGCGCGGAGTCCGCCGTGTCGTTGGGCAAGATCGGCGAGGAGCGTGCGGTCAAACCGCTGGAAGCCACCGTGCGCCCCTACTACGACACCGCCCCCGAGGACAGCCAGGGCGTGACCATTTCGTCCGGGCAGGTCGACGAAACGATACGCCTCCGCAAGGAAAAGGAATCCCGCGTCCGCGCCTCCGTCGCCTGGGCGCTCGGCCAGATTGCCGATCCGTCCGCACGGGAAATCCTCCGACGCGCCGTGAACGACGAGAACAGCCTCGTCCGCGATGCCGCCGCGGAAGCCCTCGCCAAGATCGCCGAGAAACAGGAACGCGTCGCCGAAGGCCAGCCCACCGCCCAATCCGCGCACTGATTCCGTGCGGCTGGATGGCTTCGTCCGTCATTTTTGCCTCTCCCATGGCCCTCCGGATCCCCTAAACGAACCAAATTCTGGCTTCGTTCTTGGCCTTCCCATTTGCAGACTTCCACGCTGGCCTATGCAGAATTGGCTTCGTTTGGCAGAAAGCGCGTTTTCACGCAGCTCTCTGCCTCCCCAGTTCACCCTGCTTGCCCTGAACAGCGTCGAAGGGTAGCCGCGTCCCGTGTACGCGGACCGGTCATCCGCCCGGCCACCCATCCGCCATCCCTCATTGTTAGACCGTCTTCCGTCGCACCTCATTACCTCATTTCAAAGATCCAACCCCGCCAGCCCGGCGCCATCACCAGGCCGGCCCCAACACCACTAAAAACCCATCCATCACATGCGCGTATAGATAAACACGATACAACGTCAGATCGAAAAAGAGATAGATGGCCAACCATCCCGCAACGGGGGGGCGAGCGGCTCGGGCCACACCCGGACGAAACGGGCACGCTTGTGTGCCAGGCGCGCAAAACCCGGCGACACTTCCCAGACATATAAGCCTTGACTGAGTAACAGCATTTTGCTATGCCACTCCACGGGGTTGTCTTGGGGGTCATTCCACGTGTTCTCGACTCGCGCCGGTCTGGGCACCAACAGTTGTTGGACAAGGAGTCGATCATGAACCTCAGTGAGATAGTTGCGGTGGCACTGTTCCTGACCGTCTTGGGCGTTGTCCCCATTCTCTTGATAGGAATTGTCGGCGGTCGCCAATCTACCGATCCGGGTCTTCTGGAATGCCCTCACTGCGGGGCTTACAACCATAAAACCAAAGAGCACTGCTACTGCTGTGGCTTTGGCTTTGTCCTCCCGCAATCGGACAGGCCGGACCCTGCCCTGATTCAGCGGGTGAAGCAGGCAGATGCCAGCAGAATGAGACGGGAAGCCGAACCTCAAATTCTCCGAGTAGTCGAGGATGAGCCACAGCGCGCAGAGAAAGCGAGTGACCCGTGAAAGCCGGACGAGGAGGACCAATGATTTTATGAACCATCGCAGCCTGTTAAGGGACGCGAACCCCCGAGTTGAAACTGCTTCCCAAACAACCCTTCCACACCGGCAGTTGACCGACCAGCATCGGAAGAGCCTTTCCAAGTCCATGAAGAAGATGTGGGCCAGGCGGGGCGGACTGTCGAATGAACATCGCCAGAAGATTTCGGTTTCCGTGGTGAAGTGGTGGGCCAAGCGGGACAGAGGCAAAGCCCGCGGGAGCGATCGAGCCGTGTTAGCAACGGCGAACCCGCTGAAGGACGTTGGGGAGAGATAGCCGGTGCCCGTTACGGCATCGAAATGGAGGGCGGTCCCATGAAATGGTTACTCGCAACGGGGGGGTTGCTGGGTGTGCTGTTCCTGATGTCGGCATCTGGGGATGACCCACGCGATGCTCGATCTTCTGTGGATGTCGCTGTCGAATTACGGAATCAAGATGCGGCATTGTCTCTGTTGCTGGAGGCCTTTCGACAAATTCAAAGCTCGGTGATTCAATCAGACTACGACTCACGGATCCGTGCCGTAGGCTCCTCAAGGGACACGGAAGTTCGTCGCACGGTGGCCATTCTGGCCGACATCGAGCGCTACCTTCGGGGCCGGAAACTTGAGAAACAAGTGGGGAGTTTATTGACGGCCTACGAGTACGCGCGAAAGGCCGACGAACGCGAGGCCGGTGTCATCGTTCCGAGCGGTGTCGACCTTGGAACCGCAGCCAATACACTGAAAGAGTTTCGTTTCATTCAGGGGACTCCTCCCGTCCTGGAAGTCAGTGTCGAAACGCCTGTTTTTAGTTCAGGCCCTGCGGCATCGAGTGAGGCTGCGCGTCCGGCCGCACTGCAGAAGTATCTGACGCTTCTGAGCGGCCTTTATACGAACGATGCCATACTTGTCGGAGCGGTCCAATCACTGCTGGACGAACGCGCGCAGCAAACCGATTCGGTCCAGGCCGGTCCCGCTTTGGTTGCGATTAGCTATCGAACAGTGGCCGGTAACACGAGTAATGTTGTCGTTCAACTATTCGACCCTCCGAAGCAAACAACAGAGCGTGTCGTGGCAAATACGCGGTTGGCAGCGTCACGCCTTGGCCCGGAGATTTTAGGCCCCATCGACGAATGGTTGAACCTGCTCACGGAAACGCACATTAATTACCTTGGTCCGGAGAAGGAAGTATTCATGCGCCAGCGCGCATTTCATTTGGCACTCCAGGCCGACCTGACATTAATGCGCGAGCAAACAGTTGAACCACTGCACCTGGTCATCTTACTGACAGATCCGGAACCGCTTCTTCCGCAGTGTTTGTCACGCCGAGTCCGCTCGGCAATCGTCGAAGCCGATCTGGCGTATGGAGAATGGCAATGCCGGGTTCATCTCATGACCGCTGAGAATGATACCGCGCAACAAGTGGAATTGCTTCTGGCGAGTTGGCGCGACATGGCCGTGAGCGTGCTCGATATTTACGGGAGTTCGGCCACAAATCCCTCTGCTCGCCGCGCATTGGAAACTGGCACCCTTACGGTTCAAGGGAACGAAGTTCTTGTCACTGGCTCGGTCCCAAGCAGCTTGGGCCTGCGAGCAGTCACAAAACTGACCCGCTGGGCAGTCGAAGAAGCCGCTTGGGAAGATGAGCCAAAGATGGTCACCATCTGCCAGGGTGGGAAAATTCAGCAGGTCCGGGCACTTGATCTTTCCGCATGCCTGGCCAAAGGCGCTCACCTCGGGCCTTGTCGCTGATCGTGCCATTGGCGGGTGTTCGGCGAGCTTTTCGATCCCCTCTCTGCCCCGCAGGAACCCGCCCGCCTCAAAATCCAAAGCAGGACATGCTCCGCCCGCAAGCCTGGGTTGACTTTGCGGGTCGATGGTCTATCTTGAACGTGGCGTTCGGTGTTGGGGTCTTGCCGAAAACGGGCTGTTCTCGGCCCGTTTCGTGTTGCGATTTTCGCGGAATCCCCCACAGAGAAGACTGGCACCGAACTTGCATATTTGAGAGCCGAAATGAACAAGACATCTAACATCCAACTCGCCGGAACGCTCTGCCGGCGCCTTGGTTCCATTGGTCTTTCCCTGTTGGCGGTAATCTCTCTGTCAATGCGTTGCCGCGCGGCGGCACTCGCACCGGTTTCACCGACTCCGATGCCGAACGCCGTGGTCGCACCATCTCCCGCCACGTCCATTTCCAGCGCGCACTCCACGAAACCGGCGTCCACAATCGCCCCGGCAAATTACACGGAATGCCTCACGCTGTTGCAGGGAACCGACCGGATCAGCCCTGTTCTCGTCGAAGCCGTCGCCCAACTCTTGAACCATCCCGAAAACGCTTCCCAGGCCGTCCCCCAGAGGCCGCCCTCGCTCCTGGCCGTGACCTGGCGCGAGAACGCGGGTCAGGTGCGCGACATCGTCGTCCAAGCGTACTACGAACCGCTGGGCGGAGATGTCAGCACTTTGAACGCCGATGGTTATGTCCGTGCCCGGTTGGGTGGCGAATTGTCCAGTTCCGCGAACCAACTTCTTGGCCTGATGTACGAGCAGGTCGTGTACTTCGGGCCCAAGAACCAGGTGGCACTTGAACAGCGCGCCTTCCAGGCGGCCATCAACGGCGACATGACACTTCTGCGGGAGCAAACGGTCGATCCGTTGCGTCTCCTCGTCGTGATGCCGCACGGCGGCACGTTTCTCCCGTCGAGCCTTCGGTCCCGCGTCCGCGGCATGGTTCTCAATGCCACGCTGGACTTTGGAACCTGGAGCGGTCAAATCGGCATGGTGACCAGTGATGGCGAGTCGGCGGAACAGGTCGGCACCATCGTGTCCGCCTGGCGCGATATGGCCGTGTCACTGGCCGATACGTTCGCCAGTTACAGTTCGGGAAAACAACTTCGTGACGCGCTCCAGGCGAGCACCGTTCAGGTCGTGGCCAATCGCGTGTTGGCCTCCGCCTCGGTCGACTCCCGCACGATCGTGCGCGCCTCGAAGGAAATCACCGGCCACGGCGGCGGTTGCCCGCCGGGCGGCGTCTGCTCGAAGGACACCGTGGCGGTGTGCCACAAGATCAATAGTACACGCGAGGAGACTGTGTGCGTCGCCCCGACGGCCGTCGCAGCCCACCTGGCGGCGGGGGACCACTGCGGCCCGTGCGAGGGCAATGGCCCGTAAGTCGTGGTCTCGACTTCTGCTCAATTGGTGATGGCGCGGCCGAAAACTCAGCAGCTCGTTTGCTGGTCGAAGTTTCGTTCCAATCAGGTTTGTTGCGGGGGGAGCCGTTGATTCTGAAAACACCGTGGTACCGTCCTGTTCCGGCCGTTGTCATTTGGTTCCTCTGTGGAGCCTCGCTGGGGGTTTTGCACATCGCCGCGGCCGAAACCGACTCATCCAAACAGGAATTGGGACGGCTCGCGGCCTGGCTCCAATCCCCGGACGAAGGCGAGCGCGAGGACGCCATCCGCGAACTGGCCAACCTGCACACCCCGGAAGCACTCTCCCTGATGCTGCGGGGGCTTCAAGACACCAACGCCGCCGTTCGCGCGTCGGCCGCGTGGAGCCTGGTTCTGGCCCCGGCGGGCACGGATACAATCAACGCCCTGCGCAACGTGCTGGCCGATGACAACGACCGCGTGCGCGCCTCGGCGATCTGGACGCTCGCCCACATTGGCGGCAAGGCGGTCCTCCCGGATGTCGTGCGCCTGGCCACCAACGACGCCTCCGGCATCGTGCGCTTTCGCGCGGTGTGGGGCCTGGCATTTATTCACGACAAATCCGCGTTGCCGGTCGCCATTCATGCCCTCGGCGATTACAATAACTCCGTTCGCGAACGGTCCGCGCTTCTGGCCATCGACTCCATGGCCGACAAATCTTCCGTCATCCCGCTCCTGCTCACGCAACGCGCCCATGTCCTGCCCGCGACGCGACGCATTGTGATGTATCTCCTTGCCAAATATGGCGATGCGTCCGTCGTTCCGGCGTTGACCGACGGCCTGAAGGACCCGGACGCGCTGGTGCGTGGGGAAGCGGCCATTTCGCTCGGAAAACTTCACGCCCGAAAAGCGTTGGGCGCACTCCAGCCGGCCTTGCAGGACCCCGACGATCATGTCCGCGGTTCGGCGGCGTACGGTGTCGGATTGATGGGCGACCCGGCCGGCGTGGCGCTCTTGCGTCCGCTCCTGAAGGACGACAGTGCCTTCGTGCGCGCCGTCGCGGCGGATTCCTTGCAAACGCTCGGCGACCGGACCGCCCAACCGCCCGAAGGTTTCAAGTCCTCGGAGTTGTTCACGTTCCCCATCTTCAGCCCCGAGCAGAAAGACTTGTACTGAAGCATCTTTGAGGTGGTGGCACAGGCGTCTCTGCCTGTGGATTCCAAGTAACAACGCCCGTCGCTCACGCTCTTACCGGCGGACAAATCCCGTTCGGCGAGTTCCGCACGAATTCGATAAACTCCCGCGCTTCGGACGTGGTGAACGCCCCGTCCCGTGACGCTTCCGCCAACGCTTGTGTGCCGTTCATCCCCGAGAGGTAGAATAGCTGGTAAAGCTTTTTCAGTTCCCCCAGCGCTTCCCGGGAAATCTTCATCCGTCGCAGGCCGACCAGGTTCAACGCGTGGATCTCGTTGCGCTCCGCCGCCAGCGTGAACGGCGGCACGTCCATCGACACCCGCGCATTCCCGGAAAACATCGCCAGCCGTCCCACGTGCGTGAATTGGTGGATCACCACGCCACCCGAGATGAATGCGCGGTCGCCCACGTGCACGTGGCCCGCCACCAGCGCGCAATTGCAGATGATCACATTGTTGCCGATTACACAGTTGTGGCCAACATGCGCCGTGGCCATGATGTAACAATCGTTGCCGATGACCGTCGCGCTCTCGGGTTCCGTCCCGCGGTGGATGTTGCAGTACTCGCGGAACACGTTGCGGTCGCCGATGCGCAAGTACGTCCGCCGTGACCGGTCAAACTTCAAATCCTGCGGTTCATGCCCGATCACCGCGCCCATGTGGATTTCGTTGTCGCGTCCGATCTCCGTGTGGCCTGTCAGATACGCATTTGCCCAAATCCGCGTTCCCGCACCGACCTTCACGTGCTCCTCGATGACCACATTCGGCCCCACCTCGACGCTCGAATCGAGTTGCGCCTTCGGACTGATAATGGCTGTCGGATGAATCGACATGGCGCCGACTATACCAAACCCAGGAACCGTGATTCGAGATCAGACTTTCTTGACCGATGACAGAACTTTGTAGCCGTGATCCTCGCATTCGACGTGGAAACCGCCAAACCAATCTCGGATCGCGTTCTCGTACGGCAAGCGAACGTTCGCCACAAGATAGAACCGTCCACCGGGCTTCAACACTTCCCAGGCATCGCGGATGAATTGGTGCGCGATGTCGAACTCCGCGCGTCGTCCCACGTGAAACGGTGGATTGGTGACCACGACATCGAAGGCCGACGTTTTCACCGCACTTCCTGCGTCACTGGGCAGGACCGTGCAATTGGTCAGCGCGCTGGCCTCGACCGATCGCGTTGCCGAGCGAATGGCTTCCGCATCGCTGTCGAGTAGGACCACGTTTCCTCGCACCGCCATCTTCGCGGCCATGAGTCCAACAATTCCATTGCCACACCCGAGATCCAGCACCGAGTCATTGGGTTCGATTCGCATTCGTTCCACCAACAATCGCGTGCCGTCATCGAGCCGGTCCCAGGCGAATACCCCGGTGCGGGAGTAAACGGTCACGGAGTTTTCCCCGATCTCCACGGGAAACTCCAGAAACGCCTGATGGTCGAGCCACTTGACGTCAAACGCGCTGGAATCAACGGGGGACGAAGTCTTCTTTTCCGAGCGGGCAATCCGATGTCCGCCTCCGTACCCCACGATCGTTGCATTGCCGAAAAGCTGCCCCATCAGTTCAATCGCAGGCTTGATCCCTTCCCGATTGGCGCCCGCCACGTAGCACGCCCCGCCAACCCGCAGCGCGTGGAATCCATCCCAGAGCAATTGCAACAAGGGAAGCCGTCCCTTGGGCAACCGGATCGCGACGCAATCCACCGGCTCACGTGACGAGAGACCGCACAAGCCATTGGAGAAATGCACCTCAACATTCTTCAACTGGTTGGCCTCAACCGTCTGCCGCGCGGCCAGCACATTGACCAGGTTCCGGTCCGTCATGATGACCGTGACACCGCTGGCGGTCATCGCCAGCGCTGCACCCGCCAATCCGGCCCCGGCGTTCAAGTGCAGCACGGTTGAATCTTGAGTGATATCGACATGCTCCGCCAGCAACATCAAAGCGGGATCGGGAGCGTCCGAACAAGAGGCCCCGGGTTTCGAGACGAGCTTCACGACGCGCTGACGCACCGTTACGTCAACCTGTCTCCACGAGTAATACTGTGATTCTTCCTTCAATCGCTCGCCTTGTCCGATTATCGCAGGCAGTCAAAGCGGTTGACGCCAATCGCAGCCGCAGTCTTCAACGCTTCACGACGGGTCATGGGTTGGTCGATCATGCTGGAGTCCTTGTCGATTGCGCTTCCGAACCGATGGCTCGACGCCACCGATTCGCACGACACTACCGAGCGCGCCGTAGAATCGCAAGGCTGCTGGCGCTTGATCTATCTTTCTTTAGGTGTGCATCAGGAGGAACAGCAGCGTGCTCGGGAGCGCGGAGAAGGCGGTGTCATCCCCATGCACCTGCCGATCCTTGACGACAACTGGAAAGTGTAAGGACGATCAAATCAAAGCTGGTAGTCCGGGAGTCGCCAACACCTCAGTACTGCGGCACGTTCGGATCGATGCGCTCAGCCCAGGCGTTGATACCACCGGCGACGTTCTTGAGTTTGCCGTAGCCCTGCGATCGGAGAAATTTCAGCGCGCGACCGCTGCGCCCGCCGGACTTGCAATGTAGGACGATGAGCTTGTCCTTGGGCAGTTCCTGAAACCGTTGCGGTAATTCGGGTAACGGGAGCTTGACCGAGCCATCGATGGTGCAGATGGCGAACTCGTCGGGATTGCGGACATCGACGAGGACAAAATCGTCTCTGCGGTCGCGCATTTTCTTGAGCGTCTCCACGCTGATGTCGTCGGGGCCAAGGCCTTCGTCTTTCGTTTCCACAATCGAATCTCCTGATGAACCGCCGTCCTCGCCGCGGCCAATGCCGCAGAATTGGTTGTAATCGATCAGTTTGGTCACGGTCGGATTTTTGCCGCACACAGGGCAGTTCGGATCGCGCGGAATTTTGTACTCGCGGAAACTCATGTCCATCGCGTCAAACCGCAGTAATCGGCCCATCAGCGGTTTGCCCTTGCCGATAATGAGCTTGACCGCCTCGTTGGCCTGAATGTTGCCGATGATGCCGCAAATGACGCCGAGCACGCCGCCTTCCGCGCAACTCGGCACGAGGCCGGGCGGCGGCGGTTCGGGATACCAGCAACGGTAGCACGGCCCGCCGAGATGCGGCGCGAACACGCTGGCCATGCCTTCCCAGCGGAAAATCGAGCCGTACACGTTCGGCTTCTTCAGCATCACACAGGCGTCATTGACCAGATACCGCGTCGGAAAATTGTCCGTGCCGTCCAGGACGAGATCGTAATCCTTGATGATGTCGAGCGCGTTGTCGCTGGTGATCTTGACGGGGTAGGGGATGAAATTCAGGTTCGGGTTAATCGCCTTGAGTTTTTCCTCGGCGCTCTTGAGCTTGTGTTTGCCCACGTCGCCCGTGAAATGAATAATCTGGCGCTGGAGATTGCTGAAATCGACCGTGTCGAACTCGACCATGCCAATCGTGCCCACGCCCGCCGCCGTGAGATACAACGCAATTGGCGAACCGAGTCCACCCGAGCCGATGAGCAGCACCTTCGCCGCCTTGATCCGCTCCTGCCCTTCGACGCCAACTTCCGGCAGAATCAAATGACGCGAGTAGCGTTTGATTTCTTCATTCGTCAGCTTCGCGCGGTCTTTGATGATCGGATCGAGTTTCGCGAGGTTCCCGCCCGCAATCGACGGCACAATCGAGATTTCGTCGCCTTCGTTGACCTGAGCATCGTCGCCTTTGGCGCGGATGTCCTCGTCGTTGACGTACACCCGCACGAAATTGCGCAGTTTGCCGTCGTCGCTGTAGAGATGCGGACGCAGTTGCGCGTGCTCGGTGGTCAGGTTGCCCAGCACTTCGCTGATCGTCCCGCCGGGCACTTCGACCGTCGCCTGCCCATTGGCAAAACGCCGGAGGGCTGTTGGTATCGTGACTTTAATTGCCATCGTGTTCTCCTGAATCAAATCCGCGGCCCGCGGTGGATAGTCTATCGCATTACTCGGAAATTTCAACTGCCTCTTGGTCAAACGCCGAGCGGTCATCCCGCAACCGCCAGGAATTGGATTCGACCGCCTTGCCTTTCACGACCGAGACGATCAAGTACGAAAAATTCGGCCACGCGTGATCAAGGTCGAATTGCGACGGGCGCGCGGCCACATCCGGGTGCGAATGATAAATCCCCAGCACGTCCATCCCACGCTTGTCGGCCTCGCGCTCGATCTTCATATACACGAGCGGATCAATCAGGTATCGGTTGCGCGCACTCTCCCCACCAGAGGCGGGCAGGTCGGTGCGCCGGTTGTCTGCGGAGACAATTTCCGTAATCACACCGTCTTTGCCCAGCATCACACCGCACGCCTCGTTCGGATAACCTGATTCCAAATGCCTGTGAGTTTGATGCAGGAGTTGTTGGGAGAGTTTCATCTGTGGTGAGCGTCTCCTGCCCCCTCACCTTGATCCTCTCCCCCGGAGGGGAGAGGAAACTGCTGCACGCTCGCCGGTCCCCTCTCCCCTTGAGGGAGAGGGTTAGGGTGAGGGGACAGCCTGTGTGTAGTCATGCCGCCTCCCAGAACTTCTCGCTTTGGTAGCGTGCCCCAGCATCGGGACAAATGGCAACGATCACGCCCTCCTGGATGGTGGCCGCCACCTTGAGCGCGGCGCAAATGCCAGCACCCGCGCTCACGCCGACGTACAGACCTTCCTCGCGCGTCATGCGCCGGGCCATTTGCTGCGCGGCTTCGGTCGAGATCCCGACAATCTGGTCGGGGACCTTCGCATCGTACAACGCCGGGACATGCGAGGCCGTTTCCATGTGCTTGAGTCCTTCCAGGCCGTGAAATGGCCCTTCGGGTTGGATGGCAACGAGCTTGATGTCGCGATTGAATTCGCGGAGCCGTTGGCCCGTGCCCATCAACGTGCCGCTCGTGCCAAGCCCGGCGAGAAAATGCGTGATCTTGCCTTCGGTCTGCTGGATGATCTCCGGCCCCGTGGTTTCATAATGCGCGCGCGGGTTTTCGGGATTGCCGTATTGGTCGGGGTAAAAATACAGGTCGGGGTGCTCCTTGTACAGCCGCTGCGCCGCGTAGAACGCACCGTCACTGCCTTCCGCCGGGTCGGTAAGAACCACTTCCGCGCCGTACGCCTTCAGGAGTTTCTTGCGCTCGGGACTGGCATTCGCCGGCATCAGCAACTTGCAGCGGTAGCCACGCCGCGCGGCGATCATGGCATACGCAATGCCCGTGTTGCCGCTGGTGGCATCGAGGATGGCTTTCTCTGGCGCAAGCTGGCCGGACACTTCCGCGGCGCGAATCATGCGGTACGCGGGCCGGTCCTTCACGGAACCACCGGGATTGTACCACTCCGCCTTGGCGAGGATGCGAACGCGGGGGAATTCATGCCCGATGCGCAGCAAGGGAATCAGCGGCGTGCTGCCAATCGTGCGCAACAACGCGTCGGAATCCGACGACGGCAGGAGCGAGACTTCACCCATCATCAGGCCGGTTTATCGCCCTTGACAATCGGCGCGTTGACCAAATTGCCCCACTCGGTCCACGAACCATCGTAGTTTCTCACGCTCGGGTAGCCCAGTAGATATTTCAACACAAACCACGTGTGCGCCGACCGCTCGCCGATCCGGCAGTAGGCGATGGTATCATCGTACGGGGTGACCCCGCGGCCGCGGTACAATTCCAACAACGCGTCGTGGTCTTTGAATGTGCCGTCTTCGTTGACCGCCTGCGCCCAGGGAACGTTCAACGCTGTGGGTATGTGACCGCCGCGTTGCGCGGTTTCCGTCATTCCCGGCGGAGCAATCACCTTGCCGGTGTACTCATCAGGCGAGCGCACGTCCACGAGATTGAATTTGCTCTCCTTGATCGCCAGCGCCACGTCATCGCGAAACGCGCGCAGAGATCCATCTGCCGGGCGGGCGCGGTAGCTGGTCGCCGGGTATTTGGGCACATCCCTGGTGACCGCGCGGTTCTCGGCGAGCCACTTCTTGCGTCCGCCGTTCATGATGCAGGCGGCGCGGTGGCCGTACAGTTTCAATTGCCAAAACGCGTAGCACGCGAACCAGTTGTTGTTGTCCCCGTACAGGACGACGGTTGTATCCGCTGCGATACCGGACTCGCCCATCAACTTCTCGAAAGCTTCCTCGGTCAGCACGTCGCGGCGGATGTTGTCGCAGAGCTGGCTTTGCCAGTTCCAGGCGATGGCGCCCGCAATGTGACCTTGCTCGTAGGCCGACGTGTCGACGTCCACTTCGACGAGGCGCACATTCGCGTCGCCCTTGTGGTGTTCAACCCAATCGGTTGAAACAAGAACATCTGGATGTGAATACGGTTTCGTCATGGATCATGCCCTTTTATTTGGTGCTCTGAAACCAACTGTGAAACGTGCAACCCGCCAACACCAACGACATTATACCATGGAGATGTGGTGGGGCAATCATGGTTTCGATAGCGAGGAGGCCATGTGAGGGTTGGTGGAGATGAGGGGATTTGAACCCCTGACCTCCTCGTTGCGAACGAGGCGCTCTCCCAACTGAGCTACATCCCCAACACTTCAACAAGGTCACCATTTCAAAAAACGCTCCCTGAGTCAAGCCGATCGAGCCAGACTTGCGGACCATGGCACGTACCCTGCTTAACATCCTGTCCATGAAACGCAATGCGCAAAAGGGTAACCAAAAGCCCCCCCCAACGCTGGCGGATTTGATCGCCACCGTAAACCAACTCACGCGCGACGAACAGCTTGGCGCATATATCGTTGCCGATCTGATCAATTCACGTAAGGTCCGTCTGGAAGGTCAGTTCCAGGGACACAACGTGATCGTTTCGGACTAGTCGCACCCGCGGGGTTGGCCGCTGGCGGGGTCTCAACCCTGCAAAATAGTCCTGCCCTTTTGCGCTCATTTTTGCCACACTCGCGCAAAAATGAGCGCCCTATTTCGTCCCCACCATAAATTTGTCATTGGCGTCGTTCACCTGAAACCTCTTCCCGGCTCACCCAAATGGGGTGGCAGCCTGCAGGCCGTCATCGATTTTGCCCTTGCCGACGCCCGGGCCTACGAGCGCGGCAGCGTTGACGCGATCATCATCGAAAACTTCGGCGACGCGCCATTCACCAAGTCGCGTGTCGGGCCGGAGACGGTTGCCGTCATGTCGGCCGCGGGCTCGGCAGTCCGCGCCGCGGTCAAGCTGCCGCTGGGATTCAATGTGTTGCGCAACGACCCGCAAACTGCGTTGGCGCTGTGCGCCGCGTGCGGCGGGAGTTTCGTGCGGGTGAACGTCCATTCCGGCGCGATGCTGACCGATCAGGGCATCATCGAAGGCGACGCTTACGGAACTGTCCGTTATCGCGAACGAATTTGCCCGACCGCGTCCATTTTTGCCGATGTCCACGTGAAGCACGCCGTCCCACTCGGTAATTTTGAAATCGAGGACTCGGCGCATGACACGCTGGATCGTGGGCTGGCCGATGCCCTGATCATTTCCGGAACGGGCACGGGCCGGGTGGCGGACATTACGGACGTGCAGCGTGTGCGCGAGGCATGCCCGTCGGCGAAGATTCTCATCGGCAGCGGCATCAATGTCGACAATGTCCGCGAGTTCCTCCGTTATGCCGACGGCGTGATCGTGGGCACATCGCTCAAAGTCGGCGGTAAACTATTCAGCGCGGTCGATCCCCGGCGCGTGGCGGCGCTCGTCAAAGCCGCCCACGCGTGAACACGATTCGATTAAGCCGCGACTGGCCCGCGGTGGAGGTCCTCCACGAAGACGAGGCCATTCTGGCGGTGAACAAGCCGGCCGGTTTGCTTGCCGTCCCGGATCGGTTCGACAAGGACAAGCCCGACCTGATCTCGCTGCTTCAGGCGGCGCGTCCGGGGGAATCATTGGCGAACGTTCATCGCCTTGATTTCAACACCAGCGGCGTGTTCGTCGTGGCGAAGAACCAGGAAACGTTTCGCGATCTGGTTCGCCAGTTCCGCGACCGCGAGACGCGAAAAATGTATGCGGCACTTGTACGAGGTACGCCCGACATATCACCCCTGACCATTGACCTTCCCATTGGGCGACATCCCAAGTTTCCGGGGCTGGCCCGGATCGATCACAGTCGCGGCAGCGAAGCGCGGAGTCTCGTCCACGTTCGGGAGAGATTTCGCGGGTATGCGTTGCTGGAGGTCGTCATCGAAACCGGACGGATGCACCAGATTCGCGTGCATGTACAGGCCGTCGGGTGCCCGCTGGTCGGTGATCCCGATTACGGCGGCGCTCCACTGTTGCTCTCGCAGTTCAAGGCTGACTACAAGGGGAAGGACGACGAGCCGGAGCGTCCGTTGCTGGATCGCCCGGCGTTGCACGCGGAGCGATTGACGCTCAACCGTCCAATGACGGCTGAGAAACTCACCATCGAAGCCCCGTGGCCGAAGGATTTGACGATAGCGTTGAAGCAACTGCGCAAGTACGCCGCGCTTTAGCGCGGTTTGCGAGCGCGGATGATCAGGAAGAAGGCGACCTTGCGCGTGTCGGCCACGCGCGGGCATTCGGCGGCGGTTTTCTCGTCGGCGCGCGGTTCGGCCAGGCGTTCGATTTGAAATCCGGTATCGAGCAACATGTTGAGCCATTCGCTCAACGTATGATCGAAGTAGGCCATCCGAAACTTGCGCATCTTGTCGGTCAGTTCCTTCGGCGCTGCTCCAAAGATCCACTCATCGATCCGTCCGGGTTTCTGGTCGAAATACTGACCGCACAGCACGCCGAGTTTGGTTCCGTTCTCGTCCCGAATCCAGTTCCACAAGGGCGTTTGGAAGCAGGGATGGGTGATCGAGAACTGGAAGAAGCCGCCCGGTTTGATCACGCGAAATGCCTCCCGAATCGCCCGGTCCTGTTCCGGCATGTCCATCAGGGACATGAATGCCGTGGCGAAATCGAAGGATCGATCGGGGAAGGGGAGTTGCACGGCGCTGGCGAGGTGATAGTCGATTCCCAGGGGCTTTTCCCTTTCCGCGTCCGATGCGTAACGAATGAACGTCTCCGAGATATCGAACGCGGTCATTACCGCACCGCGCTGGGCGAGCAGCCGGGTATTATGGCCCTCTCCGCAGCCGATGTCCAGTCCGCGTAGCCCTTTCACCTCCGGCAACATCGCGAAAAAAGCGGGCGTATTGACGTAGTCACGATACACGTCATGGCCAGCCCGAGAGAGTTGGGTCCACACCTCGGCGTTCTCATCCCACATCCGCCCGACTTCACGATCATTCACAATCTGTCTCCATAATCTCGCGCAGGTGCCCAGAGCCCCGGCGGCAACGCAGGCCCTTCACGCGCCAGGAAACCTGCGTTGTTGGTACAGTATGTCCCAGCAATTGCCTGCAGCGTGTTCGCGGTCATGATGGTAAAAAAGATGGATGACACCTCGCAACAAAACCACCTGTGGGGAATGGGCTGCCCTGCCCGGCGTTGTGCTCGTCACTTGCCTTGGCTCCGACCAGTGTTGGCCGCCATCCGCGCTGACGGAGTAGGCAATATCGTATCTGGCATCGCGTCCCTTGCCAGCGTGATGCACCCAGGCAACAACGATTCTCTGGCCCTCCACAGACATGGACAAACCGCTGGTGCTGATACTTCTGGGTTTCAGGCCCGCTGACAACTTTCTTGCCTCAGACCATGTGGCAGTCGAATCCTTCCAGTTCCGGTAAAAGAGTTGGTAGTCAAGGCTCTCCCCGAAAAAAGGAACCTGGTCCTTCAACCGCAGTTCTGTCGCCGGGTTTTCCAGCCAGCAAAAATGGAACGTGTCCTCGTCACCCACGGGAGCACAGACGCTATACCAGTAGTGCGCGACGAGCGTTTGCAGGGCGGGCCAGGGCGCATCGCTTCCGCTTCTTTCGGTATACACCAGATCCGGCGCATGGTTCACGAGGAGGAATTGAGTCCCGCGACTCGCGAAAAGACCCGGCAAGGCCGTGTATCCTCGCAAATCAAACAAGTGGGTCCTCGTCCACGACGACCCACCATCCTGACTTTCATAGACCCCAATCACAGCCGGCGATCCCTCTTTTCTGGCTTCGTTGGCAAACGAGACGTCCGCCTGAGCCACGTATGGGACATCAATCTGCGAGCCGCGGACCAGCGCGCTCCCAAAACCGAATTCGTATACCCCCAGACTTGTAGCTTCCGTGCCGAACAGATCCCCTCGGGTCAATGCCACCTTCTCGCGGGCCACCGTTTGCAGACCGAAATCGTTGTCGAGGGACGCGACCACGATTTCCCCATCAACCCTGTCTTGGGAAAAATTCCTGGCCTGATACGCTTGATTGCGCGGCGGCAGAACGTCGGATTTCACGAGTACAATCTCGTTGGTCGTCGCGTCAGCGTACGCCAGGTGGTAGCCGTTAAAGGCTGGGACCGCTTTCTTGTCCCAATTCAGTCCGTCATCTCCCAGAGTGTAAAGGGCGTGGTCTTCCAAATCGAAAGCGACGGCGCGGTTATTGAACTTGCGAGCCTGCAGGTCGGATCGGCACCCCAATTCGGAATCAAGAACCTTTGGAGCCGTCCAGTCGGTATCGATCGGTGCAACGCGCGGCGCCACGCGGCCACATCCGCTTGCGCACAGCGCCGAGACGAAAACCGTGGCGAGCAGAAACGCGAGCCGTGACAGCGGTCGCATCTGATTCTTCATCGACGTCCTGCAGATTGTTTTGGGCATTCTCACGCCCGGGCGTTCACAGCGTCGGTTTTTCGGTCTCGGCGGACTGGCGGATTTCATAGAGAACATGCTTGAGGAAGCCGACTAGCCAGGTTGTTTGCGCGCCCGGATCGCTTGCAGTTGAGCAATCGCTTCGCGGTCGCGGGGACGGTTCATGGCGCGCTTGGCTTTGATGAGCGCATCGAGTCCAAGCACGCGGCATTTGCCAAAGCTCAAATCGATGACCACACTTTGCTTCTTCACGGTGGCGGCGTTTCCCACGCCGAGCACTTCACTGAGGCAGTCGAGGACACCCAAATCCGTTTCCAAATAGAGGTTTTTCAGGCCGCGACACCGCTCGCGAGTCAATTCCAACGGCAGACGCTTCGGCGTGAGCCGGTGAACTGGATGCAGGTCGGTGAGCGCGGCTTGCAGCTTCAACAGGTTCCCCGGCGTGAATGGACAGCAAATATCGACATCTCGGGTTCCCAACGTTACTCCGTGCATCGTGGATGCAAAGGCACCGACGACCACGAATTCCACGTCGTGCTCGATCAGACGCCCCACAAGTGTCTTAAGCTTTGACATGCCGCCGTTTGCCTGCGGCTTCCAGCGCCTCGGCAAAGTCTAAAGCATCTTGGTTCGCATCGATTCGCTGCTCGGGCGTCATGCGCAGGCTAATTTCAAGCAGGTTCATGTCGCACCCGTACGCCGCGGCCGCAGCCCAAGCGTCTTTCTTTGCCTTGGGAGCGGCCTTCGAACCCCGTTTGCTGCGCGTCTTCTTCACAACGTCGGTTTTTCGGTCTCGGCGGTTTGGCGTTGCTCGAAGAGGTAGCGGTTGAGGGCGTTTAAGTAGGCGAGGGCGCTGGCCTCGATGATGTCGGTCGAGGAACCCTTGCCGGTGACGATGCGGCCCGCGTCGCCATTGAAGTGGACGCGGACGGTGACCTCGCCGATGGCGTCCTTGCCGCGCGTGACGCTGTTGACGCTGTAATCCGCGAGGCTGCCTTTGAGTCCCGTGATGCGGTCGATAGTCTTGAGCATCGCGTCAATCGGGCCGTCGCCGGTGCCGGCGTCTTGCACCGGTTCCTGTTTGTCGGCGCGGATGAGGCGCACGGAAGCGGTCGGGATTTCGCCGGTGGTCACACTGAGATAGCCCAGTTTCCAGACCTGCGGCACCTCGGTGAACTGGCCTTCGACGAGTGCCATCACATCCTCGTCGTACACCTGCTTCTTCTTGTCGGCGAGCGCCTTGATCTGGTCGGTGATGCGGCGGACCTCGTCGTCGCTGAGCTTGTAGCCCATTTCGTCGAGCTTTTTGCCGACGGCGTGGTGGCCCATGTGTTTGCCCCAGGTGAGCTCACTCGACCGGCCCACGTCCTCGGCATGCATGATCTCGTACGTCGCGCGATTGGCCATCATGCCGTGCTGGTGAATACCGGCTTCGTGGGCGAACGCGTTGTCGCCGACGATGGCCTTGTTGCGCTGGACCACCATGCCCGTCATGTGCGACACGAGGCGGCTGCTGCGGTAGATCTGCGCGCTGTCGACGTTCGTCTGATAACCGCCGAACGCGTCCTTGCGGACCTTGAGCGCCATGACGATTTCTTCGAGGGAAGCATTGCCGGCGCGTTCGCCGATGCCGTTGATCGTACATTCGACCTGGCGCGCGCCATTCTGGACGGCGGCCAACGAATTCGCCACAGCAAGCCCGAGATCGTTGTGACAGTGGACGCTGATGACGGCGTTCTTGATGTTCGAGACGTGGTCGAAGAGATACTTGATGAGCGCACCGTATTCGTGAGGCGCGGCGTAGCCGACCGTATCGGGGATATTGACCGTGGTCGCGCCGGCTTCGATCACGGCATGCGTCACCTCGGCCAAGAACTCGGGTTCGGTGCGCGAGGCGTCCTCGGGCGAGAACTCGACGTCTTTACAGTAGCCGAGGGCGCGCTGCACGCCTTCCACGGCGCGCTTGAGAATCTCGCTTTGCGCCATCTTGAGCTTGAACTCGCGATGAATGGCGCTCGTGGCGAGGAACACGTGAATGCGCGCTCGCTCGCCCGCCGGTTTCACGGCTTCGGCGGCGCGGTCGATGTCGTTATCGACGCACCGGGCCAACCCGGCGATGCGCGGGCCCTGGATCTCACCAGCAATGGATTTGACGGCCTCGAAATCGCCGTCGCTGGCGATGGGGAAGCCCGCCTCGATGATGTCCACGCGCAACCGCGCCAATTGCCGCGCGACCTCGAGTTTCTCGCGGATGTGCATGGAGGCGCCCGGGCATTGCTCGCCGTCGCGCAACGTCGTGTCGAATATCAATATTTGCTCACTCATGGCCTGATCCTTTCGATTCTAGCCGTGGACAGGGGGCAAACAACAAAAAACCCACTGTCGCGCGGCGACAGTGGGTTTTGATTTTTCTGTGTACAGACCTCAACCCGCCGTCTGCCGCGTGAGCAGCAGCGCCAGCAAAGCCAGCAGCAGGTTGAAATTACGATTCATTACGTCCCTATACGTAGCAGGTCGTGGGCCATTCGTCAAGCCCGACGAACCGCCTATTTCTTGACCGCCAGCGCGAAGCCTACCGCAAGTACGACGACGGGGACAACGATGGCGAAGGGTACCTCGTCTTTCACCCAGTTACCAAAAAGGTCATGGCCCGTGGCGCTGAGTGTCGTATTGCCGATGGTGACGCTGTGCTTGTTACTGTAGTCGTAGCGTGCGTAGGCGAAGCTCAGAATCGCCAGCACGATCGCCACGGCGAGAACGTTGAATCGTTTGCGCATGTTGACCTCCTAGTAGGCGGCTTGGGCGCCGCCGAGTTTGCGTTTCTGCATCCACGGGAAGTTGGCGCGAATCTGTTCGCCCACTTTCTCGATGGGATGTTCCGCGCCGCGGTTCATGAGCGCGCTGTAGACGGGGCGGCCCGCCTGGTTTTCCGTGATCCATTCCTTGGCGAACTGGCCGCTCTGGATTTCTTCGAGAATCTTCTTCATCTCGGCGCGGGTCTGATCGGTGATGACGCGTTTGCCGCGGGTGATGTCGCCGTACTTGGCGGTATCGCTGATGCAGAACCGCATGCCGCTGATGCCCGCTTCATTCACGAGATCGGCGATGAGTTTCACTTCGTGCAAGCATTCGAAGTAGGCCATCTCGGGCGCGTAACCGGCTTCCACGAGCGTTTCAAAACCCGCGAGGATCAACTCGCTCAGCCCGCCGCACAAGACGGCCTGTTCACCGAAGAGGTCGGTCTCGGTTTCCTCACGGATCGTCGTCTCAAACACTGCGGCACGCGTCGCGCCAATGCCTTTGGCCCAGGCGAGTGCCACCTGTTTGGCCTTGCCCGTGGCATCCTGATGCACGGCGACAAGCGCGGGAACGCCTTTGCCTTCGATGTACATACGGCGGACGAGGTGACCGGGGCCTTTCGGCGCGACGAGGAACACGTCCACGTCCTCCGGCGGAACGATCTGTCCAAAATGCAGCGAGAAGCCGTGCGCGACGGCGAGCGCCTTGCCCTTCTTCATGTGCGGCGCGATTTCGCGGCGATACGTCTCGCCGTGACGCGTGTCGGGAATCGCCAACATGATCACGTCGGCGGCCTTCGCCGCGTCCGCGACACTGAGGACTTCGACGCCCTGCTTTTTCGCCACATCAACAGACTTGCTGCCTTCGTAGAGGCCGACGACGACTTTCACGCCGCTGTCCTTGAGGTTCAGCGCGTGGGCGTGGCCTTGCGAGCCGTAGCCGATGACGGCGCAGGTTTTGCCCTTCAGGTATTTCAGGTCTGCGTCTTTGTCGTGATAGGTTTTAGCTGCCATCGTTATGTTCCTTGTGAATGAGATCCTCGCCCGACTGCTCAAATTGACCCGGCAGGCATTATACCTTCGACCCGGCTCGCCGACAACCGTTGATTGCGGGGCCTGGAATAAGCGAGCCAGTGGACGCACGATCGCATCCACCGGCTCGGGTCGTGCAGCCTGTTACAGGTGATCAACCGCCGCGACCGACAAGGCCTTTGGTCCCGTGGGAAATCGCCCGGGCTTTTTCCGTCGGACGCAAGGCGCGGACCGCCGCGCCGGTGCGCCACATTTCGGAGTTGCGCATGGCGGCGAGTTCCCGGGCGACACGTTTCGGATAGTTCTTCGCGCCGCACACTTTGATGACGCGCTCGGCCTCCTGGCCGGACGACACGCGACCGTACAGTTTCTTGAAGACGGGCAGGACAGCCGCTTTGAACTTCGGCTTCCAATCGAGCGCGCCGCGTTGGGCCGTGGCGGAGCAGTTGGAATACATCCAGTCCATGCCCTTCTCGTCCACGAGACGGATGAGGCTCTGGGTGAGCTCTTCAATGGTTTCGTTGAACGCTTCACTCGGGGAATGGCGGTGGGCGCGCAAGACGTCGTATTGCGCTTCCATGATGGCCGCCAGGCACCCCATCAACACGCCGCGCTCGCCCGTCAGATCACTGTTGGTTTCGTGCGGGAACGTGGTGGGGAACAGGTAGCCCGACCCAATGGCGATGCCGATGGCCAGACAGCGGTCCTTGGCCCGACCGGTGGCATCCTGGTGGATGGCGAAGCTGGAGTTGATACCGGCGCCGGACAGGAAGTTGCGGCGCACGTTCAGGCCAGACCCTTTGGGGGCGACCATAATCACATCGACATTCCTGGGGGGAACGACGCCGCTCTTGTTGCGGTAGGTGATCGAAAAGCCGTGCGAGAAATACAGCGCATCGCCCGGTTTGAGATGCTTCTTGATTGTCGGCCAAACCGCGCGTTGGGCCGCGTCGGACACGAGCATTTGAATGATCGTGCCCTTCTGGACGGCGGTTTCGATGTCGAACAGGTTCTTGCCGGGCACCCAGCCGTCGGCGACGGCGCGATCCCAGTCGCGCTTGAACTCGCGCGCCTGGCCGACGATCACGTGGAATCCGTTGTCTTTCATATTCAACGCCTGGGCCGGGCCTTGGACGCCGTAGCCGATGACAGCGATGACCTCGTTTTTGAGGACGCTGCGGGCTTTGGCCAGGGTGAATTCCTTGCGGGTGACAACGCGTTCTTTTACGCCTCCAAAATCAATGATTGCCATGATTCATGTTCTCCATTGCTGATTGTTTTATGCTGAGATCCTTCACCGTATCCTGCAGGTTCCGGATGGTCACCCCGCGTTATTTGCGCGGCATGGCGACCTTGCCGGTCCGCGTGATGTCACGGATGCCGAACGGTTCCATCAACCCGAGAAACGCGCTGATTTTCGATTCGTCACCCGTGATCTCGATGGTCAACGCCTTGTGGGCGACATCGACGATTTTCGCGCGAAAAATATCGCAAATCTGCATCAATTCGGCGCGCGTCTTGTTGTCGGCGTTGACCTTGATGAGGACGAGTTCGCGGTCGACGTATTCGCCTTCCTTGAAATCCGAGACCTTGATGACGTCGACGAGCTTGTTGAGCTGCTTGGTGACCTGCTCGAGGACGGTGTCGTCGCCTTTGACCACGATGGTCATGCGGGACTGGGTCGGGTCCTGCGTCGGGGCGACGTTGAGTGTGTCGATGTTGAACCCGCGGCCGCTGAACAGCCCCGAGATGCGGGTCAACACGCCGAATTTATTCTCGACCAAAACTGACAGGGTATGCCTCATAAAGCGCCCTGCTTATACGGCAATCCGCGCCGTCAATCAACCCCCATTTCCGGTGCCCTGGCGCGAGGTGGCTCACGACGTGCTTTGTCGAAAGGAACTCGTAATTTCGCAAGTCGAGGGCGGACGAGCCGCCAAACGCCACGAAGGACAACCCCCTTTTGGCCGTACCTCGCGAAGCCGCGATGGAACGGCGCATGAATGAGATAACAGTTTCAGTTTCGAGACAGTTGGCCCCTCCACAATGGCGTCCTCCCGTTGTCAGCGGCCACCGGCGGTCGATTCTTTTGTGCAGCTTGTGCGTCGTGGCGCTTCTGTTTGCAGTATCGACGGGGCGCAATGCCGATCAAGGACCTGCCCCGGCACCCGCACACGTCATACGGGTGCTCGTCGCGCCGCACGGCGGAGGATCGCCAACCTCGCCAGCAACGATGGCACGGGAGGCGGCGGCGCGCAGCGCGATGCTGCGGCCGGCAACCGACACGGCACGAGTTCGAAATCGATTCGAGCCGGAAACGGCGATTGACAATCCCAGGCAGGTGGCGGTGCTGTGCGTTCCGACGCGTCGGGCGTTTGACGGTCCGATGTGGCGATTTCTCCTGAACGAGCCCGTGCAGCCCGATATCGATCTCACGCACAACCAGACGTACTATGGTGTCAAAGTGACGCTCCCATTCGGGGGTTGAGGCGGGAAAATCATGTCTTGTTAATGCTGCCGGTGGCCCTTACCATGCCCTATGCCTTTCAAACAACTTGGACTTTCTGAGGAAGCGCTGCGCGGTGTGCAGGCGGCGGGATATACCGAACCGACGCCGATCCAACTGCGCGCGATCCCGCTCATTTTGGCGGGCAAGGACGTTATCGGTTCGGCGCAGACCGGCACCGGTAAGACCGCGGCGTTTGCGCTGCCGATTCTTACGCTACTCAAGACACACGGCAAATGCCGTTGCCTGGTGCTGGGGCCGACCCGCGAACTGGCGGCGCAGGTGGAGACCGCTTTCCGTGATTACGGGCGGTTCACCAATTTGAAAACGGCAGTCATATTTGGCGGGGTTGGTTACGGCGAGCAGAAACAGTCACTGACCCAGGGCGTGGACACCATCGTCGCGACGCCGGGTCGGCTGTTGGATTTGATGGGGCAGGGGTTTGTGAAGCTGCAGGACGTGAACCTGCTCGTGCTCGACGAGGTGGACCGGATGCTGGACATGGGATTCCTGCCGGACGTGCGGCGGATCATCGAAAAGTGTCCAAGGCAGCGCCAGACGATGCTGTTTTCCGCGACGATCCCGCCCGAGATCGAACGGCTGGCGGCATGGGTGCTTAACAAGCCCGAAAAGGTTGAGATCGGGATCAGCCGTTCGCCCGCCGATACGGTGACGCACGCGTGTTACCCGGTCGCAACCAGCCAGAAGTTCCAATTGCTCGCGGCCTTGCTGCAGCGGACCAATTTCGACAGCGTGCTCATTTTCTCGCGCACCAAACACGGCGCGGACAAGATCGCGACCCGGTTACGGGCGGAGAAGCATTCCGTGGCGGCGTTGCACTCGAACCGCACGCAACGCGAGCGCGTCGAGGCGCTGGAAGGTTTCAAGTCGGGCAAATACGAAGTGATGGTCGCGACGGATATCGCCGCGCGCGGACTGGACGTCGAAGGCGTCACCCACGTGATCAACTACGACGTGCCGCAGCACCCCGAAGATTACGTGCATCGGATTGGGCGCACGGGCCGCGCGCAGAAGGTGGGCGATGCGTTCACGCTCGTGACGATCGAGGAACTCGAGTACCTGCGCGCCATCGAGCGGTTCATCGGCCAGAAGATTCCGCAGCTCAAGCTGGAGGATTTCAATTACGTCCTGACCCCGATGTTCGAAGAGAAACAAATTTCCGGCGACCGCCGCAGCGTCCGCGCCGTCCGCACGATGAAGGGTTACTCGTTTAGTCCGAGCCGCCGGAGACGGTGATCTCAATGTTGCGGGTTCGACGCCGGCGGGCCATTACCTTCCGGAGCCTTCTTTGTCATTTCCTGTAATGTTCTCTCGATTTGGTCAAAGACGCCCTTGAAGTCGGCCAAACGCTTTGCTTTCACGACGATCCCCAGATTCGCAGGGATCGCGGTCTTTGTCTTGATGTCAAAGGCTGTCGGAATGGTGATAATCTCGGCCTTGCCTTCGCTGGTATACTGATAAACGCCATACATGATTCCCAAGAAGCTGACGCGGGAACCTGAATAAAGTCCGCCGTCAAAGAAATTGAGTCCCTCATTTGCTATAAACACTGGTGAGCCGCTCGAACCAGGAAACACGGCTGCGTCAACGAGGAATTCGGTGCGCCCGTTATAGTCGATGACTGGATCGGTTGCTGTCATACCTCGGCGCACGACGGGGAGATTGTTCTTCTCGTCCCATATACCGATGGGATAACCGATAAACTTGACCTCTTGAAATACACCGTACTTCGGCAGTTCTTCGTCACTTGGAATGAGCGATTCCCCTATGGGTGCCACGTCTAGGAACTTGCCTTGCTCTTTAAGAAGTCTTATTAGCGGGGCAAGAGGCATCACGGCCAAGTCAACGTTGGTGTCCGGATGCCTGATCCAGTACTTGTCGAACTGCGGAAGCGCTATTGTGAAGTGGTCTTGCGTACGGGCTGGCCAATTTGTGGAGGCGAGTGCGAAGAACAAGGCGCCAGTCGCGCCATCAGAAACCACATGCCAGCAGGTAACGATCACAGGTATCGAGGATGTCCGATTTTTGTCCTCAAACGCATAAAAGAAGCCTGTCCCTACGTTCACCGTGCCGTCTGACTTCACCACCTCGATGCGCACTGTGTTGCGAAGCAAAGTTCGGGACATCATGGGGCGGTCATGGGTAGAGGGATCCGCAAAGGAGGAGACTGCGCCCAAGAGCAAAGCTAATGTGACCAGTACTTTCATAATAGATTCATTTTACCACAACTCGTTCGGGCCGGCGGGGACTTTGACGGCGGTGGCGGGTTCGGCGGCCAGGCCGAGCGGGTGGGGTTTGTAATGCGGGAGCAGATTGCCGTCGGCGTCGAGGAACTGGGCGCGCCAGGCGCGATAGACGGCGAGGATGTCGTCGAACTCGGCGCGAGTGTTCAAGCGCACGACAAGTTTGTGGAACTCCTTGGTCGGGCCGAGGGCGCGCGAGTATTGGATGGCGACCTTGCGGAACGTGAGACAGCCCCGTCGTTCGCCGAAGACTTCGACCATCAGATCGAGATGCCGTTTCATCACGGCGATGTGTTCTTCGAAGTCGGGTTCGGGTGGCAATTCGCCCGTGGAGAGAAAGTGGGACACGTGCCGAAAGATCCACGGATTATAGAACGCGCCGCGACCGATACTGATCGCGGCGCAGCCGGTGTGATCGAACATCATCTTCGCCGTCTGCGGCGTGGTGATATCGCCATTGCCGATGACGGGCACGCGGTTCACGGCCTGCACGACGGCGCGGATGCCGGCGAGATTCACCGAACCGCTGAAGCCTTGTTGGCGGGTGCGACCGTGGACGGCGATGGCGGCGATGCCGGCATCTTCCAGGGCGCGGGCGAGATCGGGTGCGGTGAGGTTTTCATCGTCCCAGCCGAGGCGCATCTTGGCGGTGACGGGGATTTTCACGGCATTGACCATCGTGCTGACCAGTCGCGCGGCTTTGGTGTGATCGGCCATCATCGACGAGCCACCGCCGTTCTTGCAAATCTTGCGCATGGGACAACCCATGTTGATGTCCACGGAACTGACGCCGAGGGATTCGAGCAACGCGGCGGCATCGCGCATCTCTTCGGGGATGGTGCCATAGAGCTGGACGGCGAGCGGACGGTCGGCGGGTCGGGTCTGAATAAGCTGGAGGGCTTTGCGATTCTTCAGCAACAGCGAGCGGGCGTTGACGAGATCGGTGGTGCAGAGGCCGACGCCGCCGATTTCGCGGATGATGAGACGGAAGGGCAGGTTGGTATAACCCGCGAGCGGGGACAGGAACAGATTGGAGTCGAGCGACAACTGGCCAAGGGCGAACGGCATGAACCAATGAATAGGGCATTTTGATGGGGTTTGCAACCCGTCGGCGAGCGGAAAAAAGATTTGTCGCTTTTTTCGATGAGATGGAGGATAGTCACTGTCGTTTGATGACAAGGAGGCACGTGTCGACCGAAGGTAGCGCGAGCGCGTTTGGCTTGCGGCATGCTCCTGTTAGGCTGCCGGATCGCAGATTGCCTCGGGAGTTGAACGGGTTGGCTGGTTCATCATGCCATTAGAAGCTGTTACATCGCTGGTGACGTTTGGAAGCGAGTTGTTGGCCAACCCGCGGCCGATTGGGTCGGCTGTGCCGAGTTCTCCGTTTTTGGCGCGGCGCATGGCCAGCTACCTGCCGCGGGCGCCTCGGGGATATGTGATCGAGTTGGGCGCGGGGACGGGCGCGATTACGGCCGCTCTCCTGAAGCGCGGAATCCCACCCGAGCAGATCATTCCGGTCGAACGGTCGGAAACCATGGTGCGATTGTTGAAGCGGCGGTTTCCGTCGCTGAAAATCGCGCTCGGCGACGCCAGCGAACTTCGCACTCTCCTCCGAACGTTCCTGGCGAAAGACAACATCGAGATCAGCCACGTCGTTTCGAGTCTGCCGTTGCGGTCATTACCCGAGAATGTGGTGACGAACATCATCCGCGAGGTGCACGCCGTGCTGCCCAAGGAGGGAAAACTGGTGCAGTACACCTACAATCTGGGCAAGACCGCGCATCCCAGCCTGTCTGGTTTCAAGCGGATCCGCACGACGGTCATCTGGGCCAACGTGCCGCCCGCTCGCGTGGACGTATTTCAGAAAAACGGGGAGTCTTCCGGCTCGTTCGGTCCGAAATCTTGTTGAGCGGGCGAGCCTTCCGCGGTGTCGCAATCGAATTCTGACGCAACACCACCAGTATCTTCATCATCTACTCAGTGCGAAAAACAGTGGCGGCCCGCACCGAATCACGGTAAAGATAAGGGAAAAGGCTACAATGATTCAACGCAGGAGGGCGCAATGAGCGAGCAGGCAAAACTGGAAGTCGGCGGCAAGGTTTACCAACTGCCCGTCGTGGTTGGGACCGAAGACGAGCACGCGATCGACATCACGAAATTGCGGGACGAGTCCGGACTGATCACGCTCGACGACGGCTATTCCAACACTGGCTCGTGCAGCAGCGCGATCACGTTCATCGACGGTGAGAAGGGGATTTTGCGGTATCGCGGCATCCCGATTGAGGAGTTGGCCGAGAGATCCACGTTCATCGAGACCGCGTATTTATTGATCTACGGCCATCTGCCGACCAGCCAGGAACTACGCCGGTTCTCGGAATTGCTTACGCAAAACGAAATGCTGCACGAAGACATGAAATTCCATTTCGAAGGGTTCCCGCCCAATGCACATCCGATGGCCATCCTCTCCTCGATGATCAACGCCGCGAGTTGCTTTCATCCTCGCCTGATGGAAGGGTACCAACCGAGGAATTTCGAACTCCAATCCGCGCGGCTGATTTCCAAGGTCCGCACCATTGCCGCGTTTTCCTATCGCAAGTCGCGCGGGTTGCCGATCATCTACCCCAAGCCGGTGTACAAATACACGGCCAACTTTCTGCACATGCTGTTTTCCGAGCCGTATCAGGATTATGATTTGAAGCCGGAAGTCGTGCGCGCTCTCGATCTCATTTTTCTCTTGCATGCCGACCACGAACAGAATTGTTCAACCTCGACCGTCCGCATGATCGCCTCGAGCCGCGCCAATCTGTTCGCCTGCGCCGCCGGGGGCGTGTGCGCGCTGTGGGGGCCGCTCCATGGCGGCGCCAACCAGGCGGTCATCGAAATGCTCGATCAGATCCACCGCGATGGCGACGATGGATCGAAGTTCATCGCCGCCGCCAAAGACAAGAAGAGCGGCAAGAAACTCATGGGCTTTGGGCACCGCGTGTATAAGAACTATGACCCGCGCGCCAAAATCATCAAGGAGCAGTGCGACAGGATTCTGCAACTGCTGCGCATTGACGATCCGTTGCTGGCCATCGCGAAGAAGCTGGAAGAGACGGCCATGCACGACGAGTATTTCATCGAGCGCAAGCTCTATCCCAATGTGGACTTTTACAGCGGCATCATCATGCGGGCGATCGGCATCCCCATGGAGATGTTCACGGTGATTTTCGCCATCGGACGGATGCCGGGCTGGATTGCGAATTACAAGGAAATCATGGACGAGTCCAGCAGTCGCATCTACCGTCCGCGGCAAGTCTACGTCGGAGCGCGCGAGCAGCATTACGTGCCCATCACACAGAGAGACAAACAAACAGGGTCCTAAACAAGATAGTCCTGTCCGCCAGCTTGAACAGGCTCATGGGCGAGACGAGACAAACACGATCTCACGGCGAGACGAGACGCTAGCGCTCTCGTGCTCTGGCAACCACGGCAACAGCGCTGCGCCCCCCCTTTATCCGACTCGGCTGAATTGTCTGGTAATTGCGCCACCGATTTCGTAGGATTCCGACCAGAAGCGAAAGGGCTTTCTCCATGATGAAAGCAACACTCTTGCTGCTGCTGGCTGTGTTCTCCACGCTCCCCCTGTTTTCAGCCCGCTCGCAGACCGTGGTGACGTTTGATGACATCAACGTCGCTCTCACGCCCGGCTATGCGACCAATATACCCACTGGCTACCAAGGTCTCATCTGGAGCAATTTCTGGGTCAATAACTCGATCCTCACATTCCAGAGCGGACATGTCGACGGCTACTACTACGGGATGGTCTCGCCATCCAATGTGGCCTTCAACGCCTCTGGCAATCCCGCAGAAATTGATTCAGCGACCAACTTTAATTTCCTGAGTGTCTACCTGACTGGCGCATGGAACAGCAATCTGAACATCGAAGTCGAAGGATTCAACGGAGCACAAGAAATATACAACACAATCGTGGTTGCCAGCGCCACCAACCCTACCCTGTTCACTTTCAATTACCTCGATATCAACCGCCTCTATTTCAACTCCTACGGTGGCGAGCCGGCCTTTACCCCTTACTCCGAAAATAACTTTGTCATGGACAATTTCACTTTCGAATTCGTCCCCGAGCCCTCGTCGCTCCTGCTGACCATGTTGGGAGTCCTGATGCTTTGGGCATGTCGCAAACGCAGGGCAGCCTAACGGCAACGACTCCCACCCTCGTCTCGTCGCGGCTTTCCGATTCTACCGTCTCGCCTACGGTGTCAAGGATACTACGTCGCGCGGCACACGACCGCCGCTCGTGCGTTCCTCCTCGACATGCTGTGCCGCCCTCACCCCTCGCCACATCACGAGACAGTCCCGCCAAACAGACCGCCTAGTCCACCCGCAACAGGATCTGCAACTGGGAGGAGACGGCATCCATGGCGTATTGGACTTCGGGGGTGCGGATGCCTTCCGCGTCTCGCAACGGGGAGGTCACCGCGATGATCCGCGCCCGCGTGTGTTTGTCGCGGGACACGTACTCCAGGTCTCGCACGATCTCGTGAAATAGCGCGTCGGATTCGGCGGCGGTCAGCTCGGTCTGCGCGACGACGTCCCCGAGCCGCGCGCGCAATTTTGTTTTCTCGGCCGGATCGGCTTTCGAGTAATCGCGGCGAATCTGATTGGAGATCAGGTCAAACTTTTCCTGCAACATGTTCAGCTTGGCCACGTCCTTGTTCCACGCGTCGATGTTCTGGACGCAACGCGACACCGCGTCACGGTTGATAGTCGCCTGGTCAACAACAAGCTTCGAGCAGGAGCAAAGGAGCAGAGCCAGCGCCGAGAGCGCGGCCCGACAACGGGAACGAGTTGAAATCATCGGTGCTGTTTCCACTTGGTACTGGCGTAGAATTCAGCAATTCCTTTGCCAGCTTTTTGGGGCTGACTTGAATGCGTGATTCTGCTATCTTTCGACAAGAGCAATGACGGAACGCCGACATCGCAGGATGAAGAGCTGGGCCGTGGGCGTGGGCATTGGCTTCGTGTTGTTCAACGTATTCAGTTTTTTTGTCCTTCCAGCGGCCATCAAATCACAAATGCTCAAACGGTTGCCGGCGTTGACGCATCGCCATGTCGCCGTGCGGGAAGTGAAGCTGAATCCATACGCGCTTTCGTTCACACTTCGCGGGTTCTCATTGACAGAAACCAATGGTGACGAATTTGTCACGTTGGACGAGTTGTACGTCAATTTCAAGCCCGTCTCGCTCCTCAAACGCGGATTTGTCTTCGGCGAAATCCATGTCAAGAAGCCGTCCGCCAACATCGTTCGACTGGCCGACGGGACCTTCAACTTTTCGAACCTTCTCCCGGCCACCAATCAGCCGCCATCTGAGGCCAAGGCTGCCGCCCCGTCAACCGCCAAACAGCAATTGCCCCTGGTGATTGTTGAGGCGCTCAAGATCGAAGATGGCCAATTTTCGTTCACCGATCTTGACCGCAAGAAACCGTTTCAGCGGCGATTCGGCCCGATCGACGTTACCCTGACCGATTTTACCACCCGTCCGAAGAACGGCAGCCCGTACGCCGTCGTGGTCAGCACGAAAGATGGGGAGACGTTTGCCTGGTCGGGAGATGTATCCATCGCGCCGCTGTATTCGGCGGGCACATTCAAGTTGACGGGGCTGCACTTCGACAAATACGCCGCGTATGCCGAGGACGTTGTGCCCATCCAGGTTGACGGTGGCCGCATGAATTTGCAAATGGATTACCACGTGGCTGTGACGGGCGAAGAAGCCAGTGCCTCCATTTCCAATTTGACCGTGGATCTGGCCGAAGTTCGGGTGTCAACGACGCAACCAAGGCCCGCTCAGGCCCACTTGGACAAGTTGCATCTCACGGTCGACGGGGTGTCGCTGGACACGGCGGCCAAGCGGCTGGATGTCGCGGAGATTCGGTTGACGGACCTTACAACAGGGGTGACGCTGTTGCCCGGCGCACCCGCGACACAAACGGTTGCCCAGGTCGCGTCCAAGCCCGTGATCGAGTCCAAACCGGCGGCGACGCAGACCAACGCGTTCCAGATCAAGATCGATGAGGTGGCGATCGAGAATGCGTCGTTCCATTTCACGGATGAATCGGTCGAGCCCCACGTCGAATCCGCGGTCGAGGAATTCAACGGGAGTGTAAAGGGGCTGACTTCCGACATGAATACGGTTGCCGTGGTGGACCTTGCGGGCAAGGTGAACAAATACGCGCCGTTCTCGATCAAGGGCAAGATCAACCCGTTGGCGTCGGACTTGTTTGTCGATGTGGCAATTCTATTGCAGAATGATGCGCTGATGCCCACGTCGCCGTACGCCTCGAAGTACGTCGGGTTTCCGCTGGAAAGCGGCGCGTTGTCGCTCGATCTCCGCTACTACGTCACCCAGCGGGAGTTGAAGGCCGAGAACAAGGTGCGGGTCGATCAACTGCGACTGGGCGAGGCCAGCAACAGTCCCGAGGCGATCAAACTGCCGGTGAAACTCGGCATTGCCTTGTTGCAGGACCGCCACGGCGTGATCGCGCTCAACGTGCCCGTGAATGGCCGCCTCGATGATCCGAAGTTCAAGCTCGGCCCTGTCATCATGCAGGTGTTCATGAATATCATCACCAAGGCCGTCACGAAACCGTTTGCCATGCTCGGATCAATGTTCGGCGGCGGTGAGGACCTTGACCATATCACGTTTCAGATGGGCGGGGCGGATTTCGCGGAAGGCGAGTTGACCAAACTCGACACGCTGGCGACGGCCCTCTACGAGCGACCGGCACTGAAGCTCGGCATCGCAGGTTCGGTTGATCCCGTCAAGGATCGTGAGGCGTTGGCAAAACTCAAGCTGGAGCACAAGCTTGGCGAAATGCGCGTGAAGGAGTTGCAGGCGGCCGGGCAGAAGGTGACCTCGGTGGATTCCGTGCGGTTGACCCCGGACGACCGGAACCGCTTGATAAAACTGGCGTATGCGGAAGCGATGGGGCTGGTTTCGAGCAGGGCCTCGGCTGGGCGTGCTGAGACGGTTCTGGCGCACCTTCAAACAAAAACCAATTTCGAGCCGCAGCATCCCGCGAAGAGCGCGGAGCGGGCCAAAGGCGGAGCCCCCGGGGCTGTGGTGAGCCTGGCGGATATGGAAACGAAGCTTGTTGAAGTTACGGAGGTAACCCCCGACGATTTCAAGAAGCTCATGGATGAGCGCGCGACCGCCGTGCAGAGCTATCTGTTACAGAGTGGAAAGGTTGAACCCGAACGGCTTACGGTTGCCGCCTCCAAGACCGTCGACGCATCATTTCAGGGCGCGAATCGGGTGAATTTGACGCTACAGTAATCACTCACATCACGGCGCGCGATTTCGCTGTGACCGATATCGTGTAGCGCTGGCTCTCGGTATGCAACTTCACGGCTGCGTTGAACGCGCGCCCCAGCAGTTCTGACGTGAGTACGTCTGCCTTCCGCCCTTGGGCCAGCACGCGGCCGGCTTTGAGGAGCAGCACATGCGAAAACACGGGCACAATTTCCTCGACGTGATGCGTGACGAGCAGGAGCGTCGGCGCTCCCCGACGACGACCGAGGTCTTCGAGGAATCGCAGAAAATGGACGCGGGCGACAGGATCGAGTCCCGCGCATGGTTCATCAAGAATCAGCAATGGCGGATTGGCCATCAGCGCACGGCCGATGAGCACCCGTTGGCGTTCGCCTTGTGAGAGCACTCGCCAGGGGCGGGCAGCGAGATGCGAACACTCAACGCTTTTCAGAATCTGGACAGCGCGCTTGCGATCGGCGGACGCAGGCTCTCCCCAGTAATCAATCATCGCATATTTGCCGCTCACGACCGTTTCCAACGCCGGCTCCTCCTCGGCCATCATTTGTCGGACAGATGAACTGACCAAGCCGACGCGTTTCCGCAGTTCGCGCCAGTCGGTCTCGCCGTAGCGTTCGCCCAGCACCTCGATCGTGCCGGCGGTTGGCGTAAGATAGGCCGTCAACGCACTGAGAAGAGACGTTTTCCCCGATCCATTCGCGCCGAGAATGGCCCAATGCTGGCCGTGCTCGACGCGCCACGACACATCGTCGAGAATGACCGTCTCCCCGCGCTCGACGCGCAAGTTACGGACGTTCAGGACGGCTGAGTTCCTCTGTGACTGCACGGTGCGGATCCTAGCATAGACGACGCCACAGTGCGCGTCTACGTGTCTTGTGCCGCCTAGCACTCCGACCTTGTCGAAGGGTCTTTACCTGGTTACGCTGCGAGCTATGGGACGGACATACCAAGTTACAATGTTTCACTTTCGATGTCCGCTTTGCGGTGCGAGACCTCCAGAAGAACCTCTAGCCGACTATCTGGCCCGCTGGGCTACGTCCGATTCCCAGCGTTTGGGACGCTTCCTCAGTTTTCTAGTATGCGCTCTAAATGAGTTGCGCTGCGGTAGACCGGCTTGGTTCACTGAGCGTTTCGATGGGTCTTTGACCAGGGTGCACGATTCGGCAACGCCGTTGCTAGCAAGTTTCAACTCGATATGTCCGCATTTACTTACGACTATCACGGAGGGGAGTTTCCGCATTGCCGAGCAGTGCCCCTTCTGCCACGCCCCCTCCGGCGAGCGGGAACCTGATCGCTACTTCGGCGCTTGGATGAGAGCGGACAAAGTGCAGACAGCCAACCTACTCTACGAAACGACGCTTGTTCTGTGGGCCATTCTGCGTGGTGCTCCCCAATGGTGCGATGGCAGCCTGCTGGACTCTCTAAACGGACTTCGCAAGTCTCTCCGTTGTGCGGCGCAGCAGTTGGGGATGATGGAATGCCCGCAATGTGGGCGATTCACGAATTGCTTGTATGGCCCACTAGAGCCCAAGGAACAACGGTTCTGCCGGTGGTGTTTGGACATGGGCGGCGGCTTTGGCTTTGGCATATCCGTCGTCGTGGGTGACGATCCGCGCGACGTCAAGATCGAGGCTCACGGCACAAATCCAAAGGCGCCCGCCGCAAATTCACGCGACCTCCTTCCACCGCGAGAGCCCCCGCCACCGTACACCGGGCCCAAATTCACCATCGAGATGCCGATCTTACCCGCTCGCGATGGAGTCGGGCTCGCCGAGTTTCTGAATGACAATCTGCCGGAAGTTTCAGCGGGGATTCGGCAAGGTTTCGCTCAGGTGTTTGACGGTTACGTTTCCACTCATCTTCTTAAGCGGTACAAAGACAGGTCTCAGGATTCATATTTTTGCGACCGTCCGCGGCCTTCTTTTGACGCGACGATCTTCAAGGTCCTTTCGGGTGAGATTGAACCGCGTCACGCGCCTCCGCTCGCCATCACCTACGTTGCATTCGACCTTGTGTTTGCGAAATCAAATGTGTCGCACATCCCAGACGGTGATTTTCAAGGCGGCGAGCCTGCGCCCTTCATTGTGATCCAGCCCCCGTGGGAAATTGTCTTACACTGGGCCGACAAAAAGGAGCAGGTAACTCAAGTTCGATTTCGCTTTCGGGCATTCATTCACCTGCGATTATCCACGGATCCCCAATGGATGGGACGTGGACACACCTAATCTCCCATCCACAGCGCCGTGCGCCTTAACACCGCAGCCTGCTGACCTTGACGGCTCTTCGCGTAGGATGGGGTCACGACATGGTCAGCGCCGGAACTGGCAGGGATGGTGCGTCCATAGAGCAATACTTGTTATGGAGAAACGCGAAAGCTGAAAACGAATTCGTCGCCAATTTGGCGGCCAGCCGAATATCCTGCTCCGTGACCGTGTAGATGATATCACGCGCTACGTTGCGGGGGCCATGAATCACCTTGTTTCTTTTCTTTTGGAGATTACGCCATTCAGAGAAAACATCCGCGACCTCTGTTCCAGCGAGCGCGTCCTCAGGTTTGCATCCGCAAATCTTCTCGAACAACTTCAGGCGGTCACCCAATCGGGAATTGCTTTCGAGCAGCAAATCGATGATTGGCCAGTCAAGACCCACGCGGCGGCACCGGTTAACCAGAAATGTGTGGAGGTGCAATTCCATCATCGTACAGAACAGAATCACACAAACGCTGCGAGAACTCTCGGTCGAATAAGACTCAAAAATCATCTCTAGCAAGGTCCGCTCATCAAGCCCGAAGAATGTTTGCCTCATATCGCAAACGGTTCCGCAAATCCGGCATGGTATCTTTCTTCTGGTCTCCCCGTCGTTGTGGACGTGGCCGCATTCTGGGCACAGGGTGGCCGCGGTGGTAATCGACGCGAGATTATGTGGTGTGTCGTGTGGGTCCCGCTCATCGAGAATTTCCAAGATCGTGCTCATGGCCGATAAATTGGTAAAGGCTGGCTGAACGAGAGCCTAATCTGGCAATCGTGAGACCACAATCCCAAAGTGGCTGGAATCGGTCGGCAGTGGTCCAAATAAACTGGCGGGCACCCCGGCGATCCGCCCCCGCCGGCTCGTAGTTTACGGGTAAATGCGCGGCGCTGCTGGCTGCCGTCGCTTGCGTTTGCGGTACCGGCAAGTCTGTACCGCGTCTCACCTTCGGTTCGGCTTGCCAGCGGGTTTGCGGTTCGGCTATGTTGTCGGGGTTATGGCAACGACGGTTTTAGTGGGCGCCCAGTGGGGCGATGAGGGCAAGGGCAAGGTCATCGACGTGCTCACCGAGCAGGCGGACGTGGTGGTGCGCTACCAGGGCGGCAACAACGCGGGCCACACGGTTGAGGTCGGCGACCAGAAGTATGTATTGCACCTGATCCCGTCAGGGATATTGCATCCTGGCAAGATCAGCGTGATCGGCAACGGCGTCGTGGTCGATCCCGCGGCGTTGCTGGGTGAAATTGAGCACCTGCGCAGTCGCGGCGTGACCATCGACGGCAATCTCTACGTCAGCGAGACCGCCCACCTCGTGTTTCCGTACCACAAGATACTGGACGAGATTCGCGAGGAGCAAAAGGGCCAGCGCAAGATCGGGACCACCAAGCGCGGCATCGGCCCCGCCTACGCCGACAAGGTCGCGCGCACAGGCCTGCGACTGGTCGATTTGCTTTCGCCGGAACGTTTCTCCGAGAAACTGCGTCGAAAGATTCGGGAAAACAACGAGATCTTCAAGGCGTTCGGGGCGAAGCCGTTGAGTTTCGCGAAAATCAATGACGAGTACCTGGAATGCGGACGCAAGCTACGGCCGTTTATTACGGACACCGTGACGCTGCTGAATCGTGCCGTGCGCGACGGACGAAATATTCTGTTCGAGGGCGCGCAGGGCACATTGCTCGATATCGATTTTGGGACCTATCCATTCGTGACCAGTTCGAACGCCACGGCCGGTGGGGCCTGCATCGGCACCGGTGTACCGCCACACCGTGTTGACCGGGTGGTCGGCGTCATGAAGGCCTACACGACACGCGTGGGCGAGGGACCATTCCCGACGGAACTGCTCGACGATCAGGGTTTGATCCTGCGCGAGACAGGGCGCGAGTTCGGTGCGACCACGGGCCGGCCGCGTCGTTGTGGTTGGTTCGACGCCGTGGCGACGCGATACTCGGTCATGGTCAATGGTATTGACGAACTGGCGGTGACGAAACTGGATGTGCTCGACAACCTGCCAAAGATCAAGGTGTGTGTTGCCTACAAGGTGGGCAGCCGGATTTACGAAACCGTCCCGAACGACATCAACGTGCTGGAGCGGTGCTCGCCTGTCTACCAGGAATTCGATGGCTGGCAAATGTCGACGAAACAGGCACGGGACTTCGACCAATTGCCAAAGCGCGCTCGCGTTTATCTCCAAAAGCTCGCCCAACTCAGCGGCGCGAAACTCAGCCTTGTGTCCGTCGGCGCCCGGCGGGAGGAGACGATATTCTTGTGATGTATACGACGATGACGACTCAATTTGTTTAACATCCACATCGAAACGGTTGGCATAACGGCAAGAGCAGGTGACTCCACATCTCAAAAACATCCCCCACCACGTCGCTATCATCATGGATGGCAACGGACGTTGGGCGCGCAAGCGCGGGCTGCCTCACATCGAGGGGCATCGGCGGGGCGCCGAAAGCGTCCGTGAAATCGTCCGCGTGTCGGGCGAATTGGGTATTGATTACCTGACACTGTACGCATTCTCGACCGAGAACTGGAATCGTCCCAGGGCCGAGGTTTCTGGTTTGATGCGGTTGTTGGATTTTTTCCTGAAGCAAGAGGTCGCCGAGCTGAACAAGAACAACGTGCGGCTCACCGCCATTGGGCGCCTGGACGAACTGCCGCTGCGCGCGCAACGCCAACTGGAGAAATCCATCGATGCGTTGAAGAAAAACACCGGCCTGACGCTGGTGCTTGCCTTGAGCTACGGTGGCCGGGCCGAGATCGTCGATGCCGTGAGGTCGATCTGCCGGGAGGTGAAGGGTGGGAGACTCGACGCAGCGGGAGTCGATGAGAAGGTCATCTCGCAGCACCTGTATACCCGCGCAATTCCCGACCCGGATTTGCTGATTCGGACCAGCGGCGAAATGCGCGTCAGTAATTTCCTGCTGTGGCAGATTTCGTACGCGGAGATTTATGTCACCGAAACGCTCTGGCCCGATTTTCGCCGGTCCGAGTACCTAAAGGCGCTGGCGGACTACGGGGGCCGTGACCGCCGTTTCGGCCGGGTCAGCCCGAACGAGGCTGCGTGAGCGTCGCGCCCAGCAATTCCGGTGTTGTCGCGCCCGGCCCGGGCGCGAATAGCCCTGGTCCTGCCGCCGGGACGGCGGCTACTACAACGAGCAATGCGGCGGCGACGACACTGCCGCCTTCCCGCAGTGGTTTTCTCTGGCGGTTGATCAGTTCCCTCGTGCTCTGGGCGATCATGCTGGCGGTGGTCTTCTGGCTTCCGCCGACGGCGATGTACATCTTCATGAACGTGGTCATCGCCCGCGCGGTGTGGGAGTTCTACAAGATTTGCGAAGCCAAAGGGCTGCCGTCGTACAAAGTCTGGGGCGTGATCGGCACGGTGGCCATGGTGTCGGGAAGCTGGTTTGTGTTTGGCATGAGACAATTTCGGTCGACCGCCGATTTCGCGGCGTTGTCGTATGACTTCGATATCTGCATCCTCTTGGTATTTGCCCTGGGCGTGTTTATCCGCCAGTTCCCGCAAAAGTTGAACGCGCACGGCATTGAGACGATGGCCGTGACGTTGTTCGGACTGATGTACGTGGCGTGGTTGGGCAACTTCATCACGCGCGTCAATTTCGTGACGGCGAACGGCCGGTACTGGGTCATGTTTTTGGTTGTCGTCACGAAGTTCACTGATATCGGGGCCTACCTCATCGGTTCGAGCCTTGGCCGGCACAAGATGATCCCGCGCATCAGCCCGAAGAAAACGTGGGAGGGGACCTTTGGCGGGATGTTGTTCGCCATCGGCGGTTCGTGGTTGTGCTACGCGATTCTGCCCGAATTGTCCCACGATGGACTGACTCTTCTACATATGGTCACGCTGGGGCTGTTGCTCGGTGGCGCGGCCGTGATCGGCGACCTGGCGGAATCACTCGTCAAACGCGAGGCAGGTGTCAAAGATTCCAGCACGATCCTTCCCGGCCACGGCGGCTGCCTCGACATGATCGACAGCCTGCTGTTTACGGCGCCGCTGCTGTATGTGTATATGCGGCTCGTGCTGCGGTAGCGGCAGCGGGGTTGGGCGTCAATAGTCAATGACTGACCCCTTGCCCAAATGTACCTTTGTTTAGATGTGACCCCAATTACCACCGCGCGTTAAAAGGCAGGGCGGACGCGGCGACAGAGCGCCGCGGCTACAACACGGCGGGAGGGGGCTGGGATGGCAGGCGGACGGTACACTTGCGCTGAGACAGCGCACGCCACACCGGCGACGGGGCGGGCGGGGCGGGGATTCCAGAAACGACGCATGTATTGTATCGACAACCGATACAAAATGTCACGGGTAGCCGGAAGGTAACATGGGCAAACTGGAGGTAGTATGAGTTCAAGGGTCGTGGAGATGGGGCCAATCCCGAAAGCACGAAACGCTTGTGGCGACGGGGCGGGGCAAGTATGCTGGCGTGACTTGATGAAACCCAAGAACATTGTCTTGCTCGGGTGCACCGGATCCATCGGCGTGAGTACGCAGAAGGTGGCAGCGGATTTGCCGGATCAGATCCGGATTGTCGGCATGGCGTCGCGCGGGAACGTCGACGGTATGGAGGAGGCCATTCGTCAGTTCAAGCCTCTGGCTGTCGGAATGACGGACCGCGAGAAAGCGGAGGAGTTGAAGCGGCGCGTGGGTGGAAAAATCCCTGTGCACACGGGCGAACGTGGGCTGGTCGAATTGGCGACGATGCCGGAAGCCGATATTGTGCTGGTGGCAATCGTGGGCACAGCAGGGTTGGAGCCGGCGTTGGCAGCGATTCGGGCGGGAAAGGATCTCGCAATTGCATCGAAAGAAATCCTGGTGATGGCAGGCGAACTCGTCATGAGCGAGGCCCGCAAGCACGGGGTCAAAGTATTGCCCGTGGACAGCGAGCATAGCGCTATTTTTCAATGTCTCGAAGGCCGCGACCCACACGACGTGAAGCGGTTGATTCTTACGGCGTCCGGTGGCCCTTTCCGGCAGACACCGCGCGAGAAATTTGCCGGGATCACCGTCGCGCAGGCGTTGAAGCATCCGAGTTGGAACATGGGCCAGAAGATCACCATTGACTCCGCCACGTTGTTCAACAAAGGACTCGAGATGATCGAGGCCCGGTGGCTGTTTGACATCGAAGTTGACCGCGTGGATGTGATGGTGCATCCCCAGAGCGTGGTGCACTCCATGGTCGAATTCAGGGATGGATCGATTCTGGCGCAGTTGAGTGTACCGGACATGCGCTACCCGATTCAGTACGCACTGACGGGGCCGCGTCGGTCACCGAACTCCATGCCGCCGACGGACCTTGCAAGGATTGGATCGCTGACCTTCGAAAACCCCGACCGCGAGAAGTTTCCATCGTTGCGGCTGGCGCAGGAAGCGGGTCGCGCGGGCGGAACGATGCCGGCGGTGTTTAACGCGGCGAATGAAGTGGCGGTGGCGCGATTTGTGGGGGGGAAGATCGGCTTTCTGCAGGTTTTCGAGACCGTGGAAAGGGTGATGCGGGCCCACCACAAGAGTGGGGCGGCAGGAGCTTCGTGGGTTGCATCACCGACATTGGATGTTATACTAGAGGCGGACCTTTGGGCCAGGAAGGAAGCAGAGAATGTCGCTTGATACAGTTGTGGTGTTTATTACGAACGCGGTGTATCCCGCGCTTCTCGTGCTTTTCTTCTTTGGTCTGACGATTTTCATCCACGAGTTGGGGCATTTCCTGGTTGCGAAGCGCTGTGGAATGAAAGTCGAGCGGTTTTCAGTCGGATTTGGCCCGAAGATTTGGGGCTACACGAAAGACGGGATCGACTATCGGGTTTCGTGGTTTCCGTTCGGTGGGTACGTGGCGCTTCCGCAAATGTCGCCGATGGAAACCATCGAAGGGGATACCGAGTCGAAACTGGAAGACCTCCCTTCCGTGCCACCGGGTTCCAAGTCCAAGGTGGCGATCGCCGGTCCGTTTATGAACATCCTGCTGGCCGTGGTTCTGGCGGTGGTTTTGTGGTACGTCGGGATGCCGACCAATCTGGCCGTTGTCGGCTGGGTCGATTCAGGTAGCCCGGAGGAACTGGCCGGTGTACGACCCGGCGACCGCATCGTGCAAGTGAACAACCAGAAGGTGAAGACGTGGAGCGATTTCATGGAAGTCGTGGCGTTCAGCCGCGAGCCGACGGTGCGCGTGACGGTCGAGCGCGACGGGCAGCAAAAGGAGTTTCTGCTGGAAACGAAGTTGAACGAGCAATTTGGCGTCAAGATGTTGGAACACCTCTGGCCGCGCGGGCATCCGTTTGCCCAGAGGGTGCTGGGTGATTCGCCCGCGGAGCGCGCCGGGCTGCGCATGGGCGATCAGTTCGTGTCGATCGAGGGAATACCCATCTACAGCTCCGATCAATTGCGGGAGTTGATCGGCAAACGGGCCGACCAATCCACGGAAATCAAGGTGCGTCGCGGTAGCGAGACGCTGCCGTTGACGGTGGTCCCCGAGTTGAGCGCCGAAGAAAAGGTCGGACGTATTGGTGTCCAGTTGGGCGATCACATGGAGATTGTCCGTCCCGGCCCGACGCCGGTCGATCAATTCACCGATATCCTTGTTTCGATGGGGCGCATGGTCAAAGGGCTGGCACATTCCAAGGAAACCGGGGTGACCGCCAAAAGCATGAGCGGGCCGGTGGGCATTCTGGCGATTTGGTGGTATGCCATCGTCAGCGGCGGGTTGCGCCAGGGGTTGCATATCGCGGTGCTGCTCAATATCAATCTCGCTGTCATCAATTTGTTGCCCGTACCGGTGCTGGACGGCGGACACATCCTCTTTGCCGCGCTTGAGGCCGTGCGCCGCAAACCGTTAAGCGCGCGATTGGTGCACGCAGCCTCTATGACCTTTGCGGTTCTGCTGATCACGTTCATGTTGTACGTTACGTTTTTTGACATCCAGCGGTTGACGTTTGGTCGGACCCGGATAGGACCGAAACCGGGCACGGAGGAACCTGCACCGGCTGCGGAGCCGGCCCCACACCCATGAACTACTGTAGCAACCCATTCTTCTGGCAGCGGCGCATCACGCGTGAAGTGAAGGTCGGCAGTATCGGTGTCGGCGGGGACAACCCGATCCGCGTTCAAACGATGCTGATTTCCGACACGATGAAGACGGAGGCCTGCGTGAACGAGGCCATTCCGATTATTGAAGCCGGGTGCGAGATCCTGCGGATTACGGCCCCGAGCATTAACGATTCAAAAAACCTCAAGAACATCGTCAGCGAATTGCGGAAGCGCGGGTTCAACACACCCATCGTTGCGGACATCCATTTCGTTCCCGCCGCGGCCATGGAGGCGGCGCTCTGGTGCGAGAAAATCCGTATCAACCCGGGCAATTATGCCGACCGCAAGAAATTTGCGACCCGTGAATATTCGGACGACCAGTACGCGGAAGAACTGGAACGGCTGGAGAAAGCGTTCACGCCGCTCGTCCTCAAGTGCAAGGAACTGGGCCGCGCGATGCGTATCGGCACCAACCACGGCTCGCTGTCCGACCGGATCATGAACCGCTACGGCGATACGCCGTTGGGCATGGTCGAGAGCGCGCTGGAATTCGTCCGCGTTTGTCGCAAACACAATTACCACGAGATCATCCTCTCGATGAAAGCCAGTAACCCCAAGGTGATGATCGAGGCGTACCGTCTGCTGGTGGCGCGGATGGACCAGGAAGGCCCGGATTGGAATTACCCGCTTCATCTGGGCGTCACCGAAGCCGGGGAAGGGGAGGACGGTCGCATCAAATCGGCCATTGGCATCGGCGCGCTTCTGGAAGATGGCATCGGGGACACCGTGCGCGTATCGCTCACCGAAGACAGTGTCCATGAAATCCCTGTCTGTCAGGAACTCGTCAAGAAGTACAATGCGCTATGGGAGCTACAACGGAGGGGCCAGTTGCCCGCGCGTCCGGCCATCCATGTCGTCGAGAAGCGCGATCCGTTCGTGTATACGCGCCGTCCCACAGCCGAGTATTTTGTCGGCGAATTGCGGTTGCGCATGGGCAAGGACCATCCGCAGCGTGTCGAGTTACCCGTGCCGCTGACCGCGCGCATTGGGGACATCCAACGGATCACGACCGCCGAGCCGGACACATTCGCCGAGATTCTCCAATTTCATGTCAAGACGATGGCCGATATCGGTAAGGTTGCGGCCCTAAAGCCCGAGTTGCGGAAGCGGTACATCCACGCACCCATAGCGGCGAAACTGGATACTGCGGAGGTGACATTACCCGTGACGGACGTTGCGGAGAAAATCAACGTTCCGTACAACGGCAAAGAAGATGTGACCGCGTTGCTGACAGACGCTGCCGGCCTTACGGTGCAATTTGATGTGGCCGGCGATTCGCCCGAGCAATTTGTCAACCATTGCGCCACGCTGGCCGGCGTACTGAATCTTTTCCCGAAAAACCAGGTTGTTCTCGCGGTCGGTCACGCGGAGGGACTCGATGTGATTGCGGCGTACCGGATTCTGGCGGCAACTCTCGATCGACGCGGGTTGAACCTGCCGATTCTAATCCGTGACCGGGTTGGTTCGCAACGTGGGCACCATGCGCAAGAAAACGCGCTGATCGCAGCGAGCACGCACATCGGCGCGTTGATTTGCGACGGCATCGGGGATGCCGTGGAAGTCACGGGCGAGAACGATTTGCTCAAATCGGTCAAGCTAGCCTACAACATTTTACAGGCAGCGGGCGCACGCACGTTCAAAACGGATTACGTCGCCTGCCCGAGTTGCGGGCGGACGCTGTTCGATCTGCAAACCGTGACGGCGCGCATCAAATCGCGCACCTCGCATCTGAAAGGTGTAAAAATTGCCGTCATGGGTTGCATCGTTAACGGCCCCGGAGAAATGGCCGATGCGGACTTCGGTTACGTCGGTACGGCGCCGGGCAAGATTTCACTTTGGGTGGGCAAGACGCAGGTGAAACAGCACATTCCCGAAGATCAGGCTGTGGACGAGTTGATCACATTGATCAAAGAGCATGGGAAATGGATTGACCAGCCCGCCAAGGCGGAACCGAAGGAAGCGGCATTGAGTGCGAGTTAGCGGATGAGTCCATGAAACGATTTGTAACAGTCGTATCAGTGGGTCTCCTGGCTTTGGGGGTGTGCACGTATGCGGCGGTGGATTGGGCCCAGGATTACAAGTCCGCATTGGAGCGGGCGGGGAAAGAAAAAAAACTTCTGATGGTGGATTTGTATGCTGACTGGTGTGGTCCTTGCAAGATGCTGGATCGGCTCACGTTTAGCAACGCCGATGTCCAGGCGGCGTTGTCCAAAGACTTTGTCGCGGTAAAAGTGAACATCGAAGGGAGCAAAGAGAACCGGGACCTGGCGGTCCAGCTTAATACAGAAGCGATTCCGCATGTCATCTTCTTCGACTCCAGCGGCAAGAAGCTGTCGGAAATTGTTGGGTTTGTGCCCGCGGACCAATTTCGCGACGAGCTGCGGAAGGCCGCCGAAAAAGCGGCAAAGAAGTGACCCGCAGCCGTCCACAACCTTGGCGCGTTCAATCTTCCGAGAAGCTGCTTGACTGCCGCATTTTCACGGTGCGGAGAGACGTGAGTGTGAACCCGCGCACCGGCCAGCCGCACGAGATGTTCATTCTCGAACAACCCAATTGGGTCAACGTGATCCCGCTGACGGCGGACGAACAGGTCATTATGGTCGAGCAATGGCGTCACGGCACACGCTCGGTCCACCTCGAGACGCCCGGTGGCTTGATGGAGGAAGGCGAGACGCCAGAACAGAGCGCTCGACGCGAGCTATTGGAGGAGACCGGCTACGAAGCGAGTGAAGTTGTACGTTTGGGAACGGTGCATCCCAACCCGGCGATTCAAACCAATTTGCAGCACTATATCCTGGCGAAGAACTGTCGTAAAATCGCCGAACCAAACCTCGACCACGCCGAAGACATCCAGGTGAAGCTGGTTCCGCTGGTGGAGGTGCCGCGCTTGATCGAGAAGGGCGAAATCACTCACGGGATCGTGATCGGCGGGTTTTATTGGTTGAACCTGTATCGCCAGAAGCATGGCTGAAATTGTTGCCAAACTAAATGAGATACTGGCCGACGAATGGGCCTGTGTTCGCACCCTGCGCCGTGCCGAGTCGCTCTGTGACGATCCTGGCAAACTCGAAGTAATCAAGCGGGTGCGTAAGGATTGCAGTATCAACTGTGCCAGCCTCGCAAACATGGTTCGCGGGTTGGGCGGTGGCCCGACGGACATCCCGAGTGGACGCTTCTCGCTGAAACTTTCCGACGAATCGTTGGCCGACAGCCTCGGCATGGCCCAATCCGCCCAGGAGCATATTGTGGCTGCGGTGGATGCCCTGATGGACGAGACGGAGTTGGGGCGCCACCGCAAGGCTCTGTCGCTGGTTCGTCAACTTCACACCGAAGACATCCGCTGGCTGAAATCGGCATCTTCGTTATAGGCGGCGTCTGCCATCCGCCACCATCTTCGCCGACGAAACAACGTCAATACGTGATGGCGGCGAAGACGGGAAAGTCTTTGAGGCGGTCGCGGCCCTTGAGAAAGCTGAGTTCGATCAAGAAATCGATCTCGATGATATTACCCCCGAGTTGCCTAACCAGCGTGGCCGCGGCCATCGCCGTGCCGCCAGTGGCGAGTAAGTCATCCACGATGACGACGTTGCTGCCCTTCTGGATGGCGTCGACATGCATCTCGCTGGTCTCGCTGCCGTATTCCAGCGTATAGCTCGTGACAACCGTCTTGTGGGGGAGCTTGCCCTTCTTGCGCACGGGAACGAATCCGACGCCGAGCTTGTACGCCACGGCGCCCGCGAAAATAAACCCGCGCGCATCGATGCCGACCACCACGTCGATCTTTTTGCCCTGGTGCCGGTCGGCGAAGGCGTCAACGGCAATCCGAAACAGCCGTCCGTCCTGCAAAACCGGGGTGATGTCCTTGAACAGGATTCCCTTGATTGGAAAATCCGGCACATCACGGACGGCGGCTTTCAATTCGTCATACATGGTAGATGGCCCCAACAGACTGCGAGCGCGTTTGTAACGAATTCGATGACGGAAGGGAAGCCCGAAGATGGTGCGCGGGCTAGTTCCGCGAAACCGCCTGCGGACGATCCTGCTTTTCCATGACGTGACGGAGCTTGGTCAACGCAATGTTCTGGATCTGGCGGACACGTTCTCTCGTCACCTTGAATTTTCGTCCGACTTCCTCGAGCGTCTTCGGCTTGCTGCCGTCGAGCCCGAAACGCAAGGTCAGAATCTCGGCCTCACGCGGATCGAGTTCCTCCAAAATGTCGCGCACTTCCTGCCGCAACGTCTTGTCACGCAGCAATTCAAACGGAGTCAGCGCGGCGTCATCGCCAACAATTTCGCTGAATTCGGTCGCATCGTCGTCGCCAATCGGCGCGTCGAGGCTGGCCGGGCGAACACTGATCGTGCGAAGCTGCGCGACCTTGGCCCGGGTGACACCGAGCACGTCGGCCAACTCCTGGTCGGTCGGTTCGCGCCCCAGTTGTTCGCTGAGTTTGTGGCCCGCCCGCTTCATCTTGCTGATCTTGTCGACGAGATGTACGGGGAGACGGATCGTCTTGGCCTGATTCGCCAGCGCACGCTTGATGGATTGCTTGATCCACCACGCGGCATAGGTCGAGAGCTTTCCGCCCTTCTTGGGATCGAAACGCTCCACGGCCTTCATCAAGCCGATGTTGCCTTCGCTGATGAGATCGAGCAGTGGCAGTCCGAAATTGGAATAATCGTGGGCGATCTTGACCACGAGGCGCAGGTTCGCCTTGATCATCTGGGCGCGGGCCGCTTTGTCGCCCTTCTTGATGCGCGCCGCGAGACGGATCTCGTCCTGCGGGGTCAACAGAGCGATCTGCCCGATCTCGCGCAGATAGATCTTGATCCCGTTCTCGCCTTCTCGGTTGTGATCAATCACCATGTTGTTCTCACGCTACACCCGAGGACCGATGTTATCGACCTTACACGCAGGCTAGGCCCTCACTCCATGTTACGCAAGCACTTTCAAACCGGATTGCCACCGTGCTCAGTCACTAATTCGTTAGATGCTTAAACACCGCATTTGGTTCAAAGCAGCGGTCGGGCCAAAAAAAGCAGGGCCGGGGAGTGGCCCCGGCCCTGCGCTATTTCAGCCGTTTTTGAGCGGTTTAGCTGATCTCGCGGCCTTTGCCACGGGCCTTTTCTTCCTTCAACGCCGCTTGGGCCGCGGCAAGTCGTGCCACGGGTACGCGGAACGGACTGCAGCTCACGTACGTCAGGCCGATGCGGTGGCAGAACTCCACCGACGTCGGCTCGCCGCCATGCTCGCCGCAAATGCCGAGCTTGATATCAGGACGCGTCTTGCGGCCCTTCTCAATCGCGATCTGCATCAACTGGCCGACACCCACCTGGTCAATCGCCTCAAACGGGTTGCGTTTGATAATTTCCAGCTCCTGATATTGCGGCAGGAACGAACCGCTATCATCGCGGCTCATGCCGAGCGTCGTTTGCGTCAGATCGTTGGTGCCGAAGCTGAAGAACTGCGCGTCCTTCGCGATCTCGTCGGCGCACAGCGCGCCGCGCGGGATCTCGATCATGGTCCCGACCAGATACTCGATCCGGGTCTTCTTCTCCTCCATGACCTTCTTGGCCGTCGCATTGACGATCTCCAACTGGTTCTGCAGTTCCTTCGGAAACCCGACAAGCACAATCATGATCTCAGGTTTTACGGGAATGCCTTCCTTGCGCACCTGGATCGCCGCCTCAATAATCGCTCGGGTCTGCATCTCGGTAATCTCGGGGTAGGTGATGCCCAATCGGCACCCGCGATGGCCGAGCATCGGGTTCGCCTCATGCAACGCCGCCACGCGCTCGGCGACCTTCTCGGGGCTGATCCCGAGCTTGTGCGCCGTCTCCCGCTGCGTCTCTTCATCGTGCGGCAGGAACTCGTGCAACGGCGGATCGAGCGTGCGGATGGTCACGGGATAACCCTTCATCGCGCGGAAGATGCCGGCAAAATCATCGCGTTGCAGCGGCAACAACTTCTTCAACGCCGCTTCCCGCGCTTCCTTCGTCTCGGCAATAATCATCTCGCGCATCGCGTAGATGCGGTCGCCTTCGAAGAACATGTGTTCTGTCCGGCACAACCCAATGCCCGTCGCGCCGAACGCAATCGCATTCGCCGCCTGGTCGGGCTGGTCCGCGTTGGTGCGGATGCCGAGCCGGCGAATCTTGTCCGCCCACTTCATCAGTTTCTCGAACCGCTGAAACGTCGGCGCGCTCTTCGGGTCGAGCGACTTGGCGATCAACACCTGCACGACTTCGCTGGGCGCGGTCTTGAGTTCGCCCTCGTACACCTCGCCAAGCGTGCCATCGATGGAAATAAAATCGCCTTCCTTGATCGTGTGACCGGCGACCTTCATGATTCTCGTGCCGTAATCGATCATGATGTCCGCCGCGCCGCACACGCAGATCTTACCCATTTGACGGGCGACCAGCGCCGCGTGCGACGATACGCCGCCACGCGCCGTAAGAATGCCGTCCGCGGCAATCATCCCGCGCAGATCTTCAGGACTCGTCTCCACGCGGCAGAGTAACACGTGTTCGCCTTTCTGTGCGCGCGCCACGGCGTCTTCGGCGTTGAACACCACGTGGCCCGAAGCCGCGCCGGGACCGGCCGCGAGACCTTTGCAAAGGAACCGTCCGCCCTTCACCGCCGCATCGCGATCTTTGCGGTCAAAAATCGGCGCGAGCACCTGGGTCAATGAATCCGCCGGCACGCGTCCCACCGCTTCTTTCCAGTCGATGACCTTTTCCTCGACCATCTCGACGGCGATGCGCACCGCCGCAAGGCCCGTGCGTTTGCCGTTGCGCGTCTGGAGCATGTACAACTTGTTGTCCTCGACGGTGAACTCGAAGTCCTGCATGTCCTTGAACCGGCTCTCGAGCGTCTTGCAGACGGTGACGAGTTCGGCGTGCGCCTTGGGCATTTCCTGCTTCAATTTCGCAATCGGTTGCGGCGTCCGCGTCCCCGCGACGACGTCTTCGCCCTGCGCGTTGATCAGGTATTCGCCATAAAACACTTTCTCGCCCGTCGCCGGGTCGCGCGTGAACGCCACGCCCGTCGCGCTGGTGTCGCCGAGATTGCCAAACACCATCGTCTGGACGCTGACCGCCGTGCCCCACTCGTGCGGGATATGGTATTTGCGGCGATACACGATCGCCCGGTCGTTCATCCACGAACCAAACACCGCGCCAACCGCGCCCCAGAGCTGCTTGACCGGCTCCTGTGGGAATTCCCTGCCTGTGCGCTTTTTGATGAGTTCCTTGAAGCGGTCGACAAGGACGCGCAGTTCTTTCGCGCTGAGTTCGGTGTCCTCCTTGACGCCGGCTTCTTCCTTGAGATGGTCCATCACCTCGTCAAACGGCTCGTGGTCGTCTTTGCCGACCTTCTGCACGCCCATGACGACGTCGCCGTACATCTGGACGAACCGCCGATAACAATCCCACGCCCAGCGCGCGTTGCCCGATTTCTTGCCGAGCACTTCCACCGTCTCGTCGTTCAACCCCAGGTTCAAAATCGTGTCCATCATCCCGGGCATCGATTCCCGCGCGCCCGACCGCACCGACACCAGCAGCGGGTTCTGACGGTCGCCGAACTTCTTGCCGGTGACCGCTTCGAGTTTCGCCAGCGCCACGTTCACCTGCTCGGTCAACACTTTCGGGTACGTTTTTTTGTTCGCGTAATAGTAGGTGCAGACTTCCGTCGTGATCGTGAATCCCGGCGGCACCGGCAACCCGATCCGCGTCATCTCATGCAGGTTCGCGCCCTTGCCGCCCAGCAACGGCTTCTGCCCGCCATTGCCGTCCGCCTTGCCGCCACCAAAGGAATAGACATACTTCGCCGACTTCTTACTGGAGCTTTTTGATTTCGTAGCCATGTTTTTGAACGTCCTCTATGTGAGTTTGTACTGCCTGATCAGAGGCAGGAACCAACTTCTTAAATCACGGGGGAAACGCCTGACGCACTCTACCAAACACACCCCTCCTGTCAATGTCCATTCGGACGCCGTCCATAGCCGGCCATGGCAGCGACGAACCCGGCTCATTTTGACCCTACCAGACCCCCAAAACAGGCTTTGCCACCCCTGAAACTTGGGTTCGTTTTTGGCTTTCCGTTCCACAGTTTTCCACGCCGGCTTGATCAAAATTGGGTTCGTTTGGTAATTTTACCCTCCACGGCCATCCGGGGCAGCCGGTAGGGCGGGCTGGCCCAGCCCGCCGCGCCGCCTGCCGTCGTACTGTGGCCACGGCGCTCTGTCGCCGTGAATTGTATCGTTTGGAGGGCGAACCTCCCGGTGAGCCGCATCCCCGGCCGTTTTCCTTCCTTTGGTTGTCATCCTGAGCTCGTCGAAGGATCTCCCACACGTCTTTGTGCAGCCAACCCACCGGCCATGCCTGTACAGTCCAACCGATTACCCCTCCACCGAAAGGATTTCGGCCATTCCTCCGGGCCATCTCGCCTCGTCCTTCTTCCATAACGCACCGTTCCTACCACAATCGCCCGACCAAATCCAGCCGATTATCTCTGCCGGATATGCCAATGTATCCGACGACTTCTCCAGCGCCCGGCGGCTTGGAGAACCACGTTTGCCCCGAATCCTTTTCGGTGCTCCGTCGTGGCCGCCGCTCGCCGTCTCCAAACTGGAGGGCTGAATGCCCGAGTCTGACGAGGGGGCCGAGTCATCGAGACGCAACCATGTAGTATTCTGGGGCGCAATCCAGCCGAATCCGGGCGCCGGCTGTAAACCGAGATTGTTACCGGACGCCGCCCTCACAATCCCTGTCATGCTGAGCAAAGCCGAGCTGTGATAACAGCGAGACGCGGCTCCGTCATATCCGTCGCCGCAATCGAAGCATCTCTGTCGTTGTCGTCTGGCAAGCGATAGGGAAGGCCGGCCGAAGAAATCCAAAGCGACCGCGTTACCGGCGAGCCAGCCGAAAAATTCCTCGGCAAAATGCGCGCCAAATACTCGTGAGCCGCCTCCTTGTCCATCCGCAGGCGAAAGCCGAATTGGATGGGGCAATCGCTGACACGAATTCAAATCAATCCGCCGTCACGTTTTCAGCCTCAAGTCCCTTCAAAAGCTTTGGCAGCACCTCGAAAAAGTGGCCACAGTAACCTATTACGGCATCACAGGCAGGCTCAACGTCTTCATCCATTAGATACTCCCACTTTGCCTGACTGGTAATCCCAAGCCAAGAAGAGAGGGATACCATCGTCGCCAGTATCATAGTTGGTATTTGGTTCCCTCGATATTCAAAGGTGGTTTCACTCGTGATACCGTGGCCGTAATTAATTAGGCTTTCACGGCGACCGAACCAAAAATCGGTATGGAGAATCCAACCGCAGCATTTCATTTTGAACCCCAATTCTGGTTCTTCATCAACACAGGCCAAACCTAAACATTTACTCCCAAAAGCGTCCTTAAACTTCGCCGTCATGACTTTCCGCAGCTTTCGTTTGCTCGCGAATGTGATCGTTTCCCCCGAGTCCTTCCTCGCCCGGATTTCCGCCTCAAGCTTCCGGGTGGTAACATGGAACGCGTCACGCTTGGCGCGCAGGGACTCCTCCTCATCCGAACAGGATTCACCCAAAGCTCTGACAGCATCGGGATGAAACCTCTTTAGAAGGCCATGTGCTAGCGTCAATTGGTCATTCTTGTTCAGTTGTTGCATGAATTGGAGCAGATCAGGAACTGCGCCTGCTTTGAAGGAGCGGAAACTAGGAAATGATTCGTCAATTTCTCGCTCAAATTCCGACGTAGCCCAGAGATAATACCTGATCTGAAATTCCTGTTTGGCCTGTGAAAAGGTCATGGGGCCGTCACTCTAAAAGAGGAGGTGAGTTCATGTGTCATCCTGTGTTCGCCGCCGCGAATTCTTCCCGCCGCGTCTCCGTACGGTGTAGCGCCCCGCCGTTTCCTTCACATGAAACCCAATCTTCCGGCGTTTAGGTTCGGGCGATGCGAGAAGTTGGCGAATGGCTTCAAAGAGGTCGCGAATCGCATCGTCGTGGCCTTCAAATTTGCGTTCCAACTCGGCCAGCTTCTGCGCCAGTTCCCGATTCGACGCCAGCATCTCCCGCAATCGCACGAACGCGCGCACGACCCGAACGCTCGCTTCTACCGCCACCGGGCTGTTGAGCACGCTGGCCAACATGATCGCGCCATGCTCGGTGAAAACCCATGGCTGATACCGACGCCCTCCTCGCCCTGCTTTTGAGGTCGCAATTTGCGACCTCAAGTTTGCAACCTCTTGGCGCGTAAGCTGAAACGCAAAGTCAGGTGGGAATCGATCGGCGTTGCGCCCGACCTGTTCGTTCAATCGCTTGGTCGTGACGCCGTAGATTTCCGCGAGGTCCGAATCGAGCATGACCTTCTGGCCGCGAATGAAATAGATCATCCGCTCGATTCGCTCGACGGGCACAATCGCCTTGTCGTCGCTCATTTGGTCCCGCAGTGTAGCGAGATGCCGCCTCTTCGACAAGCACTCCCCGCCGGCCAGCCGTTTACGGGCGAGCTTGCAGTTGCGCGAGCGCTTGCTGCGCCAGAGTGAAATCGGGCTGGATCCGCAGCGCCTCCTCGAAATGCGCCACCGCTTCCTGGATCTTACCCGTTTGCGCCAGAAGCACCCCCAGGTTGTAGTGCGCCTCGGCGTACTCGGGTTGGATCCGCAGCGCTTGCTCGAACTGTGCGATGGCCTCCTGGATCTTACCCGTTTGCGCCAGAAGCACCCCCAGGTTGTAGTGCGCCTCGGCGTACTCGGACTTGATCCGCAGTGCCTGCCCGTAGTGCGCAATCGCCTCCTCGATCCTGCCCATTTGCGTCAGAAGCACCCCCAGATCATAGTGCACTTCGGCAAAGTCCGGATCGATCCGCAGGGCCTGCTCGTACTGCGCGATGGCTTCCCCGATCCTGCCCGCTCGCGCCAAAGCGACTCCCAGATTGGAGTGCGCCGGGGCGAAGTCCGGATCGATCCGCAGGGCCTGCTCGTACTGCGCGATGGCTTCCTCGATCTTGCCCGTTCGCGCCAAAGCCATCCCCAGATTGGAGTGCGCCTCGACGTAATCAGGCTTGATCCGCAATGCCTGTTCATATTGCCCGACGGCCTCGCCGAATTTCCCCTCTTGCATCAGGACGGTTGCCTGACTGAAGTGCCCATCGGCGTAATCCGGTTTCACCTGCAGGGCCTCTTCGCCCCGCGGGATGTCGTCCCCAACCCTGGCATACAGCCGCCAATGCGACACCGGATATTCCCGCACGAACACCGTGTCGTGCAGAAACCACGTCGGCGGACAGTCGTCGCTCGACAGGAACAGATGCGTGGTCGCGGCGGTGCTCAGCCGGCCCCGCTCCGTCGGTAGCCCACAGTGCGGCTCAAACACATGCAACCAATCAATCCGGGCGTAACACTCGCGGTCTTGCAGCCGCTCGTTCTCCGGCAATTGGGTCGCCAGTTCCGCGTAGTACCACACCTGCCATTTCGTGCCGTCGCTCAGACACAGCACGACGGGCCTGCGGTTGTCCTCATGGATGCGCTTCAAGTCCTCAACCAGGGCGGGGATGTCGGCCATAACCTTGCTGACGCACATGTGAGTCAGGTTCAATCCCCAGGCCGCCACCACGCTATAGGCCACCAGCAATCCCGACAACCCCGAGCGCAGCCAGCGGTGGCGTGTGCTGTCCGCCAGGCAGGCGACCTGGATCACGAACAGCGGGATGAAATACATCGCGGCTCGTTCGACGGGGTATCTCACCCGCAGCAGGCTATGACTGGCAAAAATCATGGCCACGATAGCCAGGAGACAAATGGACGTCTGCGACCCGCGCCGGTCCCGGCCCCAAAACAACCCGAGGGCGCTGGCCATCACCAGGCCCACAACCACCCAGGCAAGCACCGCCTCCAACCGAGATGTGGGAAACGGGTAGAATGGGCTGCCCTCGTAAAACAGGCACTTCACCAGCGATACGACGGTATCCGAAACGAACCCGCTGGTGCCGCCGAAATAGAACAAGTTGTGTCGCTGCATGACGATCACCCTCGGCAGGTAGAACACGCCAAGCACCAGGGCGCTCACCGCCAGCCAGAACCGGCGTGAGAACGATTCGCGTCGCAACAGGAACAGACTGCTAAGAAGAATCGCCACAGCGAAGTACAGGAACGAGAGATTGCTCACGGCCGCCAGCGCCGCTGACCCTGCCGCCCAGAACGCCCAACGTCCGTTTCCGTCCCCCGCCTCAAACAACGCCGCCAAACTCAGCGTCGCAAATGCCATCGCCAACCCGTAGCCCCGCGACACGCCGAAATAGTCCAAAACGAAAGCATTGGACAACAAAGCGACAAACGCCAGCCGGCCAACGAGCCGTCTCGTGAACTGCCCCCGGAGTCGCCAGATGGCGCAGAGGAAGACCCCGAACGACAGCAGGCTCGGAATCCGTATCCGCTGAATCTCGTTAAACCGGAACAGGTGAAAACAGGTGCGGCTGAGAACGAGGTTCAGCAATTGAGCCTGTGCGTTCCAGTCTTTCCAGTCCGTGGCAGTGAAATGGTCGGCAAAGTGATGGTGATAGATCGAGTACAACACCCCCCACTCATCCGTGGCGAGTGGCAGCCAGATGACCCGGTCGGCGACATAAATCAAACCGAGCAGCGTCAAGACGACCTCAAACCAGGAGTCCGCGAAAGAAAATCCGGCAAACCACCGGCGTCCATGGCAGTCCGAACTCTTGAATCCCCGCTTCATTGACCCGAATCCTGCCACGGGAGCGGCGTTCAACGGAAGGCGATTGTTGCGCGTACCCGCCCTCCATTCACTCGACACATCCGCCGAGTTCTGGTAAGCAATTATGGCTCTTATGAAACTCCGCCGCGAAATACTCGCCAAGGTCAACCGCATCGTCATCAAGCTCGGCACGGGCTTGCTCACCGATGCGCAGAACCATCTTTCGGTGCGCCAGATCGAAGGGTTGGTCGCGCAGATCGCCACGCTCCACGAACAGAAAAAACAGATCATCATCGTGTCGTCCGGCGCGATCGGCGCGGGCATGGCCGAACTCGGCCTGAAACAACGCCCGAAACACCTCGACGAACTCCAGGCCGCCGCCGCCATCGGCCAGAGCAAATTGATGGCCGTCTACGACGAGTTGTTCGGAAAATTCGGCATCACCGTCGCGCAAATCTTGCTGACCCACGACGATCTGAAGGACCGCACTCGTCACCTCAACGCCCATAACACGCTGGCCACGATCCTCGCGCACGGCGCCGTTCCCATCATCAACGAGAACGACACGGTCGCGGTCGAGGAAATCAAATTTGGCGACAACGACCGACTCGGCGCACTGGCCGCCACGCTCATCGACGCGGATTTGCTGGTCATCCTCTCGCATGTCGAAGGGTTGTTGGAAGGGGAGGGCCGCGTCATTCCCGCCGTCCCCGAAATCACGCGCGAGATCGAATCTCTCGCAGGCGACACGGATCGCGCGACCAGCGTCGGCGGGATGAAGTCCAAGATCGATTCCGCCAGGATCGTGACGCGCGCCGGCATTCCGCTCGTCATTGCCAATGGCGCGCGCGCGAACGTCCTCCGCGACATCCTGGCAGGTGACGAGGTCGGGACGATCTTTCTGCCGCACGCGGATAAACTGGCCAGCCGCAAGCGGTGGATCGCGTTTTTCCAGCACCCCGCCGGGACGGTGGTCGTCGACGACGGCGCGAAAGAGGCCCTGTGCGCCAAGGGTAAAAGCTTGCTGGCCAAGGGGATAGTCTCCTCGGAGGGGAAATTCGAAGAGGACGACCTCGTCAGCATTCGCGACAAAAATCAGGTTGAATTTGCGCGCGGCCTGACGAAGGTTGGCAGCATCCAAATAAAATCCGCCACGGGCGTGGTGATTCATCGGGACGACATGGTGATTCTCTAACATGGACTTGAAACGTCAGATACGACAATTGGCCGAGCGGTCCCGCGACGCGTCGCGCGCGCTGGCAAAACTCAACTCGGACACAAAAAACTCTCTGCTCCGTGCCATGGCCGACAGCATCGAGAAATCCGCCGCCGCGATCAAGGCCGCCAACGCGAAGGACGTCGCCGCCGGTAAGAAGTCGGGACTCTCCGCGGCGATGCTCGACCGTCTGACCCTCACCGATAAGCGCATTTCGGAAATGGCCAAAGGCGTCCGCGAAGTCGCCGCCTTGCCCGATCCCGTCGGAAAGACCATCAGCGAGTGGACTCGTCCGAACGGGATCCGCATCAAAAAGGTCCGCGTGCCCATCGGCGTGATCCTCATCATCTACGAGTCGCGCCCGAACGTGACCGCCGACGCCGGCTGCCTGTGTTTTAAAACCGGCAACGCCGTCATCCTCCGCGGTGGTTCGGAAGCGATTCACAGCAACCTCGCCATCGCCGAGGCCATGAACGTTCCCGGCCTGCCGCCGAACAGCATCACGGTCGTGCCCACAACAGACCGCATCGCCATCGACGAGCTGTTAAAACTCCACGAGCTGATCAACCTCTGCATCCCGCGCGGTGGGGAAGGGCTGATTCGCACGGTCGCGGAAAAATCCCGCATTCCCGTCATCAAACACTACAAAGGCGTCTGCCACGTGTACGTCGACCGTGACGCCGATTTCGACATGGCGGAGAAGATCGTCATCAACGCCAAGTGCCAGCGTCCCGGCGTTTGCAACGCCATCGAGACGCTGCTCATCGACGAGAAAATCGCCGACAAATTCCTGCCCCGCATCGCGAAGTCGCTCACGGAAAACAGGGTCGAGCTCCGCGGCGATGACCGGACGCGTAAACTCGTATCGACTGCCAAACCCGCAACCGAAGACGATTGGTACGCCGAGTATCTCGATCTCATCCTCGCGGTGCGCGTCGTCAAGGATGTGAGCGAGGCCATCGACCACATCACGAAATATGGTTCCAACCACAGCGATGCGATCGTCACAGCCAACAAGACCACCGCGGAAAAATTCCTGCATGAAGTCGACAGCTCCAGCGTTTTCTGGAACGCCAGCACCCGCCTCGCCGATGGCGGCCAGTACGGTTTCGGCGCCGAAATCGGCATTTCCACCGACAAAATCCACGCCCGCGGCCCGATGGGCCTGGAGGAATTGACCAGCTACAAATTCGTCGTGGTGGGGGATGGCCAGGTGCGCGAGTGAACCGCCCGGCACCGAAGGACTTCAATTTCGTCGCGAACGTGATGGAGAAATGGGCGTGGCGGGACCCGGACGCCCTGGCGTTGTGGTGGGTGGACGAACACGAGCGACGCCAACGCAAAATCAGCGTAGCCGACATCGTCGCCGACGCGCATCGCGCCGCCAACTTCTTCCGCGACTGCGGCATCAAACCGGGCGATCCCGTGCTGGTGATGCTGCCGCGCATTCCAGAATGGTGGATCACGTTGCTGGGCCTGATCCGGCTGGGCGCGGTTCCCGTTCCCAGCGCCACGATGTTGACCATTCGCGATGTCCGCTACCGCATCGAGGCGGCGGGCGTCCGCACCGTGATCACCGACGCCGATGGAATCAGCAAACTGGATTGGTTCGGCGGCAAACGAATTTTGGTGGGCTCGCAACGGCCCGGTTGGACGAACTTCAAGGCGGGGTTGCGGGACGCCTCGCCGAAATTCACCGGCGAACCCACTCGCGCCGACGATCCCGGCATCATCTATTTCACCAGCGCCACCGCCGGGGAACCGAAGATGGTGTTGCATACGCAAGCCAGTTATGGCCTCGCCCATCAGGTCACGGGCCAACTGTGGCTCGATTTGAAACCGGGTGACCTCCACTGGTGCATTACCGATACCGGGTGGGGCAAGGCCGCCTGGTCGTGCTTCTTCGGCCCGTGGTTGGCCGGGGCCACGGTGTTTGCCATGGACGCGCGGCGCAAATTCAGTGGGTCCTGTGCGCTGCGTACCCTCGCCGGCTATCCCATTACCACCTGGTGCGCGCCGCCAACCGCGCTGCGTCTCATCGTTCGCGAAGACCTGACCCGATTTCGCTTCCGGCATCTGCGGCATTGCACCAGCGCGGGCGAACCCCTCAACCCCGAGGTCTTCACGGCATGGCGGAAGGCGACCGGGGCGACCATTTACGAAGGGTACGGTCAAACCGAGACCGTCGTGTTGATCGCCAACATCCGATCCCGCCGCCGCAAAGTCCGCCCCGGCTCCATGGGCCAGCCGGTCCCGGGTTTCGAAATCGCCCTTCTTGACGCGGATCTGGAGGAGGTACCCGTCGGCGCCGAGGGCGAAATCGCCGTGCGCTGCCGCCCGCAACGACCACTCGGCCTGTTCCGTGAATACTGGCGGAATCCTGAGCTGACCGCGCAACGTTTCCGTGGCGATTGGTATTTGACCGGCGACGTCGCCAGGCGCGACGCCGATGGGTACTACTGGTTTGTCGGACGCTCTGACGACGTGATCAAAAGCTCCGCGTACCGCATCGGACCGTTCGAGGTCGAGAGCACCCTCCTGGAACATCCCGCTGTGCTGGAATCGGGCGTTGTCGGCAAACCCGACGCCATTCGCGGGCAGATCGTCAAGGCGTTCGTTGTCCTCCGCAGCGGCTACGCAGCCAGTGACGCCCTCAAAGTCGAACTGCAAGAACACTGCAAACTCGTTACGGCACCGTACAAGCAGCCCCGTGAGATCGAGTTTGTGAAGGAGTTGCCCAAGACCACCAGCGGCAAAATCCGTCGGGTCGAGTTGCGCGGGCACATCTGAGTGCGTCATGAGCGATTCACAACTCGCCGCCGAGCGCGCCCGGTACGTGCGCGATCAACTGCCCGCAGGCGGCTTGTTCGCCGGCGTCACGTGGCGGATTTCCCCGGAAGCCTTCCCGCTCTCCGCGGATCTCGTCACCCGCCTCGAAGCGCTCGGCCCGCATCTGCTGGCGTTTTACCGCGCCTGCAACGTCATGTACCGCCACAGCGTCGAGGGCAAGCTGCCCTCGTGGATCGCCGACTATCTCGACGCGGGCAAACCAAAGGAGTTGATCGAGTTCTCCCGCCTTGGCCGATTCAAAGGACATGTCCCCCGCGTGATTCGTCCCGACGTGATTCTCACCAACGATCATTTCTTCGTCGCCGAACTCGATTCCGTGCCCGGCGGCATCGGCCTGACCGGCTGGCTCGGCAAAACCTACGCCGAGCTGGGTGACCAAATCGTCGGCGGCGCGCACGGAATGATGGAAGGTTTCGACGCGATTCTGCGCGCCGAATCCAAGACCGAAGAGCCATTGGCCATTGTGGTCGTGTCCGACGAAGCCGCGACGTATCGCCCCGAAATGGAATGGCTCGGCCAGCAAGTCGGCTTCCGCGTCGTGCGCCCGGAAGAATTGACCAGCTTCGACAAAACCGCGGTCGTCTACCGCTTCTTCGAACAATTCGATTTGCCCAACGTGCCCAATGCCAAAGCGTTGATGGACGCCGCGGCGCAAGGCGAATTACATGTGACCCCGCCTTTCAAACCGCAACTCGAAGAAAAAATGCTCTTCGCCTTCCTGTGGATGGAACAATTGCACGCGTTCTGGCGGGAGCAACTCGGCGACAGGACGCTCGCGGCGTTGCGCGAAGTCCTGCCATACACATGGATTCTCGATCCCACGCCGTTGCCGCCGCACGCGGTGATTCCCGAGTTGAACATCCACGACTGGCGGGACATGGCGAAGTTCTCCCAAAAACAGCGCGAGCTGGTGTTGAAAATCTCCGGTTTCAGCGACCGCGCGTGGGGCAGTCGCGGCGTGTACGTCGGCCACGATCTGCCGTCCACTGAATGGGCTCAGGCCATTGAACAGGCGCTCGGCGGCTTCGCCAACCACCCGTTCATCCTCCAGCGATTCGAGAAATCGAAGCTGTTTGACGCGCAATACGTTGATTTTGAAAGCAACGAGACGCGTCCCTTCAGTGCGCGCGTGCGCTTGTGCCCGTACTATTTCGTGGTGGGCGACGACGCCAAACTGGGCGGCATCCTCGCGACGGTTTGCCCCGCGAATAAAAAGATCCTCCACGGAATGCCCGATGCCGTGATGGCGCCATGCCGCGTGCAATAGCGAAGCTTGGCAAGCGAGCTTGACGGTCGCGCCGGGCTGGGATAGCTTGACGCCGCGGTCGTCGGAACGCCGACGGCGCGAGCGCGGGCGTAGCATAGTGGTAATGCGCCAGCCTTCCAAGCTGGTTTTTGACACTTCTCGCTTTCCCGTGATTTTATTGGCGATAATGCTGTAACCCTTATATTTATTGGTCTATATCGATATTTACTACTATGCAACAAGATGTAAACAGATGCGCCTAATTGAGAGAAAAAGTCACGCAAAATCACGCACGCCTGGCGAAGGCTGTGTTTTAGGCTGGTGTTGTCGTTCTGCTCTCGTCACGCACGTCACGCACGCGCAACTCTGTCGCCGTGATGATCGTGGCTAGAATCACAACCGGTCAAACAATGCGGGGCCGTGTGGCGGCTCAGGTGGATGTGCTGCAACTGGCCGGCGTTGCTGCCAACGCGATGCCGCCGGCGGAGTTGGCTATTTCGTGGCTGGCTCCGGTGTGATACGCTGCATCCGGCGTTTGCGGTCTAGTGCCTCGCTGATGGGCGCGATGCGGTAGCGGTCAAGCGCCGCTTGGATGTCCGCTACGGAAAAAAGGATCGTGCGACCGACGCGGCGGAAACCGATGACGCGGGTGGCCTGCCAAGACGCCAGCGTGCGCCGCGAAACGCCAATCGCCCGCGCAGCTTCATCGGGCCGAAGATAGAGGCGCGCCAGCGGTGCTCCTGTGCCCTTGTCAACGATTGTTGCAGGATCATTCATGCCATCACGGACTCCGTCGCACTTCGTGGGCTTGGAGTAGGTTGAAACTGTGCGCCATCGTGGCGCGGTCATGTTCACCTTGCGCCTCCTGCACGGTAATCCTCGTGATCAACGCGTGATCATCACTCGCCTGTGAGCTGTAGCGGCCGGGCAATTCCCTCACCCAATCCACGGCAGATTTCTGAAGTGCCAACGCCACTTCCCGTAGATGTTTCCCGGTTATGTGAATCTGGTGGGTATCCAGGACTACGTGCAGCGTGTCCTGGTCGTTTCCGGACTCGAATCGTACAAAGGCGAGACGACGGTAAGGAAACACATAAAGGCTTCCGTCAGCCAACTCCACTCGCAGAGCCTGCGCCTGATGGTCTTTGTTCCAGCTAGGATGACTCGGACGATTCTGGTCGTAGCCGGGTTTCGTAATCATGCTTTGACCCCTCTGGTTTGTTGTTCCGCGCCCCGCCCTAGCAGCACTGCGTAGTGGTCGAGCCTTTGGAGCTGGACTTGCCTCGCCAGATCAATCGCCAATTCGCGGCTCCCGGAACGCAGGATGTTCTCGCGCAGTTGGGCCTTGTCGCTGGTGAAAATGGTGATTCCTTTGCGTCCCCGGGAAATGGTCACGTACCACTGTTGCTGGTTCGTGGCCGCTTTGATGGCGGAATCGGAGAACAAGACGTGATCGACCGTCTTGCCCTGTGATGCATAGGACGTGATGGCAAAGCCGCGTACGAATTGCCGGTAATCTTTCTGCAGAACCCGTCCGTCCGTCAGTGTGATTCGCCCGTCGGCGCCGACCTTCTTCACCGTGACCAGTTCGCCATTGGCAAGGCGCTGGCCTGATCGTGCCTTCGCATTGGCCTTCAGTTGCAGACGGTCGCCAGTCGCCAACATGAGTTCCTTGGGCTGGCACACGGTGAGCCGCTCCACGAATCGGAACGGGACGGTGCGAGTCTTGTCAGCATTTTTCAGAAGAAAGCCCTCGTCGGTGATGTCCACGAGTTGACAGACCTGGCCTCTGTCCAATCCGGCTGCGCTGCGGTTCAACACGACCACCGTATCCTCTTTGTAGAACCGGCGATCCCGTTTTTGGGCTTCGGTCAAATCGACCGTCTCCAGCGTGGCCACAGCCCGGTCTTCGGCGCCGAGCAGGCCGCGCGATTTCAGCGCGGCGCGCACTTGCTCATTGACCCGGTGAATCTCCGACCAGGTCTGTGAGACCACGACCACAGACGAACGCTGCTCGGCCAATGCAAGGTAGCTCTGAGCAAGACGCTGTTCTTGGTCGGACGGCGAACACATCACGATGGCTCTCTGGCGGTCCAACCGAATGAATGATGCGTCGAGGTTGCCTGCCGACGCTTCTTTGACGGCTTCCTTGTACTGCGCAATCTGCTCACGTTCGGCGCGTGTCTTCGCCCGGGCCGGGTCTTGACGCCGAATCTCGGTGAGTTCGATGGCCCGCAATGTTGAATACTTCTCGATGGCACGCAACGCGTCCGACGCTTCCACCGCGCCGTGCTGGCGGGTGTCACCGGAGAGGATCACCCGGCCCTGGTTGGCTCGCGCCAAGCTTAAGAGTTGGTGCATTTGCCGGCCACCGACCTGTCCGGCTTCATCGACCAATATCACGCCGCCTTGGGAGAGGATTCCGCGCGCCAAAAAGCCGCTAACAGTCTGTGCACCATGAAAGCCGTCCTTTTCCAGATCCATGACCTGTTGCCGCTGCGGGGCGATGACCGTGACCATGCGCCCGGCCTGTTGGAGTGCACCATACACTTCTCGCAACGTGTAACTCTTGCCCGTGCCGGCCCCACCGCGAAACAAGGTGACAAAATCGCGCGACAGTAGGATACGCTCGACGGCTTGACGCTGCTCGGCGTCGAGGTTGGAACTCTGAATGGAATGGCCGGAGCAGTAAGGGCCGAACCGGTCAATGCCGTCTTTGGCCATGCACACAATGTCCCATTCCCGTCGCAGCAGTTCCTTCGTTGTGACCTTCCCTGGATGCTTTTCATCGCGCAAATAGCCGCGTTGGCGGGTCACAGCCTGAACATCGGCCAGGTCGATGCTCTGCCCGCGCACGTGCTCCAAAGCGTGCCGCCACAGTTCGTGCTCATGCACTACTGACCGGCGTTCCAGCAAGTGTTCCTCAGCCCAGGAGACAGCTTGCCTGGCGAGAGTCTCGCCGGATACGGCCGGGGCAGGTTGCCTGGTGATCAGATGACGCAGGGATGTTCTCTCCTGTGGAGTCAATTGCGCGTCCCAAGCGGCTTGGAGTTCCGGCAGACTGATGTTCCGAACCTTGCGGGCGCGCTCTTTGTGGGCGATGTGCTCGCGGATCGCCGTGATGTTGCCATTGGCCTTCTGCGGCTCCCGTTCCAGCAGTTCGCGCGTCTTCTGGTCGATCTCCTGGTGGCGTTTGGAAAACTTCTCGATCAATGAGGGGGCAACCCCCTTGATTTCAAAATCCCCCCGAGGTTTGTTATTGATCTCGTAGCCAAACCGGCGCAGCGCACGGGCCAACTCGTGGTAGTACAGACCCTCGATAAACTTGATGGCCACCAACATCTCGTAATTCTCCAAAGCCTTCCACTGGTTCTCGACAGGATCGTGGGTGGCATTGAACAGGATGCAGTGACTGTGTAAATGCGGGTCCAGAGCGCGAGAGGTCTCGTGCCGAAACACGGCGGCGACGATATTGCCGGTGGTGCGGGCGGTGCACTGCCCGTTCTTGCGCACGCGCGTTGCGGCGAACGATTCCAATTCACAAAGCGCAGTCGTCACCGCCTGCTCGTGCGCCTGGACAATGTGGCGATCGTGGCCCACCAGAGCGGCGATGGACACGGACTTGGGCGGGGAGAGTGTGAAATCGTAGAACACGCGGCGATTGGCGCTTTGACGTTCGGTGCCGTCCGCTCCCACCTCGCGGCGGGTGGTTTTGTGCCGCAATGTAAGACGTTGGCCGGTCTGCGGATGGAGATTCTCACACAGGCGGACGAACTCGTTGTTGTGTGTGTCGCCAGACAATCCGAGAGCCTCGGCACCTTTGCCGATCCACTGGCCGGCGACGGCTTGGCTCTCCGAGTAGTAATCGCCAACAGAGAGGTGCTCTTGGAAATACCGCTCGGCATCCTGCAAACTGTATTGTGCTTTGGTCACGAGCATGACAGGGAGATTACGGTGGCTGGGGCAGACTGCGTTAGCGAGCAGCGGGCGAGTTGGCGCGAGTTAAGGCTGATTGTGGGAGATTGTGGTCCGGCGGTTCAATCCGCCCGTTGTGCACCTTGGTTTTGCGGGCATTCTTTGTTTGCCAGTGCCGCACGATAGCATCAGAGGCGCGAGCCAGCCATTGAGGATCGGTTCGCAGTTCGGTCAGTGTGGCCGTGGCTGGCGGATGCCCCAAAGGTTTCAGCAGTCCCACGCGGACGAGAATGGGGATGTCGTGTGCGGTGAATCCCAGGTACCAGGCAGTTTCCTGCGCGTCCATGAGAGCCGACGGAGTCCCGCACACCAACAGGAAATCTTTTCGCTCATTGTTCATATCAAGAGCCCTTCAACGCAGAGCCTGACTTTCTTTCTGACTACGGAGGGTGCGCTCTACGCCAATGGAAGCGTGGGCATGTGTAGCTGCTACACCATCCAGAGCAGGCGATGAGACGGCGAGCGTGAACTGTTACGCGCCAACCGGTGGCGGAGCGAGTTGCGGTCACAGGTGGAAGCGTAGGGGCAAGAGGGACGCTCTTACCTTGACGGCGCGAGCGGAGCCATATAATTGAGGCGCGAAGGCACGCCGCCCATCCGGGGCAGAGCGGGTAGCGCGACTTCGCCGATGATCGAACGGATGTGGACACGAACCAATGTGCAAGAGCGGTCGGTGCCGGTGGACGAAGCGGCAGGCGGAACGGACACATAGTCGTTCCCGCTGGACGCGACGGAAGACGGCACGGACCGCTGGTGAACCAGCAACGTCGCGGTGCGTGCCAGAGGCAGCGTAACGAAATGAGTGGAGCTGGCCACTGGCACGGGCCAGCGCGGCGACCGGGTCGGTCAACGGGCGATGCGCATACCGAGCACAATCCCGAATGTAAATACGGCTGCCAGTATCAGGATAACGCAGAACCATTCCTGTTGCGTGTACCCGTTCCTGATCTCGATAACTTTTTCCACCAGTCGGTCGCGTTCGGTCATGAAGTCAGTCCGCGCTTTTTGCCACTCGGCGACGCCGGCTTCCAACTGATTTTGGATGCGCTTGGCGGTCGCTTCTGTGTGCGTCAATTCGACGCGCATTTCGGCCACGATCTTCCTCGCAGTCTCGGTGTGCCTGACGACGATCTGTTCCAGCGTCCCGGTCCGGACGACTACACCGTCAGTGAAGTTATGAAAGGCTGTGGCAGTTTGGCGTTGATGTTCGGCGAAGGCTTGATCCAGTTGCTGACGGGCCGCAGCCAATTGCTGCGGTATTCGCGCTGCCACGCGCCACTGCGCACGGGTCAGCAAGGTGAGTTGGACGGGAAACGAATCCTCGTCTCCTTGGCACCATTCGGACAGGATCTTTCGTAGTTGTTTAGCTTCCTGGGGTGAAGCTCCTTCACAGAGCGCATCGAAATTCGTCTCGTCCATGACTAGTCTCCAAAGTTGAGTTCCGGATTCGGTTCCGCCACGGGTGACGCCATCGTTGGCGCGGATTTGTGTTTGGGAATCAACGCCGTGGGCAATAGCAGATCGGCAATCGTGTCGTATTGCTGGAACATCCGCATCATGGCCCACTGCATCTCGCCAGCCAGCAACCGTTCCAAATGACCAGCGTCCACGCGCGATAGTTCGGCAAAGCTCAGGCCGCGTTTGGCGACGGACTCCGCCTTTTCCGCCGCCAGCAGGGTGGTGGGCGTCAGGGTCGGCAGGGTGATGGAGCGCGCGCCGAAGGCGATCATCTCCTTTTCCAATTGTGACCCACGGAACAAATCGCCCCGCGCTTTCGCCGGGTTGTGGACGATGACGTAATCCGCGCGGTCACCGGCCCGGAGGAACAACTGCCCGACGTTGGTCATGCTCTCGGTATCGTCGGTGGGAAACAAAAAGAATGTCAGCCGCACGCATTGTTCGGCACAAACTTCCAGGACTTGCAGTTCCTCCAGTGCGCTCAGGATGAGCGCATCGGCTTGCGCGCGGGTGTCGATGATGTGGACGGGGGCGGTGTCCTTGAGCACGCGGCGGAACAAGCGGAGCAACTCGGTCTTGCTCTCTTGCTGGTTGCCCAGTGGATACGACCGGACAGCCTCCGGGTGGCGGCTGGCAAAGGTATGATGACGATCATCAAGATCGGAGCCCGTCCACGCGATGCCGAGTCGGTCGAGCCAGGCGGTACGGAATTCGGCCTCAAAGCTTTTGCCAAGGTTGCCTTTGGATTGAGGATTCAAGTGAATGCGTTGAGTAATGGTCATAGAGTCGCGGGATCGTTGAGGTTGATGTTGTTAAGATTCGGTTGCCGAAACGGACGCGCCACCGGAGTGGCTGCGAGCAGAGGCTTCCGTTGCGTTGTGGTCGCCGGTCGCGGAGAACCCTGCGTCGTTGGAGAAGGCGCGTCTCTTTCCCAATGGGGCCGTGCGCAGCGTCTTAAGTATCGGCGATAGAACCCGTGTACGCCCTGAAACGTAATGGGGCAGTCTTTCTCGTTGCGAAGCTGTTCGGCGATTTGCCTCCAGGTCTTGCGTTGCCGCCGTTGCTGGCGGATGAATTCAACGTGGGGATCGAGCCGGCTGTGAAACGCCGGGCCGCCGCCGGTTCTTGCCCGTTTCTCCTGGTTCGGGCTGGGTGTGGCTTCCGTATTCATCGGCCCCAGAGTACGTCGGATCGTACTCTACGCGTTAGCGAGTAGTGTGCGAGTTACACCGGGTAGTGGCGGAGTTGATGTGAGTGGCCAGCGAATCACGTCGCGTTGACGGGCGTTGACGATGTCCACACGTGTCAACAGATTCTGGAGTTTTCGAACTTATGGCCGGGAATGCAGCGTCGGCATTCGTTTTCCGGGCGTTCTTGTCTCGCCAGTGCTCGACAATGACATCGGACGCGCGGGACAGCCATTTCACGTCCCGGTATAGTTCCGTCAGTGCCGCAGTGAGGAAGTATTTGACGCCATTGGCGGGTGGGCGACCGAGCGGTTTGAGCAATCCTTTGGCGACCAGAATCGGGATCTCATGGGCACGGAAACCAAGATACCAAGCGGCCTCTTCGGCTGTCAGCCGGGCGGGAATCGCCCTGAGGTTCAGAAATTGTTCCCGTTGCGGATTCATGGTCTCAGATCCGAATACCCTGTGTTTGGCGGGCCGGCTGACCGATGGACTGCGTTAGCGTCAATGACTCACCAACCGCCGACAGGTAGCGTTCGGAGACGGCCCGTACAACCCTGCCGGAATTGAATTGGATGATTGTCAGTTGGTAAGGTGTTGATGCGCTGGTATTACTGCCAGTGGGCGACTGACTCTGTTGCCGATCTTCATTCATGGCTGGTGGCGAGCATGCCGCAGTATTCTTTGGAGGCTGTTCGCGAGCGCGGACAATTTCTTGGGGGTGTTATTGTCACCTGGGAAATCGGTTTGGGTGCTTTATCCATCATCGGCGGCAAGAGTATCAGGGGTTCTCCTCCTTATTGTTCCCGAATAGGAACAACTTTTTGAGCTGCTGTGCGGGTAGAAAAGTGTTGAACGGTGTTGACTTTGTCAACGCATGTCGCCAGTTGTCAACAGTTTGCGGGAGATGGCCCTGCGCATTGTGTGCGGTACCCTAACCTCGTTAGGAGTTGGGCGTCCCTGCGAAAATCACACGCATAGTGTGAACCATGCCAGTTGGCCAGGGTCCATTTCCTGTCCAAACGCTATGCCGATCTCGACCACGCCCGACCCTTCGTCGCCCCGATTATCATCACCACGATCAGCAGAGGCCAGTCGTAGGGTACCAAATGGCTGCCGCGCTAGGACTCGAACCTTGACAAAGCTGCCCTCGGCGTTTTTGAGGTGAGAGGGGGCTGAAAAGGGCATTTTCTGCAAGCACTTAGGCCAATTTCCAGGGCATACCATTCACGTAGTTTCATCTAGTTTCACGATCCACTAAGCAAAATTAAGCAAAAAACTCCTCTGGATAATCACAGGCCAACCCAGCTTTGCACAAAAACTCCGTTCTGCACAAAAAGTCATCTCGGCGGTTTAGCTACGGGCAAACAGTCGGTTGCCAGCCCGCCCGTGAGAAGCTCAGGTGTTCACTCGACCCCACTCGCAAAGGCGATGTGTAGCTTCCAGTTTCCTCATACGCCTTGGGTGGGGCGGATCTTCGGAGATTGGCGACCCTGTCCGTTGACTATACGAAATCCGCGACACGCGATGAGACAAGAAACAGCACGAACGCGTTATGTCAGGGCGAAGAGGCTTTTGCACAGCATAGGCCAAAGGAAGCGCTTCTATTGCGTTTTGGTCTTGCCGCGGTAAACATTCGTCGAATATCAGGGCGGAGCCATGTTTGAGTACCTGCGCCTGTCCAACTGGATTGGTTTACCGATAGTGACCAAGGCTGGCATGGTCACGCGCCGCTGATGGCGATTGCAGTCATCGCCTTGGGACTTGTCGCTGCGTATTTCGTATTGAAACGGAATTGAGGCGAGTGATGAGACGCGGGTCGGCGGAGTTCCGAATCCCAGCAATCTCTGGGCGACGACGCGAGCCAGATCCCTGAACCCGCTCGCTTGTTGTTCTGGGCCCCACGACCACAACTCTGGAAAGCAGAATGCTATCACACCGTGCGATCAAGAATGGCAAACGCCGAGCGACCTTTCCCTATCGCGGCGCAACCTCGCGCACCGTCTCGGCGAGCATCTGGCTGAATGTCGCGGCCAATTCGCTCAAAGTGGCTGCAATGTTTTGTGAATCGCGGGCCGGCGATTTACCGGCCTTTGTGAGGCGCGTTTCGCCGCTCTTAAGAACCTTCGCATCGCCGGGCGCGGTGATGCGCCACCATGCGGCGAGCCTGCCGGTGCCCCCTTGATCCACGTCGAATTGCTCAACGGTCACGTGGACTTCGAGCGTCACGTCGTCCACCAGCCACGCGCCGAGCCGCACTTGGTCAGTAGGAATCATCGCGGACAAGTTGGCCGCCAGCACACGCGCAAACCCCCTGTCGAGCCGCTCGGCCCACAAGGCGCCTTCCAGATAACGGATCTCCCCGGCATTCTTGCGCACGGCCAGCGAGTTGCTCAGCAGGTAGTCCGGCATTTTCACGACGCCCACACCCAGTCGGATGCCACTCGTCGCTGCGGCACTTGCTGGCGCGGGTGTCAGTATGAAATGCCGGGTGGCGACCGTGTGCGGGCTGAAGCAACCGGTGACAGTCGCGCACAGCGCTGCGGCGGCAAGCGATCGAAAAGTGTTCATGGTTTCTCCTTGGGTGGGGTCCGTCCGGTAATGAGCGCGTTGGGGTTGCGTTTCAGGAAATCGGCCAGCTCGGCAATGGAACGGGCCGCGGTGTCGATTTGGTCGAGCGCGCCGGTCAGTTCGGTCTGCACCGGCGCGTCCGGGGCGACCATAGAGGATACCCCTTGGACGGCGAGGCGCAGATCAGCAAGCGTCGCCTGCACCTGCACCAGCGTGTTTGTGTCAATTTTCTTCGCCAGCGCGTCAATGTCGTCGAGCGTGTGGTGCAATGAGGCCAGCGAGTTGGTCAACTCCGGTGAGCCGACGACGCGGTCGAGCGAGGCAAGGAGGTTGGTGACGCCGGCGTTGATGGCTTTGACGTCAATATCCTCGAGCTTGGTGTCCAGACGGGCGAGGATCGAGTCGAGCTTGTTGGCCATGCCCTGGATGTCGAGCTTGGCGAGGTTGGCGAGCAACATCTGGATGTTGGTCGATGCGGTGGGGATTTCGTGGTACTCCTTTCCGACCTGGTGATACACGGGCGGCGGCGCGTTGGTCACCAACTCCAACTGCACCATGAGCACGCCGGTGATGAAGCTGGCCGTATCCAGCCGGCCGCGCAATCCCCTGGCGACGGTCTCCTTCAGCTTTTCTTCACTGCTGAGGTCCATCATCCGGTCCGTCTTCATCCGCAGTAAGGACTGGTCGATCTGGATAACCACCGGCATGGATTGGTCGTTGGGGGCCTGGTTGTGGGTGATGTAGACGTCCAGCACCGAGCCGATCGTCACGCCATTGTACTGGACCGGCGCACCGGGGCTCATCCCCTTCATTGAGCCGTCGAAGTATAAGATAAACTTCTGTTTCTTGCTGAACAGACTGCCGGAACTGAAGACCATCAACCCGATTCCGCCGAGCACCAGGCCGGCGACGATAAATACTCCGATGACAGTGGGATTGGCTTTCTTGCTCATACACTCGCTTCCAGGGCGCCCTCCGCCCCGCGCGTCAGGAACGCCCGCACGGTGGGGTCGGTGGAATGCGCCAACAGTTCTTTCGGGTTGCCATGCGCCCGCATCGTGCGGGTGTCGGAATCGAGGAAGATCGAATCGTCGGCGATGGCGAAGATGCTTTGCAGTTCGTGGGTGACGATGACGATCGTGGCGCCGAGGCTGTCGCGCAATTCCAGGATCAACTGGTCGAGATTGCGCGAGCTGATCGGGTCGAGACCCGCCGACGGTTCGTCGAAGAAAAGGATCTCGGGATCCAACGCCATCGCGCGTGCCAGCCCGGCCCGGGTGCGCATCCCGCCGGAAAGCTCCGCCGGGGAGAAATCCTCGAATCCCTTCAGGCCCACGAGGGCGAGTTTCAGCCGCACGATGGCGTCGATCTCATTCGGCGGAAGCGCGGTGTACTCGCTGAGCGGCAGCGCGACATTCTCGGCCAGCGTCATCGAACTCCACAAGGCGCCGCTTTGGAACAACACACCGAACTTCCGCAGCATCGCGTGCCGGGCGTCCTCGTCCGCGCTCCAGAAACCATGGCCGTCGTAGAGCACATCGCCTGCGGCCGGCGCCATCAGGCCAACCATGCCCCGCAACAGCGTGCTTTTGCCGCAACCGCTGCCGCCCATGATGACGAACACCGAGCCGCGCTTGATCTGGGCGTTGATGTCGTGCAGTACCACAAACGATCCGTAGGCCATCGTCAGGTCTTTGATTTCGATCGTGAGGTCGTTCATATGTGCAGCGCGTTGCAGATGACCGCGAAGATGCCATCCAACGCGATGATCGCCGTGATACCGGACACCACGGCTTTTGTCGTCGCTTCGCCGACGGCGGCGGCGTTATCGCCACATTGCATCCCACGCAGGCAACCGGTAAACGCCACGAGGAAGCCAAAACACGCTCCCTTGACGATGCCGAGCAGGAAACTCTTCAAGGGCACCGCATCCATCGACCGTTGGATGTACTGCATCGGCTCGATGTGCAAGGTCAAGGTCGACACCACGAGCCCGCCGAACATCCCGATCAAATCCGCAAACACGCACAGCAGCGGCATCATCAACACCAGCGCGATCATCCGCGGCAACACCAGAAACTCCATGGGCGAAATGCTGAACGTCTTGAACGCGTCGATCTCCCCGTTGACCTTCATCGTCCCGAGTTGCGCCGCGAACGCCGCGCCGGTGCGACCGCAGAGGATGATGCCGGTCATGAGGCACCCCATCTCGCGGGTCGTGCCAATGGCGACCATGTCGGCGACGTAAATGGTCGCGCCAAAATGCTCCAATTCCACGGCGCCCACAAACGTGATGATTAATCCCACGAGAAAATTGATCAGCGCCACGATGCCCAACGCCTGCGGCCCGCACTCCTGCATCGCCAGCCACGCGTCGCTCCAACGGAACTGCGCCCGACCGCGAAACAAATTGCCCAGCGCGATCACCTGCTCGCCGAGAAACTTCACCATCTCGACCGCGCCCGACCCGGCACGGATCGCGCCTTCGCCGAGACGTTGCAGCCACGCGGGCTTGGTCGTCTCGCGCCGTGCGTCTTTTTTGTCCGGCACCACCTCGGACAATTTCATCAATCGCCGGACGCCTTCCGGCAACGAATCGGGGACGAATGTGATGCCGTTCTTCTGGCAGAGCTCATGGCTCCTGGCGACGAGCATCAGAAACCGGGAACCCCAGCCAGTCATACCGGCCGTATCGAACTCCACTTTCTTGCCCTTGGCATCCGGCTTGGTGAGTTCCTCGCGGACCGTCTCGATCCCCGGCAACACGCCATCGGTGCGCCAGTCGCCGGTCAGCGTGAGCAGAAGCGTGTCCGGCGCTTTCCATTGCGCGGCCAACTGAGGCGCTGAGTCCGTCATGTTCGTTTGAACCGGGTCGCTCATGAATCTCACTTTCTTATTCTGCTCTAGCGGTAGCGGCACGGGGCGGGGCGGAAGTGTGATGGACACCGAGCGAAACCGCGGCGGCGGACGGGTTCCTCCTGCTCGGCCATGTAGACGACGCCGCAACCGCCTTCGCCGATTTCCTGGAGCAGCTTGTAGCGACCGACGCGGTCCCCGGCCTTGCCGGTCGTCCCGCCACTAATGCTATATCCCCGTGGCATCATTTCAGCATCGGGATAATTTCGGAAATAGGATGCCAGTGCTCAGAGTTGTTTTTGCTGAATACGGCATCGGACTGAAAAGCCCCGTCGTGATACAACGCGGCAAGCTCGTGGAGCGTAAGTGGGCCTTTGATTTTGTCGTCAAGGGAGATGTGGAACAGGTCTTGACCTTTGATTTGCTGGCCCACCTTCAATTCCGCTGAATTTTGCGTTGTCTCGGAAACCTCTTTTGCTGCAGGCGGCGCGGGAATTGTAAGATTTCGCCCACACTTCGGGCACGGGATGGTGAGACCAACGCCGAAGTCATCTACTTCAAGCTGTTTGCCGCAATTGGTACACGAGAATTTGATTTCCATTCAATTCTCCTGCCTGTAGTGGCTATCGTGCCGTCCGGCGCATACCGCCATTCCGCAATGTCTTCTGAAGATTAGCGGGTGCCCGTAAACTAAATGGTGGTATGCTCATTGAGGTTCGATGAGTCTAGGAGAAGCGCAGCCACCATTTGTGGATTGTTCACGGGCACCCACTCCCTAACGCAAACAGGGTCTGCTTTCAGGGAGGTGGGGGTGAAGACACCCCGGTATCGAGCAGTAACTCCTGTTCCCATATTTCCAAAGCCTACGAGGCACCTCATCCACGCACAATGGGGTGAACACCCCATGGCGAATAACCGCTTCATCCTCCATTCTTTCATTGAATGAATGAGGACGAAGCATGACATCCATCGAGAAACCCGCCACCGCCATACAACGCCAGGAGCGAATCAGACCCCGTCTGGCGAAGAAGCTGATTATGGCGATGGCAGGCTCCTCCGGCCGACTAGGGCGGATCGCTGCTCATCCGATTGGGGCGTCACTGTGCTTGGCGCTGGGTTACATGGTTCTCTGCGGCGCGTATTGTGCTTTCTCGAGCCAAATTGCGGCCCGTGCGGCCGGGTCCATTGATCAGTTGCGCGACTTCGAGCTGGTGAAGGGACTGGCGTTTGTCCTGATCACGGGGACGGCGTATTTTGGGTTCGCCGCCTTCCTCCTGAAACGAATCGACGTCCAGCAACAGCACCTCACGCTGATCTGTCAAGGTGTTTCCGATTGCCTGTTTCTGCTCGAAGTCGAAGCCGACGACTGCTACCGGTTCCTTTGCGTCAATGCCGCGTTTCTGAAAATGACCGGCCTCGCCCGGGAACAGGTGGTTGGCAAACGGATCGAGGACGTTCTACCCGGAACTTCCGACGCCCGGGTGCGGAGCAAATGCCGCGAGGCAATTCGGGAGCGCAAGACCGTGAACTGGGAAGGCAGTGCCGGTTACCCGGTCGGCCAGATCCTGGGTGAAGTTACCTTGACCCCGTTGGCTGACAAGACCGGCGCGGTCATCCAACTCGCCGGCATCATCCGCGACGTCACCGAACGCAGGCAGGTGGAGGACGAAGTGCGCCAGCTCTCGGGTTCTCTGTTGCGGTCGCGAGACGAAGAACGCCGGCGGATTGGCCGCGAGCTGCACGACTCGACCGCGCAGGAGTTGATGGCCGTGTCGATGAACCTCGACCTCGTGCGACAACGCAACGCTGGTCGCGATGTCGCCACCGACAACCTCCTCGCCGACAGCCAGGCGATCATCGAGCAAAGTCAGCGCGAACTGGCGACGCTGGCCTACCAACTGCACCCGCCGGCGCTGGACGAGTTGGGCCTGGCCGGCGCAGTGCAGGAATACGCCGCTGGGTTTACGCAACGCAGCGGGATCAAGGTGACGCTGGACGCCAGTCCGGCCCTGGGACGATTGCCGGGCGAGACGGAACGCGCACTGTTTCGGGTGGTGCAGGAAAGTTTGGGCAACGTCCATCGCCATTCCGGCAGTCCGACCGCCACGATTCGGATCGCGCGTGAAAACGGCGATGTCATCCTCGAAGTGACCGATCAAGGCTGCGGGCTGCGCGTTCGGGGCGACGGGACCGTGGCGAAGGCGGGCGTGGGGCTGGCCGGCATGCGTGAACGCGTGCGTCAATTGGGCGGCCGGTTCGAGATTGAATCGAGTGGCCGGGGAACGACCGTGCGGGCCATCGCGCCCGGGGAGTCTGGTGCGGATGAAGACCACACAAATTCTGATCGCCGATGACCACGAACTGGTGCGGAAGGGATTGCGGGCGGTGTTGGAAAACCAGCCCGGCTGGAAAGTTTGTGGGGAAGCGGTCAATGGCCGGCAAGCGGTGGAGCTGGCCAGGCAACTGGGGCCCGATGTGATCGTGTTGGACGTGACGATGCCGGAATTGAATGGCCTGGAGGCCACGCGCCAGATTCTTAAGGCGATTCCCAACGCCGAAGTGCTGATCCTCAGCATGCACGAGTCCGAACAGTTGGTGGGCGAGGTCCTCGCGGCCGGTGCCCACGGCTACATCCTGAAAGCGGACACGTCGCGGCTGTTGGTGTCCGCCGTCGAATCGCTCGCGAAGCACCAGCCGTTCTTCACGGGGAAGGTTTCGAAAGTGGTCTTAAGCGGCTACCTGAACCCCGGGGAAGCTACGAACGGTGCCGCCGGCCCATTGGAACAACTGACGGCACGCGAGCGTGAGATTGTCCAACTCTTGACCGAGGGCAAGACCAACAAAGATGTTGCGGTCGCACTCGGCGTCAGCGTCAAGACGGTGGATGCGCATCGGGCCAACGTCATGCACAAACTTCAACTGCATTCCGTAACCGACCTCGTCCGCTACGCCATCCGCAACCAGATCATCGTCGCCTGAAGCCGCCATGGCCTTTCCGGGGTGAATTCTCTAGGGTGAATTCCCGGTCGGAAATAGGGAATGTAGTAATTTCAGGCTCTCCATGAATGCCAGTAGCGTCTGGTGTGATGAAACAGACCGCGACCACGCCGCCCGCCCCCGACAACTTTCCTCGCCCGCTCCGCACGTTAGTGGTGGATGATTCCTTCAGGTTCTTGAAGGCCTTGTGCGCTTACCTAAAGACGGAACCGTTGTTTGAAGTGGTCGGTACCGCGATGGGTGGCGGGGAGGCGCTGCACATGGCGGAATTGCTCGGGCCGGACCTGGTCTTGATGGATCTGCACATGCCGGTCATGGATGGGCTGCAAGCGACGGCGATTCTGCGCCGCCGCCTGCCCCATGTGCGGATTATCCTCATGACGGTGGAGGACTCGGCTACGGCCGAGGCGAAGGCACAGGCGCATGGCGCACACGGCTTCATCTGGAAACTGCGGATCAAAGACGGTCTGATAACCGAGGTTCGTCAGGCATGGCAATGGACATAATTCCTCACAACGATTCTGACCTGCCTCAGTCCAGTCATTCCACAACAGGCGGGTCTGCTAGGGTCGGGCAAGATGTCATTCTCGTCATCGACGATGACGCGGAAGTTTTGAACAGCGTCCGCAGGGTGTTGAGACGCGAAGGATGGGTGGTGCTGACCATCTCCGACCCCCTGGGAGGCCTTCAGGTGTATGAGGCTCTTTGGCCGGCAATCCACTTGGTGTTGTTGGACTACTTCATGCCGAACCTCCGCGGGGACGAAGTCTTTGAACGCCTGCACCGCATCAATCCGCTGGTTCGTGTTTTGTTGACAACATCGTGTGATGACTACGTCTCACAAAAGATGCTCCAGGGTGGACTTTGTGGGTTCATCCAGAAACCAATTTCGCTGCGAGACCTCACTCGCAAGATTCATCACGCCATGAATCACCATGACCCGCCCACGCTCCGCGCCGAAACTGCTCAAATCAATCAGGACAGCATTTGCAAAATCGGATTTCTTCCGTAGGGTGAAGGCACGTCAATGACAACAGGGGGCATCGGCATGAAACAGGGTAGGCTCATTTTTGCATTTGTTCTGGCGCTCTCGACGCAAGCACTGGGGGGGACATATATGGTCTACAGCACACGCATCCCGGTCCCGGCGACCGCTGATGGCGCGACCAACGGCGATACGTCCGCATCCTCGACAAACTCCATTCATCTCGATGCCAATGTTTATGTGCCCGATGGCCTGGTCGCGCCCGCTCCGGCAGTGGTGGTGGTCCACGGCTTCGGGGAAACCAAAAGTACCGCTACCATTGTGACGTTCGCCGAGGATTTTGCCGCGGCGGGCTACGTCGTGGTCACACCCACCGTGCGCGGCTTCGGAAATTCCGACGGCTTGGTGTCGTTGGTCGGACCCAACGAGGTCAACGACCTGAAAACCATCATCCTCGCGATGCAAACGGGTTCGATTGGGGATGCGCCGGCGATTGCAATCCCCGTCACCAACGCGAGCAAGTTCGGCGTGATGGGGCCATCGTACGGCGGCGGACACACTTTCGAGATCATGCGGACACATGTCGCCGGCTTGACCGCGGTGATTCCGACCATCGGCTGGTCAGACCTTTACCAGGCGCTGGCGCCCAATGACGTTCCCAAATTGACGTATTCGCTCGGCCTCTTCGCCACGGGCTTCAATTTCGAGAATCCAAACTATGCGCCCGTGATGTTCGACTGGCTCCGCGACATTCTTAACGGCACACCCGAACAGACGCGCCAGGGCGATCCCGAGAGCAATATCGATTGGCGCTCGGTGATCTTCAATCCCGCGGAACTGACCGTCCCGGCCTTCGTGATTCAGGGCTGGGATGATGATTTGTTTCCCGCCGAACAGGCCCTCCAGCTCACCCAAACCAATAATTCCATCCCGTTCCTAAA
>JBEKLM010000009.1:0-103778 GCA_050010195.1 Verrucomicrobiia bacterium
GCGAGTTCGCACTCCACGGGTAGTTTCCATTCAAGATGGTGGCGGCGCAGTTTGTTCCGCTGTGGGCCGACCCGGGGCCGCTGGTGGGTACGCCGACCTGCCAAACTCCTGTTTCAGCGTACCAGTCTCCAATGCCGTTCTCAAAGCCTTCCGGGTTGTTGAAAACCGGCGTGCCGGTCACTAGGGCGATGTCATCAATATACCAACCCGGCGACGTGCCCGAGCAGCTATACCCACCTGGTTGTGCGAAGACCATGTGAAAGGCCACCTGCACGGTCTGACCCGCGTAGGCGCTCAAGTCCACCGAGGTATCTGTCCAACCACCGCTGCTGTTATACCGATTTGGGGAGACTGTCTGCCAGGTGTTGCTTCCAACGACTTTGACCTCCACAACCCCGTAATCACTGCCGTAGCAAGAGGTGAAACTATACCATTCGTAGAATCGCAGGCGTGGGGACTGGCTGGCTGCGGGTATGGTAACTGGCGGTGATATGAAACGCGAGTTCGCACTCCACGGGTAGTTTCCATTCAAGATGGTGGCGGCGCAGTTTGTTCCGCTGTGGGCCGACCCGGGGCCGCTGGTGGGTACGCCGACCTGCCAAACTCCTGTTTCAGCGTACCAGTCCCCAATGCCGTTCTCAAAGCCTTCCGGGTTGTTGAAAACCGGCGTGCCGGACTCGAATGCGATGTCGTCAATATACCAACCCGGCGCATTCGGCCCCGAACAACTGTACCCAGTCGGATGGTTCCACACCATCTGAAAGGCCACCTGCACGGTCTGACCCGCGTAGGCGCTCAAGTCCACCGAGGTATCCGTCCAATCACCACTGTTGTTATACCGACGTGGAGAGACTTCCTGCCAGGTGTTACTCCCGACGACTTTGACCTCCACAACCCCGTAATCATTCCCGTAGCAGGAGGTGAAGCTATACCATTCGTAGAATCGCAAGCGTGGAGACTGGTTGGCCGCAGGAACAGTGAAGGAGGCAATGCGGATCAATCTCGAATCTGTAGAAACCGGGTAGTCATTGGAGAGTCCTGTCGTCGCACAGTATGGTCCTGAGTGGGTCCGGTAGCCGGCAGAGTTCGTTGCTGGCCCAATGGATGGCGTTCCAATCTGCCAGACACCATTGTCGGCATACCAGCGATTATTCCCGTTTCCGTCGTCAAAGTTTTCCGACCAGATGACGGTTTGGGCCAGAACGCCGGTGGCCGCAGAGAATAGAGCCGAAACAACAAACGCGAGAACTGTGACACGGTTGAGCATTTTCATCGGTTGAAGCCTCCCTTGATAGATCCGAGTTTCCGTTGAGCATGGTTAAGAAACGGCTGCGCGAGAGTATTCAGAATTTTGCTCGGGAATGTCCAACGGGGGGCGGACAGAGGCCACATCCGGGCGATCAAGAGACACAAAGTCCTCGCCCCGGTGATTTCTGTCGTTTCTCATCCTCGCCTTTTTGCGGACTCACCCAAGCTGGACGGTTCCTGACTCAGCTTGGCAACACAACTCGCCTCTCGTTAGTGTATTGCTCCTAGCCTAGCGCGGACAGGGCGCTTGCGACAGGCCCCAGACGGAAGGCCCCAAACGGGGTAGGTGGGTTTGTACGCCGGTAATCGTCCGGATTGCAAGATATTTCCGACACAATTTTTTTGGCCACCGAAGCAGCTACAACGCACGAAGCCGGGGACGCTCGCGCTACAACGACGAGGAGCACGCCGACAGAGCGGCGTGTGTAGAACGACGAAGGACGGCGCGGTGGGCCACCGCGCCCTACCGAAGGTGAGGGGTGCACCTTGTCGGCTGCATCGTATTACGATTGACTTAACATCTTATTAGGATATACTGCGGGCGGAAGTTGGGACGTTCTTTGACAACGAAGGCCAGGGGCACCCCCACCGGTGGGGGTGATGGAGAGGCAACAAAAAAAGTAAAAATTACAAAACGAACCCAAACTTGAGCAAGCCGGCGTGGAAAACTCATTTTTGGAAAGCCAAAAACAAACCCAAATTTCGAGCCTAATGTCCCGCAATCTGAGCCTCCGCGGCGGAAGGTAGTGGTGTATCACATGGTGGCAGAAGAACCCCTCACCTCAATCCTCTCCCCCAAGGGGCGAGGAGATCGACTCTCCGCGAGTCAACGCGGATTTGTATACCCCTCGGCCGTTTCGGTGCTCATAGGGCGCCGCTGCAGTCGGAAACGAACTTACGGCAGCAGGACGCGGACGCGATAGTATCGGGACGGGACGTTGGTCGCGCCGCCGACATCGGTCATATTGGTGACGGTGCCGAGGCCGGTGCCGCCACTGAGGATATCGGACTGACCGGGGACTTGCGTGAAGTCATTTGAGTAGCTTCCCGTGGCCGTACCCGCCGTGTACTCCAGCACGTTCGTGCGCGACGCGAATCCCGGTGACCAGGTGCTGTCGCCGCTGGCGCCAAGATACGTCACAATGACGTTCGTGTTTGACTTCACGATGCTAATGACGCGCAGGAATGCCGCGGAATTCGTCGGGTTGAAGCCCGCCATGTAAGCCTGCAGATAGGTGAAGCCGCTGGCGCCGCCGTTGGCATAGGCATTGGCAATGGCACTGAGCGGATACAGCCCGTATTGCAGCTTCCAGGCATCGGGAATACCGTCGCCCGCGTAACTGTTCGTGCCGTAAGTGACCACGATGTAGTTGTCGATGGCGGCAGACGTGAGCGGGCCCTGGACATGCACGCGGCCGGTCGTCGTATCATACTGGGAAGGCGAGGGGACATAGTAGGTGCCGTTTGTGACCACCATCACCGGCGTGACGCCGGCGGGGATGCGCAGGTAGACGTCGTAGTTCAGCGCGCCGACGGTGTGCTTGTTGATGTCAGCGCGAACGTTCTGCGCGTTCTCTGTGATCGTGACATCGAACCGCTGGCCCTGGGAATCGAGGTTGTTGAACGTCATGGTGCTCCACGCGGAGGGCAGCTTCGGTGCGAAGTAAGCGGTATTGTTGCCGTTCGTGCCTTCGGGTTTGAAATCGAGGAACATCATGATTTGATCGATGAGCGTCGAATGCGATTCCCAGGTATTGGGCCAGGCAGTCTGGAGCCAGAAGCCGGGGTACAGCTGCAGGGCCGGTGTGGGCGCGATTTGCTCGGAAGCCAGGCCCATCGGGCCCAATTTGGCGACGAGTAGGTCGAGCATGTTCTTGTTCGTGTCCACCAGGCTGGTGCCGCCAACATAATCCTGCCAGCGAGCGAAGTACTCACCCAGCCAGGAGGAAGCCAGGAACCACGGGCTGTGGAGGTAGGCGCCGGGGGACGTGTTCCAATAATCGTCGGTATCGCCGTAGACGTTGTGGGCGTAACGATTGACCAAGCCGACGATGGAGGCATAATTGACCGAGTCGGTTTCGACCAGGTCATCTTCCCACGGTCCGCCGTTGGCGAGGCAATCGGCACAGGTACCGACCGCCTGACGGCCGTTGAGCCACTCGACGACGTTGGTCATGAGCGGGTTATTCGGCTCAAAGACCTCGAACGGCAGGGCCATGCCCAACTGGCTGATATCAGCGGGCTCGTAGCGGGAATTGATGCGATTGGTGAGCCCGCCGACGATGTAGCCGGTCTGGGTCGTCCACGTCGTTTCGTTGGACGTGTCGCCGACCATGGCGGCGAGATTGGCGGCATCGCGCAGACCGCGGACGATGGAGGCGTTGGAATAGAGGAATTCGTCGGAGGAATCCTCCCAGACATTCTCAGTGTACATGAGGTTGTTGGTGAAGTCATAGTGGGCGCCGGAGGGATCATTGGTGCCGGTCCAATAAGACGCGTACGCAGTCTGGAGCGCCAGTGGGTAATAGTCCGCGACAAAACTGGCATCGCCCGTGATAAGATAATGATAGTAGAGACCCCACGGGACGATGGCCGTTTCGTCGATTTGGGCGCCGGTCCACACGTAATAGCCATCGGTCGTGTACTTTTGCCAGTAGAACGACAGCCCGCCGGGGTTGCTATCGGGAGGGCGGTACGCATCGTTCTGGAGCCAGTGGTAGAAGTGTGCGGCTTCATTAGTGTGCGCTGTCCGATCCAGAGTCACGGCGGCGTACACGCCGTCGCGAGGCCAAATAAACGGATAGGCGCCGTTGTGCATGCCGGCCATGATCGCGCCCGTCACATCATCGACGTGCAACGCCGTAACCAACAACGAGCGTTTGAACAGCGTATTATACGCGGCGCTCGGGAGATCCACGGTCACGCCGCCGTTCAGCCAGTTCGACCAATACGTCTCCGTGGCCGCCTGGGCGGTCGCCATGTTGTTGTTGTAGAACCAGGTGATCATGGGCCGGCCCCAGAAGTCGTACGTGCCGGTGGCGCCGGCAAAATCGTCCCAGGAACCAACGACCATGACGTCGACTTCGTTGGTAACGCCCGGGGCGAGTGTAATGCGCTTGCCGACCCAGCCCTCTTGATTGTCCGTGGCGGTGAGGTCACGCCAACTGCCATCGGCGGGCAGACCCGCACCCGTGGCGGTATTGGTCACCAGCTTCATCGTCGTGGCAAAGTAAATGGAGCTGTTCTTGATCCAGTCGAAGGCGAACGACGGGGAATACCCGACGCCATAGCCATTCGGGAGACATTGCTGGTTCGACGAAGGGACATCGACATAGTTGGTGCTGAACGTGACCATGGCGTTGTAGTTCGTGCCGCCAACGGTGGTCTCCCAGTACATGATATTGTTGGTGTTGTCGCCGTTCACGTTGAAGTTGGCGTCGTAGTAGAAATCGATCGTGTTGGTGGTGGCTTGATTGTTGGTCAACAGGAAGCGCTTGATGTAGACGCCGTAGTTGGTGCGGGTGTTGTCCGTCACGATGGGCAGGGCGTTGGTCGAGGGGCAGAAGTCATATTGCACGACTTGGATGTTATTGCCCGCCGCGACCAACTGGTTGGAAGTCAGCACCACGTTGACGCTGTCGCTGTCCCATTGTTGGGTGACATTGGCGTAGTCGGTGCCATTCGTATTTTGGAGCCAGTAGATATTGTTGGTGCCGTCCGCGCCGATGGCGATGCCGCCCATGCCGGCGATCATATTCATCTGGCCGTTGGCTTCCTCGTTCAGGTTGGTGCAGGGGACGTAAGGATTGCTGTTGTTATTTTCGTTCGGCCACGATTCGGGGCCGCGGTAGCCTTCGTTGGAAGTATCGACGCCGTGGCGGTCACCCACGCTCGGAAAATAGATGTCGTAGAGTGCGCCATTTTGATCAAGCATCGCGTTCATGTAGCCGTTGCCGACAATCGCTTCTTCCTTCCAGTGATGGATGTTGGTTGCCGGATCGCTCGGGTAGCCGAAGCCCGGCCACGGCATGGCGTAGGTCGTGTACGTGTAGTTGCTGCCGCCGTTGGCGTCCAAATTCAACGTCAGGGCGTCCGCGTTGCTGCCGGTCAGCCCGCCGGCGGGCGTGACGGTCGAACTCAGAATGTAATAGATCACCGTGGTGTCGTCGGTGCCCGTGGGCGGGATGGCGGCGGTGTAACTGGTGCCCGATCCGGAAGCCTGTGCGAAAGACGACGTGGCGAAACCATTGGTGGTCCAGCGCACAAAGATGTTTTCTTCGGGCGACTTGGCCGCGCCCAAGGTGATAGTCACAGTCACAGTATCGTTCGTTCGCGGCACTGCAGGAGATTGGCCGGCGCGCATGACCGATACGGGGCGCGCGGATGTCTTCATCACGGCGAGTGTGGCGGCGGCGTTTGTGGGAGGATTGATCGTGCGGAACGAGTAGTAAAGGCCATTGGTTACTGTAATCTGAGCGTTGTTGGCGCTGTCGGAGGCCAAGGAAGTGGTTCCGTCGATGGCCACGGAGGGGCCACCCCAGTTGTAGGTAAAGGCGCCATTGGCCGCGAGTTTGAACTGGTAGGTGCCATTGGTCACGTTTCCACCCGACGCGGCAACGTACATGACATTGGTGTACCAGTCGGTGCCGGCTGGTGTGCCTGGCGGTGAGACTTTGTTCATGAGAAACGGCATGTTGGGATCGCCGGCGTTGTAGCCATCCCAGTTGCCAGGGATGTTCATCGTGGTCCATGCCGAGGCGATGGACAGGGAGAGGGTCGTGGCCGCAAGCGCCGAGAGGACGAAGCGGAGACAACTTCGGTTTGTTGCTAAAACGGTTGAACAACAGAAGAAACGGATATTTCGTGCTGTGACTCTCATAACAATCAATCTCCCTCTTATCCCGGATGAATCAACCCATTCCGGCGTATTCTTCGTCGGTAATAATATGGCGGCCCATCAACACATAGTCATGGGAAACGGCCTGCATGTCCTTGACGTAATCGGTGATCACCAACAAATCGCTGAAACCGACTTCGGCAAATACACGCCGTGCGGCCAGCTGTTCTCCCATGAATTCTGCTTCCAGCTTTTCGAGACCGGCGTCGCGGGCAATATCAATCAATTCCCGCACCAATGCCCGGGCCAATCCGCGCCCACGGTAATTGGGGTGAACCACAATGCTGATCCGCCCGATGTGACGCTTCCAACCCGCCAAGTGCTGGTGCAGCGAGGCATCGGCCACAATGCGGCCATCGGCAATGGCGACGATGGGGAGAATTTTCCCGTAATCGATGTGTTGACACCAGTCGTGGATGACCTCGGGGTCGGTGACGCGATGCTTGAACAGAAGTCGTTCGGTCTCGGGAACGGCGGAAAAGAACTCATGAAACGACTTTTCGTCGGAAGCCTCTAGCGGGCGCAACGTGGCTTCCAGCCCGCCCTTGATCGCCACGGTTTTCGGATAACGCTCGAGAATGTCGTCCATCTGGATGTGCTCGCTTCCCAAGGCACTTAACATAGCAAAACCTCGCGCAAACATCAAGGCTTAGAATTGAAGTAATTGCAGGCGGTTGTTATTGACCCAGATTTTGGACGCGGTAGAACCGCGTCGACACCGCGCTTGCCGTCGTATCGGTATAGGTCATCGAGACCTGGTTGACGGCAGCTGTGGACGGGCTGCCGATATCCTGCCAGGGGCCGCTGGCGTTGGCGCTGTCCAACACTTGGTAGACGTAGCCAGGAACCGAAGTCCAGTTGACCACAAACCCGCCCAAGGGTGTGGGTTGGGTGGCGTTGATCATGAAGATGGATGCCGGATTCGTGGGATTCAGCCCCGCCAGATACTTAAACAGGTTGTCTTGGCCGGTGCCATCGGCGTCGCAGGTCGCACACGACAGGCCATTGGTCGTCGTGCCGTTGACGTTGTTCGTTGGCTGGTTGGGGAAGTACTGGGCGCGCCATGAATCGGGGATCCCATCGCCCACGGAGTCGAGGGGCTGACCCGTGCCGACCGTGGTGTTAAGCGTGGTGAAATGGCCGGCCACGTCCGTCAGGTTCATGTTGGTGGACGACGTAAGTCTCAGCAGCCGCGCCTGAATCTGCGCCATGCCGTTGGTGGGGATGTTCGTGTAATTGAATCGCCATTCCAACGGGTAGGTGGTGTTCAGCCCCACCGTGGACGGCCAGACAGCGGTCGCTTGGGCCCATTGGCCGGCGCCGTTTCCGTCGGTGATCTGATACCAGACCGCGCTGGTCGTGCGATCGGCGCGGACGACCACGTTGTAATTCGAACTGGTGATTGTCGTGCCGTAGGCCGGAAACAGGATCTGGCCCTGGGGTGTCCTCGTGTCGTAGTAGAACGTCTGGGTGTTGAGGTTGTAGATCGAGGCCTCGCCACTGCGTTGGAGGAACGTTTTGGTGCGCAGGACGTGGAACCCTTCGTCCAGCCCGTTTTGCCACACCCCATAATCGTTGTGTGGATAGAAACCGATGGTTGCCGCGTTGAAATTCGTGATCTGATAGATCGTCTCCTGCCGCTGCTTGATCGCGACGTCGGCGGTGGCGAACGGGAACCAGGGGTTCGCGTTGGTCTGGCATACGCCGATCTTGTAACGCAACACCGTGCCCGCCGGCATCGCCGGCAGCGTGGCTGTCCACCACACGGGCGTGCCCGTGCCATCGAAAGTCCCGTTGCTGTTAAACGCCATCGGCGCGACCTGGGTCGTGCCTTTGCCGACGCCCGCGCTGCCGTCGGGCCATGTCACGCCGTTGGTCGTATAATACACGCAGGCGAACTGTGGTTGGTTCGTGTAACCAATCTTTACCCAGACCGTGATCGGCTGGCCTGCGGCGTTCTGCGGCGCGGGATTAAACTGGAGCGTTGGGTTGTTGGCAAACTGATTGTTCGAGGTGGGATTGTGCCACGCCCAGTCAACGGTGCCGATGCTGCTGTTGGTGCCGCTGCCGTCGTTGACTCCGAATCCGTTGGTACTACCGATGGTGGCATAATACGTCTCGCAGCCGGGCGAGCCAATGATGTTGCGCGACACGTCCTCAGCGGCGAACATTTCCGAGACACGTTGCACGAAGCCCATCTGCTCGTAGCCAAGAAACACATCGTCGGCCAGCCCGGGGCGATTGTCGCGGAGATCGCCCGTTTGTGGACCGAGGCCCATCTGCGAGTTGAGATCCATCCCGCCGTCGAGCTTCATCAGGATATTGGCGCAGGAGCCGTCGGCGCGGGCGATGAACGTCAAATTGGAGGGGCTGGTGACGCAGGGGACGGTCCACGGATACTGGTAGGAGCCCGGCACGGCATTGGTCACGCCGTACGGGTTGAAATTCGGGTCGCCGTTGACGCCATCGTGACGATAGTAGGTCATCGTGCCGCACTGTTGTCCGTTTTGCAAAATGGTTATCGGTTGTACCGGGTCGTAAATTCCGTCGTTCCACACCGCCGGCATTCCGGGAACGCTCCACGAAAAAGCCCAATAGCCGCCCGCGGGAGCGATGATCAAACCGCCCTGATCGTTGAGCAGGTAGCCGTTGGTGGCAACCGTCGCACCGAATCCGAAGGCATTGTTGTAGGTCGAGTAATTAATGAGCCTGGCGCCGACGGGGAATGACGTGGCGTAACCGCGCGATTGGCCGCCCGATCCGTTTTGGGCCATCATGAACAGCAGGACCGCAGCGGACGACGTGGACATGCCGGAATTCTCGCGGAAATCCAGGCGTTCGTAAGCGCAGTAGGTTTGGTCGCTCCATTTCGGGTTCTGGTTGCCGTGGGAGAAAAGTTGATTAATGTAGCCCAGGTTCGGGAGATACGGTGGCGGATTGCTGGCGACGAACTCGCCCAAGAACGCGTTGTCGGCAACCAAGGGAAACGGGGGGTTGGCGGTCGATTCGTTATAGCCATCGGTGTACACACTGGGCAGGCCCGCACGAGTAAATAACAATGCGTTCGCCGAGGTGCGGTCATAGATCGAACTGGCGTTGTAATCTTGGACCCCGTCGTGGATCAGGCCGGTTTCCCACCCGTCGAACGAATAGGCGCCGGTCTGATCCAGGCCCCAGAGCCCGCCGCCGCACCCACCACACACGGCTTGAAACATGTGACTGTAAAACTCGTTGTCGTCGACGCGCATGCCGGCATCGACGTAGTTTTGTTCGCAGGTGATCGTGCAGTTCGTTGGCTGGCCAAGGCATTCGCCCCACATCATGGCGTTGACGCGCGGTAGTTGGTCATCGAACAAGCTGGCCCGGAGGTTACTCCAACTGTTGAAGCCATGGGTGATGTTGAACTGTGCCTGAATGTTGCCGCAGTAGCCCGAGGTGCTGATGTCCTTGTTGTCGCCCGTGTAGCCCTGGTCGCCGAAGAAATAACTGGGGACACCCTTCACGTCATCCAACTGAATCCCGTCGCACTTGCTCTGATCCACGAACCAGCGGACAGCGCGGATGAGCATCCCGTTGACGTCTTCCGGAACCGGCTGGCCATGGCCGTCGAATGGGCTGAAGTTGTAGCCATTCTCATCGGTCGCGACGATCACGTTCGTATCGGGATAAAGCTCGGGATTGTTCGGCTGCCGGATGCCGTACCACTTGGGATACGTGTCGCCCTCGGCCGGACCGAAGCTGCCATTCGGATTCTCCTGGGCGATATCGATGCCGAACGCGTTGAGATACAAATCCTGCCACTCGTCGTTGTAGTTCTCATTCGCCGAGGGCAATGTGCTGTAGCTGGGCGGGTTGGTGGAGTTCACGATCAGATGGAAGTCTTCGGGGACGAAGCCGGGTTGGGTGTTGCTGAGCGTGCTGGGAGGCGTGTCCGGGAGCGCCCCGCCATTCTGGTTCATCACGTTGGAAAAGTACACGCGCAGGCCGAAGCGGTGCGCCACGGTCACCACGTTCAGCAGATCGTTCGCCGTGCCGTAGAGCGTGGCGGCCGAGGTGCCGTAATCGAAACGATTGACCGTGTCATAGCCCACCGAATTCGTCTCACCAGCGATGAACGGTGGCGGCAGCCACAACGCGGTATACCCCGCTTCCGCCACTTCGGGCATGCGCGTGGCGATCTCGTTCCAACTGGTGTTGAAATACTGGAGAATGGCTTCCGCGCGCGCCTGGCTTGCGCACGCCAACCCCAACAAGATGGCTACGACCACACTTTTTCGATTCATCGTTCGTCCTTTCCCCCTCTCTGAGGGCTCAGTACGGCGAAAATCACCGCGCCTGCTACCTTGTTACATTGCCACATTTCCTTACGGACCGACCTCCGCGTGGGAGAACCCGGACGAGGTGACCGTTACGCAGTTTCCCACAGCCGACAAGATCATGGATAAACATTCAGCGAATTAAAGTACAGGTTGTACGGGGTGTTCGCACCGGCATTAATGTCGAACAGGCTGATGCTGTCGACGCTGCTGCCGGAAGTTCCCGCGAGCGTGCCGCTCATGGTCGCATTCGTGGTGCCGCTGGCGTTGTCGATGATCGTCAGCGTGTAAGCGTCGTTTGTTCCCAAAGCGAAGACCAGATGTTGACCCGTGCCGGTGAAACCCACGCCTGTGCTGCGTGCGCCGCCCGAGTCGACCACCGTGTAGTCGCTCCCACCGCCGACGAAATAATACTGCAGACGCGCGCCTGCGGCGTAGTTGGTCGTACTGCCGGTGACGTTGCCGTGGCGCAGGGTAAACCCGTCGATGCCGCCGGTGTTGATATAGCCGTTCCGCATATCAATCTTGAGCGTGCCGCCGACCGGGACCGAACTGGCGAACGCCCGATATGCCACCGACGTGTTTCCGCTGTTGGCGTACATGGCCCACGACTCGCCGCTCGTGTCGATCCCCGGCGACGCACCGGCCGCGTTGTTCGTCGAAGAACCGACGAAGAACCCGTTGCTGTTAATGCCCGCGATGCTCGTCGCCAGTGTCCACGCACCCAAACCAAACCCACCATTGCTGCCGTTGGTCCAACTACCGCTGTAAGCAGGCTGTGCGGCGTTGTCGAAAGCCTGGGTGGTCACCAGCCCGGTCACATTCGTCAACGCGATACGATAATAGCGTGAAGGTGAGTTTGTCGCGCCGCCGATATCAAGATAATTGGTCGACACCGACTCTGGCTCGCTGCCAGGAATAATGATTGGCGGGCCAATGGGCAGGAAGTTGGCCGCGTAGCTGCCGCCGGCTCCGCCATCGGTCGCCTGCACCACGTTGGTCGAGCCTTCGGGGGCGACCCAGGTCAGCAGCACGTTGCTGCCCTGTATCGCGATTCCCGTCATCTGGAAGGCGAGCGTTGTCGCGCAGGCCGGAGCACTTTGCGCCGAGGAACCCACCGAGTTTGTTGCCGCGATGGTGTAGCAATACTGGGTGTTCATTTGCAACTCGACGTCGCTGAATGAGGTGGCCGCCGTTGACCCGACCGGCAAGCCGTTACGGTCCACGACATAGCCGGTGGCACCGGATGACGCCGACCAGCTCACATTGATCTGGCTGAGACCCGCAGTCGTCGCCACGATGTTCGTGGGAGTCGTCGGAGCCTGTGGCGGAGCGCTGGCGACCGCGAACTTGTAGTCCGCGCCGCTATTGTTGTCCCAGGTGCCATTGCCGTTGTTGGCGTCGCAATCCATCTGGGTCGCGGTGCTGGAAACGGTCACCGTATAGACCCACGTGTTGGAGACGGCGGTCATGGCTGCATCCGGGGAGACGACGGTGGCCCAGCTGTTCCAGCCAAGATGGAGGTAGACCGGACTGGCGTTGGTTAATGGGCCGCCAGCGGGGTAATACGTAATTGTGGCGACGTCGCCTACAACCGGAGGCGCAGGCGAGACGCAGAACCGTCCGATGCACTCGTTTCCGCCGCCGGTGCTTGCCGGTGTAGTGGCGCAGGCCGACGATGAGAACGCCGATGTGCCCGCACTGTTGCTGGCGGAAACGGAATAGCAATACAGCGTGTTCGACACCAAGCTGCTGTCAAGGTAAGAGGTTGTTGACACGGTAGCGACAGGGGTGCCGCCGCGTTCCACAATGTAGGCAGCGGCACCGGTGGAGGCCGACCAAGTGACATTGATTTCATTGGTGGCCTCGGCAATTGCCACGACGTTGGTCGGGGTAGACGGTGCCGGAGCGGTTGGTGTGGTCGCGCAGGCCGGCGTGCTCGGCGCTGAGTTGCCGCCCGAGTTCACGCCGACGATCGTATAACAGTACTCGGTGTTTGGAGCGACGGTCAGATCGTCGTAGGACGTAGTCGCGGTTGTGGCCAATTGCGATCCGCTGCGGTATACCGCGTAGCTGGTGGCGTTCGATGATGCCGACCAGCTCAGGTCGATTTCAGTCGCGCTCGCCGCCGTGGCAACGACGTTTGTCGGGGTGTTCGGCGGTGTCGGTATCGGGCCGGTCGTGACCGCGAACTTGTAGTCCGAGCCATTATTGTTGTCCCAGGTACCGCTGCAATTGTTAGCGTCACAATCCAATTGCGTGGCATTGGTGGGAACGGTCGTTACGTACGTCCAATCGTTGGAGGCGGAGTTGAATGTCATCGAAGCATCCGGCGAAACCACTGTGCCCCAGTCGTTCCAACCCAGATGGAGGCAAATCTGACTCGCGTTGGTAAGCGGGCCACCAGCCGCGCTGTAGGTGATTGTCACCGGATTGCCCGCCACGGGAGTCGTCGGCGAAACACAGAACCGCCCATCACAACCCGTGGCTCCTCCGCCAGTGCCGCCACCACTGCCGCCAGTCGGCATTGGGGCGACATAGACGTGTTGGATCGGTGAGTTGTACGTATTGCCGTAGCTATCGGTCGCGCTCACATAATAGTCGACGTACGTATTGGTGAGTCCGATAACCTTCGCGTAGTAGTAATCGGCGATATACTTCGGCGGCAGGACGGTGCTCTGTGGCGCCACGGATCGGTCTGTCATGGAAAGACCGACCCACGGGCCGGTATTCGGGCCGCCCGCATAGGTCTTGAACTCGTCCTGGGTCGGTGGATTGCTGCTGCCGTTGGAGCGGTAGAGCAGGGTCACGTTGGTGATGCCCGAGACATCATACGCGTAGGTCCACACCCAGAAATCCGTGTTTGTGGGGATGTACTGTTTGTACGAGTACTCCACGCCGAAATTGGTCGTGCCCGGATTGTAAGGATAACGTTGCGGAATGAATACGGTTGGCGGGGTCGTGTCCAGTGACGGATTGGCGGCCAGAATGGAATCGACGTTGCGCACCGCGTTCGATTGCGCGAGCACGGGACGCCAGCATTCATCCGCAGTGCAGCCGTAATACACGAAGCCGCTGTCCAGACCGGCGAGATAGTAATGCCAGCCCAGCTCGACCGCCGAGGGTGTCCCGCCGTAGCTGCCCGGATCGCGAATCTGGTCGATGCGATTTGTGTAGCCGTTGAGCGTGTTCTCGATCTGCTGGGCGGTCTTGACGCGGTTTTCCGTGGCCGTGATGACGCGCCACACGTCGGCCTTGGAACTTACGCCGACGCTGGGATCGACGACGTTGGGGCTGGAATTCAAGATACTGGGTGGCCAGTGCCAGTTGACATAGATCGGCGAGCCAAAATCGCCCGCTGCGTTTACCCAACCGCCGTCCTCGACGTGGACAATATCATTGGTGCTCGGGGGAAACTCCGAGAGGAATTCCTCGACCGTGGACGGTTCATAGCCGTCACTGGCCGCCTCTTGGGCAAATTGGGGAACCCACGTGTTGTAATACGTATATCCACCGCCCCATGCATTGTCCCCGTCGTGGGCAAGCAGCAGGAACGACGGTTTGCTGGGATTGTTTGCTGCGGCAATGGGGCTGATCAAGCTCAGGTCCCACGTGCTATAGCTGTCATCCCAGCTAAGCGCCTCGTCGGCCGGGACCACAATGATCGTCGAGGCATCTCCCGTGGTGGGATCGACATATCGTGCATAATGCATCTGATAAGCGAACGGCGCTGTGGCCGTAGGCGAACAACCGACGGAAATGCTTCGGGTGGTGTAGCTGCTGGTTCCTTGTACCGGGTTGATCTGGTCCGCGAGGTTCGGAATGTCGCAATTCTCGCCGCCCGATCCCAACACCATCACCTGCGGGAAATCGGCGCAGGAACGGGTCAGGTGGTTATTGCCGACGACGCTCCAGGCGATGCCGAGTTTTTGAAGGGTTGGGATGATGCGCTCGCTGAAACATGTCTCCGCGGGGAAGTAACCGCGAGAGATCAAATTGGTTGCGCCAGACCCCCAGAAGATCTGTTGTTGACGCTGATGGATGAGAATATCCATCTCCAAGGTTTCATCACTGACGAACGGGGCGATGCAATGGTGGTAGGTGAAATTGGTCAGGTCCAGGCGCGTCTTGCCGTTGGTGGTGGTCCAAGTGTGTGCCTGCTGGTCTCCCGAATACCAAGTTGTGCTGTAACCCATGGACGGATCGCCCTCGGCCAGACTCTGGACGTTCTCCATCAACGCGCCGGAGTAGTTCACTTGTGCGCCTGAGTTGGCGTAGGAATTCAGGTCTTGGAGGACTGTGTTGGGCTCGCCTTGATAGGCGTTGAGGCGGTCCGCTTCGCCGAACACGCTCGACAAACTCGTATCACTCGGATGGCCGAAACCGCTGTTGTCCAACTGAAGTGTGTCCCATGCGTTTTGATAGTGGTCGACGGTAGAGGCGAGCCCCAAAGTCGGATGATTTTCTGGCGCGCGATCCGGCCAATAAATCGGCTGGTGCAGGTGCCAGAGCCAACTGGTATGGACGCTCGTGTTGGCCGAGGCGAACAGGGAAGTGGTCTGGAGTACCGTCGACAACCAGACCAAGGTGCGACACATTGGGTTGCGCATAGTTCTGAGTCCCGTCTCGGGGTTCATCCGCAGTCGTAAACCGCTTTACTCAATTAACCAAAAAAATCCGCATCGGCTTTCGTTACTTCTACTTCCTTGCCTGCGCGTTAGCACCAGAATAGTAACGAGCGGCGACCATTGCAAGCATAATCTGCTTATCTGACGCACTTTTTGAACGCGATCACGGCCTGCCCGGGAGCGAACCGATCAGCACTTTCGCCATCTGTTCGGCCACCCGGGATGGCTCTGGTTTCGGAATTCCAGCCTTTTTGGTGTGCCCTTGTGCGACCATGGCACCAAGCGCCGCTCCCAGCGCCTTCGGATCACCGCAGTCTACCACTTCTCCCTCTGCGCCGTAATGCCGGTGCGAGATGACCCGACACCCTGCCGCCAGCGCTTCGGCAATCGTCAGCCCGTAGCTTTCATGACGCGATGGAGAGACAAAGATGTCGGCCCGTTGCAATAGCGCGGCCCTTTCTGGGCCAATCACGTGGCCCGTAAATTCCACGCGCGTGGTGGTGACCTTCTCGGCGAGGCGACGCAATTTCCGTTCGTACGCGCGTCCTTTCATGTACGCCGCCCCGCCACAGATAAATACACGGAACTTCTTCCCTCGCGGGTCGACGCAGGGCAGGGCGGCCAACAGTCGCTCAATCCCTTTTTCGGGCGAGAGCCGGCTTAATGTAATAATGACAACCTCATCGTCAGCGACACTGTAGCGGCGGTCTATGACCGCCGAGGTCGAGGTGTCTTGTACGGAGACATCGCCCCACGGCAACACGACAATCTTCTCCGTCGAGCACGACGGGTAACACCGCAGAATCATCTCTCGCATTGGCGGTGACGGCACGACGATCCGCGCACTGTGCCGCACACATTGATATTGTTTCTCGAACACCAGGCGCAAAACATCCGGCATTGTGCCGAACCAACGAAATCGCGCCGCCGTTTCCGGGCGGATCAGTCCGCGCAGGTAAAACCGTGTAAAGTACTCGACGACGTCGACGTGAAAGATCGTCACGATCCGATAGCCGCTCTCGCCCAGCGCGCCAAAGTCCGGGCCCTCGCTGATATCGTTGCTCAGGACGACGCACCGCTGCGGATCGCGCTTGAGGATTTCAACGGTTGCTGCACGCTCGAACTCCCGGCAAAACCGGGCGTATTGCAATTCGCTGAGTTGCGCCAGTGGTTTGGGAAGGTGTAGCCCCAGCGATCTCGGACTCAGGACGGTGAGCGCGAATGGTTGATGTTCGCGCCAGTCGCGAATGAAATAATCCGCGACCGCTTTCCCGCCTCCGAGAGGTTCCGTGTCGGGAAATTCCGCATGCGCCGCGGAGTAGAGTACCTCAAGATTCACAACGAGTGTTCTGCTACGTCAGTAGCGTTTGGGTTAAACGGCTTCCACTACGGCTGGGGGAACTTCTTGTTAAGAAACCGGCCGTTCTTCTGGATCAGGTCGCCGTCCACGTACAATTCGCCACCTTTGCGCAAGTCGCAGACCATGTCCCAGTGCAGGCCGCTGCGGTTCCTGTTGCCGGTCTCGCTGTACCCCGCGCCCAGGGCGAGATGGATCGTGCCGCCGATCTTTTCGTCGAATAACGTGTTCTTCGTGTAGCGTTTCACGCTGTAGTTGGTGCCAATCGCTCCCTCGCCGAGGTAACACGACCCGCTGTCCATATTGATCATCGCCCGCAGGAAGTCCTGGCCCTTGTCCGCCTCGGCTTTCGCCACTTTCCCGTGCTCGAAGGTCAACCGCGCCCCGTGCACTTCGCGCCCGCCGTGGACCGCCGGGAAACTGAATTTCACGTGTCCCTCGACGCTGGTCTCGACGGGGCCCGTGAACACTTCGCCATCGGGAAAATTGTAATGGCCGTCGCAGTTGATCCACGTGCGGCCCTTGCACGAGTAGCGGATGTCGGTGTCCTCCGCGACGATGCGGACCTCGCGCGACTTGTTGAGGAAATCAGTCAGCGACTGCTGCTCCTTGGAAATCCGCTTCCACGCGGCGATAGGATCACGCGCATCGAGGTGGCCCGCACCGAAGACGAACTCCTCGTACTCGGTCAACGACATCTCGGCATCCTGCGCACTGGCGTTGCACGGCCATTGGGTCCCGACCCATTTCAGCGCGCCGCTGGCGCTGCGGTCCATGAAGATCTTGTTGAGCGGTTTGCGCGCGGAGGACGCCGCAGCCATGCGCTTCGGGTCCACGTTGCTGAGGGCCTTCGTGTTCTCTTCCCCCCAGAAACTGATCAGCGCGTCCACATGGCGCAGCTTGAACTTGGCAAACGGCGAGACCCATTTCAGTTGATCCTGGTTGGCTTCGGTCATGAACACTTCGGCCAAACCGTCGATGCGCAGGTCGGTGATCACAAACGCGCCACGACTTAGCGCAGCCCGGTAACATTCCCGAATCAACGGGGCCGCACAAGCGTCGCCCTGGACGGCGACGATGTCGCGAGGCTTCAACGCCACGGAGTATTCGGTCAGCAACCACGCCAGCTTTTCCAAACGGGGATCTTTCATAATGGTATTTAGATTCTTCAGATTGCGTAAGTTGAAAGGTGTATGTACTTGCCGTAACACAAAAGAAGCGTTGGGGCAAGATGTTAGGGGTGTTTTCACGGCACGCGACGTGCTTGTTTTTATTGGTAGATGGCAACAGTCTGGGGGACTACGTAAGTGTATTTGCAGCACTATAATCTGCGGGAGGCGCCGTTCAATATCACGCCTGATCCGCGCTTTTTGTTTTTCAGCGCGAAGCATCAGGAGGCGTTCAATCATCTCCTCTTCGGCATCCGCGAACGCAAGGGCTTCATCGAACTGACCGGTGAAGTCGGCGCGGGCAAGACCACCATTTGCCGCAAGCTGCTCGAGGAACTCGGGTCGAACTACAAGACCGCGCTGATCCTCAATCCGTGTCTGACGGGTCACCAACTCATCAAGACCATCGCCCAGGAATTTGGCCTCAAGGTGCGCGGCATCGACCGCGTGGCCTATCTTCACGCGCTGAACGAGTTCGTGCTCGCCGAGGTCAATCACGGCAACGACGTGGTGCTGGTCATCGACGAAGCCCAGGACCTGAGCGACGAACTCTTGGAACAGGTGCGGTTGCTCTCCAATCTCGAGACCGACCGCCAGAAGCTCATGCAGATCGTCCTGATGGGGCAACCCGAATTGCGCGAGAAACTCCTGCAGCCGGCGCTGCGCCAACTCCGCCAGCGCATCACCGTCCGGTATCATCTCAGGCCGCTCGACTTGAACGAGACCGCGGGTTACGTCAACCATCGCCTCAAACTCGCCGGCGCCAACGGTCGCCCGCGCTTCGACGAGGGAGCGATCCGTCTCGTTTACAAATACTCGCAGGGCGTCCCGCGTCTCATCAATACCGTCTGCGACAAGACGTTGTTGGCGGGGTTCGTCGGCCAGATCGATGTGATGACGCGTCAAGAGGTCAACCTCGCCATCGAGGAGTTGGAGGGCGTGCCCGCGTGAGCCTGATCAACGAGGCATTGAAGCGCACGCGCGATGCGGCGTACCAATCCGCCCAGACGTCGCCACCCGTGGCGGCTGAGTATCGCGTAGAACGCGAAACCAAAGCGCGCGGATCGAAGCCGGTGTTCCTGGTCATGGGAGTAATCGGCGCCGCGGCACTCGCGGGCGTCATCGTTCTCACCTTGTGGATTGTCCCGCGCATCCAGAGCGTGAAGGACGGCCTCATCCCCGGCAGAAGCTTGTCGATTGCCGAAACGAAGTTGTCGGCTCCGGCAACGCATCCTACAACGACGCCAGAAGTGTCGCCAAAAACAGAAGTGGCTTCGCCGGCGCCGCCCCAACCGCCGGTTGCCACGCCGCCCTCCGACACGAAGGGAGCCGAGGACCAGATTGTCGCCAAGGTCATGGAGCGGATCAAAGCCGAGCCACCGGCCGCCCCGAGTACTCCGCAGCTTGTCCTTCAAGGAATCACCTACGCCGCCGACAACCGCGACGCGATGATCAACGGCGTGACGGTACACGAAGGCGAAGAGATCGACGGAGCGCGCGTGGTGACGATTGAAAACCGCCGCGTCACGCTCACTCTCAACGGCCACGAAATCATCCTGCGCCTGCCGTAGTCCGTGACGGCACCGCGCGTTGGCCGCGCTCATTTTTCGTGCAACCCTCGCATTGCTTCCCTATATTTACCGCCGATGAAACTCTTCCATTGGGGCCTGTTGCTGCGGTACATGGTGTACGGCGTGTTACCGCTGGTGGTGGGCTTCATTTTGGTGGAGCGCCGCGTGGGCGAAGGCGCGGCGGGAGTATTCTTTGTGATATTGGCGTTGGTGCTGCCGTTCGTGGCCGTCGGCTGGCTCGGCTGGCAGCACTTTCGACATCGGAACCAGAAATAGATTGTGGAGGAAGATCGAGGACCATGGGCCAGATAGCGACGAGCGTCAGTTACAGTTTCACGATGCGCCTGCGCCTCGTGAATACCACGGGGATGTTTGCGAAGATTCTGCACGTCATCGCCCGTCAACAGGGTGACCCGGGCGCGGTAGACGTGGTGCGCGCGGAGCGGCAGTTCAAGGTGCGTGACCTGACCGTCAGCGCCCGCGACGACGAGCACGCCCACAAGATTATCGACGCGATCAAACGAATCAAGGGCGTCACCGTGATCAATGTGTCCGATCGCGTGTTCCTGATGCATCTGGGCGGTAAGATTCGCATCCAGAACAAAATCCCGCTGACCACGCGCGATGCGCTGTCGATGGCTTACACGCCGGGTGTCGCGCGGGTTTGCCTCGCCATTGCCGAAGACAAACGCAAGGCCAGCACGCTCACGATCAAGCACAACGCCGTGGCGGTGGTCAGCGACGGCTCCGCCGTGCTCGGCCTCGGCAATATCGGCCCCGAAGCCGCCATGCCCGTTATGGAAGGCAAGGCGATGTTGTTCAAGGAATTTGGCGACATCGACGCCTATCCGATCTGCCTGCAGACACAGGACACGGAAGAAATCATCAAGGCCGTGAAATGGATTTCCACCGGGTTCGGCGGCATCAACCTCGAAGACATCAGCGCGCCGCGTTGTTTCGAGATCGAGGACCGCCTCAAGGAGGAACTCGATATTCCCGTGTTTCACGATGACCAGCACGGCACGGCGGTCGTCGTCCTCGCCGCGGCGCTGAACGCGTTGAAACTCCTCAAGAAGAAGATGAGCGAGATCAAGATTCTCATCGTTGGGGCCGGTGCGGCCGGAGTCGCGGTCACGAAGATGTTGCAGGCGGCCGGCGCCCACCACGTCATCTGCTGCGACCGCAAGGGGATCATCTGCCGCAAACGCCTTCCTGATCTCGATTTCAGCAAGACCTGGCTGGCCGAGCATACCAACGCGCGTAACGTGACCGGCTCCATCGAGGATGCCGCCCGTGGTGCGCACCTGTTCATCGGCGTCAGCGGTCCCGGCGTGTTCACGGTCAAGGCCCTCAAGAAAATGGCGAAAGGGCCGGTCGTGTTCGCCCTCGCCAACCCGACGCCCGAAATCATGCCCGAGGACGCCGAGCCTTACGCGCGCATCATCGCCACGGGCCGCAGTGATTACCCGAACCAGATCAACAACGTCCTCGCGTTCCCCGGCATCTTCCGCGGCGCGCTCGACGCCCGCGCCACCGCCATCACGGAGCCAATGAAACTCGCCGCCGCCAAAGCCATCGCGGGGTGCATCACCTCCGACGAACTCAGCGAGGAATACATCATCCCCAGTGTGTTCAACAAGCAGGTTGTCCGTCGCGTCGCCCGCGCCGTCGAGCAAGCCGCCTATGCAGGTAACGTGGGGAAGAGGCCGAGGGCGTAGTAGCAACTGTCTTTTCATGTGGGTTGGAATTGTGGATTTTTGAGCAGTTGGTTGAGCAGGATGATCAGCTTGCGCATCACGGCGACGAGGGCCACTTTGGGTGCTTTGCCGGCCGCGATCAGGCGCTGGTAGAACACCTTGAACTGCGGGTTGGCAAACGCCGCTACCAGCGCCGCCATGTACAAGGCGGCTCGCGCTGCCGCTCGACCGCCGGCGATGAGGCGGTGGCCACGCCGCAAGCCACTGTCCCGATTCAGCGGCGCCACCCCGACCAAGGCGGCTACCTGGCGGCGATTGAGCGTGCCGAGTTCGGGCACGGTGGCCAGCAGCGTGATGGCGGTGATCGGCCCGACGCCCCGGACGGCGCGGAGGCACTGAACTTTCTCGTGCAATTCGCTCGTGGTGTGGGTCAACTCGTCGAGCCATTGGTCGACCTGGGCGATCTGGCGCTCCAAACTGCGCAGGTGTGCCCGCAGTTGGCGACGCACGGCGGGATGTTGGAGATGCTCCAGGCGGTTGTGCTCCGCCCGGTGGAGTCCCCGCAACTGCGTGCGCCGAGCCACCAACTCCGCCAACTGCTGCTGAACCGCCGAGCGCGGCGGTGTGGGCGGCGGTTGCAGGCGTTGACCGAACTGGGCCAGCATGTAGGCGTCGAGTCGATCGGTTTTGGCCAGTCGGCCCTGGGCGCGAGCGAAGTCCCGGGCGTGGCGGGGGTTGACCACGCTGACCGGGATCTGGGCCTGCTGCAACGCGGCCACGACACGGCGTTCATAACCACCGGTCGCTTCGCAAACGACGTGGCGGGCGGGCCACTGCTGCAACCAACTCACCAACGCCGCATGAGCCAGCGGTCGGTTAGCGAAACGGCGAGAGACCGGGTGTGGTTGATCCAACGCACACACATCGAGATGGGCTTTGGCAATATCCAGACCGACATGGACAACAGGCTGTGACATGGTTAGACTCCTCCTTGGCATACGAGCTGGTCGGAAGGCAACTCCGCACCGCTCTGGCAACTGTTCGAGTACAGGACCAAAGTCTGCCGACGGACCCTGCTACAAACGAACGCGCCCATGGCGGTTCGAGGGCGGGAACGATCACGTCGGCGTTGCGCTCGTGGGGGGCATGCCCCCCACGAGCGGCCCTGTGGCCGAAGTTCATTCCTCAGCCACACGGAAACATTACCAGAAAACGCAGATACAAGGGCGCGATGCCCATGTCGTTTTGGGGTATCGCGCTGTTTCCGTTACGTTGTAGGCCAACCGCTCCGGTTGGCGTCGTCGTCGTTGCAGCGTCCGCTGTCCCAGTGGATCCCCCGGTAAAAGCAAAAAACTTCGCGCCGACAATTATCAGCGCGAAGTTCTCGGGAAAATCCGCTACTTCGTCTTCTTGGCGTACCGCTTCTGGAACCGCTCCACGCGGCCCGCCGTATCGACAAACTTCTGCGTGCCCGTGAAAAACGGATGGCACTTCGAGCAGATGCCAATGCGCATGTCCTTGCGCGTCGATTTCGTATGGATGATGTTGCCGCACGCGCAGTGAATCACCGCGTCAACGTATTCGGGATGTATCTTGGCTTTCATGAAAATCTCTCAGGGCGGCGGAACATACTAGAGCTTCCCACTGGTTGCAAGCCGAATCCGGACACATTTTTCAGGCCAGTCCGCGGGCCCCATTGCAATCCCTGCTCCAGTCTGGTAAATTGACTTGGATGAAGAAGCCGGCCAAACCCGCGAAAACAAAGAAAAAAGCCATGTTGTTCGGCCTCGGTCTGGACAACAAGGACGGCCACACCCGCATCACCACCGGCGACAACTTCAAACTGGTCGGCGGCAGCGAGGAAACCCACGGCACGATGCAGGAAAAAGCCATCAAGCTCAACGAACACCTCAAACGCCGCGGCAAAACCCTCGACACCGTCTCCCGCGACGAATTCCACGAAATCGCCGACAAGGTCGGCATGCCGCTCATCGACAAGCAGCCGTCCCACGAGCGAAACTAACCCGCGTCGGGCTTTGTCTCCGCCGCTTTCGGTTATTTACCGCCCAATTGAATCCGAGGCCTTTGGAGGGCGAGGCTCCTGCCGAGCCGCTTCTTGGTTGGTATGACATTTCCTTCAGCTCGCCGGGAGGCGTCGCCCTCCGGACGAACACCGAAGCTCGGCTAATACGTCTTGCGCAGATTGCTCGGCAGGATGTTCAACTCGTTGCGGTACTTCGCCACGGTCCGGCGGGCGATGGGGATGCCCTGCTCTTTCAGGATCGCCACGATTTCCTGGTCAGACAACGGCTTCGTCTGGTCTTCGCGCTCGATGAGTTTCGAAATCTGCTCTTTCACGCTGGTGTTGCTCATCGCGCCGCCCGAGGTCGTCTCGAACCCGGGCGTGAAGAAATACTTCATCTCGAACAACCCCTGCGGCGTCTGCATGTACTTGTTGGCCACCGCGCGGCTGACCGTCGTTTCATGCACGCCCACCACCTCCGCGACCTGCGCCATCGTCAACGGCCGCAGAAACGAGATGCCCTTGTCGAGAAACTCGCGCTGCCGTTCGACAATCACCTTCGCGATGTTGTAAATCGTTTGCTGCCGCTGGTGGATGCTCTTGATGAGGAATTTGCCCGCGCGGATCTTGTCGCGGATGTAATCGCGCGCGTCGTTGGACTTCTCGCCGCTCGCCATCAGCTCCTTGTACGTGTTGCTGATGCGCAAATGCGGTATCTGCTCGTCATTGAGCATCACCACGTACTCTTCCCCCACCTTCTGCACCACCACGTCCGCCGCGACGTACTGTTGCTGTTCCGTGGTAAACATCCGCCCCGGCTTCGGCTCCAGCGTCGATATGAAATTCGCCAGTTGCTGCACCTGCTCGACGCTCAGGCTCATCGCCCGCGCAATTTCCGGAAATCGCTTCCGTCCCAAATCGTCCAGGTGCTGGTTGACCAACACCGCCTCGATCGACTCCGATTTGCCCAGCCGGTCCAACTGGATCAGCAGGCATTCCTTCAGGTTCCGGGCGCCGACTCCGACGGGATGAAACGTCTGCACCAGATCGAGCATCTCCTGCAAATCTTCCAGCCGAAGACCCGAACTGACCGCCAACTCCTCAATCGGCGTCAGCAAATACCCGTCATCGTTGATGCTGCCGATGATCAATTCCGCCACCTTGCGCTTCTCGTCGGTGACATTGATAAAGCTGAGCTGCTGGATCAGGTGTTGCTGCAACGATTCCTGTTGGACGATCGAGTCGAAGAAATGTTGCCGCTGCTCCTCCTGTTCGGGCGACCGCGAGCGAAAACTGCTCGTCTGGGAAAAATACTCCCGCCACTCTTCGTCGAGCTTGGACAGGACCTCAAATTCTTCCTTGAACTCCGCCCGCTCCTCAGCGGTCGGGGTCTTGTCGACTTCCGGCTCGCTCTCGGGAGATTCCACCTCGACCCGCGGCTCATCCTTGGCAATCTCTTCGAGCAGCGGGTTCTGCTGCAACTCTTCCTGCACCAGCGAACGCAGTTCCAGCGTCGGCACCTGTAGCAAATGAAGGCTCTGCTGCAACTGCGGCGCCAAAATCTGCTGCAGCGATAATCGCTGTACTTGATGTAATCCCGGACCTGCCATGATTCCTTGTTCTATCCTTGCGGGCTTGCGTCTCGCCAGACCCGCTTCACTATATTCGTGACATTCAACAAGTAAAGGCCAAATATTGTCCAACGCATGTGCCAAACATCACCCGTCGCACATTTCTGAAACGCCTGCTCTGGTCATCGGCAATCGCCGGTGCCGGCGGATTCGCATACTCAACGCTCATCGAACCCCGCTTCGCCCACGTCCGTCGCATTCCAGTTGTCATTCAGGGACTTCCGGCCGCGTTTAATGGCCTCACCATCGCTCATCTTACCGATCTTCACCGCAGCCGCGTGATCGGTTCGGAGTACCTCTCCGAATGCATCGCCACGGCCAATGCCCTCGCGCCCGACCTCATGGTTTTCACGGGCGATTATCTGACCGTTGGCCACCACCTTTCCCGTCACTATCCTCATATCGGCCGGTTGATCCAATTTCTGTACAAGGAAACGTCCCCACCAGCCGAAATGGTACACGCGTGCGCCCAGTGCATGAGCCAATCCCGTGCCAAATATGGCGTGTTCGCTTCGTTGGGCAATCATGATAACTGGTACGGCGGCGATGCCGTCGCCACCGCCATCGAATCCGTCGGCATTCCCGTTCTCCGCAACGCCAGCCAGACAATCCGCATCAACGGCGAGCCGCTCTCCATCGTCGGCCTCGGTGATTATTGGACGGACGGCGTGGACGTGGTCCGCGCCTTTCGCAATGTCGATACGCCTTTCTCGCTCGTGTTGATGCACAACCCCGATTCCTTTGAAGACTGGTGGCAGAAAGGTTCGCACCTGATCCTGGCCGGTCACACCCACGGCGGCCAGATCGTCATTCCCTTTTACGGCCCGCCGCATGTCCCGTCGCATTACGGACAAAAGTACGCCCACGGGTTGTTCGTCCGCGGCGAGACGCAGATGTACGTCAACCGCGGCGTCGGCATGATCGCCCCGCCCGTGCGGTTCAACTGCCCGCCCGAAATCGCTCTCCTCCAATTGCAGAAGGCTTGAGTCAATCCGTCCTCCGTGTACTATCGGCGCGTGGGGATGCACATCACGATTCTGGGTAGTGGCAGCGCCGGTAATTGCACCTTGATCGAAACCGACACGACGCGACTTCTTGTCGATGCCGGCCTCAGCGGTCGTCAGATCGCCCGGCGCCTCGCGCTCATCAACCGCAACATCGACCAGGTCAGCGGCGTGATCCTCACGCACGAGCATTCCGATCACGTGCGTGGCCTCGGCGTCCTGTGCAAGGCGCGCCCCCTGCCCGTCTACGCCAATCGTCTCACCGCCGAGGCCGTGACGACCGACCCGGAATGGCCGGCGACCATCCGGATTTCCTGGCGCTTGTTTTCCACGGGCGGGTCGTTCGAGGTCGGTGATCTGCTCATCGAATCCTTCACCGTCCCGCATGACGCCTACGATCCTGTCGGCTACGTGATTCGTCATCCGGGTTCCGGCCTCGCCATCGGCGCGTTGACCGACCTCGGCCACGCCACCAAGCTCGTCACCGAACGCGTCCGTCAGATGGATGTGCTGGTCGTGGAAGCCAACCACGACCTGAAGCTCCTGCAAGAAGACGCCGCGCGTCCCTGGGCCCTGAAGCAACGCATCATGAGCCGCCACGGCCACCTCAGCAATGATGCCGCCGCCACCCTCGCCAGCGACGTTGCCTGTGATAAACTTCGTCACGTGTTCCTCGCCCATCTCAGCCGCGATTGCAACCGGCCCGAGTTGGCGCAACAAACCGTCGCGGACAAACTCCGCAAGATCGGCGCGAACCATACCGCCGTCACCGTCTCCAGCCAGGACAAACCCACCGCGACGCTGACGCTATGATCATCGGCGTTCCCAAGGAAATTAAAAACAACGAGTATCGCGTCGGCCTGTTGCCTGTTCACTGCGAAGCCTTGGCGGAATCGGGTCACACGGTCCTGGTCGAACACCACGCGGGCGAGGGCAGCGGCGCGTTTGATGCCGATTATCGGGCCGCCGGCGCGCGCGTGCTCACCTCGCCCCGGGACGTCTTTCGCCGTGCCGACATGATCGTCAAGGTCAAGGAACCGCAACCGTCCGAATTCCGCCTCCTCCGCCCCGGCCAGATCGTATTCACCTATTTCCATTTTGCCGCCGACAAACCCCAATTCGATGCCGCCCTGCGCAGTGGCATCGTCGCCATGGCCTATGAAACCATCCAGTTGCGCGACGGCTCGCTCCCGTTGCTCACACCCATGAGCGAGATCGCGGGTCGTATGGCCGTCCACGAAGGCGCAAAATACCTCGAGGAACCCACCAAAGGCCGCGGCCTGTTGCTCGCAGGCGTCCCCGGCGTTGCCCCGGCCAAGGTCGCGATACTCGGCGGTGGCGTGGTCGGCGCCAATGCCGCCAAGATGGCCGCCGGTCTCGGCGCGGATGTGACGATTCTCGATATCAACCTCAACCGACTTCGGTACCTCGACGATGTGATGCCGAAAAATGTCAAGACGCTGATGAGCAACGCTCACAACATCCGCGATCAGGTCCGTGATGCCGACCTGCTCATTGGCGCGGTGCTCCGACCAGGTGCGCGCGCGCCGGTCTTGGTCTCCCGTAAACTGGTCCGCCAGATGAAACGCGGCGCGGTGATTGTCGACGTGGCGATCGATCAGGGCGGTTGCATCGAAACCTCGCGCCCGACCACGCACGATCGCCCCACCTATCTCGTCGGCGGGATCGTGCATTATTGCGTGACGAACATGCCTGGCGCGGTCGCCCGTACGTCCACCACGGCGTTGACGAATGCCACGTTCCCCTACGTCCTGGAAATCGCACGAAAAGGCTTTGGACGCGCCGCCCGCAAGAACCCGGCCCTCGCCAGCGGCTTGAACATCGTCCGCGGTCGCGTCACCTACTCCGATCTCGCCACCCAATACCGCAAACCCCTCGCCCCCCTCCCCGAAGTACTGTAGCCTGCCATCGATCACCCGACCGTATTGTAGGGCGCGATGCCTGTCGTTTAGGTATCGCGCCGCGCCGTAGATTCGCCGGTGGCGCGCGTCCCTGCTTGCGGTCGTCCCCCCGCTTGCACAAATTCAGAAAGTGTGAAATACTGAATCCATGACCAAGGTTATTAACATCAACCAGCGCGGCACGCTGACGCTGCCCAAGGAAATGCGGGACAAACTCGGCCTGACAGACGCCGGCCAGGTCGTGGCCGAGGAGACAGCGCAGGGCATCCTGATCCGCGCGGGTGTCACCTTCCCCATCGAGATTTACACGGACGAGCGCGTCGCGGAATTCGAACGCGTCAACGAGCAGGCCCTCCGCCGTTACCGGTCGAAGACGAAACGATGAGGGTCTTTCTCGACGCCAATATCCTCTTTTCGGCGGCCAAACCGAACAGCCGAATCCGCGCATTGCTCGCAGTTCTCTCCCAACACGGCGACTGCATCACCAACGCCTACGCCGTCGAAGAAGCGCGGCGCAACCTCGCATTAAAGGAACCGGTTCTCGTGGGCGAGCTTGATCACCTGACAACCAAGCTCGAAATGGTCGGCACGTTGACCACGCAACTCGATATCAAGCTGGAGGCGAAGGACGTTCCGATTCTCGGCGGCGCAATCGCCGGCCGCGCCACTCATCTCTTGACCGGCGACGAACGCGACTTCGGCCCGTACTTCGGCAGGACCGTCCAAACCGTGAAGATCGTCACACCCCGTCAACTCGCCGACGAACTCGTCCACCGCGGCTGGCTCGCCCGGGACAGGTAGAAGCCGTTTCACGAGCAGACTCTCAAACGCAGTGAGCGGTAGGGCACCCTCCATCCATACATTTGACATCCGGAACACTTGTTGGCATGGTCGGGCTCGCATGGCTGGGAACGTCAAATCTCTGGTGTATGAGTGTCTTAATGCCGACTTCCGCAAGTTTTCCATCTTGGATACTACCTGCTTTCCCGACCATGAATTCGATACTGAAGAGGCCGACAGGCTCTGTCGCTTCTGTTTGGATATTCAGGAAAGCGGGTACGATGCAATTGAACCCCGTCTGGTGGACAAACCCGGTCGTGATCTTCTCGACCTCGCAGCGGAGTACGGCGTGTTCGTCGATGCCAGGATTGGCGAGGCGTACCTAGGTGTTTTTATCCTGGGGCAGATGCTCATGCAGCCGTATGCAAGGGAGGGGTTCTGTTCCGCGATGATGCGAAGCGAGGTCTATCAAAGCGCCAAGGAGGAAACGAAGCAATACGCTCGCTTTCTTATGCTCTTGGCAACATTCGTCCCGGGAAAGTATTTTAACAACCAGCCACGACAGACGATGTCTGAGGAGCAAATGGTCGAAGCCACCGAGTTGAACATCGCCGGCTTGGACATGCGGTCGGTTCAGCCAAAGTTGGCTGCAATCTTCGGTCGTGAGAAAGCTAAAGTCTCATCCCCTTGAGGCACCGACACTCCCAAAAATAGGAAGGCAGAGCCTTAGCCCTGCCTTTCCAAGAGATCGTTTCCAGCAGTCTCGCCTACCGGTAGTACCAGCGTCCGCCGCGGTAATAGTAATACCCGCGCGGCCCGTAATAGTACCGATACGGCCCTGGCCCATAGTAGTACGCCGGCGGTGCATAATACGCGTAGGCAGGATAATACGCCGGGCCGTAGAAGAACGGGAACCCAAACCCCACGTTCACAAACACGCGGGCCTGGGCCGGCGCGCTCAGCAAACAGACCGCCGCGACCACGACCGCGAAACCACTGATGGCTTTCAGAATCCGTTTCATAATCAAGTCCTCCGTTCAACAGACTTTGATTTCTTCACTTACAATGTATTCCAACACCACGGACTCGCAAAGGTGTCGCTGAGCAAAACCCGTAGCCGCAGGCTTTAGCCTGCGCAGATAATCTGATTCTCACGCACCCTGAGCCGAGTCCGCGAGACGCCATCAGCAGATGGCAACGGTGCGGCTACGATCAACGGCAAGTCTTGTTAGGCGCTCTACGCCTTGCTCAGAACCCGCCCTTGTCAATGGACCGCAACGCCCGCCGCGGGATCTCCTTGAGCTGGCTCATCTTGGCAATGGCCTGGCCAACAATCCGGTCGAACCGGGCCGGCGTCAGCGAATCCGGCCGGCGACGCGCATGCCGCACCGCCCATTCCACTCGCCGGGAATAACTCTCCAATTCCCGTGACACGCGCTGGGTCGTCCGATGCAGCAGCTCCAACTCCTCAAACGTCGCCATCGTCGTCGCCACCCCGCGCAGCAACAATTCCACGTCATCGGCCACTTCCTCCACCACGTCGCGGCTGACGGAGAAAAATCCGGCGCTTCGGCGTGTTTCAGAAGTTTTCGGCCGCCCATCTCTCCGGCAAATGAATAACAGGGGGCGTATGCCTTCCTTGATCGCAAAGCTGTATCGCGCCAGCGGATTGGCCGCGATATCGCAGAACTCCATCGACGTATCGCCCACCGCCGCCACGTTGGCGGTTCCGACCCGCAACACGCGGACCCGGTCCACCTTGCCGGCCACGCGCTGCAAACGGTGCTGCTGCGCCCGACCCAACACGGGAAACGGATCGCACACCGTCAGTCGTCCCCCGCCATCGCGCGCTCCGACTTCAATCACGGCATCGCGGAACGCTTGCGCGGTGATCTCATCGAAGAGATAGAATGTCTCCGGCGTTAGTTCGGAAAGTTTTTCGAGCACCGGCCGTCGATGGTCGGTGATAAATGCCTCCGGGATGAGCCGGGTTCCCGACGGCACACGACGACGGACTTCCTGGAGAAGTTCCCGGGTTGGATTTATTCGACCGCGATACATGCCTGACGCCCTATTCGTTCAACCTTTCAATGCGCCCAACTGGATCCCGCTTATAAACCATTTCTGCCCCACAAGAAAGACAATTATCACCGGCAGAATCATCATCATCGATCCCGCCATCAGCAGGCTCCACTGCGTGCTGTACAAGCCCATGAACGATAACAATCCCAATGGCAACGTTTTCATCGAGTCCTGCGTCAGCACGATCAACGGCCAGTAGAAGCTCTGCCAGTTGCCCATGAACGTGAAAATCGTCAACGTCGCCAATGCCGGTTTGCTCAGCGGCAAAATCACCGTCGTGAAAATCCGCAATAGCCCGCACCCGTCGATCGTCGCCGCTTCCTCCAAATCGCGCGGGATGCTCAGGAAATATTGCCGCAGCATGAACGTGCCGTATGCCGAAAACATCGCCGGCACCGCCAACGCAAAATACGAATCCAGCCCCACCAATCGTCCCGCTTCATACGTCCGCCCAAACAGGTAGACCACTCTCGACGCGTCCCAATTGACCGACGGCGCCACCGCTGTCAGCCATTCGGCAATCTTGCGCATCAAGATGAAATTCGGAATCATCGTGACCGCGCCGGGAATCATCATCGTCGCGAGATAACCGAGAAATAGTTTGTCGCGGCCGGGAAACCGCAGCCGTGCAAACGCATACGCCGCGCACGCGCTGGTCGTGACCTGCCCGAGCGTCACGACGACCGCTACGAGAATGCTGTTCAGGTACCATCGCGCGAACCCGCCGCCCATCGCCTGCGTCGTGTCGTACACCTGCCCGTAATTTTTCCACTGCGTCTCCCGCGGCACGAACGCCTTGATGGGATTCTCAATCGACGCGAACACGTCCCCCGCCGGTTTCACCGACGTCGACAGCATCCACAAAAACGGTAACAGCACGAACAGCCCGACGCCGCCGAGTACCAGATATGTGACAATTTTCTTCACTGCCATTTCATCTCGCTTGCGAAACACCCTCACCCTGACCCTCTCCCCTGAAGGGCGAGAAAATTTTCCTCTCCACTTTGGGGGAGCCGAGTTCGCGAGGTGATCCGAACCTCCAGGCTAGAGGTCTCCTCTCCCCTTGGGGGAGAGGATTAAGGTGAGGGGTAGTCGTTTCAGTTGTCATCAATAATGGACAATCCGTCCTCCAAACCGCCAGTTCATCAGCGTCACCCCGAACACCACGGCAAACAGCACCCACGCAATCGCCGCCGCATAGCCCATGTGGTTCCACGCGAACGCGTGATTGTAGATGTAATAGCTGATCGTCGTGGTCGCGCCCGCGGGCCCGCCGCGCGTCATGACAAACGCCTGTTCAAATCCGCCCTGCAATCCGCCGATCAGGCTCATCGTCAGCACGAAAAACGTCGTCGGACTGACCATCGGCCATGTGATCGCCCAAAATCGCTGCCACGCGTTCGCGCCGTCGATGTCAGCCGCCTCGTACAACTCGGGCGACACGCCCTGTAGCGCCGCGAGATACAAAATCATGTTGTACCCGCCCACGACCGTCCAGAAACTCATGAACATCAGCGCGGGCTTGGCCCACGTCACCGACGTCAGCCACTGCGGCGGCCATTCCACGCCGAGCCCGCGAATCCCGTCGTTCAGCCACCGCGGAAACCAGTTCGCGATGATGGTATCGATCAGCCCGTAGTCGGGATTGTAAATCCACCGCCACAACAGGTACGTGCCGACCCCCGCGACGATGCTCGGCAGGAAATACATCGTGCGAAACACGACGATCCCCCGCAGCTTCTGGTTCATCACCACCGCCAACAGCAGCGACCCCAGGATGTTCACGGGTATCGCCAGCATCAGGAACACCGTGTTGTATGCGTAATACCAGAAATCACGGTCGTGCATCAGCGCAATGAAATTATGGAGCCCGACAAACTTCGGCGGCGTGAACAGGTCCCACGCGTAGAAACTCAGCGCCAGCGACGCGAGCACGGGCAACAACGTGAACGCGAGAAAGCCGAGCAGATTCGGCAATAGAAACAGATAACCCGCCAGCGCCGTGCGCCCCCGTGTCGTTTGTGCCATCCGAGATCTCCTTGGAATCTCGCCGCCTTCTTACACCGCCCCCCGCCGCCACCGCAAGCCATTTGCCAGTAGAACTTGCACTCAAACCGCAGACATGTAAGCTGTTGGCAGGTTCACAGGAGGTCATCCGATATGAAGAGATTACAGGGATTCGTCGTTCTATCGCTGCTGGTCGCCACGCCGCTGTTGTCGCAAGCGCAATCGAACAACACGACCACCGCCGAGGACGTGAAGCAGGCGGGCAAAAACGCCGCCGTGACGGCCGGACACTACACCGAACAGCAAATCAAGGAACTCAACAAAGCTGCCGAGAAACAGTTCCACGAGCTGGGCAGGAAATTGAATGACCTGAAATCCAATGCCCAGACGCAAACCGGGCAGGCCAAAGCCGACCTGGACAAGAAAATCGCCGAAGCCGAGAAGAAAATGGATGATCTCAAGCCCAAGCTGAACGAACTCAAGACCGCCGCGACCAATGCCTGGAGCGACGTGAAATCCTCGTTCGACAGGGGAATCGACGACGTAAGGAAAATCCTCCCGTGACGTCGCCGCGTCGCCCGGCCAACACTAAATCTGCTTCCCAATCGCTGCGGCGACCGCGCGCATCTGGCCGACCAGCGCTTCAAATTTGTCGGGCAACATCGCTTGTTCGCCATCCGATAGCGCCGCCTCGGGATTGTTGTGCACTTCCAGCATGATCCCGTCGGCCCCGGCGGCGACGGCCGCCAACGCCATCGTCGGAATCAAATCGCGATGCCCCGCGCCATGCGTCGGGTCCACGATCACCGGCAAATGTGACTCTTTCTTCAGCGCCGGTACCGCCGAGAGATCCAGCGTGTTGCGCGTGTAAGTCTCAAACGTCCGAATCCCCCGCTCGCACAGCATCACGTTCATGTTCCCTTCGCTGAGGATGTATTCGGCGCTCAGTAACACGTCCTTGATCGTCGCCGCCATCCCGCGCTTGAGCATCACGGGCTTCTGGCACCGACCGACCTCCTTCAACAACGAGAAATTCTGCATGTTGCGCGCGCCGATCTGGATGATGTCCGCGTATTCCGCCACCGCCTCGACATCCTTCGTGTCCATCAACTCCGTAATCACGGGCAGCCCCGTCTCCCGTCGCGCTTCCGCCAGCAGCTTCAACCCTTCCCGGCCCAGCCCCTGGAACGTGTACGGCGATGTCCGCGGCTTGAACGCTCCCCCGCGCAACACGCTCGCCCCCGCTTTCTTGACAATCTTCGCAATCTCCAGAATCTGTTCCCGGCTCTCCACCGAGCACGGGCCGCTGATCAACACGAGTTTCTTCTGGTCGCCAATCTTGACGCCACCCACATCGATCACCGTGCGCTTGTGCGTGAAATCATAGCTCGTCAGCTTGTACGGCTTCATCACGGGCGTCACGTCCGCCACGCCCGGAAACGCCGCCAACGGCTTCTCGCGAATCTGCTCTTCCGGCCCGATGACCCCGATCACCGTGCGCTCGACTCCCCGGCTCGTGTGCGGCTTCAATCCCCACTTGCGAATCGCATCCTCAATGTGGGCGATTTGCTCGTCCGTCGCTTCCGGTTTGCAAATGATGATCATAATCTCTCAGTCTAACCTGAACCACCGAGACTCGGAACAAACGAAATCTCTCTGACCTCTGTGTCTCTGCAATTTAAAGGCCCTCGTACTCCTGCTTCAGTGCTCTGATAAACTTTCGATTCTCCTCCATCGTGCCCACCGTTACCCGCACCCACGACGGCATCTTGTATCCGCGCATCGGACGCACGATCACGCCGCGCCGTTGCAACCCGCGAAATACCTTGTCCCCATCGCCAACATTCACCAGCACGAAGTTGGCGCAACTCGGAACGTATTCCAGCTTCAGCCGCTTGAATTCCCGGTAAAGATACGCCAACCCCTGCCGCGTCACCGCCTTGGTCTTGCGAAAGTGCGCCGCATCGTCCAGCGCCGCCAGCGCGCCGGCCTGCGCGACGGCATTCGTGTTGAACGGTTGCCGTACCCGTTGCAGCAGCGCAATGCACTCCTTCTGCGCCACGCCGTACCCGATGCGCAGCCCCGCCAATCCGACAATCTTCGAGAAGGTGCGCAGCACCACCACATTGCGCTTCAGCGCGTACTCGATCGACGGCGGTGGATCATCCACAAACTCAATATACGCCTCGTCCAGCACCGCAATCACATGCGCCGGCAACCGGCGAATGAAATCCTCAAGTTCCGCATTCGTGACCCGCGTCCCCGTCGGATTGTTCGGGTTGGCGACGAACACCAGCTTCGTCTTCGGCGTGATCGCCGCCAGCATCGCCTTCAAGTCGTGTGTGTGACCGCGAAACGGCACCTCCACGCACCGCGCCTGGAACATCTTCGCCATGATGCTGTAGATCACAAACGCCCGGTCGCCCGCAATGATCTCGTCCCCCGGTCCGACAAACGCGTGATACAGAAATTCAATGATTTCGTTCGAGCCCGCGCCGAGAATGATATTGTCGATTCCGACTTCGATGGACCGCTTCTGCGCTGTTGTAGGCCGCGTGCCCTCACGCGGCGTTTTTCGCAATTGCGTGCGACCCAAATCATCATTCAACTTTCGCGCAATGGCCTGCCGCAGATAAAATCCTCCGCCATCAGGATACAGGTGCGACGTCGCCAACGCCTTGCGCATCGCCACGACCGCTTTCGGCGACGGCCCGAGCGGGTTCTCGTTCGATGCCAGCTTGATGATCGATTTCGGGTTCAGCCCCATCTCCCGCGCCACTTCCTCAATCGGCCGCCCCGGCTCATACACCGGCACATCACACACGTATTGGTTCGCAATAGTCGCAAAGTTCACAGTGCAATCAGTGTGTCAAAGCCGCCATCACCGGTCAAACGGGAAACGCATGCCTTCCATCCGCGCCCTTGCCGGACAACCCTCCAATGGCTATACTTCCACCTCGTTATGGCCGTTATCTGCATGTTTTATGGCGTCATTGTCAGCCTGTACTACATGGATAAGGACAAACACAAGCGACCTCATTTTCATGCGCGCTATCAGGAGCACGAAGCGGTGTTGTCCATCCCGGAAGGCAAAGTGCTCGGTGGGGCTTTGCCAGGCAATAAAATGAAACTCGTGCAAGCGTGGATCGAGATTCATCGCGACGAACTGCTGGCCGATTGGGATTTGGCCGAGCAAGGACAACCCGTTTTCAAAATCGAGCCGTTGCGCTAAATTACGCCATGCAACTCAACCCACGCGTCAAAGCCGTCCGGCCCCAGGGCAACTACACGCTGCGCCTCACGTTCACCAACGGCGAGGTGCGAATCTTCGACGTGAAACCGTATCTGTCGACTGGCATCTTCCGCCCGCTGCAGAACCTGGGAGTCTTCAACTCGGTCCGCCCGTTCCTCGGCAGCGTCCAATGGTCCAACGAAGCTGACCTCTGCCCCGACACCCTCTACGAGAAAAGCGTCCCGCTCACCGCCGGCAAGCCGCACGCCGCCGCAACCATCCGCGAAAAACCCGTCAGGAAATACGGGAAGTCATAGTAGCGCGGGCGTCCCGCCTGTGGCCGTTCCCCACCAAAAGCGATGCGGTTCGTTGTAGCGGCGCTTCCGTGAAGCGCCGTCAGGTAGCGCGCGGTGGCCCACCGCCGAGTTTGTCTTTGGAGGGTCGCGCTCCTGCGCGACCGCATCGTGGTACGACCTCCTACTCAGCCACGGAGCTTCCCCGCATAAACCAATCGCCGCTTCACCGCCGCCAACGACTCGCGCGGCTCGTTCTGCGCCGGTCTCCCGACCGCGCACGCTCCCCGACCGAAGGTCTCCCGTATCCGCCGAAGCCTCGCGGGTTAAAGTCAAGCATGACCTTCTGACGCCAGAATCCAGCAGGCCTCGCCGCTTCTACCCATTCACATTCGGATAGCTGCCCAAGATTTTCACGAACATGGTGTGCTTGGCGAGTTCATCGAGCGCTTTCTTGACGCGCGCGTCTTCGCAGTGGCCGAGCACGTCCACGAAAAAGTAATACTCCCACGCCTTCTTTTTGCTGGGACGCGACTCGATCTTGGTCATGTTGATCTTGTATTTCTTGAACGATGCAATCGAATCATGCAGCGCGCCGACCCGGTCCTGCACGCAGAACATCATCGACGTCTTGTCATTTCCCGTCCGGCTCGGGTATTTGCGTCCAATCACGAGAAACCGGGTGACGTTCTCGCTCGAATCCTGGATGTTCGGCTCCAGAATCGTCAGCCCGTAAATCTCGGCGGCCAACGCGCTCGCCAACGCCCCTGCGTTCGGCTCGTCCTTCGCAATCTGCGCCGCGCGCGTGCTGCTCGACGTCTCGATCAACTCCACGTGCGGCATGTTCGTCTGCAACCATAGCCGGCATTGCGCAGACACCTGGGGTATCGAGTACAGCTTCCGGATATCGTCGCGCGGACACGCCGCCATCAGGTTGTGCCGAATCGGCAACACAATCTGCGCGCAAATCTTCAGTTCGCTGTCCACGAACATGTCATACGTGTGCGTGACCGCGCCCTCGGTCGAATTCTCAATCGGCACCACGCCGTAATCCGCCCGCCCCTTGGACACTTCCACGAACACATCCGTAATGCTCGCCAGTGGCTCGTATTTCAGGGCCGACCCGAATTTCTTGATCACCGCCATGTGCGAGTACGTGGCTTCGGGGCCGAGGAATGCGATCACCAGCGGTTTTTCGAGCGCCAGCGACGCGGACATGACCTCCCGATAAATCGCCCGCAACGAATCCGCGGGCAGCGGCCCGTTCCCCTTCTCGACGATCCGCCGCAATACCGCGTCCTCGCGGTCGGGCGCATAGATCTCCTCGCCCGACTCGTGCTTGATCTTGCCGATCTCGAGCACGAGTTTCGTCCGCTCGTTCAACGCGTGCACGAGCTTCGAATCGATCTCGTCGATCTTATTGCGGAGTTGTTGGAGTTTGTCCTTCATCGGGTGTCGTCGTTGTTGCCGGAGCCTGCCCTGAGCCTGTCGAACGGGTCCCGGCGGCAGGCTCCGGCGCCGCGTCCGTGCCGGGCCCCGCCGCGGCCGTTGCCATCGCCTGCGCCTCTTCCGTCTTTTGTTCCGCCGTTTTCAGCGCCGCGGCCTGGAGCCGCAATTCCGCGGCTTTCGGCATGTCGTCGATATCGCGAAGCCCGAAATGTTCGAGGAACTTCTGCGTCGTGCCGTACAACATTGGCCGACCCGGTGCCTCACTCTTGCCGACAATCGTGATCATATCCCGCTCCAACAGAGTCTTGATCACGCCATCGACTTCTACGCCGCGAATCGCCGCGATGTCCGCGCGGGAAATCGGCTGCCGCAACGCGATGATCGCCAGCGTCTCCAATGACGGCGGCGACAGTCGGTGCGGACGTGCCTCATCCAACAATTTCTTCAACCAGGGCGCGTACTCGGCTCGGGTCACCAACCGCCATCCGCCCGCGATTTCCACCAGTTGGTAACTGCGCTGCTGCAGTTCACATTCCACCTTCAATTCCTCGAGCGTGGCGACAATTTGCGCCTCCCGCACGTTGCGGAACGGTTCCGACACACCAGGTGAGTTCTCTTCGTCCGTCGCCTCGGCGAAAATCGCGCGGATGTCCTTCGGTGACAGCGGCCGTTCCGCCGAGAACAACAGCGCCTCAATGATTTGTTTCAGTTCCAGTGTCATGTTACCAAAAATCAGATCCTTCGCTCCGCTCAGGATGCCCTGACTTCGTCAGGTCATTTTCAATACCCGTATCTCCCCAAACGCTTCGACCTGCACCACCTTCAGCCGCTTCAACCGAATCAACTCCAGCAGCGCCAAAAACGTCACCACCACTTCCGCCCGCGAACTCGCGTTCGCAAACAACTCACTAAAAATCATCTCCGATCGGTCCCGCAGAGTATAGAGGATTTCTTCGATTTTGTCGCTGACAGTAAACCGCTCCTCAATGATCTCGCGGAAGTCCTCGCGGGCGCTCGCCTTCTTCAACACCTCGTTGAATGCGTTGATGAGGTCGAAAATGCTCACTTCCGCCAGCGGGATGTCCTTGTCGACTTCGATGCCCGCCTCCGGGCTTCCCCGCGAAAAGATGTTCGCCTGCTGCTCTTCGCGCTGGCCGAGTTGCAATCCCGCGTCTTTGAACTTCTTGTATTCGACGAGCTGCCGAATCAATTCCCAGCGCGGGTCCTCGCCTTCCTCGGCCTCGGTGTCGGTCACCTGCTGGTCGGCCGGCAACAACATCCGGCTCTTGATGTACATCAGCGTCGCCGCCATCACGAGAAACTCCCCCGCCACCTCCAGGTTGAGCATCTGCATCAGCGTCAGGTACTCCATGTACTGGTTCGTGATGCGCTCAATCGGAATATCGTAGATGTCCACCTCCTCCTTCTTGATGAGATAGAGCAACAAATCGAGAGGGCCCTCGAAGACCTCCAGCTTTACCTTGTAATCCGCTTCCATTGGCGCCGTTGTTCCAACCTTCCCTATCACAAGCCGGCACCCCGCCGCAATACGTGTTTCTGCATTCCACCTTGACGTGCCACGCGGTGGCTCGTATGCAATCAGGGCATGCACGTCACTGGCGTCGTGGCGATGATTGGAAAGGGCGTATTGCTCGGACTCGGAGCGGCGGCGCCGATTGGGCCGGTGAATGTGGAGATCGCACGACGGTCATTGCGCGGCGGATTCCGCGCCGGCTTCCTGCTCGGCTGCGGCGCGGTGACGGTCGATGTCACCTACGCCATCCTGACCAGCCTGGGCGTGCGCCCATTGTTGGCCCAGCCCCGGGTGATGGCGGCGTTGGGAATTGCCGGCGCGGCCGTGTTGGCGTACCTGGGCGTGATGTGCTTTGTTGGCGCCGCTCGGCAATGGCGCGCTGTCGCCAGCACCAGCGACTCCGAGAAACCGTCCGAGCGGCATTACGTCACCGGCCTGGCAATGACGAGCCTGAACCCGATGACGTTGGCGTTCTGGTGCATAGTTGTACCGGGGTTGGTCGGGCAGTGGTCAGCCAATCCAGTCCGCGACCTGCCGTGGGTATGCGCCGGCGTGTTTTTCGGCGCGATTTCCTGGGTCGTGTGCTTTGCCGGCACGATGACCTGGGTCGGCCGCCGCGGCAAGCGCGCCACGTGGCTCGTCGCCGACATCGCCGGCGGTACCATGCTCCTCGCCTTCGCGGTCTACGCCCTCTGCCGCGCGCTCTAATTCTCTGTACTGGTTACCGACTACTTTCCACTCAGCCCCGTCCAGCCGAATCCGTGCGGATACGCCCGACGCCACGCTTGCTCGGTGCCGCTCGCCTTGCTAGACTGCAAAAGCGCATAGGCCAATGGGAACTTCATGATGGATTTTGAGAGCAAACAACCGATGCCGATGACGTTTCAGGAACTGAAGGCATTCCCGTCAACACGGTACCAAGGAAGCAAGAGGAAAATCGTCCCCTGGCTTCGGAACTGCCTCCAAGAACTTGATTTCACGACTGCGCTCGACGTCTTCGGCGGGACCGGATCAGTCAGCTACCTATTCAAGAAAATGGGGAAAGCGGTGACGTACAACGACAAGCTCCACTTCAATCACCAGGTCGGTCTGGCTCTAATTGAGAACGACGGGGTGACGCTCTCCCCTGAAGATATTGCGTCGGTGATATCTGGAAGACTGGAAACCACACCCCGGTTCGTGAGGGACACCTTTAAGGGGATCTACTTCACGGATCGCGAGAACGCACGGATCGATAGCTGCGTCGCGCGGATCAACCGCCTGCATGCAAAGCGCGGGGCGCTGGTTTACAAGCGCGCGCTCCTCTTCTACACGTTAATACAGTGCTGTTTGATAAAGCGCCCGTTCAATCTATTCCACCGGCGTAATCTCTACTTGAGGTTTGCGGATGTGGAGCGCGAGTTTGGGAACAAGGTCACATGGGATCTCCCATTCAACCGGCACTTCACGAGGTTCTCTTCGGAGGTCAACGAGCTAGTGTTCAAAGGAAGAAGGCGGTGCCGGTCAATCCGATACGACGCTTTAGCCATACCGAAAGGCAGCTACGACCTAGTATACATCGATCCGCCTTACCTCACGAAAGACGCCAGCAACGAAAGCGCCGACTACTTTAGATGCTACCATTTTCTGGAAGGGCTGTGTCGTTATGACGTCTGGGGCGACCTCATCGACTACGAAACACCGAACTTGCGAATGAAGCCCGAGGGGAGCAACCCTTGGACTGATCGAGACCGGAATGCCGAGGCCTTCGATTCCCTCTTCGAGAAATTCGCAGATAGCATTATTGTAATCTCATATAAGAAATTCGGTGTTCCTAGCATCGACACATTGGTAAGAATGTTGAAGCGACACGGCAAGAGGGTGCGCACACACAGTCAGCACTACAAATATGCCCTCAATCACCAAAATGGAGAAGCTCAATTGAACCGGGAAGTTCTTCTCGTCGCGCAGTAAGGAAGGCAAGCCATGGCTGAGCCGTTCATTTCGCACATCAGAGTAGATAAAAATATCGTTTCATTGCTCAGCAGGTTTACCTACGCGAGGAATTTCCCATATGCCCTCCGTGAAATTGTGAGTAATGCTTACGACGCAGATGCAACAACTACACGCATTACTATTGATCTGAAGAAGGACGAAGTTCTCATCGTTGACGATGGGAGCGGCATGACGCGGGAGGAGTTTGATTTCTATCTTCGGATCGCGGGGCAGCGACGCGAAAAACGACAGACCCCGAAATTTGAAAGGAAGAGAATCGGTCAGTTCGGCGTTGGGTTCCTGGCGATTTTGCCATTCTGTGAAACACTTCAGATTCTTTCGACTACTGAGAATTCTGATGAGGTGTTTACGGCCCGAATCCCCGCGTCTCAATTCGTTAGACAGGATGGGAGGGCAATTGATGTTGGGGAGATACCGGTCCCCGGGGAAGTGAAGCGAGACGCAAAGCTGAGGTCGGCACATTACACGCAAATCAAGTTGGTGAATCTGACCGACTTAGCGAAGCGGTATTTTAAACAGAAGCCATCCAGCGAAAAGAAGGATCACGTCGCGAGTTGGGCCGCGATGGATCGCCTCAAGTGGGGGATGCAAGAGGACCTTCCCCTGCCTTTCCCTGAGGGCTCGAAACTCAACGAGGTGCTGGCGTATCCCGAACCGGTCGGTATGGAAGTGTACCTGCAAAATACAAAGCTCTACAGAAACTACTGTGATGGTGAAATAGTGGAGAATGAGGAGGTAGCGGTTGGAGGGGTTCGCTTCCGCTACGCCATCATTACGCCTTGGAAGGCTATAAAGCCATTCGAATTGCGCGGACTGAAAGTACGACTGAATAACGTCGGAGTTGGTGACAGGGAAAGATTTGGGGCTGACCTGTCTCGCACATTCAGCAGGCTTCATTGGCTTTCTGGCGAGGTTCAGATCTTAAGCGGCCTCGATAACGCGATCGTGCTTAGCCGCGATGCCTTCATGGATCTGCCCGAATATGAAGCAGTGTGCGGAACGATGAAGAACGTTCTCACAAAGTGGGCGTACCACGTCGAGAAGGTGGACGAAGCTGCTCGGGATGTGACCAAGCAACTACGCGGGAGAAAACAGGTAAGAGTCGCGCCCAAAAGAGAAATTGTTGAGAGGAACATCAAGACCCTACAAGACCGTGGCTTTACAGTACGCAGGATCAGCAAGAAGGAAGAAGCTGGTTCGCAGCCGGTGCAAATTGACAAAGCCAAGAAGGAAGTTGTCGTCTATGATGAACACTCAGCGTTAGAGGACACTATATTGATCGACGGCAAAACACGTCGAATCTTGTACGGCGGTCACGCAACAGGCAAGTCATCATTCGAGGAAGCGTGCCGCGTAACAGATAGCGGGGACCTAGAAATCAACACTCAATATCCACTGTTCAAATCAAAGAGGTACGGTGACCTGTTCAAAAGAGTGTATGTGATTACCGCCTTGGCCCGTCGCGAGTGCGCCTCCGCCGAGGAAATGTATAAGTTTATCCTTTCTAACATCGAAAAGGAGTTCAGGGATTTTTAACCGCCCACAAGGAGACCACATGTATATCTCGTCTTTAGCGATCTCAGGATACAGAAGCCTGAAGAATGTGGAAATCAAGGAGATGCTTCCTGTCGTTATTTTCCACGGTTTGAACAACTCAGGAAAGTCGAACATTCTGTCCGCAATAGAGACAATTTTTCGCCGAAAAGTCGTTGTTGAAGAAACGACAACCGCAGACGAGACAAAGAAACTCCAGCGAACAGGAAACTTCTATCAAGGAAGGATCACCGATTTCAGAGACAACTTTTACCTCAACGGTAGGCAGGACATCATTTTCTCAGTGTCTGTGACGCTTACTGACAGCGAAACGGCACCCTTCAACGAAATACTAAAGCTCCTGAATCCGGCTCTTACGAAGACCGGCGGTAAGAAGATCGTGTTGTTTGACGGCAGGATGAAATACCGCGACGAGAACTCCGCCGAAATGATCTTGGATCGCGTTATGTTCAAGAGCTCCGATGTAGTGTTCGAAGTGGAGAAATCAGGGAAGAAGACTTTCTTCCCGACAGTGAAGGGTCTAACCGAGGAAGTACGCGTCGCGCAGTTTGAGAAACTGATGGAATTATTCTCCGACTCCTTCGCGCTCTTGCAGGCAGACCGGTACCTCACAATGGAAAAAGAAGGTCAAGATTCCGGCGCCAAGATAATGTTGACGCCCAAGACCTTCAAACAATGGCTGCACAAGCTCTCGCTCGACCGGTCGACCTACGAGTCTTTTGAGGAGATTAAGAAGATGATCGCCAGCAAGCCATTCGAATTCGGTGACATTGGCTTCAGTAAAGAAGGTGACGAGATCGAGATTATGGTCAAAACCGGCAATGTTCGACTGCCAATATGCAGGCTCGGGTCTGGACACCAGCAGATTCTTTACATTATCGGGAGCTTGGTGCTTTACAAGAAGAGGATGGTCGGTATCGAAGAACTTGAGATTAACCTTTCTCCCACGGCGCAGAAGAATGTATTTGAAAAACTCAAGCACCACATCTTCACGAGCGCAGACTTGATCAACCAACTCATCATCACGAGCCACAGCGATACTTTTGGAAACCGAGGGGACGTTCGTGTCTACGGGGTCGAGCATAACGGACAAGAGACGCTTGTCCATCGTTGGACCCAAGCTGACAACAAGAAACACTTTGGGCCAACTGGTGGGTGGGACTGGGACTGAACTATGGTAGGAATCGGGGTTAGGTCTAATCATTGGTACATATGCCAACATCTCGGCGGTCACACCAAAACGTTGTAACATCTGATCTCCCCGCCCACCGCCTCACCATTTCCGAACCAGCCTCCTTCACACGATCTTTCGAATTTCGACACTCGGATTTCGAGCTCCACCGCACCCCTGCCCCAACGCCTACCGCAACCCGACAGCCTTCCTCACCTTGCTCATCGTCTCGTCGGCCACGGCATTGGCCTGCTCCGCGCCCTTGCGCAACACGTCGTGCACGTAATCCAGATTCTTCACCAACTCCTCGCGCTTCTTGCGGAACGGTGCGAAGTAATCCATCAACGCCGCGAGCAATTCCTTTTTCAGATCACCGTACCCATGCCCACCCGCTTCGATTCGGCGCAAGTTGTCGAGATAGCGCTCGTAAACATTGCGTTTGACGCTGGGGTCCATTGGAGACCGCGCTGCAAGGTCAGCCTTCGCACGATCATACCAATTCGTGTACACTGACTCTTTCGAGACGGGAGTTGCTCCTTCGCGTTCCCTCAAAGCGGTAGCGACCACATAGTAAAGTTCGAGCGGAATGTTCTTGTCGAGATCCGCCTTCGGCGCCTCCACGGGCTGTGAGTCGGTCACGATGCTCATCACCTTCTTGCGAATCGCCTTCTCATCCCCAAAAATCTCGATGGTATTGTTGTAGCTCTTCGACATCTTGCGCCCGTCAACACCGGGCAGCGTCGCGACCTCGGGACGGATCACCGCATCGGGAATCACAAACACCTCGCCGAACTGGCGGTTGAATGCGCCGGCGATGTCCCGCGTCATTTCGACGTGCTGCTTCTGGTCTTTGCCGACGGGTACGCGCTCGCCCTGCACGATCAAAATATCCGCCGCCATCAACACGGGATACGTGAACAAGCCCGCGTTGGGCTTCAAGCCTTGCGCGATCTTGTCCTTGTAGCTGTGCGCGTTCTCCAACATTGGCACCGGCGTGACGTTCGATAAAATCCACGTCAACTCCGTCACCTGGGGCACGTCGCTTTGCCGGTAGAACACCGTGCGGCCCGGGTCCAGACCACAGGCGAGGAAATCTAGCGCGACATCCAGAACGTTCGCGCGCAACTCATCCGGGTCGGAAATCGACGTCAGGGCATGATAATCCGCGATGAAATAGAAGGCTTCGCCCCGTTGCGCGAGTTCGAGCGCGGGGCGCATCATGCCGAAGTAGTTGCCAATGTGTAACTTACCACTTGGCTGTATGCCGGATAGAATTCGCATAGCCCCCGCAAGATACGAAATGCCCACCTCGCCTTGCGAGGAAAAAATCAACCCCGCAAGCTCCGACAGAAGTCGCGAGTCCTTCTCGGACTTTCAGCGCTCAGTACTTGTACACCAGCGAGCTGACCAGCAGGATATCGTTTTCCTTGCGACCAGTCGCGGGCTTGTGGTTGAAATGGTCGTCCACCTGCACGCGCAGACTGAAGCGGGTATTCAGGGCGGCTTCCGCGCCGGCCTCGGAGTTGACCAAATAATTGCTCCACTGGGTCAGCTCCGGATAATACTCCACGAACTCCCAAATCCTCGCGGTCTTGCTGAATTTGTGCTCGCCGTGTTCGCTGGCATGCAGCGCTGCGTAACCGATATTCCCGTCGTCGTCGAGCCGCTGTCGAAGATACGAAGCGCCCAGGTCGGCATTCAACTTGGAGGCGTCGGTCTTGATAAAGTAATAACCCAGCGCCGGGCCGATGATCCCGCGGTAGCGGACGTCGGCCACGTCATCGTGAAAGAAGTCCAGCCGCAAATCACCATAGAGGCGTTCGTTGAACAGCCGTTTGTAATCGGAAAAACCATGAATCGCTTCCGCCGCCCGCGTCTGGTTTGTCTGGCCATAATTGTTGAGCGCGTAGACACCGTCCCCGCCAAATTTCAGGTCGTTCTTGTCCCAGACGTTTTCCGCCGACGCCTCGCCGTTCAACAGGAATGTATTGGCATTCCCACGAGCCAACGACAAACCCGTCGCCACGTCCCCATGCCACACCGGCGCACCGGGCGGCGCGTTCGTTACCGCCGGGGCGGTGGTTTGCGCCCACGCGCTGCCACACGCAACCAGCAGAAATGTCGAAAGCCCTATTGTCATCACTCGATTTTTCATGCGCATTGTCTCCATTTGATTTCTCCAGCCCCTCACCAAGCGGGCGCACACAATGCCCTACGGACGTAAGATCGGTCAAGCGCTTTCTTAATGCGCCTGCAATAGCCCATTTCCGAGCGATTCCATGGCCTGGGCCGCGTCGGCTGGCGGCAGCCGCCCAAGCGCCACTGCGTCGGTGGTCTCGAAAAACGCCTTCTGATTGAATTCGTCCCAAAACGCATAACCCCACGGATTGTCGAGGTGGGAATACGTCAACGCCTCCATCATGGCCGGCGGGAACTGCGCGGTGTCTGCCGCCGCCTTTAACGCCGGGATCGCGTTGCGGCTCTTCGCCGCCATCATCGCGCCCTCTGTCGAATAAAATCGCGCAAACTCCGCCGCTTCCTGCGGATGTTTCGTTCCACTCCACACGCAGTTGCCGCCGATGGACAGCCGCGACCAGCGCACTTTTCCCTCCGGGACCGGCGCTACATCCCAACGGAAGTCCGCGATGTGGTCAAACTCCGTCAACATGTACGTGCGGCCCACAAGCACCGGCATTTTCCCATCCCGAAACAAATTCACTCCGTCGAACGCCTCCACCTCACCCATCGCCGCCGTGGTCGGCGCCACACCTCGCGCGACCAGGTCCCGATAGAATTGAAGCGCTGCGATTGTTTCCGTCGACTTCACCGTACATTTCCCGTCGGCAAACAGGACGCCACCGAACGACTGCACCAAGAGCAGTGGCCGGGGCAGAACTGTCGGAATGCGGACCTGCCGTTGCGCCGCGAGCCGTGCGGCGACAGCGGCGAACTTCTGCCAGTCCCACGACTCGTCCGGCAATGGCTCTCCGCTCTTCTCAAACCAATCGCGATTGAAAAACAAGACATCCGTACTGAAATGAAACGGCACCATAAACAATTTGCCGTCGACCCGGCACGCGTCGATCACCTGGGGGTAAAACTGGTCGTCCAAGGGCGCCAACGTCGTGGTCATGTCGCTGATCTGACCGCGCTGCGCGAGCGCCGGGAGACGATCCGCCACATAGTAAAACACGTCGGGAGCGGCGTTGCCTGCGAGTTGGACGTTCAGCTTTTGAAACTTCGATGTGTCGTAGATCACTCGCACGCGAATTTGTGGATGCGCTTCCTGAAACTGGTAGATGATTCGCTGATGTAAAGCCTGCTGCTCCGGCAGCGTTTCAATGGTCTGATACATGATCTCCACCCGATCGTCCGCCGGCCGGACGCAGCCCGCCAGCAGCACCAGGGCAATCGACCACCATCTCATCGCAGGGCTTTCTTCACGTTCCAGCCGCATCGGACCAATCGCCGGCGTGCGTCATCTTCGCTCTCGCCCCGAAGCGTGGCCACAATGCGGCACGCTCGGGCCCGCAATTTGGCGTTTGTCGGTTTCACATCCACCATCAAATTGCTGACCACCTTGCCGAGCCGAATCATCGGGATCGTTGTCAGCATGTTGAGCACGAGTTTCGTGGCCGTTCCGGCCTTGAGCCGCGTCGAGCCGGTGATTACCTCCGGCCCCGTGCGAAACAACAACGGTGTGTGGGCGGTAGACTGTGGCGGCGAAAAACACAGGAGAAAGGTCGCGGCGCCCAATCGCTTCGCCTCGTCCAGTGCCCCCAACACAAACGGGGTCGAACCGCTGGCCGCAATGCCGATGACCACGTCGCTTTTCCCCACACCACGGATTTCGATCGCTTCCACCCCTGCCTCCCGATTGTCTTCGGCGCCCTCCACGGCTGCCAGCAGGGCCGTCGCGCCGCCAGCGATGATTGCCTGGACCATTTCGGGATCAGTAGAGAACGTGGGAGGACACTCACTGGCGTCCAACACGCCCAACCGACCGCTCGTGCCCGCGCCAACATAAAATAATCGTCCGCCCCGCTTGAACGCGCGCACGATCCCGTTGACGGCGCGTTCGATGGCGAGCTTGTTCCTCCGCAGCGCCGGAACGACCCGCGCTTCCTCATCCAACATCGTGTCGATGAGTTGTGACACGGATCGCTTGTCCAGATCCATCGTCCGCGGGTTGCGTTGCTCGGTTTCTTGGAGTGCGCCGACTTGTCGGCGCTTTGTCGTTTCACGGTACTCCATGGAAAGCGGTGGCAAGCCACCGCACTCCAAAGCAAGCTTCACCGCGCCCATCGCAGATTCACTCGGCGCACGGACGATCGTCGCCCCCGGTAGCATCGTGCGAACACGGTTTCCAACGAGAATCGCCAACTTCCGATTATGCCGCAACACCCCGCCGATCAACACTACCCGCGGCCTCTGCAAGCCCAACTTCTGCGCGACCGCGTGGCAATCCTGTGCGAGGAACGAAGCCGCCTGCAGCAGTAGCCCGGGATCCCCCTCGAGCATGTCCGTCGCCAGCGCCGCTACGGTATCCTTGCTGGCGCTCTGGACCCAATCGACAAGCTCATCCGGCGAATTCAAACACAACCGCCGGAGCGCCCGTCTGAGTCGCTGGCTGATACGACCGTGGCGATCATACTCACGGATCGCGGCTCTCAATCCCGTCACGGCAATCCAGTAGCCGCTGCCATGGTCGCCCAATAAATGCCCCCAGCCGCCCGCCCGCGCCACCTGCGACCCGTTGCGGCCATACACGCACGAGCCCGTGCCGCTGATGATGGCAATACCCGAACCATTTGCACCGAACGCTGCGGCGTGGGCTGAATCCAAGTCGTTGCCCACATACGCAGGGACTCCGGGCCACACCCGCTCCACGAGCACGCGGGCCCGGGAACGATCAGCCACCGTGCGGCATCCAGCCAGACACAGGGCCAAAGATGTCGGACGACACACGAGACCCTGTTTGATCTCACGGAGTCGATGGACAACGGCGGCGTCCGGTGAAAGTTTGAGGTTGAGGGGACCGGATTCGATCCGGGAAAGAATCTTGCCGGGTCGATCGGCTAGAAGCGCGACGGTGCGCGTGCCGCCACCCTCGATACCAAGAAAACAAGCCCCTACTCTGGGTTCCCCGCCCATAGAATTGGGGGGAGGCTACCAGATTTAGGTCGCCAGCGGCAAGTAGACGCTGAACGTGCTGCCGCGACCAACCGTACTTTGCACATCGATCGCGCCGCCGTAACGGGCCACGAGTTCACAAGCAATGGCCAGGCCCAGTCCCGTGCCTTCCTTCTTGCTGGTGAAGTACGGCTGGAAGATCTTGCTGATGTTCTCGCGCTCGATGCCCGCCCCGTTGTCCGCGACGACGATCTTCGCCAGCGGCTTCTGCGGGTCAAATGACTCCGGCCGGAAGGCGAACTCCGACGGCACGGACGTCGCCAACATGGCCGATAGCTCCAAGGTCCCCGACCCGTTCATGGCGTGCAACGCGTTGACCCCCAGATTGATCAGTACCTGGAGGATTTCCGCCGGATTGACCGTGAACGTCGGGTCCGGGTCGCCGGACGTGAACCGGATTTCTGCGCTCCGGTTGGCGGGGTGCGCCTTGATCAGCGCGGCCGCGTCTTCCAGCAGCTTGTGGCCGCTGACGGTCTCCTGGGCTTCCTGAGAGCCTCGCGAGAAATTCAAAAAGCGGCGAGCGATGTCTTTGCAACGATCAATCTCCCGCTGAATGGACGTAAGCCGTTGACGAACCTGCCGCGAAGTTTCCTGGTCCGAAACGTTGAGGGAGGCCAGATCGCGCCCGAGCAGGTCCGCGTACCCGGCGATGATCGCCAGTGGGTTGTTCATCTCGTGCACGACACCGGCCGAGAGCACGCCCGCTTCGACGGCCCGGCTGAGCTGCGCCAACTCGCCCGCGAGTTGCTCGTTCGTTCGTTCGAGCGTGCGGAAGTTCTCTTCGGTCGCGAGCTTCTCCAGGCGGCGCTTCATGCATTTGTCCAGCACCTCGCGCACGGAGAACACATCAAATGGCTTGTTGAGATAGTCCGCCGCGCCGTAACGCACGGCCGCGCGCGCGGTTTCAATGGTCTCGTAGCCCGTCAACATCACGCATTCGATATCGGGATCGATCTCCTTCAACTCGCGCAATACATCCACACCGCTGAGGTCCGGCATCTTGATGTCCAACACGGCGGCATCCACCGCGTGCGTTCGCGCGTATTCAATACCCTCGCGACCACACGTGGCCATCACACAGTTGTACCGGTCCTTAAAAACAATGCGCAACGACTCGCGTGGACCGGGCTCATCATCCACGATCAGCAACGTCGGTCTCTCCGCCGCCTTGACCGCCGGCGGCTCCATCGTCAGCATGTCCTGTGTTCCCATATCGAGCCTCTCTTGTTGCTAGAATTTCGCGCCCAGCGTGATTATCACCGCGTTGGCGCTGATTTGCCACGTGCCGTCCGCAGCGGTGCCATTGCTCACCGTACGGTCATCGGCGATGGTGTGCTGGTAAACGACGTCAATCGAGTACTCCGTCGCGGTATAACCAAAGCCGGCGTTGAACACGTACCGGTTCGAGTCCGGTATCGACGGCGAAAAGGTGCCGTTGGGCACGCTGTCCTCCGAATAAATGAAGCCACCCCGCACCTTCCAATGCTGGTTCAGTTCGTACTGCGCGCCGAACTCATACAGACAGCTGGCCATCCAGTCGAACGGGATGACCTTGCCATTGGCATACGATCCCGGCGCATGCAAGGTCAGTTGATGGAGTGTTTGCCAATCGGTCCACTCGACATCGGCTTCCAGCTTCAGCTTCGGGACTGGCCGAAACGCATACCCCGCGGCAACGGTTTGCGGGAACGGTAACGTTGCCTGGCCGTCATGCGATCCTGTGATGCCCTCCGAGGGGATACTCAATTGCGTGGGACCACGGAAATTGGCGGTAAATGGACTCCGATAAACAAGACCCACGGTGTGCTGCGGCGTGATCTTCCACATCAACCCGGCCGTGGCTCCCAAGGCCACCCCGTCGCCGTCAAAATGGAAGCTGCCACCGGGAACCTGGCTGTTAAGCTCCGTATACGAGTCGTACACGTTCAGACCCGCTCCAAGCGACAGATGCTCGTTAAACTGGTAGGCAACTGTCGGCTGGATATTGATTACTTGCAGGGCGGCTTTGGTGATCAGATCTTGGAAGGGGCCGTTTTGCGAGTATTCCGCCTCGTTGCCAAAGGGAATGTTGACGGCAATACCGAAACGCCACGGCGACTTGGGCATACCGAAGTCGGTCGTAGCATACAGGTGCGGAGTCAACGATATCACGGTCATGTCCGCGCCGGAACCGCCGCCCTTCAATTTGTTGTCCGGGAAAAACAGGTCGCCGCCATTGGCGATCTCGGTCCCATGAATTTGGGTGAGACCGGCCGGATTGTAATAAACCGCCGTGGCATCGTCAGCCTGTGCGATGAAGGCATTCCCCTGCGCTGTAGCGGCCGCGCCCTGGTCGGGATTCCGAAAACCGAGCGCGAACACCTCGGGTAGACCGGTACCGATAACGATTGCAACCGCGGTCACGCCAACCATTCTTCGTGTATGTTTATTCATGACTGCGTCCTCCCGCTGCCGTGTCGTTTCGCATCTCCGAAACAGCGCGGCGGCATACTCATTTAGCAATGCGTATGCCATGGGATGACAGGGAGGTAGAGAAATGACCCGGGCTCCGCCTGAACCAGTAGTTCCCAAGGGTGGGCACGGATGGAAGCCCTTGCCCCATCCACCGGAGCGCAAAATTGGCCAACTGAAACTGTATCGCGGACAACTTTGGATGCGTCACATCGTCGCCGGGGTGTTCTCGTCCAACTCCTCCGGCTCTTCTTCCGGCTCACCCGCCCGACTCGACGCAATCTGAAGTTTGTCCATTTTGTAACGCAACATCCGCCGCGTGATATGCAGAGCGCGCGCGGCCTCCGTGATCACACCACCGGTACGCCGCAACGCCTCTTCGATGGCCCGCCGCTCCAGGTCTTCGGTGACCTTCGGCAGATCCAACCCGGTGTCGTTGAATTCCAGCTTCTCTCCCAGATCAACATGCGGGGTGGTCGCCGTCAACCGCGACGTGATTTGCGCGGTCGCCTGCTCGGACTGCGAAATCACAAACGGCAGGTCTTCCTCGGTGATCCTGGTGGAATCGCACGTGACCAATAACCGCTCGATCGCGTGCTCCAATTCGCGGACGTTGCCCGGCCACGGGTACGACAACAACAAGTCCATCGCCGAGGGCGAGAATTGCGGCGCCTCGCGGTTCAATTCCTTGCCGAAGCGCTGCGCGAAATGCAGCACCAGTTGGGGGATGTCGTCTTTGCGGTCGCGCAACGCCGGAATCGTGACCGGCACCACGTTGATGCGATAGTACAGATCTTCACGAAATGCGCCGCGGGCAATTTCCTTTTCCAGGTCGCGGTTGGTGGCGCACACCAGGCGGACATTGATGCTGATCGTTTCCTGGCCGCCGACGCGCCGGATTTCACGTTCCTGAATGGCCCGCAACAGTTTGCTTTGCGTACCGAGGGGCATCTCCCCGATCTCGTCGAGGAACAACGTCCCTCCTCCCGCGGCCTCAAACATCCCGATGCGCCGTTGCAGCGCCCCCGTAAACGAACCCTTCTCGTGCCCAAACAACTCGCTTTCCAGCAACTCGCTGGGAATGGCGGCGCAGTGCACCGGAATAAACGGCCCATCCCGGCGCACGCTGTTGTAATGCAACGCGCGCGCAACAAGTTCCTTGCCCGTACCCGTCTCTCCGAGCACCAACACGGTCGTTTCCGTGTCCACGACGCGCTGCACGAGGGCATAGACCTTTTGCATCGCCGCGCTCGAACCGACAATATTCTCGAACTTGCTGACCGTCTGGAGTTCCGTGCGCAACCGGCCCACCTCGCGTTCCAGCGCCTTCTCCTTGAGGATGCGATCGACAACCAGCCGGATCTCGTCCACGTCGAACGGCTTGTTCAGGTAATCCGCCGCCCCCATTTTCATCGCTTGAACGGCGGGCTTGGCTTCGGTGATCGCGGTCACCATGACCACCGGCATCGTGGGATGCAACTGCAGGATCTTGGAAAGGACTTCCAGCCCGTCCATGCCCGGCATCTTCATGTCAAGCAGGACGATATCAAAGGGTTCGGCCCGGCCCGCGGCCTCCAATCCACTCGGACCGTTTTCCACGAGCGTGACGTCGTAGCGATCCTTCAAGATAAACCGCAACGACTCGCGCGGACTTTCCTCATCGTCTATGACCAGAATCCTTGCCTTCGACATCTCTCCGTTTCCTCCTTCGATCTGTTCTCCATTCAATTTCGTGAACAACCGCCGATCGCGCCTCCCCAAGACGCCTCGTTACGGCTGTTCGCCCCGCCGGCCAGCATCCGCGTCCCAACGTTCCGCAACCCGGTTGCGTACCGGATTGGCCTCGGCGGATGCGCGCGGACTGCCCGAGGCTTCGGCCTTCAAGCTCTCACTCAAAAGATCGTCGTCCGGATGCCGCTGGGCCTTGACCGGCACCACCATCGAGATCGTCGTTCCCCGTCCCAGCATGCTGTCAACGTCCAACCGGCCGCCGTGCCGCTCCACGATCTTCTTCACAATCGTCAACCCCAACCCGACCCCGACGTTGCGCGTGGTCACAAACGGCTCGGTCACGCGCTTCAGATTCTCCAGGGCGATCCCCTCGCCCGTGTCCTGCCAATCAATCCGCACGGCGCCGCCTGCCGGAAGCGTTTCGCCCGGAAGATCCACCGGCAGCGCATCAACCGTACTGATCATGAGACGGCCGCCGTGGGGCATGGATTGCACCGCATTGCGCAGCACATGCTCGAACGCCTGCATCAGCCGAATCCGGTCCCCCTCCAACCGCGCAAACTTGTGCGCGAAATTCTTTTTCACCGTGACCACGCACGCCGGAGCCGGCTCGGGCGCTTTTTCGCCCACGGCCATCACGTGCGCGATCTGCTTCCGACTGAATTCCTGGGTGATGTTCTTGACGCACGCGTCGATGAGGTCGCCCAGCACGATCTCCTCGTTCACCAACAGCAACGGATGCGCGAAGAAGGTCAGATTGTTCACCAGCACATCGACGCGGTTCACCTCGTTGGCAACGGTTGTGCTGAATTGCTCGCGAAATTCCTTCTCATCGTGCCGCTCCGGCAGCAATTGCGCGAAGATCTTGATGGATACCAGCGAGTTCTTCAATTCGTGAGACAACCGCGCCGCCAGCCGCGTGAAGAATTCCTTGTCCGCCAGTTCGCGGGCGCGGGTCTGCTGCAGGCGGACCTGCGAGAGGTCCTCGATCAGCGCCACGGCGATCAACCCTTCTCCACCCGCCAGACTGTTGTCCGCCCCCATGGCGAACCGCGTGGCGCTGATGCCGAGCGGGAGATGTCTCCGGGGCAACACCACTTCTCGCTGGTGGATTTCCTGGCCCGTTTGGAGGACTTCGAACACGACGTCCGCCACCCGGCTCGGTAACCGCCGGATGTCCTGGCCGATCACGGCCTTCTCCTCGATGTCGAGTAATTCGCACGCGCAGCGATTCACGGTGAGAATGCGATTGTTCTGCCCCACCACCACCACGCCGGTCTGGACGTGCGCGAGCACTTCGTTCACAAACCGTTGCTGGCTGGCAATGCGGTCGCGCAAATGAAGGTTGCGAATCGCCTGCGCCAGTTGTCCCATCAGGTAGTACACCAACTCCAATTCTTGGTTCGTCAACGGCTCGCTGGTGATCTTGCCGCTGAACGTCAGCACACCCCACAACAGATCCTCATCAAAAATCGGCACCGCCACATCGGCCCCCAGCGTATCGAACTCCCGGGCCATTTCCGGGTCGTAATCCAGTGCCAGCGAGTCCGTCACCTGGGAGCGCAGCAGGATCCGCGCTTCGCGCGACAGGTGGCTGGCAATACCGGAGTCCGCGCTCAGACGAAAGTGCTCCACCAGGTGGGGCGCAAGACCGGTGCTCCGGGCAATCACGAATTGTTCGCCACCGGCGGCAGGCGGTCCGGCAAACAGGTCGCCCTGCAGTCGGCGGGTGAAAATCGCCGCCTTGCCGGTGCCGAGTAACTCGCGTACCAGACGTAGAAACTCCGACACCAACTCGCCTTCGCCGACATGCTGGCTCAGGATTCGCGACAAATCCTTCAGTGCGCTGCGGTACCGGTACGCGTCAAACGCTGGCGCGAGCGCCGGCATGTGAGTCAGGGGTGGGACGGATCGTGCCTCCATCGCGACCGCCGGTGCCGGAGCCACAACCTGTCGTTGACGGGCAATTACGGCATCGGCCCGCTTCAGTTTGGACTGGGCATCGCGCAATTCGAAAAAGTTGCCCAGCGCCCGTTTCAAATGATCAGCGGAATCGGAAGCGGAAACAACCAGCCAACTCTCCTGGAGGGGATACAGGGTCTGCTGGGCCGCCGTGGCCCGCACCACAACCGCTTGGTGTTCCTGCAGGCGCGAGGAAGCCAGTGATTCCGCCGCCCATCGCGTGGTTTCCCCCAGCGAGACGGCGTCCAGAATCACGGCGTCCACCAAGCGCAACCATGTCGAAAACAGCGCATCGAACCGCTCGCGGGATGGTTCGGTTGGCAACGGAAGCAAGACGATGTTTGTCTTCTCGCCGAGAATGTCCGTCAGCAATCGCTGGGTCTCAGCCGAATTTGTCAGTAGCAGGGCCGTTTTCATGTGCCGCTGGCTTCGCTCTCGCCATTTTGCCCGCTGACGTGCCCGTTTCGATACCGCTCGACCACCAGGGTCGTATTGCGACCACCAAACCCCAGTGAATTGCTCACCGCGATGTCGATACGGCGGTGACGCGCTTCGTTCGGGACGTAATCCAAATCGCATTCGGGATCGGGAAATTCGTAGTTGATAGTCGGCGGAATGACATTGTCGCGGATGGCCAGGCAACAAGCACCCAACTCGACCGAGCCGCAAGCGCCCTGCATGTGCCCCAAGGCCGCTTTGATCGAGCTGATCGGCAAATCGTACGCCCGGTCTCCGAAAGATTTCTTGATGACGGTGTTTTCCGCACGATCTCCCAACACGGTTGACGTGCCGTGGGCATTCAGATAGTCCACCTGCTCCGGCCGCACGCCGGCATGCGCCAGCGCCGTTTGCACGCACCGCACAGCTTGCGTCCCATCCGGGTCGGGCTGACACATGTGGTAGGCGTCGCATGTGGACGCCCAGCCCGTCAATTCCCCATAGATGCGCGCCTTGCGTTGCAACGCGTGCTCCAATTCCTCGATCACCAGGACACCCGCGCCTTCCGAGATGACGAATCCATCGCGCTTTTGGTCGAATGGACGTGACGCGCGCGACGGTTCATCGTTCCGCGAGGACATGGCGTGGCTGGTACCCACCGCTGCCACGACGATCGGTTGAACCGGCGCTTCCGCTCCACCGGCCAACATGATGTCCACATCGCCAGCAACGATCATATCGGCAGCCTGAGCAATGGCCGCGCTGGCGCAATCGCAGCCCGTGGCGATGGTGAGGCTGGGTGCGTTCAGTCCAAGGTGTAGTGAAACCTGGCCGCCGCACGACCCCGTGAAGACGGCGATGCTCGTGTAGGCACTCATCGCTTCGAACCCCTGCATCTTGAAGGTGTCGTACTCCTGCGACGCGAATCCCCATCCCGAATAGGCCGTGCCGAGCGCCAACCCAATCCGTTCGCGATTCTCCTTCTGCAAGTTCAACCCGGAATCCGAAATCGCCATGTGCGATGCCACCAGCCCGAATTGGGTAAACCGATCCATTCGTCTGACGTCTTTTCGCGTCAGCCAGTCCTCGGGACGAAAGTCGTGTACTTCGCCTGCGACCTTCCAAGGGCAATCGGATTTCACCAGAATAGGGGCGCGATCCGTCCCCGATTTACCGGCGAGAATATTCGACCAAAACGCCTCGGTACCAATCCCCAGCGGCGTCAATAAGCCCATTCCCGTAATGACTACTCGACGTCTCTTCATCGACTACATCCGCGCTCCATGCCAACGGCAGGACAAAAACGTCCATCACGCGTCAGCGTACACAACGCGCGCCTCCTTCAAAAAGGTTCCCCACGTTCCTAATTATACAGGCATTGCAAATTGTGTAAAGAACTTATTTGCGACACCGGACAATTTTGTCCATCACGCCAGGGTCTACTTCACGGGGAGATTGATCTGGAAAGTCGTTCCCTTGCCTTCAACGCTCGAAACCGTGATGGTGCCCCCATGATCGCGGACAATCTTCTGCGAGATCGACAGGCCCAAGCCCGTACCTTCCTTTTTTGTCGTAAAAAATGGGTCAAACAGACGACCCCGAACCGCCGCCGGTATGCCGGGCCCATTGTCCGACACTTCGATAACGCCAGAACCATGGTTCCCGTTCCCTCCCGCGCCGATATCCGTCTGGGTCAACCCGGTGGCCACGCGTATCTTGCCCCGGTCATGGAGCGCATCGGCGGCGTTGCTCAGTAGATTGACCAGCACCTGCAGGATCTGGTGCTTGTCCACCTTGATGATCGGATTTCCGTGAAACGCCCGGCTCAATTCGATGTGCTTGGCCTTGAGACGCGGCTGGACCAGCAGAATGGCTTCTTCGACAAGCTCATTGGCGGGCTGTTCCTTGATGCTCACCTGGGCCGGGCGCGCAAAGGCCAACATGCTCTCGATCACCTTCGTGATCCGGTCCACGTCCTTCAACACGAGCTTGCCGAATTCGTTCCGAAACTCCGGGTCGTCAACGCGCTCGGGCATCAACTGCGCGAATGTCTTGATCGACGCCAATGGATTGCGGATCTCGTGGGCGACACCGGCGGCAATCGTACCCAACTCAGCCAGGCGGTTCTTGCGGAACGCCTCATCCTCGATGCGGCGGTACTTCACGGCCAACGCGACTTCGGTGGCGAGCGTCTCCAACAATCGCAGATCGCTGACGAAGAACATGTCGCGGCTCAATTTCTCCCCGAGACCCATGAGGCCCATCAGGCGGCCGTCGAGAATCATCGGCACACACAAGGCAACCTTGAGGAGATTCATCTCCGTTTCCAGAGGTTCGCGCTCCCGCTGGGGCGTGCGCTGCACCATTTCGTCGCGCACCAGTTCGTCCCGTTTTTCCTGAAGCCATTTGATGACGGCCGCGTCTTCATGCAGGACCAGCGCCTCCACCTCGTCTTCCGGTCCCAGGCCGCTTTCCGCCTGCAGCTTGTAGTCACCCGACAACGGGTCCTGGAGCAGGATCAGCGCGCGCGAGATTTGCATTTGGGATTGCAAGGTGGTGGCGACCGTGCTCAGCACCTGGTCAATCGTCGGCAACGCACTCAATTCCCCCACCAGCCCCGACAAGGCATCCTGATATCCGTATCGTTTGCCAAACATCCGCTCTTGCATCATCCGCTCCGCGCGCGGCAAAAGCTTGGGCAGGCCAACAGTCAGTCCCACGCTCATGGCCATCGAAAGCATGAACGCAAACATCAATTGCTCCTGATTCATGAATCCGGGGGCAAACATGGCCAGGCTGCCCAAAAAAACCAGCGTGATCCCTGCGGTCACGGCGATCGTGACGGAATACAGCAACATGCGCGCAATCACCACGTTGTAATCCGCCAGCCGCGTCTTGCTCATCACATAGGCCAGCATCGCCAGATTAAGGGGCAGGATGAGAAAGCCGAACGGCTGAATGTTAATGTTGTATTCCAAGGGCAGAATGGTCACATGCACGGTCAGCATGATGATCAACCAGACAATCGTAAAATATACCAACTGGGTGTGCTTATACCCAACGGCGCGGCGCGCACTGTAAATCAGAACACCTGCGCCCAAAAGCTGCCAGACCACCAGCTGTACGCCGAGCACCGGCTTATAGCGGATGTAGTGATCCATGAACGGGGCGTGTTTGAGGCCGACGATACCGTGGTGCCACCACAGGAACCACAGTGCGCACACAGTGCTCACATAGGACGCGACCACCCACCACCGCATGCGGCGCCCTTTGTCGCACAAGACGCACAAACTCTGAAGCGAGAGCGGGTGCAGGATAATCGCCATGGAGAGCGTCAGATGCCCCCACATCAAGGCGGGCGCGGCCGGCATCGGCCGGAAATACTGCGCGAAACATCCGAGCCAGATTGCTACGACGACCATCACGGCGCCGACCGACGGGCCGACCCAGCCGTACCGGTTCTTAACGAATATGGTGACCCCAACGGCCAGAGCGACTGCGGCGTTCAGGAGAACCAGGTAGTAGTAAAAATAAATCATCAACCGTTGCTCCGCGAGCACGCGCACGCTGACGACCGCTCAGGCCGATTGGGACACGAGAAAGGCCACACGTCCGACCGGGGATAATCTTCCAAGACGACAGAATGGGCTGTACCCGGCAGCCGTCTTGCCCGTGTCGAACGAGCCGAACTCGTGAACATGTAAACGCCTCCTTGCGTCACCACAGTGTACGGAAGATGGTCTCCACAAACAATATCGAAATAATTCTTGTCGCATATTCTGTCCTGCGCCATCATGACTTGGCCTTCGCGATGGCCGCGCCATCCCATGCAGACCATGAACCGCACCGAAGCCAGGAAACGCATTGCCGAGTTGCGCGATCAAATTCGCCACCATGACTATGTCTACTTCGTCGAGGCACGATCCGAGATTTCCGACCGCGAGTACGACCGCCTTTACGCCGAATTAAAAGGGCTGGAAGCGGAATTCCCCGACCTGGTCACGCCCGACTCGCCCACCCAGCGTGCCGGCGGCGAGCCGTTGAAGGAATTCAAGAGCGTCAGCCACGCCGTGCCGATGATGTCGCTGGATAAGACCTACAGCATCGAGGAATTGCGTGAGTTCGACAGCCGTGTTCGCAAGCTCCTGCCCAACGAGAAGGTCGAATACGTCCTCGAACCGAAAATCGACGGCGTGTCGATCTCCGTTCGCTATGAAGACGGCAAACTCGCTCTCGGTGCCACCCGTGGCGATGGCACCACCGGCGACGATATCACGGCCAATCTCAAAACCATCCGCGCTATCCCGTTGCAACTAAACGTGAATCATCCTCCCGCGCGTCTCGAAGTCCGCGGCGAGGCATTTATGGCGGTCGAGGACTTCGAGAAGCTCAACGCGCAACGGGAAAAAGCTGGCGAGCCGCTCTTCCAAAATCCCCGCAATACCGCCGCCGGTTCGCTCAAGCAGCTCGACCCCGCCGTCGTGGCCCAACGTCCGTTGCAGGCAATTTTTTACGCAGTCGCCGAGGGTGGGGAATTCAAGAAACAATCCGAGGTGCTCGAAGGACTGAAGAAGTTCGGCTTCCCGACACACCGCTACTGGTGGGTTTGCCAGGACATCGAAGAAGTCATCACCCACGCCGCCGAACTGCAGAAGCTCGAAGGAAAGCTGCCTTTTGAAATCGATGGCGCGGTGGTGAAAGTCAACGACCTCAATCAATGGACGCGTCTCGGGGTTACCGCCAATGCGCCACGGTACGCCATCGCCTACAAGTACTCACACGAACAAGCCGAGACGAAACTCAAGGACATCACGATTCAGGTCGGTCGCACGGGCACGTTGACGCCGGTCGCCGAACTCGAACCCGTCTTTCTGGCCGGCTCGACTATTTCCCGCGCCACGCTTCACAATGAGGAGGAAATCAAACGCAAGGACATCCGCATCGGCGATACCGTCACCATCGAGAAAGCGGGCGAAGTCATTCCCGCCGTGATCGGGGTCGTGAAAGAGAAGCGGCCCCGCGACGCCAAGGAATTCGATTTCTTCAAGCATATCCACGGCAAATGCCCCGCGTGCGGCGGCCCCGTCGCGCGCGACCCTGAATTCGTTGCGTGGCGCTGCGAAAACATCGCCTGCCCCGCGCAATTGAAACGCACTATCGGCCATTTCGCGTCCCGCAAGGCAATGGACATCGAAGGTTGCGGCGAAGTGCTGGTCAACCAGCTCGTCGACAAAGGCCTCGTGCATGATGTGGCTGATCTGTATTCGCTTACGGCCGAACAACTTGCCAACCTGGAACGCATGGCCGAGAAATCCGCCACCAACGTGGTCGCCGCTGTCGCTGAGAGCAAGAACCGCGAACTCTGGCGACTCATCCACGGCCTCGGCATCCTGCACGTCGGGGAAGGCGGGGCGCGCAAGCTCGCCGATCACTTCCACGATCTCGACGCCCTCGCTAACGCGAGCATGGATGAACTCCAGCAGGCCGAAGATGTTGGCCCGGTGATGGCCCAAAGCATTCGCGATTTTTTCGACAACCCGCGCAATCAAGCCGTCATCGACAAACTGCGCAAAGCCAGCCTGAAGATGAAAGAGAGGGCTGCGCCAAAAGCCGCTGCCAGCAGTCCGTTTGTAGGGAAAACCGTCGTCGTCACCGGCACGCTTAGCAAACTTTCCCGCGACGAAGCCAAGGAAGCGCTCCGCAAGGCGGGAGCAAACGTGACCGACAGCGTGAGCAAGAAAACCGACTTCCTCATCGTCGGCGAAGACGCTGGCTCCAAGCTGGACAAAGCCAACAAACTCGGGGTGAAGACATTGAACGAAAACGACTTTCTTAAAATGCTGGAGTGAAATTCATGAGTGATTGGCGATTGACTCCCCAGAATTCGGCGCTCGTGGTCATCGACGTGCAGGAGAAGCTCATGAACGTCATGCCCCGACGAGCAGAACTTGTGGGGGCGATCCAGAAACTCATCGGCGCGGCGCGGGTACTCAAGCTACCGACCTTGGTCACCGCCCAATACATCAAAGGCCTTGGCCCGGTCTGCGCTGAGATTGTCGAGGCGACACCGGGCATCTCCCCCCTGGAAAAAATGGCGTTCTCGTGCTGCGGTTCCGAGGAATTCCTGCGCGCGGTCAAAGATCTGCGGCGTCAGCGGATCATCCTTTGCGGGATCGAGGCGCACGTGTGCGTCCAGCAAACCGCCATCGATTTGATGAAGGACTATTTCGTGTACGTCGCCGTCGATGCGATCGGCTCGCGCCACGAAGTGGATTACTCGGTCGCGGTCGAGCGGATGCGGGATTGCGGCGCGGTCATTACCACCGTCGAGTCCGCCGTCTTCGAACTTCTCCGCGACTCCGGCACCGAGCCGTTCAAACAAATCCTGCCGCTATTCAAGTAAGACGCGCAGCGGTCAATGTGCGTCGCGAACTTGACGAATGAAGCTGAGCATTACACTGAGCGATGGATTAGCGAAGTCCCAGATGTTGGACTTCGCGCTTTCCCCAAGAGTTAGGTACGGCTGATCACTCGCGGCAATAATGGAGTGTACCTTGACTTTTGCGCGCCAGTTGTTGTTTTTTTCCGGTTTGTCGACACATCTCGCGAACGCCTCGACACAATCCATGGGCGACCCCGCTTTCACCGCGGGAAGGCAGGCGTCTTCTAGACACCCGGCGTTAGCACCATGCGGCATGACAAGATAGCCAACGGCCAAACCGCCCTCGATTTCCACTTGCATAGGACCATCCGGCGCGGGGTAGCCGGAGTTAGCCAATGCAGCTCTGACCGACGCGATCGTATTCACAGAATTGCCTTCGGCGTCCCGTATAATTCCTAAACCGCGGATTGTTTCGAATCCGCCCATCTTTCTGAACCCCTCCAGCCATCTGACAAGACCGACGTCCATGAAATTCCAAAGCTGTATCCCTTCGAACTCAAGGGGTCCGTCGAGTTGGCTCAGAAGAAAGTAAAGATAGTCTAAGCCCTCGACTGCGATAGCCACGGGCCGTTTAATCGACTTCCGCTCTTTTTGCCTGCCATTACTCACCGGATATCAAACCCCGCCTTGTCGGCATCGCACAAACTCTTATAGTCGTACTCCCTTGCCTCGACATTATCGCTATCGCTTCGATCAAGACGGAAAACCCTTACATCCTCTGGATGGTTCTCAAAAGCAGGAAGTACCGAGTACAGCATCTCTTCATTGTGCGTTGAGCAGAATACTTGGAACTCAAATGTCCCACGCAAGCGAAGCAGAGATCGCCAAACCCCCGCCATGACGGAATGATGCAATCCTGAATCTATCTCGTCCATTACAACCAGTTTACTTGCACCGAAAACAGTTCCGGTCAGCATTAAGCAGAGTCTGCAGAATCCGTCGCCTAACGCATTCATAGGAATCAACCGAGGTAATCCCACATCAACAAGTATTACCGGGCTTTGCCCCCTAAGCCCAGGCTGCATCCCCCTCACGCGCGGGTCTATCTGTCTCAGCGCTGCAACAAATTCGTCCTGCAACTTCCTCTCGAAAAGGCGGGTAAGAGCTGTCGCTGTCTCGCTAGGACTAGTTGACCGTCTGGTATGAATGTAAAAGGCTCCGAGTTTCTTAATCGACGGTTCGGACCTCTGAATCTGCCCCTGACCGATAAGCTCAGCACGGTTGCTGATCTTCCGTCCGTCCGGTGACGTGTAGCTGTACTCAACACCAAAGAGCCTCTCGTAATCAGGTGTGGAAGGTGACTGAGATGAAGCATTCTGCTTAGCAATTTCCTGTGCTTGCCCCTCGGAAAGCGAATCCTCTGTCAGAGCCTTTATGTCGAGGCTGTGTGCACGACCATCAATTTTGAAGCGGAAGCGCGGGTGCTTGGTAATATCCATATTCGGAAACGCTATACTCAAGGCGTCCGGAGCCTGAAGGCTGGGCGGAGGCAATTCCCTCCACATACCGAGTTGTCCAAGCCATCCCGGAGAAACGGGGTTGGCAACAATCGAGGCGGCTTCAAGAAGCGATGTTTTTCCAGAAGCGTTCTTCCCGACGAAGATATTCACGCGGCGCAGATCTGTAAGATCTAAGTGCCCTATCCCTCGAAAATCGTCTATCGTCAAGCTCTCTAGCATCACCAAGATCCTCCATCTCCCGAGAACATTGCGGAACTATAGAACATTCCTCCTATATCGCAACGCAGAACTGTTGTCAGCATCTACTGTCAATTTCGCAATTCGGCGCGCTACCGTTCCTTCCCCACCTTCGGCAATGGCGGTCATGCTGCAGCCATTAGTGATGATGCTTGCCGCCGGCACAACCGCAGCCGCCGGGACGTCCGCACCCCTGGGGAGCCGGCGCCGAAGCCGTTGAGCCGCCACCCTGGGCGGCAAACACCGACAGCTTCTTCGTCAGTTTCTTCGAACCGCACTGCGGGCAGGCGACGGCACCTTCCCAGTTCGACGACCGCACGAGCGACTCAAAATCCTTTTCACACTTGGTGCAGACAAATTCGTAGAGCGGCATAATGGTTCTCCTCAAATCTATTGCGGCGTGGCATCCAGAAGCTGCTGCATCTCCGGGCTGGACTGCTTGCGCGGGGCTTGTATCTGCCGAATCCGTGTTTGCGTGACGCTCTGGTGGCTGGGAATCCCCAGAATACGCTGAACGTAATCCACCGTGATACTCACGCGTTTGTTGATGAAATCCACACCGATCTTCTTGCTGACCAGGCCTTGCGCGACCGACTGCTGTTCCGTGTCCTCATACGTAATGCGTACGTTGTTGGTCGTGATCTCAATCCCCAGCGCCTTCGCGTCGCCGACAACACTCTGCTTCACCGTGTCCATCGAACGCTCGTCGACAAAATTGAGTTGACCGTCCACCTTCTCGGCAAAGTCAGAGTTCGCCTTGAATATTTCCATCCACTGGACAGCCCCGTACCCAATCGCCAGCACGATCACGGCAATGATAAAGCCCTTCATTTCGACGCTCCTTCCAACACTTTCTGTGACGTGCGAAAATGCATTTTGGCCACCTTCCCCAACACCTCCCGCCCGTGTTTCTTCACCAATTCGACCCCTGCCGCTTCCACCGCTGCGGACGCGCCCTTGGGCAGCTCCACGCCGTATTCCTTCCCCAACTTCCGCAGCCTCATCACGAATTCGTTCCGCGCGATGATCGACGCCGCAGCCACCGCCAGATCGCTCTCGGCCTTGTGGCGTTGCACCAGTTCGATCTTCCGCCCGCGCTCCATCAGCGCCTTCTCAATGATCTGCTTGTTGCCAAACTGGTCGGAGATTGCCTTCGGGCTGTCCACCCGACCCAGCAGATCTTCAATCACTCGCGCATGGCCCCAACCCAGCAAATTGTTGACGCTTCCCATCCGCGCTTGAAGCTCATTGTACTTCTCCGGCCCGATGGAGACAACATCCGTTACGCACCCCTCCGTCAGCCGAATCTGCTTCGCGATCTCGGCAATCCGCGCGTCACTCTTGATCATCTTGCTGTCGCGCACGCCGATTTCCATCATGTTATACGCAGCCGCTTCGTTGAGAAACGCGCCCGCGATCACCAATGGCCCGAAGAAATCGCCCTTGCCGCTTTCGTCCACCCCGATGCGCGGTTCCAGCATCGTCGGATCGAGAATGTGTTCGTAACCGAGCTTCGCCTCGCCCAGCAATTGCGGTTCGAGGTAGAATTGCACGAAATCCGTCGTCCCCTTCCCCTGCACGACCAGCTTGCCGCTGGTGTACATTGCGACGTTGACCTTTTCGCCGCGATGCTCTGCTGCAAAGTGCGCGTACGGAAGGTCGCGAAACATAAACCCGCGCGCTTCCAGGTCCTGTTTCAACTGCGGAATCTTGTCAGCATCCAGCTTGCACGTGTAGGATGTGCGCTCGGCCATGGCGACACGATTCCACACACATGCCGTGCGGGTCAACACCGGAGTGCGTCGGGCGTTCCATCACGATCTCCCGCGCTGGTACCGGCGTCACCACAGGAAGCTTCCCTGGCGGTCCACGCGCGACCCGTACCGCATTTGGGTCAGTGAAATCATGCTCCAACAAACACGGGTCGAAACCGTCCGCCCTTATTACGCCCGCTGGTTGCAGGCGTTCCCGACCATCCAGTCGCTGGCCCGTGCCTCGGACGACCGTGTGCTGAAATTGTGGGAAGGGCTCGGCTACTACTCGCGCGCGCGGAACCTGCACCGGGCCGCGCAAGCAGTCGTGCGCGAACGCGACGGCCAACTGCCTCACACCGTCGACGGTCTGTGCGCGCTGCCGGGAATCGGCCGTTACACGGCGGGCGCCATTGCCAGCATCGCGTTCGGCGAGCGCGTGCCGCTCGTCGATGGAAACGTGGCCCGCGTGTTCGCGCGAATCTTCGCGATCCCCGCCAGCGTGAAGTCCCCGCGTACGCTGCAATCGCTCTGGACGCTCGCCGAAGACCTGCTTCCCGACACCGATCCGGGGGACTTCAACCAGGCGTTGATGGAACTCGGCGCCCTGGTGTGCACGCCTGCCGCTCCGCATTGCGACACGTGCCCGATGCGCCGGGTCTGTGCGGCGCGGGCGCGCGGACTGGTCGAGCAACTCCCGAACCGCGGCGACAAACTACAAACCGTGCACGTCGTGGCCAAAGCTGCGTTCGTGAAGAGCGGGAACCGGATTCTGCTGAAACGCAGACCTCGTCAGGGTCTACTGGCAGACTTTTGGGAGCTGCCGGCAGCCGATGCGCGTTTGTTCCGCGTGGGTCATCGCATCCACGAACTGCGTCACACAATCACGCATCGGCGAATCGTCTTCCAAGTGTACGCGTGCGTCCCGATCACGAAATTCTGGTCCAACGGCGAATGGCGATGGGCCGCCCGTGCACAACTGAAAGCCCTGGCACTCCCCGCGGCCCACCGGCGCGCCATCGAAAGCGTCCTCTCAGCGCAGAAGTAGCACGGGACTGTCCGTCGCCCGCAGGAGCTTGACGAGTACATCATTCACCAGCCGATTCGAGAATGTCGCCCGCGTGTTCGGAGCCATCACGATGAGATCGATGGGCGTCTTCTTGACGAAATCAAGCAGGTTCCGCAACCGTCTGTCGGGCTTGGCGAACAACAGGATATTGGTCTGCGCGGGATTGATCTGCGCGACCTCCCGCAGGGGATCGACTTCGTGCGATTTGGCTGTGCGACCCGTCACCAGCGGAAACACATGCAGCATGCTGTTAAACTTGTGCACCAGCGGCAGCACCTTCACGAACGTCTCCGCTCCCGCCGATCCCAGCTCCGTTAGTGAAAGCACGTGCTTGAACCGCGGACGTTTCCAGTCCTTGTCCTTGATCGGCCGCCCGCGAATGCAAAGCACATGGCACGGCGTCGTGTCGATGATCGACTCGATGATACTTCCGACCGACCACCAGGACAGGTTGACCCCGTCCTTGTTGGAGGCCATGCAGATGAGATCGACCTTCTTGCTCACCGCCGATTCCGCAATCGCCTCCGCGCGGTCCTTCTTGTAAAGGTACATCTTCGCGACCGGCACGTTCTTCTTCAGCGACGGCAGATCGAGGCCATTCACGTCCAGCGCCAACATCCTGGTCAACCTCGGAAAATCCAGGAGGTTCTCCGGTCCCTTCAGCGAGGCGGGATCCATCACGTGCAGCAGGTACAACTTGCTCTGAAACGCCTGCGCCAGCGTCACCGCGTACGGAATGACGGAATTCGATTCGTCGGATAGATCGCTCGGTACGAGTATTTTTTCCAGCATCGCCGGACGCGCGTCCTTACTATTGGCCCCCTCACGAGGGAATCTAAGAGCGTAGCCGTCCCGATGCACCGCATTTTCCATGCTCGCCACCCCTCCCGGGACAAAGATTATCGACTAACAACCCCGCAAACCTGAAGAAACGAAGCTATGTGCCAAATTGACACACTTAGACTGCTAACGCCTTGCCCCTCAAGCTAATCCACACCGTCCAACACTCCAACAGATTGGCTTCGTTTCGCAGTCTTACGTATACGGGCCACCCTGCCTGCCCTGAGCTTGTCGAAGGGTAGCCGCAGCGCTCCCTGCCCCGACAACGGATGTCGGGGTGAATCGCCGTGACTCTTTCCCCTATGTCAAAGAACTGTGGCCGCGATCGTTTGAAGACCTTCCCAAATGACCATAAACGTTGAAGAAGTCATCTGTCTGACGGTCCCCTACCAATCCAATCGATTGCGTTCCTCGATCACAACACCAAGTAAGAACTTACTTATGACGCAGGAGAATATCATGACCAAATAATAATTCAACTACGAACACCGATAAGACATCCAATGCCGCGCAACCGGGGCGGTCACACGTCGAACAGGAACTGCGGCCGGGAGCCCAATTTCAAACTTGTCTTCGTTTTCCCAAGATGGTACACGCCTTGGTATGAACCGTCTGCGTATGTGGTTCGTTGTCGGTGTGGAATAATTAGGAGATAAGGCTGACGTTCCGCACCTCGAACCGTTGCTGAATGATAAACCGGGGTACGTCGCCAGGAACGCCCGGAAAACAATCTCCGAGCTACAAGGAACGAATACCAATTCAAAGAACTGGGGATGTGGCCTGTTGCCATGACCGACGACACCGTCAACAAACAAAGGCGTCGGCTTTTCACAAGACTGCCATCGCTGGGGATTCTCCTCCTGTTGCTGTTGGCGGGCCCGGGGTGCAGGAACTACCGGTCATCGAAGGCCTATGAGAGAGGTGTGGATGCAATCCGTCGGCAGGATTACGATCTCGCCATCGCAGAGTTCAGCGAAGTTATCCAGCTCAAGCCGAAATATGCCGGTGCCTACAACAACCGGGGGGTTTCCTACGCCCACACGGGCGACGGGGACAAGTCCGTCGCCGATTTCAACGAGGCCATCCGTCTTAACCCGGAGTACGTGGAGGCCTATTACAACAGGGGGATCGCCCACAACCTCAAAGGCGACTGGGATAAGGCCATCGCCGACTACACCGAGGCCATCCGTCTCAACCCGGAATACGTGGAGGCCTGCATCAATCTCGCCTGGCTGTTGGCTGTCTGCCCCAACCCTAATCTTCGGAATGGGAAACAGGCCGTCGCGTACGCAACGAAGGCCTGTGAACGGTCAGAATGGAGAACTCCGTCCTATCTCGGCACGCTGGCCGCGGCCTGCGCCGAGAAGGGCGACTTTGACGACGCCGTCAAATGGCAGACCAAATACCTGGACTCCACCCTGTCGAACGATGCCTCGAAGAAAGCCCGCCAGCAGCTCAGTCTCTACGAACAGAAGAAGCCCTATCACGAAGACAAACCGTGAGGCTTCATCGGGCTGCGGATTGACACAGCCCGCAATCGGCCGGAGATTGACCTGGCGGTGTAGAAATCGACATTCTCTCTCTTCGACATCCCCTGTCGAAGTCCAGCCTTGGGGGGATGACCGGAGGCTACACTGCCATGATTATTGAAGTCGATTGAGTGGCGGGGGCGGCTTTCAAGCGGGAACTGGCGGCAAGATATAGCGGGGAACCCATTTGTCATGGACAATTTCGAGTTCATTCCTGAGCCGTCCGCCTTTCCGCTGGCCGCACTCGGTGGTGCATCGCTCGTCGCGTTCCTCAGACGCAAGCACGCGTAATGTCAGGATAGCGCGTCCGAATTCTCCTGCAACCGTCACACCAAGGGCAACTGCTCGTCGCCATGGCTCGCCGGTCTCGTCAATGTCAGGCAAGTCGATGGCGACAATCGCCAACCGGCTTGCCACGCAACGCCTGCGAGCACTACACTTGCCGGGGTTCGGGGGGAAAATACTGACCGCACAACCAGAACGGAATGATCGTTTCGCTTCGGCTCCGCCCACACCGAGGCCGGCAGCCCGATGAAAAACGAATGGAAAGTACTGGCCGCACTGTGTGTCCTGGTCGTTGGGGCCTACGCCTCTGGGGCTTACTCCGGCTTCACGGCAACGACGGACCAACTGGCTGCCCACTCGTACTACAATGAACTGGTCCAGGGTTTTCAGGCCGGCCAGCTCAACGTGAACGTGGACGTGCCGTACGGACTCACGCGACTTCCGAACCCCTACGACCCAGCCGCCAACGCTCCCTACCGGACCGCAAAATTCAAGCTCTACGACCTGAGTTATTACAACGGCAAAATGTACCTGTACTTTGGGGTCACGCCCGCCGTGCTGTTGTTTTGGCCGTTTGTCGCGCTGACCGGCCATTACCTTTATGACGCACAGGCCGTGGTGCTCTTTTGTGCCCTGGGCTTTCTCGGCAGTGTGGGCATACTGGCCGCGGTGAGGCGGCGCCATTTTCCGGACGTGAGCACCTGGGTCGTCGCTGCCGGCGCACTGGCGCTGGGACTGGCGACGGGCGTGCCGATGCTGTTGCCGCGGTCCTCGGTTTACGAGGTCGCCATCAGTTGTGCGTACATGCTGACGATCCTGGCGCTCGGGGCGATCTATCGCGCCTTGCACGAGCCGGATCGCAGATGGTTGTGGACTGCGGCGGCAAGCCTGACCTACGGGCTGGCCTTGGGAGCGCGACCCACATTGGTGTTTGGCGCGATCATCCTCCTCGGGCCGGCGATACAGCAGTGGCGCGACCGTCGCAGGGTTTGGCCGGTGCTGCTGGCGGCGACCGTCCCCATTAGCCTGATCGCGTCCGGGTTGATGCTCTACAACGCGCGGCGGTTCGATAACCCCTTCGAATTCGGCATTCACTATCAGTTGCTGGCGGACCAGCGGGCGCCGCAGCAGTTTTTCAGTTGGCGATACCTGTGGTTCAATTTCTGCGTGTATTTCCTCGAACCGGTTCGGTGGCGCCGTCATTTCCCCTTCGTGCGCGGCATCGCCGTGCCACACCTGCCCGCAGGGCATGGGTCGGTGGAGAGTCCCTTTGGTATCTTGACCAACATCCCTGTGGTATGGCTGGCGTTGGCGTTGCCGTTGGCGTGGCGCGGACGGACAGGGGAGGCGCGCTCCCCGCTTCACGGGTTCATCGCACTGGGCGCTGTGTTCTTCGGCGTTTGCGCATTGGTTATTGACCTGTACTATTTCACGGCCAATCGCTTTGAGCTGGAAATCCTTCCCACGCTGGTGTTGCTGGCGGTGATTGGCCTGCTTGGTTTGGAGCGGGCTCTGGCTGACCAGACGGGCTGGCGGCGTGCCGCCCGTTGTGGTTGGGGCCTGCTCTTGGGCTTCTCGGTGGCGTTTAGCCTGTTAGCCAGCGCCGAGCGTTGCGCCAACGCATACGATTCCGCCGGAACTTCCATGCATGAACTGGGCAGGATGTCGGAGACTGTGGAGCTGTTCCAACAGGCCGTGCGAATCGATCCCGATTACGCTGACGCCCACAACAATCTGGGGATGGCGTTGGCGCAAACGGGGAAGATGGACGACGCCATCGCCCACTACCAACAGGCCCTGCGGATCGATCCCGATTACGCTGATGCGCACAACAACCTGGGGATGGCTTTGGCACAAACAGGTAAGACGGATGAAGCTATCGCCCATTACGAGCAGGCGCTGCGGATCAAACCCGATTTCGCCGATGTGCACAACAACCTCGCGCTCGCGTTGGCGCAAACGGGGAAGATGGAAGATGCCATCGCCCACTACCAACAGGCCCTGCGGATCAAACCCGATCTCGCCGATGTGCACAACAACCTCGCGGTCGCGTTGGCGCAAATGGGTAGGATGGAGGATGCCATCGCCCACTACCAACAGGCCCTGCGGATCAGACCCGACCTCGCCGAAGTCCACTACAATCTGGGATCCGCTCTGGCGCAGGTCCACCGGGTGACGGAGGCGATTGTACACTACGAGCAGGCCCTGCGGATCAAGCCCGATTACGCCGGGGCGCACAGCAGCTTGGGGGTAATTCTGGCGGGGCTTGGAAAGTCCGAGGATGCCATCAAACAGTATCAAGAAGCGTTGCGAATCGAACCCGATAATGCTGTGGCGCACTACAATCTGGGTATCGCCCTGGGGCAGGCGGGCAGGATACCGGAAGCAATCGAGCATTTTCAGCAGGCGTTGCGGATCAAGCCCGATTTCGCCCTGGCACGAAGCGCACTCGCGCGCCTGCAAGCAGCTCAGTAAGCCCGGTGCCCTTGCGGTACAAGGGCTGGCCACTTTCTCCCGCCGCCGTCACACCAACGGCAACTGCTCGTCGCCGTCCGCGACGGTACTGTCTCGGACGGTCGGATAGCGCGCCCGTAACGCCACGGGCGCGCGGACTGCGACCGCTGGCGTCAGACGCGCCTTCACCTGCAGCGCGTTGGAAAACGCTTTGGCGTCCTTGTGATTGTTGAACACAGCAAACGTTTTCTTCGTCCGCCCCGCAATCTTCGTGATATGCGCGAGCAGGTCGTCCAGTTCCGCCGCGGAGTACAGGTAATCGTACCGACCGCCGTACACATCCTGTTTTTCCCGGAACCAGTTCTTGGCATTGCGCCCGTGCAGCCGGAAGTAGCCGATCTCCGCGGTCGCATGCGCCGTCGGCGGGATGCAATGGGCCAGCAGAGGTTGGTCGATGTTGCAAAACGCGATCCGTCGTTCGCGCAGAAACTCGAACGTCTCATCCGCCAGCCACGAGTCGTGTCGAACTTCGACCGACATCGGCCAGTCCGCAAAATCGTTGGCAATCGCCCGGAGCCAGTCACGATTTCGCGCATCATTCCGAAATGACCACGGGAACTGGAACAGCAACGAATCAAGCCGTCCGCTCTCGCGCAGGGGTTCCAAGCCGGTAGTGAACAGGTCAAATTCCGCCCTTGTCCAAGGTGACGAACGCTCGTGCGTAAACCGTTGCCATGCCTTGGCCAGGAAACGAAATTGCGGCTGGCTTTCGAGGGCCCGGACCCAACCCTCCGCCGCTCGGGCCGCCGGCGGATGATAAAACGAGCTGTCGACTTCCACGCAATCGAGATACCGCGCCACCAGCCGCAGCCGATCCGCCGTCTGGCCGGGCGGATACACAAGGTTCTCCCAATCGGGATAACTCCAGCCGGCCGTGCCGACCAGTATGGAGGCGCTGGCCATGGTGGGCGTTGATTCTAGCGCCTTGTCAAAGCGGATTCAATGGGTGTGCGCAGGCTTTGGCCTGTGCACCCGAAGCCGAGTCCGCGAGACGCCATCAACATGACAACGGTGCGCCTACATGTCACATGAAGCTTATCCCAAGACTAGATGTAAGCCTTTTCGCCGTGCAGGGCTTCATCAAGACCCAGCTCTTCTTCCTCGACCGTGACTTGCACGCGGGTGAACTTGTTGATGATCCAGAGCATGACGTAGGTGAACACGAACGCGTACACAGCCGCGCCCACCACGGCGACACATTCCTTCATGAAGAAACTGCTGTCGCCGTTGAACAAGCCGTTGGCGCCGGAGTCGTTCATCGTTTTGTCGGCGAACAGCCCCAGACAAATCACGCCGAGCACTCCCCCCACGCCGTGCACGCCCCAGACATCGAGGGCGTCATCCCAGCCCAGCCGGTTCTTCAAGTTGATCGCAAAATAACAGACCAGACTGGCCGCAATGCCGATCACGGCCGCGGTCGGCGTGGTCACGTAACCGGCCGCCGGCGTAACGGCAGCCAGACCGGCAATTGATCCGGTCAGCAACCCGACGAACTTCGGTTTCTTCTCGAAGACCCACGCCACGATCAGCCACACAATCGCCGCGAACGAAGCCGCGACATCGGTATTGAGAAATGCCAGCGACGTCACAGCGTCAACCCGCAACTCGCTGCCGGCGTTGAACCCGTACCAGCCGAACCAGAGCAGTCCCGTGCCCAGTGCCACCAGCGGAATACTGTGCGGCCCGGGAGGTTCCGGAATCCGGCGCCGGCCGACAAACATCACCGAGGCCAGCGCGGCAAACCCGGCAATGCAGTGCACCACAATCCCGCCGGCAAAATCCAGTACGCCCCATTGCGCCAGCAGTCCACCGCCCCAAATCATGTGCACCATCGGGAAATACACCAGCACCAGCCAGACAACCAAAAAGATCAGGTAGGCCGGGAATCGCACGCGGTTCGTAAACGCGCCGGTAATCAGGGCCGGGGTAATCTGGGCGAACATCATCTGGTAGGCGATCAGCACGAACAGGGGAATCGTCTTGGAACCGGTGAAGGCGTCCATCGGGTTCAGTCCCCGAAAAAAGGCGTGGTCGAGATTGCCGATGATGCCGCCCTGGCCGCCGCTGAAACACAGCGAGTAGCCGAAGGCGAACCAAATAACGGTTGTGACCCCCATCGAAACGAAACTTTGGATCATAATGGCGAGCACATTCTTGCGGCTGACCAGCCCGCCGTAGAAGAAAGCCAGCCCCGGAGTCATGAGCATGACCAGACTCGTCGCCACGAGCATGAAACCAGTGTTGCCAGTATCGAAGGCAGTAGACATAACGGCGCTCCTCCTTGATCAATGCCTCAGCCGGGGTGAAGCGCATCGGCGCGCCAGACTAAACGGTTCTGGTCGCACCCATGCAAAATCTGAAGCTTCCCGCATTACCGCACACACACCCCAAGAAGGCAAGATTTTTTTGCAATGCCACGGGCCGGCGGTGTTTTCCGTGACCGGCACGACTTTCTTGGTCGCCGCGCACGGGCCACCGGGCGACAGTAGAACGAGTTCTCGACCCCCACGCCACCAGAGGAAAGCGATCCGCCGTCTCACCGGGCCGATCGATCAGTTCTCCGAATCGAGATAACTTCAGCCGTCCGTGCGACAAGTATGGGTGCCGCCCATCGTGGGCGTTGATTCTGGCGCGCCGGGGGTCGCCTGCAAAACCTTTTTGACTTTGCGCCAGCCTGCTGACACACTTCCAGCCACCGATTTGACCGAGCGAGCGTTGAAGGGGGCTCGCATCGCACCGATGAGTCCAAAAAAAACATCATCCGTACCCGTGACACGCAAAGCGCAACAGCCCGAGCCTGAACCGGCTCTGAAAACCAGGCTGTGGCCATCGGTCGGGCTCCTTCCCCACGTCGCGGTCGTTTTCGTGCTCGGGGCCATCGTGCTGTTCACCTACTGCAACACGTTGTACAACACGGGGTTCGCGCTGGACAATAAGTTCATCATTCTCGAGGATCCGCGCCTGCGCGAGGCCAACCAGAACAACCTCCACCTTATCTTCACCCAGGACTACTGGTGGCCGAAGGCCGTCAGCGGCCTGTACCGTCCACTGACGACACTGTCGTATCTGTTCAACTACAGCACCCTCGGCAATGGGGCTCACGCCGCCGGCTACCACTGGATCAACTTCATCCTGCATTGGGCGAACTCAGTGTTTGTCTACTTTGCGGTGCTGGTCCTGATGGAACGGCTTTGGCCGGCGTTTTTCGTGGCCGCCCTGTTCGGTACTCACCCCGTCGCCACCGAGTCGGTGGCCAACATCGTCGGACGCGCCGACCTCTTCACGACGCTGTGGGTCTTGGTCGGCTTTCTCTGCTACGTCAAAAGCACGACTGCCGAAAGAAAAACCAAACCCGAACGCAAGCCGGTGCTCGTGGCGGGCGCAATCTGTGCCTTCCTGTTGGCATTCGTACTCGTCAGTTGGAAACACCCGACTCTCCTCCCAGCCAGTCTGCAAAGCGGTTTGGCCATCTCCCTGGCGCTCGTGGCGCTCGGCGCCAGCACGGTCGCGTTGGCCTGCCTCGCCGGGGGGTGGAGCAAAATGTTGCCGCTGACGATCCTGATGCTGACGACTACCGTCAGCGTGTTTTGCAAGGAATCGGGCGTGGTCGTGTTCGGCGTGATCATGCTCTACGACTTTTTGTACCGCCTGCGCCGCAACCAGCCCAATTGGTTCGTCAATCTCGTCTCGAACTTCTCGGGCTTCGCGCTCAGAGGCTACGTGGTGCTGCTCGCGCCCATTCTGACGATGTTCTATGTCCGCAGCCAGATTTTTGGACAATTGCGCCCGCCGGAATTGCCCTGGGTCGACAACCCGCTGGCCATGCCGAGTGTGGGCTTCTGGACCGCGCGCATCACGGCCATCAAGGTGATCGGTAGATATTTCTGGCTGCTGCTGTGGCCGCAACAGTTGTCCTGCGACTACTCCTACAATCAAATCCCCATCGTGAACTGGCATTTCAACACGTGGGAAGACTGGAAGGCCGTCGTCGCACTCGTGTCCATCGTCATCGTGTTGCTGGTGGCGATCCGTAATTATCACCGCAACAAACCGCTGTTTTTCTTCGTGTTCTTTTTCTTCGGCACGCTGCTACCCTCCTCCAACCTGATCCCCAATCCGACGTTTGGCCAGTCGCTGTTCGACAAAACCTCGTGGTGCATCGGCAGCATCATGGCCGAACGGTTTCTATACCTCCCGTCGATCGGATTCTGCGGTTGCGCCGTGATCGCCGTCTATTCAATCGGCCGTCGTCTCATCCCCAACCTGGATGTCTCCCCCTGGGCGCAACGGATCTGGCTGCAGGTCGTCGCGCGCACGGCGTTGAGCCTGATCGTCGTCGCCTACGGCGTGCGCGCCTTCAACCGCAACGACGACTGGAAGGATGATGAGACGTTGTGGACGAAGGCCGTCGAGACGTGTCCCAACAGTTTCAAGACCCACAAGTCCTTGGCATTCGCCCTCTACGAGAAAGATCCCGAGGGAAAGAATATCGATCGCATCATCGAAGAAGGCGAAAAGGCCCGTCAGGTCACGGACAAGACCCAGATCGTCCTGCTCCATCTCGGCGCCTACTATCGCATCAAGGGCGACACCTACGCCCAGCATGCCGCCGATGGTGTGACGCTGGTGCCCTCGGCGCAAAGCATGCCATGGTATCAGAAATCAGTGGAAGCGCTGTCGAATGCCGTGCCGCTCGACAAGGAATTCAATGTCGACAATCGCCAGAAAGAATTGAGGCGCGGGCGCGATCCGAACAGCATCCCGGACATCGGCAACCACGAGATTTACTGGAATCTGGGAATCTCCTATATGCGCATGTCGGAATACCAGAAGGCGCTGGATGCCTACCTCTACATGCGCCATCTCGCGCCCACGAACCCGGATGCCTACCTGAGCATCGCGTCCGTCTATCTGTCGACCGGCCATGCCGAAGAGGCCGGCATCGCCCTCCTGCAAGCGTTGTTGCTCGACGGTAGTCGCACACAGGCGCTACGGCTGCTCGCGGATATCTACCGGCAGATCGACAAGGAAGGTTGCGCCGTCATCATGAACCAGGGAGAACCTCGCCTGAATCTGGACTGCGCCATTGTCCGCACTCATATCTGTCTGGCCTACTATGGGTTGATCCGCGTTTTTCTGGAAACCAAAGATCCGGAGTTGCATCAAAAAGCGGTGGAAGCCGAGCAAAACGCCGAGCACAATTACCGCTGTTCCCCGGATGACTTTCACAAACTCCTTTCAGACCAACCGACTACCGTGAGCTCGACACCATGACCAGACTCCTCCGCGGCCTGGTGGCCGCTTCCCTGATCGTATCCGCCACGGGGCCGACCCACGCCGCGTCTACCAACGCGGTCCCCGAGACCCTGAAGCTCCAGGATTGCATCAACCTCGCCCTCCGGCAAAACCCGACCATCCTCAAAGCCAGGGAAGAAATCCGCCGGAACCAGGGCATCATCGTCGAAGTCCGCGCGCAAGCGTTCCCGCAGGTCACGGCCTCGGGCTCGTACGAGGACATTGACAGGCATGCCATCGATGCGTTTCCATTTTCCGCAAGCGGTTCTGCAACCAACAATCCCAGCACACTCTTCAAAAACCAGGAGCAGCCGTGGACGGCCGTGGTTGAGATCTCGCAACTGATCTACGCCGGCGGGCGTGTCAATGCCGCCCTCCGTGCCGCGAAACTATCCGATCAGATCGCCGCCTTGGGGTTCCAGAGTGCTGTCGCCGATACGATCCTGGACGTGCGGAAGGATTTTTACCAGATCCTCCTCGACGTGGCGCTGGTCGATGTCCGCGAACAATCGGTCACCCTCCTGGAAGAACAACTCCATGACGCCCAGTCGCGGTTTGATGTGGGGTCCGTCCCGCGCTTCAACGTGCTGCGCGCCGAAGTCGAATTGGAGAATGCCAAGCCACCGCTTATCCGCGCCCAGAACGATCTTCGGATCTCGAAGGAGTCCCTGGTGAAATTGCTGGCCATCGACGCCCCGAACCAGACGAATGCGTTTACCCCGATCAACTTTGACGGGAAACTGGTGTATGAACACCGGGATTGGGAGTTGGCCACCGCCCTCGAGCAGGCGATCCAACGTCGCCCCGAATTGCTTCAGGCGGATCGACAAATCGCTGTCGCCAAAGCCAATGTTCAGGTCGCCTCGTCCGGCTACAAACCCCAGGCGTCCGTGTTCGGCAATTACGGATGGCACGACTACACCTTCGCCAATGATCCGGGGGATACCCGTGAGGGCTGGACGTTGGGCGCCAACATGAGTTGGGCGCTGTTCGACGGCATGCTCACGCGCGGGAAAATCACGGAGGCTCGCGCGCAATTGCAGGAGGCCAACCTCGATTACGCCGACACGCACCGCCAGGTGGAACTGGAAGTCCGCCAAGCCTATTCCGATTACCTGCAAACATTGGAACTGATCGAAGCCCAAAAGAAAACGGTCGAGGAAGCCGAGGAAAGCCTGCGGCTGGCCGAAGCGCGCTTCCGCGCCGGTACGGGCACGCAACTGGATGTTCTCAGCGCCCAGACGGCCCTCACCGAGGCCCGCTCCAATGAGATTCAGGCGCTCCACGACTACAACGTCGCCATCGCCACGCTCGAACGCGTCACCGGTATGACCGTGCGTATGGCCAATTGAGCCATGCCGTTTGAAACCTTCGCCCCGCTCCGCCGGATCCCCTTTGTCACCCACGCGTTCACCCTGCGTACCAGCGAAGACACCAAGGCGGATGATTTTGAAGCCCAGGCCCTGGCGACGCTCGGGTTCCCATTCAACCGATTCGCTTCTGCGGAACAAACCCACGGAAGCGGAGTGGCTGCCGTCTTCGAGACCACCGGCGAACGCGTGCCGATGGTCGACGCGCTGGTGACCGCCGCGAAAGATCTCCCGCTGGTGATTCGCTGCGCCGATTGCGCCGCCGTGTTCCTCGTGGATCGACACACCCCCGCCATCGCCCTTGTCCACTCCGGAAAGAAGGGCACACTCGCAAATATCGTTGGAAATACGCTGACGATGATGACGCAACGGTTCGGCACGAACCCCGGCGATTGCCTGGCGTTGATCGGCCCATCCATCGGCCCGTGTCACTACGAGATGAACCTTTGGAGCGGCATCGAAGCACAACTTCGCGAAGCGGGCGTCCGGGATATCCACAACCCGCGCGTCTGTACTGCCTGCCATCTCGACCGCTACTTCTCGTACCGCGCGGAACAAGGGCATACGGGACGGATGCTGGCTGTCTTGTCGCTGAAATCGCCATGAGCCTGTTCGTCCCTCCGCGCCGGTTCGATCCCCATGTCCCCGAAATCATGGACCGTCGCGGGAACGACGCGGCGCTGCTCCGCGCCGATCTCCGTGTACTGGACGACATCAACCGCTTCCTGGGCGGCCATCGCATCGCGCTGGGTTATCTGGATGAACTCCTGGAGATCGCGCCGCTGAACCCCGTCACGATCCTGGATCTGGCTACGGGCGGCGCGGATGTCCCCCGAGCCATCGCCCGCTGGACGCGCCAGCAACGCGTCGGTGTCGAGATCACGGCCGTGGACGGGAATCCCGAAATCGTCTCGATTGCGCGCGAGCAGTGCGCCGCATGGCCCGAGATTCAAATCGAACAGCACGACCTGCTGGCACTGCCCTACGCGGCGGCCAGCTTCGACGTCGTGTTTTGTTCGTTGGCGTTGCACCACTTCTCCGAGGCCAATGTGGTTGCAATCCTCCGTCGCATCCACGATATTGCGCGGGTTGGTTATATCGTCAACGATCTGCGGAGGAATCGGCTCGCGGTCGGACTGAGCAAACTCATGGCGCGTACCATCATCCGGAATCCGATTGCGCGTTTCGACGCCCCGGCGTCCTGCGAACGCGCCTTCAGCGTCGCCGAACTGCGCGCGATGGCCGCGCAAGCGGGTCTGCGCCGCTTCATCATCCGTCGCCACCGGTTCTTTCGCATGGCAATTGTGGGACACCCATGAGCGTACGCGCCGAGAACTCCATCGTCATCAAGGCCCCGCTGGCGAGGATTTTCCAGGAAACATCCAACTTGTTGCTCTGGCCGAAGGTGCTGCCGCACTATCGCTGGATTCGTATCCTGAGTGTCGGTGATGATGGCCTGGTCGTGAAAATGGCGGCGCGACGCGGCTGGCTGCCCGTTCAATGGACCTCTCGCTTCAAGGTCGACCCGAGCACCCCGGAATTGCACTTCGAGCATCTCCAGGCGTTCACGCGCGGGATGAAGGTCCGGTGGACATACACACCCACGCCCGACGGCGTCTTGGTCAGCATTACTCACGATCTCGATCGCCCCTCAGCGCTTGGCCGCTGGTTCGCACACCACGTGCTGTGCAACATGTTCATCCGTCCCATCGCTGCGCGCACGTTGTCCGGTTTCAAGACGTATCTGGAACAGAACGCGATCTGAGTAGTCCTGACGTATGGAAACCATCTTGCCACGCGTCGTCATCACCGGTATCGGGGCCATCACCGCCATCGGCAGTGGCAAAGACGGACTGTGGCAGGGAATCGTGCGCGGCGCGTCTGGCGTTCGACGCATCAGCCACTTCGATCCATCCCCGTTCGACTCCCAGATCGCCGGCGAGGTGACCGATTTCGATCCGTTGGCATATTTCCCTGCGCGGCGCGTGAAACGGCTGGATCGATTCGCGCAGTTTGCGCTCGTGGCCGCGAAAATGGCCCTGGACGACTCGAACCAATCCGGCCGACCGCTCTCCTCGGAATCTCCGCCCCACCCGCAGATCGGCGTCTGCACCGGCACCGCATTGGGCGGTGTGGCGCTGGCCGAGCATCAGCACGAGTTGTTCATGCGCCAGGGCATCCGCGCCGTGAATCCGGCCCTGGCATTCCTCGTGTTCGGCGGCTCCGGCGGTTCCCACGTCGCGATGGAATTTGGCTTCACCGGACCGGGTCACACGAATTCGAATAGCTGTGGCTCCGGCGCAATTGCGTTGGGAGAAGCGTTCCGGTTGATCCGGGGAGGTCAGGCGCTGGCGATGGTGGCCGGCGCGGCCGAAGCACCATTGGCGCCGTTGACGTTTGGCGCGTTTGACGTGCTTCATGCCCTGAGTAAGAACAACATTGATCCGGCTGGTGCCTGCCGGCCGTTCGATGTGACGCGTGACGGGTTTGTCATGGGTGAAGGGGCGGCAATGTTCATCCTCGAAGAGCGCCGCCACGCGCTCTGGCGAGGCGCGCACATTTACGCCGAGATCCTCGGCTACGCCTCCAACAATGACGCCTATCACATGTTGGCACCCCGCCCGGACGGATCCTGCGCGGCCCGGTGCATTCGCAACGCGCTCGCCGATGCGCGTGTGTCCCCGACGCACATCGATTACATCAATGCCCACGCCACGGGCACGCCGCTGGGTGACGCCGCGGAAACGCTGGCCTTGAAGCAGGTTTTTGGCGGGCACGCCCATCGGATCCCTGTCAGTTCCACCAAGCCGTTTCACGCCCATGCACTGGGCGCGTCGGGTGCAATCGAGTTGGCCCTCTGTGCCTTGGCGCTACAGCATGATTACCTGCCCCCGACCCTCAACCTACAGCACCCCGATCCCAAATGTGATCTGGATTACATTCCCGAGCGGGGTCGGCCCGCGCGGGTAGACCGGATTCTATCGAACAGCTTTGGCTTCGGTGGCATCAACGCGAGCCTCGTTCTCGCCCGTCATGAATGAGTTCGACGTGATCGTGGTCGGCGGCGGCCCGGCCGGCGCGACCGCCGCCGCGTGCTGCGCGCAACGGGGTCTGCGGGTCGCGCTGGTCGAGCACGCCCGGTTTCCACGCCACAAGGTCTGCGGTGATGTCATCAACCCGAATTGCTGGCCGGTCTTGGAACGACTCGGCGTGGCGTGGAAGATACAGGAGTTGCCACACCAAATGATTGAAGGCGCCAGCTTCACCACAATGAGCCGTCACACCCTCACCGTCCCTCTGCCGCGCCCGACGGTGGCCATCCGCCGCAGTCTCCTGGATGCGGCGTTGCTCGATCACGCGCGGTCGTGCGGGGTGCATGCCATCGAAAACGACACTGTCCATGACGTTTTGGTCAATCGACGAGTGGTGACCAGTTGCGGAGAGTACGTCGCCCGAATAGCTATCATCGGCGCTGACGGGCGACATTCGGTGGTTGCGCGCAAAGCCGGCTTGGCTCGCCCTCGACGTGGAAGCCACCAACACGTTGCCTTTCAATCCCATTTTCGCGCCCCAGTGACGTTGGACCACCGGGTGCAGCTGCATTTGTTCCGGGGCGGCTACTGCGGTCTGGTGCGCGTGGACACCGAGCGTACCAATTTGTGCATCGTAACCGGCCCGTGGGCCGCGCGATTCCACCATGACTGCGAAGCGCTCTTTGCCCATACCGTCTGGCAGAACCCCCATTTCCGCGAGTTGGGGGTGGGGCCCGAACCACTCGAACCCCTGCGGAGTGCGCATCCGCTCCAGGCACCGCCGAACCGGGCCGCTGGACATGGCGTCTTCCTCGCCGGCGACGCGCTACGGGTGATGGAACCGTTCACGGGTCAGGGAATCTTCTTTGCGTTGCGGACGGGAGAGATGGCCGCGGAAGCCATCGGCCATCCATCCCGTGGCGAGGAACGGTACGCGGCCGCGGCAGCGAAATTATACCGGCAACGCGGCCGGACCAACCATTGCCTCCGTCGTGCGATGTACTGCGAACGGGCGGCGCGCCTCGTCATTCCGCTCATGCAACACACGCCTCGACTGGCACGTTGGTTGGCCGACAACGTTCTTGGCGGCGAGCGCTGATTTCGGTAGGCTGCGGACCCATGGAGTACGGGCCCCGCAATTGCGGCACCCGGGATTCTCAATCTCTAATCTCAAATCGAATCTCGAATTAAGATCGGCAGACTCAATAATCCGTCGATGCTCTGCAACACGTGGTCGGCAGACGTGAGGTACTCCTTTCCCAAGGTGGTTTCGATGGCCACGCAGCGCATCCCCGCATTGCGTGCCGACTCAATGCCAAGCGGCGCATTTTCCACGACGACGCATTCTTCCGGACGCAATCCGAGCTGGCGGGCCGCCGTAAGATAGGGATCAGGAAACGGCTTGGCTCGGGGAACTTCATCGCCGGTAATGATGAAATCAAAATGGGCCTGCCGCTCGCCATTGAGGGAATGCTGCATGTTCTTTAAGGCGCAGGCCGTGACGAGCGCCACTTTGAATCCGCGCCGGCGCAGCTCGTCGATTGTCTCAAATGCTCCGGGATAGGTGGTGACCTGCACGATGCTCCGAAAATAAGCGCGCTTCTCCTCGATAAAGGCCGCCTGTCGAGCATCGGGAATCGTGACTCCTGTTTCCTTCATGAGAATCGGCAGAATCTCTCGGGAGTTCCTCCCTTCGTGCACAAGCACCGTCAGCTCGCTGACAGGGGAGCCACCGAGTTTTCCGAACATGTGCTTCCAGGCAAGATAGTGGTAGTGAAGGGTATCGACGATCACGCCGTCGAGGTCGAATAACACACCGCGGATCATATGGTCTCCTCTTGTTTATTTCCGTACTTCTGACATTTCCCGACGGGCCTCGGCAAGTTCTGGTTATTGGTCAATGGGGGCAGCTCTTAGAAACTTGACAGCCGATCAGTTTCCCTTCTTCTCAATCTTCGCCCACGTGTCGTTCAGCGTGATCGCCCGGTTGAAAACGAGTCTACCACGTTGGGTGTCGGGGTCGAGGGCGAATTGGGCGAGACGCGCACATTTATGCCGAGATCCTTGGCTACGCCTCTATCAATAAAGCGTATCACATGCTGGCGCCCCGCGCCCCGACCGGCACGCTGGCTGACTGACAACATTCTTGGCGGCGAGCGCTGATTTCGGTAGGCTGCGTCCTCAATGAACCGCAGTGCCAACGACCGCGCTGTCTTCCTCGACCGCGATGGCACAATCATGGAGGACTCCAACTGCGTCGGCGACTTCGGGCACGTCGTGCTGATCCCGGGCGCCGCGAGGGCGCTCAAACAACTGCAGGATGCGGGCTATCGATTGTTTGTTATCACCAATCAGTCCGGCGTCGGTCGCGGCTACTTCACCCGTGAATCCATGGAGGCCATCCACGCGTATCTCGACGACTACTTTGGCAGCGCGGGCGTGCACTTCGATCGCTACTACGTCTGCCCGCATCATCCGGAGGACAACTGCGACTGCCGCAAGCCGAAACCGAAGTTCCTGCTCGCGGCGGCCCGTGAATATGGGCTCGACTTGTCGCGTTGCTTCATGATTGGCGATCGTTCGAGCGACATCCAGGCGGGCATCAACGCCGGCACCAGCACGATCCTCGTATTGACAGGGGCGGGCCGTGACTCGCTCGCCAACCAGGAGGTCAAACCTGATTTCGTGGCCGAGGACATTCTGGCCGCGGCAACATGGATCCTCACCCGCAAGTCGTAGGCCCTGTTTTTTTCCTGAGTTGCAGTCTGATGCCTTTTGAGAGATGGTATGGGCAAGTATTTCGACCCATGAAAGCTCTTCGAGACCCCGATCGAAAAGCGCTCGCCAAACTGCTGGCGGACGAAGATCCGCGCACCATCCAGTTGCTGCAGGAAACGCTGGCGGGGCGCGGGGAAGAAGGCATCCGGTTACTGGAATCCGTCGTGCGCGACGGAGAACTCACCGCGCAGCGCAATGCCATCCGAATCCTACGCGTCCTGCGCGAAGCCGCGGCCTGGGAGGCCCTGGCACAGTTTTGTGCGACGTGTGGGAGTCACTTCGACATCGAGACCGCCGCCTGGCTGGTGGCGAAGACGCGCTACCCGGAGTTCGACGAGGCCGCGTATCGCACGCGCATCGACAAGATGGCCCAGGAGTTGCGCGAACGGCTGACGGGACGCGAGACGCCGCGAGCCACCGTCGAAGTCTGCAATCACTATCTGTTTCGCACGTTGGGCTTCCAGGGCAATCGCCAGGATTACTACGACCCGGACAACTCATATCTCAACCGCGTACTGGATCGTCGCCTGGGGATTCCGATCAGTTTATCCGTGATGTATCTGTTGTTGGCGCGACGGCTGCACCTGCCGTTGATCGGCATCAACATGCCCGCACACTTTCTCCTCAAGTGGCATTCCACCAGCGCCAGTTTTTATTTCGATCCCTTCCATGAGGGCGAGTTGCTCGACGAGGCGGATTGCCGTGAACTGTGCAAGCGATTGGGCGTCGCCTTCAATCCCGCGTTCCTGACTCCCACCACTCCGCAGATCATCCTGTTGCGCATGTGCAACAATCTTCAGGCGATCTACGCCGACCGGGAACCGGCCCGAGCGGAGCAATTCGGCCGGTTTGCGGCACTGCTCTCGCGGGTATAACCCCGGCGCGTCGCTTCTCTCGACAGGCGGGAACCTTCACGCAGAAGCGCGCGTACATCGCCGACGGACCGCGCTCGTTACGGGCTGGTGATCGTGAGCTTGAGTTTACCGTACTGGCCGGCAGGGCCTTCTCCAACGATGAAAAACGTGTTGGACCCATCGGTGTTGAACGTGAGTGTCGCCCCCAAGAGCCCGATGGAATTAACCGCACAAGTCACCTGGTTCAGGCCGTTGCTGCCACCGCTCACCGTGTTACTGCTGGCGCCGCAGGCACCCGTCCACACCGAGAGCATCGTGCTGAAGTTGCTGCCGGCTGTCGACACCGTGAACTGCCGATTACTGGTGCCGACGCTGGGCAGTATCCGCCACACGGCGTCCGGACCGCCACTGCCGCACGTCGGGGATGGCATATTGTTGGTGTACGCGTTGAGGTTGACGCTCTGCGAGTAGATCGCGCTGGCAAATGGATTGGAACTGTTGGGGAAGATCACAACGGTGGCACCGGCGCAGGAGTCGTTATTGCCCGGGCATGTGTCCTGTGTCGTTGGGTCACGCGATATGGAGCGTAACTGTGAAGATTTCTGGGGAGAGCATTCCTCCAGCCCCGAGGGGAAATTGTTGGTCACACCACTGCTATTGAATAGGGTCAACAACACACGCTGCGTAGCCATGACGCCGGTATCGTAGCCGGCCAACGCTGTCCGGGCCTGCTGCAGCAGGTCCGCTGGAAAATTGGTTTGGGAAGCACCCGTGCCATAAAAGCTATTGGTGGGGTTGGCCTGGAGCAAGTGAACATTGGCTGTGGCGGCAATCAATTGCACGGCCAATTGTTTGCGGGCCTTGCACACCATCGAACCGGCATCCTTCGCGTTTTGTGTGCCACCGTCTTCCCCCGTGACATTGAGGTTTTTCCAGTAGAAGCTGAGCGCCTCCATCAGGGCGTCGTCGGCGTTGATGACATTACTTGCGGTGTAGTTGGCGGTCGGCAAGGTGAGAAACCCGATATTCATGATTCCACCATTGATCAAAATGGCATTCAGCAGCGAAACACAGTTCGAACTGCCGGGATCCAAATAGTACGCATGCGTGAACCAGAAGGCGGCGTTTCGGGTGGCCGATTGGGTGGGGGGAACTCCACATGTAGCCACCGCGCTGGCAATGCCATCACCGGTGCCGCTGCCATCGGGTTGGGATTCGACGAATACTCCTCCCGAGGTGGTGGCATAGTCTTCCATAATGGCTTTAATGTCCGCATGTTCACCACCTGAGTCCAGGTCCGGGACGTAGACGGAAACAATCTTCACGCCCGCATTCAGGCAATCGATCGCCACCTGATGGGCGTGAACATCGGAAACGCCGGGGGTAAACAAATTGTTGCAAGAATCGGGGTGCGCATCCGTGACCAGCACGGCGATCTTCACCGCGTTCGTCCGAAACGAGCCCATCGGCGCGCCCGTTACGTACACGTTAGTGCACCCTGGGTCCGTGGTCCCGGTCACCACGTATTGCAGCGCCTCCGCCGAGGCTTGTGGTTCGTTGCCGCCATTCGCAGCCACAAGCCCCTGAACGGCCGCTGTCACGTTCGAGTAGTTCGTGGTGAAAGGAACATTCACATAGATGCCCTCGGTCAATGGATTCGAAAACGTAACCAGCCCGATCCGCAAATCCCCGCCGGAGACGTATTCACCTACGTTGATGACCTGCACCAGCGTCGACTGTATGTCCGTGAGGGCTACTCCCATGCTTCCCGTATCATCCACAATCAAGGCGATATCCATGGGGCCGCACAGGGCGAACGACGGACTGGCCGAATACAAAACGATGGCCAGCAACACAGCGGGCATCAGGATCTTTACACCCCGGTTCATCCTCATCGCAGTCAATTCTCTCATAGCTTCAACGCCTTTCATCAAGAAAAACATCCGATTACTTCCGACCCCATGTGCCGGCCAACCGACCGCAGCCTACCTCGCAACGGCCGCGATTCGAACGGCGTCTTGCCTTGTCGGGTCGCTGGCCGACGAGAACGTCAGGGTATAGATCGCCGTGGTTCCCTTCTCCACGATGGTCTTGTCCGCAAACACCTCGGCGAGAATCATCGTCGAGGGTCCCGTGACTGCCCCTGGCCCCATCGTGCCCATGGCAAACGTTCCGGCTTCGACAGCCGCCGTTATCTCGAAGTTGTCCGACGGGTTGGCCCCGACCCAATACCTCACGGTGAACCCCTGGCCACCGCTGGTTTGGGTACTCTGCACGTTAAATTGATCGCTACCTGAACCAGCGTTCAGGACGGCTATGTAGTACTTCACAGGATTCTTGCCTTCCTGAATAGCCTCTGGCTTCTGCCGAGGCACATTTTGGCTGAGTCCCTCCGTGATGCCATTGGCGCTGATGCCGTTTGTGCTAAAAACGCCAAATCCGATCATCTTCTTCAGGTTGGTGTTCTTGCCAATGGCGGCGTCTGGTTGACTGAGGTTGCCGTTGCCAGTCAACGTGATCGATTGGGGACCGTCGGCAATATTGTCAGTAATGGCCAAGGTGGCCGACCGTGGCCCCCCGGCGGTGGGAGCAAACTTCAGACTAACCGCATAGGTACCGCCGGTTGGTATCGTCGCGCAGGTGCTGCCGGCCAGAACATTCGTGCACGTGCTGACGATAAAATCACCCGCATTTCCGGCGGTGATGGCGATGTTGGTGATCACCAGCGGGGCGGTCCCACAATTGGTGATTGTCAGCGATTGAACGAGACCGGTGCTTCCGACCGTCAGACTTCCGAAATTGACACTGCTGTCCGCGCACAGGGCAGGCGCTGCAATGAACCCCGTCCCTACGCAAAGAACAGAAACCGGCACGGACGGATTGGCACTGTTATAAATCTGCAGCGTGGCTTCGCGCAGTCCGGTGGCCGTCGGCGTAAATGTGATGGCAATGCTGCAGTCGCTCCCCGGTGCAACGGTGGCCGGCAATGGGCAACTTGAAACATCAGAGAAATCGTTCGTCTCAGATCCCACAAAGCCCACGCTGGTGATCGTCAGCGCTGCCGTGCCACAGTTGGTAACGACGATGGTCTGCGGGGCGCCGGCCACATTCACCGCGGTGTTGCTGAACACGATTTCCCCGCTGGATCCCAGGCAAACCACCGGCGCCGGCGAAAGGCCCGTGCCGCTGAGGGGAACGACACGAGGGCTGCCCGTGTCTGTATCCGTGAACACAAGATTCGCCGTCCGCAAACCTGTGCCCTGCGGAGTAAACTCCACGCTCACGGAACAATTCGTGGTCGGAGCAAGGGGGTTGCCAATGCAGTTGGCGGAAATAATCGTGAAATCGGACGGATCAGCGCCGGTAATAGTCACGTTGTTGACCGTTACCGCGCCTGAACCACCATTCTGGTAGGTCACATTCTGGACGGCACTGGTGGTTCCCTGGACTTGATCGCCAAACGTGAGGCTGGTCGGAGTGATCGTAATCCCGGATTGTGTGGCGTTGACATTGAGCACGAGAGTGCCGCCGGGACCATCATTAAGCGGTTCCACCACGATGTAATAGTCATTGGTTCCATCCGCGGTAAAACTGACGCTGGAGAACGGGCTCCCGGCGCCGCTGTCCGACGTCAGTTCCTGAAGCACGCCGCATTCGGCGTGGGTGGGAACGACCAGTTGCAGGGCGTCCGCCTCCCACACCGACAAAACCGTATTGAAGCCGCTGCCAGAGGTGTCGACTGAAAACGTCGTTCCGGGCGTTGGCGGTGATGGGTTCACGATCCTAAAGAACTCCTGAACGCCACCCATGGCTGCCGACGGGCTGGGGATGGTCTTGTGGTACACCGCCGTACTCAAGGTGTTGGTGAATGAAAATGGGAACGCGCCAATCGGCAAGGCGGTCTGACAGGCATCATTCGTTGTCAGCGTGGGCACATCCGACCGGTTGGTCGTCGCGGCGTTGTAGACCACCAGCGCAAAATCCTGGCCGACGATGCTTTCGGGCACATTCGAAACAGCGTTACCGGCGATATCCGCCGCCCGGACAATCACACTCCATGCGCCCGTCTGCCCCGGCGGCAGAAACACGCTCTGCATGTTGTTGATGGTGTCGGGGAGTCCAGCACCAGGGACAGAACTATCCGTATTAGGGACAGAATTGGGACCACTGAAGCGGTTGCCCAGATACGTCTGACCGCCGATCGTGACCTGCAAATCCAAATTGTTGACCAGTTGCTGAAGCACGGCCGGATTCCCCGGCGGGTCGGTCCATGCCACGGTAACACGGAATGGACTCGTCGGATCGGCGATCTGCCCGTCGATCTCGTAGCTTTGGCCTGAACGGCTGAAATACGTTTGTTGCGGGATGGGATTGGTCGTGATCAGGGAGATGTCGGTTGCGCGTGGCGTGGATTCGTCGCGGATGATCCGCGGTACGCCGTCGAACATCCGCTGCAAATCCATCATTCCCATGCCCTGGGCGATCGAAGGCAAAGTGTCCGGTATCGAGGGGTATTGCGGGCTGGCGATGGGCAGGTAACGCGCCGAGTTGCACAGGTAGGCCTTGGCCATTGCCGGGCTGGGCTGCAACAGAAAGTTACCCTGCTCGTCTTGCAGCCGGTTCTCGAAGTACCACCACAACAACTGGATGCCGCCCGACACCGCCGGGGCGGCGAAACTTGTTCCGCTGACGCAATCGTAGAGGTTGGTGATGACTCCATCCAAGGCAAAAATCGCCGTGCCCGGGGCCACAATCTCGGGTTTGAACCGCCCATCTACCGTCGGCCCGAACGACGAGAAAAATGCCATGTCAAACGAGTTGTCTGCGTCGCCAATATTGAGCCCGCACGGTCCGGTCGTCTCGGCCGCAGGCCGCACATTTTCCGTGGCCCCGGCAGTGATGACGTTTTTCGCGGTCGCTGGAGGCACCACGATCTGGTCGACAAAACCACCGGCACCCAAATCGTCAGCACCGGTGTTGCCGGCGGCACAAACGATCACGAGTTCCTGATTGAATTGGACGCCCGCCTGCCCGTTTGTCAGTTGTCCAGCCAACGATGCGTCACGCACGCTGTCGTCGAAGGCCTTTGACAAACCGTCATACATGCCTGTGTTGCCGCCGCCGCCGACAACGACCCCTTCGCCCCAACTGTTGTTGGAGATCCGCGCCCTATGGTCCACGTACTGGTTCAGCGTTAGATAGTGCCAGTCACCCGACGGCGTAAAGTCCCCCTCGCAAGTCGTGCAGAGGGTCCCTTGCAAACTGAAGATAATCGTATTGGCAAACCGGCCAAAGGGCGACACACCCAAACCCAGACGGAAACCAACGCTGTCCTCATTCGATGCCGTCTCGCTGATGTTCGCTCCGACGGCGGTCGATGTCGTCCAATCCGCGTGGATATCGCACAAGGTGGCCGATGGATTGCACAGCGAGAGATAGCCAACGTCCCGCGATTCATTGGCCGGGTTACCCAACACAAAGAAATCAGCCGCGCCGAAGGCTGGAAACACTGTATCGGCCAGGTCGATGACAGGGTATTCCTCCGGCGTCGTACTGAACCCGACCTGGTTTGTCAGGAAGTTCATATAGTTGTCAATGCCCGGTACGGGTGAGTGTCCGGGCAACTGATTGGTGCGACTGGCCTCCAGCAAATCCGCCCGTTCATCCATGGTCTTTATCGGCCACACCCGTGTCATCCAGAGCACGTCGGGAAGCTGCGCCATGGACGCCAGGTCCTGCGGCGTCACCTCCAGCCCCACCACCTGTTGGCCGGACTCGTGCGTCGCTTCCCGCTGGGCGCCCACATTGAATTGCTGCAGCGCGGCAATCGTGGCCCTGGCTTCCGGCCCGTCAACGACCGCTACGCGCACCTTGATCGTCGCATTCGTGGCCTGGGACAGGGCCGGACGGAATTTGTAATAGGGATGATAGGGACTCAGCCATTGAATCGGCCCGTTGGGAGTCATCAGGCTCGCGATCTTCTGCTCGGCAGCCGCGTCCAACGAAACCACATACGCGTTGTTCGGGACGTAACCCACGATTCGCACGTCGCCCGCCGCCTGGACCTGCTTCAACCATTCCGGCTGGACAGGACCAACGAACTGGATCAGCCGCAGGTTCTTCCCGCCGCTGGGATAGGACCGCAGCGCATCCGGAATCGCCGGTTCGCCACGGGTCGTGTCGATCGTCACCGTGCTCAACTCAATCCGATTCAGATAATCGGCCGGGATGGCGCGATTCCCATACTCTTGTTTCAACCTCTTGACCTGGGAATCCGTCGTTTCCACGAGCCAGTAGGAACCGTAGTTCCGAACCGTCGTGATCCCTTCCTGCTTGAGACGGGCAATCGAGTCTTGCGGCGCGGGATAGATGATCACCTTGCTCATCACCGGGCCGTCGCCCGCCGCCCCTGCTGCCAGAGGAAAGGCGGCCAATCCAATCATGGACGCAATCGCGCCAACCAGGCTCCACCAATGACGACCGGATACTCTCATTCTCGATCCTCCATGCGTTCGCGCCACCTGCGTACTCTCCTGCCGACTCAATTGATAGACATGCCCATCCATAAAAACCTGACCGTCATTCTCCGGTGTCAATTCGGTATCCCGCCATCCCGCCGCGCATCATGGCTGCGCTACTTGAAAGTCATTCGTTGACTGCGTGCTAGACGGCGCGATCTTCCAGTTCAAATGTGGGTGGCTTACGGAAACCGTGCCGCCGGGTTGTTGAACCTGAATGCCAAACACCTGGTTGCTGTTCTCGGTGGTCACCGTCCCCAGTTTGACTGTCTTGATCGCCTCCGCATTGATCTTGCTATCGACATACACTCCGACGTTCACCGTCTTCATCATCCCGTTGGTGACCGTGCACACAGAATTGGACATCTCATTTACTTGCAGCGTCCCGATGCCGCCGCTGCCGTTGACCACGAGGGCGCTGCCCAGCAGTGCGTTCGCCTTCAACGTTCCCAGGTTCCCTGCCACCTGAATGCCGCCGGCACCTGTCACACTCACCGCGCTGCCATTGATCGATTTGAAGCTGCCGTCGCTGGTGATGCTGCCCACGTTCACCAAGCCGCTGCCGCCTTTCGCCTTCTTGACCGAAATCGTCAGGCTGCTGGACGGCCCCGTTCCTGTCAGGTTGATGTGATCAATCGGCCCGTTGCTCACGCTGCCGAGCAGACCCACCTCCGTTATGGATCCCCCTCCTTTGAGGGCCACCGTCACAATGTCGCCATCCGGATCCACAATCTTCGCCGGGTTGGACGCAACGAAATACGGCAGAACAACCGTCCCGCTCGCCGTCGTACTGCTGGGGACACTGTCGGCGGCGGTGACTGACGAAGCCACACTGACTGCCCCCGTCTGCGTCGCCTGCATCAGGTAACTGATATTCGTTGTGCTTCCGGCAGGCAAACTCCCGACATTGCAGACGACCGTGTTGCCATCGGCTGTGCACCCGGAAGAACTGGAGACGAATGTCACTCCCGCCGGCAGCGTACTGCTGATCGTGACGCCTGTCGCCGGCGACGGGCCGGAATTGTTCACCGTAACGGTGCACGTCAGGTTGCTCTCGATCGTCACCGTCTGCGGTGAAAGTATCGCGGAGACACCGAGGCTGGCGAGGCTGGATACACTGATTGTGTAATTGGTCTGGCCGACATCGCCTCCGTGATCGGTAGCCCTCACCGTAAACGCAAACGACCCTGCATTGGTGGGCGTGCCGCTAATGGTAAAGCTGCTGGCACCGGAACTGTTGGCCTGCAATCCCGGCGGCAATGATCCGGAGGAAACCGCAAAGGTGTACGGCGTGTCGCCCCCAGTAGCATTGATCGTCTGTGGGTTGTAGGTCTGACCGACCACGCCCGATGACAGCGTGCCGGGTGACATGATCACGGTCACGGGGGGATTCGGGTCGATAAGGGTCAGCGTATACGTGGCGCTGCCCGCGCATCCGTATTGGTCGGTGGCCGTCACGGTGAATGTGCTGCTGACCGACGTCGGCGTGCCGGACAACGTACCCCTGCTGGACAACGTCATCCCTGCGGGCAAACTTCCACCCGTCTGGCTGAAGGTGTACGGAGCGGTGCCACCGGACGCTGTGAAATTCGTCGGGCCGTAGCTGGTGAACTCCTGCCCCACAGGGAGCACCGTCGGCGCAATCGTGATGGTCGGACACGTCTCGTTAAGTGAGTAGTACGCCGTCCCGCTACAGCCATTGCTATCGGACGCCGAGACTTTGAAGGCGTAGACACCGACGGCAGTCGGCGTGCCCGTCACCGAGCCCGAGGATGTAAGCACCAGCCCTGGCGGCATTGGGCCGACTGCCAGCGTGAAAGTCACGGGGGGTTGGCCGCCACTGGCGGTAATGGCCTGGCTGTACGGTTGCCCGACTCCGGCCGAAGGCAACGAAGGAGGCGACAAGGTCAGAGACGGGCAGGCGACTGTAATGGTGTAGGCGACGCTCGCGGTGCATCCCACGGCGTCCGTCACGGTAATGGTGAACTTGAATACGCCGGTGGCCGTCGGAGATCCGCTCAACTCCCCGTTGATCGGCTGCAATGTCAGTCCCGGAGGCAGACTGCCGGATGTCACCGCATACGTGTACGGCGGTATACCCCCTGCCGAGACGGTGAACAGGGCCTCGTACGACGCGTCCGGGAGGCTCGACGGCAGTTCCGGTGGGTTCAACACGAGCGCGCACTGCCGGTTGACATCCAGCTTCAGGTTGCCCGTTGCCCCGTCCTTGCCCTCGGCCACGATATAATACGAGTTTGACCCGCTGGCGACCCAACTGACCGCCGATTGCACGCTTCCGCCGGCTTCGGCGTCGGAAGCAATCTCCTGGAGTTCACCACAACTCCCGCCCCACACGGACAGAACCGTGGCGAAATCGCTGCCAAACGTGTCCGCGGTAAATGCCGTGCCGGCGCCGGGATCGATGAGCACGAAAAACTCCTGGTCCCCACCCGTCCCAGCGGTGGAACTCGGCTGCACCTGATGGTACGCGGGGAACGCCAGTGCGTTCGACCAACTGTACGGGAATTGGGAAAGGATCGCTGCCGTCTGACAGGTGTCGTTGGTGTTCATGTAGGGCGCATCGCTCAGGACGGCCCGGTTGGTGTTTACATTGTACACCACCAGGGCAAAGTCCTGGTTAACCTGGACATTCGTGCCCGCGTGTGGCACGCCAATGCCGGTAATATCGGTCGCCTTCACAATCACCTCATACGGCGCTCCTGCGGTAATGGCCCCGCCCGGGGGAAGGAACACGCTTTCCACTGGATTCAGCGTGTCCGGTGTGCCGCCCGTCACGGAATTCGGTCCTTGAAACACGTTGCCGTGATAGGTCTGATTCTGGTCATTGTTCATGACCACATCCAAATCCAAATTGTTGACCAGTTGATTGCTGTTCACAGAGGAGCCAGGCGTGTCCGACCAGGCCACCGTGACGCGGAACGGCACGTTGCTGGCGTAGATCTGGCCAAATTGCTGGTAGCTCTGGCCGCTGGCGGTAAAATACGTCTGTTGCGGCACCGGATTCGTGGTAATCAATGGCGTGTAAAGCGCGCGTTCCGACGACTCGTCGCGCAACGCCCGGGGAATCCCATCGAACATCCGCCCCAAATCCATCTCGCCCATGCCCTGGTCGATCGCTGGCAATGTGTCCGGGGCGTAGGCTCCCGTCACAGTGTTCGTATAGATAATGGGAAGATAGCGCGCCGAGTTGAGCAAGTAGGCCTTGGCCATCGCCGGGCTGGGCTGCAACATGCCGAGCCGATTCTGGAAATACCACCACAATAGTTGTATCCCGCCCGAGACCGCCGGCGCGGCAAAACTCGTGCCGAGGACATTGGTGAGGGGGCCGGAGTTGACGAGATAATAATCCGCGGCATAGCCATCACCGCACACGTAAAGGCCGTTGGTGTAGGGGCTGTAGGGGGGGGCGATTGGGAATTCGAGGTCCCGAGGCGGTTGCTGAACATACCACTCGCCATAGGTATACGACTCGCCAGCGACCGCCGCGGCAAAATTCGTCCAAAACGATGCCACAACGCCATAAATGGAATTGCCCGGCGCCACGATCTCGGGCTTGAACCGCCCGTCTCGTGTGGGACCGAACGCCGAGTAGGAAGCCATCAGGTAGGAATCATAGGCGTCGTCACACGCCGAGCCATCCAACCGCACGCTTTCGGTTGCACCCACGGAAATCACGTTCTTGGCGGTGCCGGGCGGCGTTACCGTGATGTCCGAAAACCCACCGACGGTTCCCACGCTGCCCCCGTTCCCGTTGGCGAACACGATAATCTGTTCCTGATTCAGCGGAAATGGTGACGGTTGGTTCGTCGCTCCCGTTCCCACCGAATCTCGCACCCCGTAGTCATAGTTCTGGCAGTCGCCACTGTACAGCCCGTCATTCGCCCCGACCACCAGATCCTGACCCCAACTGTTATTAACAATTCGTGCGCCATCTTCGTAATCGTCCAGCATCAACTGGGGCATGTTGACGACGCAAAATACGTCGTACACATCGTAGTCGCATGTGCTCGCTTCGTTGACCTGAATGTTCTGCGAGAAACAGCGTCTTGTACCAATGCGACCAAAGGGCGAAATGCCCATGCCGTACTGGAACCCGTTGTAATCCCGGTCGACCACATTCGTGTTGTAACCGGCAATGACCGACGCGATGGCGGTGCCGTGAGGAAACCCCGCCATATCCTCCCACGTCACCGTGCCGGACGAGATGCACACGTTGCTGCTGGCCATTACCTGGGCGATGTAAAAATCTCCGCAACTCACATCTTCGGACTCGTAGGCCACGCGGTAGGGGTAGTTGTTCCCAAACGTGTAGAAATCATAGTCTTGCCCGGCCACCGTCAGCCCATTCGTCCCATTGGGCGTATACCTGACCCCAATGGGAGCATCCGAGAATCCGGAGTCGTCAATGCCAACAATCGGATACGTCGTCGGGTCAAAGAAAGCGTTGGTCATCGGGCCGGCAACCGAATTGGTGAGAAAGTCAAAATAGTGCTGCCCAGCCGGAATCGGAATTGCAGGCCCATGGCCCGGCCCGTTGGTGTGGCCCGCGAGGATCAGGCCCTGGATCTCGTCCATCTTCTTGATCGGGATGACCGGGTCGATCCAGAGCACGGAGGGCATCCGGGCAAACGTCGTCAGGGCGGCGGCATTGACTCGGGCCGATATCTCCAACTGGTTGAGGATCTCCAACGGCTCCGGCGAAGAGCGCTCCGTGTAGGTCTCGATCTCCTGGAGGTCCAATCGCCCCTCAGGCGAATCGACCACCGCAACCTTGACGTCGACCACCCCGAATGTGTTCTTAAGCCCCTCGGTCATCTTGTAATCGGGATGAAACGCGCCAATCCACTGGACCGGGCCGTCCGGGACCCGCATCGCCTGCACCTTCTTCTCGGTTTGCGCGTCCATGAACACCAAATACCCGTTATTGGGCACGTAGGTGATAATCTGGAGGCCCTTCAGACCCTTCAACTCCGCCAGCCATTGTGGCCGAATCGGTCCTTTGAATTGGACAATGCGCAGCCGCCTGCCTGTGGTCTCGACCTCTTGCATGTCCGGGGTAACGGGTGGCTCACCCGCCCGCACATCAATGGTGGCGCCTCGCAACTCGATGAGGTTGAGATAGTCCGCGTCCACGACGCGGTCGCCATGCGTTGCCTTCAGATCGGCAAGTTGCTTGGCGTTCACCTCGGCAAGCCAGTACGACCCGTAGTTGTCAACACGGGTGATCCCCTGTTGCCGCAATTGATCGATGGTCTCGCCCTTTGCGGGTTGGATCATCACCCGGTGGCCCGTCGTCGTGATTGTGGCTCGTGCAGAAGTCTGCGCCCACAAGACCATAAAGCCCGTGAGGCCAACCAGTACACACAACCTGATTTCGGAGAATTTCATTACTCGCTGTCCTCCAACCGACATGTCATTCGGAAAGATTTGCTGGTACCGCTAAAACTATCAAAAGGAGTTTTCCGATTGCAACCAGAATGTTCATCAATATTCTTGGTGACGGAGTTTCCCACGCGGCATCAAGCCGGAATGCGTGAATCTCATGCCCCTGTTTCCAACACCAGAACCCCAGCGGCGTCTCGCGGAAAGACGAAATCACTACATTCCCTATTTCCGACCGGGAATTCACCCTAGTCCCGCCTCGTGCGCTTCGGCCAGCCAATTGTCACCGCATTCACGCCAGGCGAAAAGTTGGCGCCCGCCGGATGCGCATCCCGCCACCAGGCAAACCGCTCTCTCAGCAAAACTGTCACGCTCCATCACCACCGTAATGGGAGTTGCAGCCATGGCTCGCATTCCACACGAAACATCCGTCGCAGCTCGTGCCACGCCGCCACGGAACGGAGAGAATTCGTGCGTGCAGATCACGATCTTCGATTTGGGCTGTGGCGCGGGCGTCATGGATGGCTAATTTTAATCTCAACAAACCCATGCCGCGATGCCAAATAAAAAAATCGCTTTCCCTTTGCCGCCGGGTTTGGTATCAGTCCCCCCGCGAGTAAGGGCCAGCGCACAGGCGCAGTTTCACATGAACGTAACGTTGACTGACAATGAAGTAGCCGACCTGAAGGATGGATTGCGCCGGTGCAGTCCTGAAACAATCGAAGCGGCGGTTCGATACCGCGAAACAGGCGATCTCGACACGATCCCGACCGTCGTGTTCGGGATCCTCGAACGCTACCAACCCTCCACCGCGCCTGTGAAACTTTCCCAAGCGGATGAAAACGCGCGGCTCATCGAGGACCTCGGGCTCGACTCGCTGACGTTGCTGGAAATCGTGCTCTCGATTGAGGAAGTCCTCAAGCTGCACATCGAAAATGAGGATCTGCGCGAAATCCGCACGATGGGGAGCCTGAACAAGTTTCTCCATGCCAAGATTACCGGTGCCGACACCGGGACGCCGTCGAAGGTCTATACGCGCGAACAAATCGCGCTCGTGCTCCCTCAACAGCCGCCGTTCCTGTTCCTTGACGAAGCGTCGCTGAATGCCGAAACCCTCAAGGCCGCTTACACCGTCAAGGGCAACGAGTTTTTTCTCGAAGGCCATTTCAAGGACGAGCCGATCTTTCCCGCCTCGATTGTGTTTGAGGCCATGGGCCAGGCCGCGTGCCTGTGGGTCTTGGAGAAAGCACCGGCCCAAATCGGCAAGGAGATCAAATCCAATCGCGTCTTCTTCGCGTCGCTCGACGGCGCACACTTCTACCAAAAGACCAAGCCGGGAGAGAAACTCGATTTCGAACTGAAACTGACCCGACTCCGCGAGCCACTGGCGATTTTTGAGGGCACGGTGACGTCCCAGGGGCGGCGCGTGGCCAAGATCGAACGCCTCGTGCTCGCGTTTGGCGAACAACTTCTTCCCGAAAATATTCCATCGTCGGAATCGTCCGCGTCGGATGCCGTAGCGGTGCCCGCTGTCGCGGTGGCGCCCAACGGCTCGGACAGCGTCCGTTCCTGAGTTCGGATCGACCTAATTCGTCAATGAAGCGCGTCGCCGTCACGGGCCTGGGGTTCATCACCAGCATCGGCAACAGCCGGCCGCAGGTCGTTCGCAGCCTCCAGGAATGCCTCACCGGCGTCGAACCGTTTGCGGAGTTTGCCGGTCCCGATGCACCGGTGAAACTGGCCGGCACCGTCAAAGGCTTTCAGTTTCCCACGGCCTACTTTGAGGATTGGCAGTTCCCGGCGGAGTACAAACTCACTCGCGAGCAATTGCGTCCGATGGCGCCGAACTCCCTGTACGCCTACGGGGCGATGCAGCAGGCCATCGCCGAAGCGAAACTAACGCCCGACCTGGTTTCCAACCCGCGCACCGGCGTCATGTGTGCCTCGGGTGGTTCGATGTGGCTGGCGTATGACAACCTGCACACAATGGTCACACGCGGCGTTGCCCGCTGCCAACCCATGGCCATTGTCAACAGCATCCCCGGCTCGTTGTATATCAATTTGGTTGCCTGTTACAAAATTAAGGGCGGAGCACTCGGTTTCTCCAGCGCGTGTTCGTCCTCGGCCCACGCCCTTGGCGCCGCGTGTGACCTGATCCGTCTCGGTCGTCAGGACGCCGTCTTTGTCGTCGGCGCCGAGGACTGCAACAAGTTCAACATCCTTCCCTTTGCGGGGATCCGCGCGCTGAGCCTGCAGACCGACCCCGCCAAAACGCCGTGCGCATTCGACGTGAAACGCGACGGATTCGTCGGCACGGGTGGCGCGGCCGTCCTGGTGCTGGAGGAACTGGAACACGCCAAGCGCCGTGGCGCACCCATCGCCGCGGAGGTCCTTGGTTGGGGCCAGTCGGCCGACGGGTACAACGTGCTCGCGCCCGATCCGGACGGTGACGGATTGAAACGCGCGATGGAAAACGCGTTTCACGACGCCCATTTGGCGAAGGAGGAAGTCGATTACATCAACGCCCACGCCACATCGACAACCGTGGGCGATGTCAGCGAGTGCCGTGCGATCCGGGCCGTGTTCGGTAACGCCAAAACACCTCACGTCAGCAGCACCAAGAGCCTGACCGGCCACGGCCTCTCCCTCGCCGGCGCGATGGAGGCTGCCTTCTGTGTGCTCGCACTGCAGGAGGGCTTCATCCCCGTTTCCGCGCACATCACGCAACTTGATCCGCAGTGCGCCATCGTGCCCGTCGTCACGAAACCGGTCCCCGACAAGCCCCGCGTCGCCCTCAGCAACTCCAGCGGCTTCGGCGGCACCAACGTTTGTCTCGCCTTCCGCCGTTGGGAAAATGGCGCCTAGCGACATCCGTAAGGTCTTTCTGACCGGCGCCAGTTCCGGCATCGGACTGGAAACGGCCACGCTGCTCACCGCGCGGGGATTCGAAGTATGGGGGACGTCCCGTGACCCGGCCCGCCTGCCGAAATTCCCCCGTTTCCACAGCGTGCCGATGGATCTGGCGCAACCGGATTCGGTCCGTCGGGGTTTTGCCGCCGCATCGCAGGAAGCGGGCGCGTTCGACGTGCTGATCAACAACGCCGGCGTGGGCGCATTCGGGGCAATGGAAGCCATGCCCGCGGAAATGGTGCGCGAGCAGTTTCAAGTCCTGCTGGACGCACCGCTGGAATTGATTCGACTGGCGCTTCCCGCGATGCGCCAGCACAACCGCGGGACAATCATCAATGTCACCTCGCTCGCCGCGCAGTTTCCCATTCCGTTTATGGCTCCGTACAACGCGGCGAAATCCGCCCTCAGCGTGTTCACGACGGGATTGCGGGTGGAGCTTTCAAATACGCCGATTCGTGTCGTCGAGATTCGTCCGGGGGACATCCAGACCTCGTTTCACGACCGGACAAAGCGCGTGGAAGCGACGAGGAACCCCGAAGAGCAACGTCGGATGAAATCAGCCTGGGAAACCCAGTTGCGGAACATGGCGGCTGCGCCGCGCCCCGAGCGGGTCGCGCAGGCCATGCTGCGCACGATCACGACACCGAATCCACCACGGGTCGTGGTTGTGGGAGGCTTATTCCAGGCGCGGCTGGCCCCGCTGGGTGCGCGGCTCTTGCCGCTTCGAGTACAGGAATTCGTGCTTCGCAAATACTATCGGCTCTGACATCGAGACCGGCGATCATCTTCACCATATCGCTCGGGTGCAATGGAGGACAGGCACGCAGCATCGCCGCTCGGATCGCCGACGGCAACTCGGGCCGCTTCCGCCATTCGGTGACTATCCCGGCCAACTCTTCGAGGCTGCGCAGGAGTTGCGCCACACCGTGGTCGCGACAGAACTTCACCGTGATACGCTCCTGTGGCATGCTGCCACCGCGGTCGTTCAGCAACAGCGGGCAGCCGCTCACAATCGCTCGCTGAGGTGCGCCTGCACCTGCGCTTCGTCAATCCGGATGAATCCCCGCGGACTCCATTCATAGTCTATTACACCCCGCAGGCTGGAGGCGCCCGGCTGACTCCGAGGCCGCCGAGGCCGGTATAAAAATTGAGCGCCTTGGACTTTCATCCAAGGCGCTCAACGAGTTTCCAACTACGATTTAGCTTACAAGCCTGGGCCAGCAATCAGCCGAACCGGCAGGATCACGGGACCCGTAGCGCCTGCCTCGGCCTCTGCCCAGTGGACGGTCACTTTGAGCTTAGCTTTCGGCTTGAGTGTGTCCACGCTCAATGGAATATATTCGCGCCCATCCGCCAGTCGTCCTGTAATATTCAACAGATCGATATTATCAGAGCCTGACGTTGTTTGGACCACAAGGCCAAACGGACCGGCGAGCGTCGTCCCGCTGATGTTCACAAGCGTTACTTGCTCCGAGTAATAGTCATTAAAGCCATACTCGTACGCGCTGCCGACCTTGCTTGAGGTGATCTTCACGTCGCCAAAGAGTACCTCCATGTCCGAAGTCAGATCCGTATACTGCGACTCGGCAATGAACGTGCTGTTTGATCCGGTGGAGATCAGGTTGTCGGCAGAATCCGTGATAATGGCGTAAACTGAGTACCTGCCATCATCCAGGTAGGTGTGACAACCGCTAACGACATACTGACCGTTGACAGGTGTAATACTGCCATCCGAGGCGAAGCCGTCACCCCAGTTGATGACTGCTGACAGATCAGAAGACAGACCGGCCGGCAGAGAGCTGTCGGTGAACGTCGCCACGTTGGTGCAGAATTGCGTGCCCGTGGTAACCAAGGTCGTGGCCGGGACCGGCGTAATACCAACCCCCGTAATGAACTTGACCTGACTATTGATCAGCACAGGAGTAGCGCACACGTCGACGTTATCGTATACCGTAACCGTTACGTTTTCGGTCGATGCTGGTTTCACATAGGTGTGAGCACCGTCTACAAGATAGACACCGTTGGTATACGTCACGATTGCGGCATTGGTAGTCAGAAGTGTGCCGTCGCCCCAGTTGATCGTGGCGCTGAATGAACTCGCATTCAAGGCCGTATCTGGATCCGTAAAGGAGGCCACAACACCACTGTATGTGTCGTTAGCAGCCGCGTAGACGGTGTAACCATCCGTCGTGATCGGCGAAGCCGTAACACTAACCGTCGCAGTCACGGCAGCCTCGGAGGTACCCACGATATCCTGGACCAACACACTCATCGAGAATTGTGCGCAGTTCGTAGAATACGTGTGGTTTCCATACACGAGGAACGTACCCTGCCCAGCTACGTTCGCCACCCCCGAGACGCTTACATTGTTCGTTACGACGGTACCAACAGTATTGGGACTGCCATCGCCCCAGTTGATCATGGCCAAATACTCGGTATACGGGGCAACAGAGATTGGCGGCACTGAAGCGAACTCATTTGTGTCAGAAAAGGCTATCACCCACTGACCCAATGCGTTCCCGCTGTCCTGTGCAAGCGACTCATAGCCTGGCAGGGCGGAAAGAGCCGGATCAACCTGCACAACCGTCAGCCCCGCATCCACCACGGTAGAGGTATCACCGCTGACAATAATCGGCGCAGCGCCTCCTATGTCATTAACCTGGACCGTAACAGAGTATGTGAAGTTTGAGGGGTAGACATGATTCGCCACCACTTCAAATACATTATTTGACAGGTTCACAATTGAAGCATCGCCGTAGTTAAAACCGTCGCTGTCGACGTGACTGCCGACGACGGTGTCGTTGCTAAACGTACTCGAAGTACCATCACCCCACCGGACGAACGCGACGTAACCACCGATGCTGCTGGCATTCGCCAAATTATTGGAATCAACAAACGTCAGCAACGTCTCATTCGTTCCGAGGAGGCCTTCCGTAAACACGAGGGAGCCTTCGCTGACAAGGGCCAGAGGCGCGTCAGCGATCACAACACTACTGGTCGCCGTAAAGCTTTGCCCTGGTTCGGCAACGGTAACCACGAACGTATTGGTTCCGTATGCATAGAACTCAAGATAGGCCTGCACATTGAACTGCGCGTTGCTGGACGTCGTCGGCCCAGCGGCTATGACCTCATTGGAGGCACTGTAAATATTGCCAGCGTTGGCCAGAGGGGTAATGGTGAGAGTGTACTGGCTGTTCGTGGCAAGCGGATTGCCGTCATCGAACGTCAGCAGCGTCAGGTTTGCCAGATTTCCTTCCACTGCGGGCGCAGAATTCGTGGTCAGAACGGAAACAACCGACAACGGCGCATTCGAGACAGTCAGTCCAGATAAGGTCTGGGTGTCGGTTCCGGTGAGGTTCGTGTAGGACACCGCAACCGAAAGCGAAAACGGAGTGCTGGCCGCTTTCTTATATTGATACTGCGCGGTGACGGCAATATTCGTAGCTCCGGTAACGGTGGGGGAGATATTCGACACAACGGTGCCATCGCCCCAAGTAACAGTGGCGGTGTAGGCGTTGGTCGGAGCCGTCTCGATAAATGACGCGTTCACGGTAACCACGCTACCCGCTACAAAAACATTCGTACTCGGGGATGTTGTAATGGTCCCGCTAGTGATGGCCGCGTTCGTAGATGAGCAATATGCCAGCGCGACCCCTCCGATGAGCAACAGGGTCCTGATCGCGCGGCATACGCCGACAGCTTTGTGGGCTTTTGTTTTCATAATCTGCACTTTCTCATTTCGGCGGCTGGCTTTTGTCACCACTTTCATCGCTCATTTCTCCTTAGTTTGATTTGGGCCGGTGCTGACTCAGGCTCGAATCCTCACGTTAAATTGTTCGACTCAAACACACGTTTGTAAAAATACTTTGCCCCTGCTGTAGACAATGCATCGTGGCCTTGCCGCAGTACATCCTCCCCTGTGCTACCTTACTGCGCCAACAAATACTGAATACACGACAAACTTGTCAACAAAGTATTTTCAGTCCTCCTGAACGCCCCTCACAACCTGTACAACGTTCGCCCCAACAAATACTGAATACACGACAAACTTGTCAACAAAGTATTTTCAGTCCTCCTGAACGCCCCTCACAACCTG
>JBEKLM010000010.1:0-103528 GCA_050010195.1 Verrucomicrobiia bacterium
CCACGCCCAGCCCGTCACCGAACCGCTCGACTGGTCCGTGAAGCCCACGTTCAATGGCGCCGCTCCACTGGTTGGACTCGCCGTGAAGCTCGCCACCGGAAGAGGCGTCAACACCGTGATATAGTTGGCCACCGTGTCCGTGCCTGAGCCACCGGGGCCGCTGACAACATCCGTCACGCTATAAACACCCGGCGTGTTGTAGGTGTAGTACACGCTGTTGGTCGCAAGATTGGTCGTGCCGCCATCACCAAAAGTCCAGGACCAATTGGTACCGCCAGTGGATGTGTCAGTGAACGTCACCCCCAACGGGGCCACGCCATTGGTCGGGGTCGCGATCAAATTCGCTACAGGCGCGGTCGAGGGAACGGGGATGAGGGCAAACGCATGGATATTCCCACTGATGGTCCCGTAACCGACAATCACCCCGGAGTCATTAATAGCATACGGGTAACTCAATACCCAACCCGAGTTCGTGGGGATAAGAGTGTTGAGGTCAACTGCCGGACTGGTGGTGCTCGTCCAGAGGAAAGCATGAGAGGTGTTGTTGGTCAGGAACGCCCAACCGACCATCTGACCCGCAGAATTGATGCCATTGGCCTGACAGGCCGTGCCACCGAGTGTGCCCAGGTCAACTGCCGCACTGCTGCTGTTCGTCCAGAGTGTGGCATGATAGGCTGAATCGCCCGCAGCGGTCGCAGAACCCACGATCTGGCCCGAATCGTTGATCCCGTTGGCCTGACTGAACGTGCCGCCGAGCGTGCCCAAGTCAATTGCCGCACTGCTGCCGTTCGTCCAGAGTGCGGCATGAGAGGCGGTGTTGCTCGTGGTGTAGGCAAAGCCCACGATCTGGCCCGAATCGTTGATCCCGTTGGCCTGACTGGACGTGCCCCCGAGCGTACCCAGGTCAATTGCCGCATTGTTGCTGTTCGTCCAGAGCGCGGCATGAGAGGCGGTGTTGTTGGTCAGGTCTGCCCAACCGACCATCTGACCCGCAGAATTAATCCCGTTAGCCTGACTGGACGTGCCCCCGAGCGTACCCAGGTCAATTGCCGCATTGCTGCTGTTCGTCCAGAGCGCGGCATGAGAGGCGGTGTCGCCGGTCAGGAACGCCCAACCGACCATCTGACCCGCAGAATTAATCCCGTTAGCCTGACTGGACGTGCCCCCGAGCGTACCCAGGTCAATTGCCGCACTGCTGCTGTTCGTCCAGAACGCGGCATAATAGGCTGATTCGCTCGCAGCGGTCGCAGAACCCACAATCTGGCCCGAGACGTTGATCGCCTTCGCCTGAGAGGAGATCCCGCCCAAGGTACCCAAATCGATAACATTGTAAGTGGTGGATGCGCTTGCCCGTCCAACATGCCCGGCCAAGAGCATCAATACAACCATAGCGATACAACGCGGTACACTCATGGAGTTACGGGTATGAACAACCCTGGCGTGGGTGGGTATAGGGGTAGGCGTACAGGCTCCCTCAAGACACGGCCTCGAACAGCGGTCTGTACCCCTTCGACACCACAAAAGTTTCTTGCGCTTCATCACCCTTTTTTCACCCAAGCTGCAAGCGGAACAGCCCTTTATTGTAATAAGGGTGCGATTCGCTGTCTAGTGATTTGTCCCGTTTATGACGATCCAATTTCAACGCGCTCCTTCAATCGCTAAGCCGTGCTCGCCTTGCCAAGAACCCCTCAAAGGGTCGTAGTCCATGCAAAAGCCAGACCTGTGCCATTATGCCTCGTGACCTGCGTTTTGTTGCCGCCGGGACTGCGGGGCACCCGAGCTGTCCGCACCAGAGAGAATCACCCGACTCAGTAAAGAGAAACAAGTATCTCCCACACGAAAAACCGCCCTGCCCGGGGGAGCATCGGGCCACATTCTCCGCATAAGTCCACCGAAAACGCCACTATGCCGCTGCTGGTACATTACCTGCTAAAACCACCCTCGATGTTAGAAATGTGTTGTTCACTCGGTTGCTCAGAAGGCTCTGTTCCACCACACTCTCTCAACCCACTCCGATTGTGGTGTCTGAAGCCGAACATGCCAGCAGGTTGGCACCCGATGCGCCGAGACGCTCGCCCATGACGTAGTTGAATCTCGCCAGTCGATGATTCAGCCGGGCAATAGTAACGTAGTGAAAGGAGTTGCGCAGTGAATGTGAAGAAGTGGATTGTTCTGGGAGTGGGATCCCTGATTGTGGCTGCGGCCTCTGTCTGGGGCGGATCATCGGGTTTCCTTTCGTTTGGCTCGGCGGCTTACACAATAGCGGTTTCGCAGACAAGCCCCGGTGGTATTCCCCAGTGTTCTTACGAGTCTTGGTGGGGATCGGACATCGCCGCACTCGCGTTGGGCACGCAGCCCACTAACAACCAGGTGCTGGCGCTTGCCATGAATTGCGACAGCTCCCAGGCGCTCCTGGTCATTTATGACACGTCGAACTCGAACATCACGACGATTGCCCAAACCACCAGCCTTGACACAGTGCAGAACGCAGACCTCACGACTGGAATTACGAATCTGGAGCGGTTTGTGGCCATGTTTGATGTACTACCCGTGGGGAATTTGGCGGGCGGCTATCTGACGGTTGCCGGCCGTCTGCATCTGGATACTAATGGCTGCGCCACCGCCATATTAGCGGCCAAGGACCGCAATTCCATGGACACGGTGATGGGAGACGAGGACATCGTGAAGTTTACTCCGGGGAACCACAAAGACATTACCCGGCGCTCCGGACAAGCGCATTTCATGGGTGTGCTGGACGTAATTTCCTCCAACGGCCAAACGAACACCGTGCTGGTTCCTACGGGCCATCTGACCTTTACCGGCCAGCTCGGATAATCTTCGGCAAAACAAACCAAGAAACCTCCGGGCGATGTCCGCTCACACACAGCCGCCCGCAGCCGCTCCCCTGCATGCTTCAAGGCGGTTCCGACTGGACAATGTCCAATCGGAACCGCCTTACACACAGCGGCCTGCCGAATTTGCTCTTACTTCGAACGGAGCTTACGGCTCGTAATGCCCAGTGTTGTGAGAGCCGCGCCGAGTAACATCAAGGTCGATGTCGTCTCCGGGACCGTAGTCGGCGGGGTCAACACGAGCTGGTTCTGGGCGGCATCGCCCGAAGCATCGGTCAACTGAAGAATTTGAACGCCGTAGGTGCCGTTATTGGCGCCAAGCGCCGCGGCACTCCCCCCGAGATCGGTGATGGCGAGGCTGTAGAAGGGGTCGGCGGTGATGGTGCTAGAAGTCGGGAAGCCGCCACCACCGGTTTGCTCGCCCTGGAACCACCAGATGGCGGCCTGAAGCTCGCCCGCGTCCGTGTTGCGGCTGCTCGCGCTGCTGTAATTGTAACCGGACAGGACACCGGTGCCGAACTCATAATACAGAAACGCCGCGCCCAAACTCAGCGCGCGACCAAGACTATCCTGGTTGGCCAACGTGTAGGAGTAACTAGCGCCGGGGCTAAAATCCACGGTCGTTTCGGCGCAGAAGGTCTCAAACCCATTGTTGATGATCGCGGCGGGGGCGTAGCTGCCAAGAAAACTGTTCGGGGTCGTAACCGCATTGAACTCACCACCGTCGCCATAACTGTAGGCGGTTTCGGTCAAGACAATGCTATTGGCCTTCGCCGTCGAGAATCCCGCCAGCAATATGCAGGCTGCCAAAACTGTACCGACTCGGAGTGCGACGTGCGTTTCGAACCCACGCGGCGAGACTACCATTATATGCTTCATCCCTATACCCTTTCTTCCCCTTCTGCATGCCGCCGAACCAAACGACGACAACCGTTGCAAAATCGATCTCTTACCTAGCACCGTGCGTGCCACAATGCCAAAAACCAAGCCAAGCCACCACGTCAAGTGACTTATGGTAAGACGTTTATGAAAGTTCCTCTCATTCATGAGATTTCAGGAGATTGCCGACAACTGTAAGGTATTCCGACGCCAGTTTACACTTCGTTGACCGCAACATTGTGCGTAGTTTACATCCCCGCATGCCCTCTCACCCCGTACCACGATACGTTGCGGGAAGCCCGGCTTTGATGTTGTCGCTGTGACCACGCATGCATTACAATGACCTTCGCAAAAGAGGCGCGGGAACTGCCCCGTTCGTTCCCGTACGAGCCGCGTATAACATCCGAAGGAGGCTGACGAATGACTACGGTTTCAACGACTCGAAACGATCTCGATCGCTCGCCGGACCACAGAGGTGCGTTCGTCGGCAACCATTCGCGAACGATGCTTGCGACCTTGGCGGTCGCAATCCTGACCGCAGTGGCGGGCTGTCAGACGCCCCAGACAAATGCTCCCGCCGAAACTACCGCTGAGCATTCGGATGCGATTGTCCTGCGAGAGGGCGACGTGTTGAAAATCACCTTTCCCGGCGCCCCGAATCTCAATGACTCGCAACAGATCCGAAGAGACGGCAAGATTGCCTTGTCCATGGTCGGCGAGGTCGTCGCCGCCGGGCTGACGCCGGCCGATTTGGAGAAAGAGATTCTCAAACTGTACTCGTCACAGTTGGTCACAAAGGAAGTCACGGTGACCGTGACATCATCCTCGTTTCCCGTCTTTGTGACCGGGGCCGTGATCCGGCCAGGCAAGATCCTGTCCGACCACCCGATCACCGCGCTGGAGGCCATCATGGAAGCCGGCGGTTTCGATTACGCAAAGGCCGACCTTGGCCATGTGCGGGTGGTCCGGAACGAGAAAGACGGAACGAAAAACTACACGCTGAACCTGAAGCAGGCGCTACAGGCCAAACAGAGCACGCCGTTCTACTTGAAGCCTTCCGACATCGTGTACGTGCCGGAGAGATTCTCCTGGTTCTAGCGCCAGGCTGAGGTGGGATGCTGCTTGTGTCTCACGGGGGCGTTTGCCAGCCGTGACAGCGGGGGACACTGCGACCGGTATTACTGCGGCTCTTGCGCGGGCCGTTGTATGTTCAGCTTTTCCATCAGCTCATACAACGTGGGGCGGCTCACGCCGAGTTCGGCGGCCGCCGCGGCGATCTTCCAGGAATGTTTCCGCAAGCCTTGAAGAATCATCTCTCGCTCCAGTTTCTCCCGGGCTTCCTTCAATGTGGTGGCGCGTGGGAAATCCTTGGATTCGGCCAACTCAAGGTCCTGTACCGTCAACCGCTTGCCTTCGGCCATGATCACGGCCCGTTTGACGCGGTTTTCCAATTCCCGCACGTTTCCTGGCCACGTGTAACCGCGCATCGCCGCCACTGCTTCCCGATCGAAAGCCAGGCCTTGTTTCCCGATTTCCCGCGAATACCGTTGCAGGAACGACTGCGCCAGCAGGCGAACGTCCCCTTCCCGGTCACGAAGCGGCGGCAAGGTCATCTGGACCACGGCCAACCGATAGTAGAGGTCTTCTCGAAAGCTTCCGTCGGCCATCCCCTTCTTGAGATCGGAGTTGGTCGCGGCAATGATGCGCGCATCCACCTGAATCTCCTGCCGGCCACCGACCCGCTCAATGCGTTGTTCCTGCAAAAATCGAAGCAACTTCACCTGCAACGGCAACGGGATCTCCCCAATCTCGTCCAAAAACAGTGTGCCGCCGCTGGCGCTTTCGATCCGCCCCTTCCGTTGCATGTGGGCGCCGGTAAACGCCCCCTTTTCATGCCCGAACAGTTCACTCTCCAGAAGTGTTTCGGGGATCGCGCTGCAATTGATCGCGACAAACGGGCCATCCTTTCGAGCGCCTTTCCGGTGGATCGCCAGCGCCGCCATTTCCTTTCCGGTTCCGCTTTCCCCCAGAATCAGAACGGGGGCTTCCGTCACGGCCACCTTGCGAATCGACGCGAACACGGTCTGCATTGAGGGACTCGTGCCCAGCATGCCCTCGAACGCATCACCCTGAAATTGTTGTTGCATCTCGCGGTACTCCCGCTCCAACCGCGCGACGTGGAAACAGCGCTTCAGGAGAAGCTTGAGTTCCTCCGTGTCCACCGGCTTGCAGAGAAAATCGTAGGCTCCGGCCCCCACCGCATTCAGCGCGACGTCCTTCTCTTCTTGTCCCGTGATGACCACAACCTTGACCAACCGATCCAGGGCGACCAACTCGGACATCGCCGCCAACCCCTCCTCGGGATTGTTCGGTTGAGGCGGCAGGCCCAGATCCATCAACACCACCGCAGGCCGATCGAACTTGAAACATTCGACCGCGCTGGCCCGGTCCTCCGCCAGCAACACCTCGTAATCCTGCGCCAGCACCCACTTCATTTGGGTGCGGATTTCCTCGTCGTCGTCAACGATCAGCAGTTTCTGGTTCATTTACCTGGCCTTTGGACGGGCAACAATACGCGAAACGTCGTGCCCTTGCCCAGTTCACTTTCGACCTCGATCCTCCCCCCGTGCGCCTCCACGATCATCTTGCTCTGGAACACGCCGATGCCCAGCCCCTTCTTCTTGGTGGTTTGGAACGGGCGAAACAGCGATCGATGTTGAAACTCCGCGCTCATGCCGCAGCCGTTGTCCGCCACCGCCAGCACCACCCAGCCGTTCCGGTGGGTCGTCTCGATGCACACCCGACCCTTGCCGGAAACCGCTTGCGTCGCGTTGAGCACCAAATTCGTGACCACTTTCAGTATTTGCTCCCGATCCAGATACAACCCGGGTAAGGGATGCAGGTCTTGTACCAGATCAACCTCGCCGGTTGTGGCCCAGCCGGTGACAGCCTGGGACACCACCTCGTTCAGGTCCGATTCCGTCGGCTGCATCTCCAATTCGTGGCGCAACAAGCTCAACCGTTCGATGAGTTGATTGATGTGATCCACGGTCTTGGAAATCCCGCGCAACGCATCCTCACGAAAGGCGGGGTTGTCAAAATGGATGGGCAGGTTGCGCAACATCAGGTTGAGCGTCGACGCGGTGTTCTTCAGGTCGTGGATGAAGAACACCGACATCGTCTGAAACGCTTCGAGTTCCCTCGCCTGTACGAGTTTCTGGGACAATTGCACGTTGCGCAGGCTGGCCGCCGCCTGGTCGCCCATGCATTTGAGCAGATCGAAATCCTGCTGCGAGAAGGCAACCCCCCCGACGCGATCGCCCAGCGTGATCAGCCCGAGCAGTTCTCCGTTGCTGATCATTGGTACGACAATCCGGTGCCCGCCCTTGCTGAATTCACCCGGATGCCACTGCCGCAGCAGCACGGCCCACCTTTCCTTCGATGTGTCGATGTCCACGGGCACCGTTTGTTCGAGCAAGGCACGGACAACGTCCACCACTTCCGTGCCTTGCGGGTTGAAATTCTTGCCCGTCGTATCGGACAACGACGTGGATGCCGCAAACGTCAACCGTTCCGGTGTATCGTCCACGAGCCAGATGGTCACGGAGAGCACTTGGAAGATTTCCGCGATCAGTTTAACCGTCGCGCGGCAGAGTTCCGTCTGGTCGACGCGGGAGGCCGTACCCTCGGTGAACTTTCGCCAGACCAGACGATAGTCATGCAACGGCCGTTGCAGGTGACGGCTGACGAAGCGCTTGGTAAGCAGCCGCACCCGCTCCGACAGCAACAGGACCGTCAGCAATACCAGGGCGACCAGAATGACGAACGCCTTGACGGCAAACATCGCGTCGCCGCCAAGAAACGCGACCACTTTGGCGAACACCGCGACCACAAACAGGTAGATCCCCGCCAACAGCATGGCCAGCGAATGGTACAGGACCGACTGTGACGGATATACGCTGACGTCGAAATGTCCGGCCCGCAACAGCGAGCGCACCATCAGCAGGCAGGCCACGACGAGCGCGCCCGAGCTGACGCTCTCCAAGGACAGGTCAATTCCGGAAAACAGCAGCGCCTGGCTGCTGGTGTACACGCGGACGGCGAATAGCACACCCAGACCGAGAACCATGAATTTGATTCGCCAGCGCATTGTTCCAACGGACGCCCGAAACGTGCGCTCAAGGTTCATCAGTACCAATACTGCGGCGATCAAGACGAGAAGGTTCAAAGCGATTCCAGGGGGACCCAGACGAAGCATCCAGTGATCCTCGACTGCGCCGGGGGTAATCGAAGCTATCAAACTCTCGCGGAACAACACGGCAAGCCCTGCGGGCAGAAGAAAGGCAGCGACCACAATAAACCGCCATTTAGCCAGAAATTCCCGGGCATTCCCGCGCGAGTAAGCCAAACTGAACAGGAGCCAGACACCCGGAAGGAAGGACATGACCATCAACCTGCGTATCTCCCAGTGAACGACGTCTTCCGGCAGAACAGCGTCCACGCTCATCCCTGATAACAAGCTTTCGGCGGCAAACAGCGCCATTCCGATGACGAAGATCCAGCGGACGAGTGACCGCTCTGACCGGATGGCGACGCCCAAGGCCAGGGTGGCGGCCAGTATGGCGCCACCGATGGCCAGCGTGTAGGCAACGTTCATGATCTCACATTCGGGAGACGACGACCTGCCCGACTAGTTGCAGGCGGGACCATTGTAGTCAGGCAGAGCGAGAAATGACAGCAAAACTGATGGGGCAGCACCTACTGGGCGAATCCGGGAACTGCCATCGGGTTGCGGCATGCTTCCAAGCGCTCACGAGCGCAGGGACCGAGAGACAGCCGGTGGAGATAGAAAGGGCAGGGAAATCAATCCCTGCCCTTTTCGAAAAACAAACTCGTATGTACTAGGCCAAGCGTCGCTTGATCAACGCGAGACCCGTGAGTGACGCGCCCAGCAGCAGAACGGTTGTTCCGCCATCTGGTACTCCAGCAGCAGTATTGCTCGATTCGAAAGTGAACGTGTCGGAACCGTAAGACGAAGCGTTCAAGATCCAAGAGCCGGGAGTATCGGTATACCCTGTTACTTGCAAAGTACCGCTCCCATCCAGTTGAATGGAGTTGGCGCTGATCGGGCCAACGGACAACGAAGTCAAATTGAAATCGTAAGTAGTAGCGCCAATAGTGAATGTCCACAATGGACTGACTGGAAGGTTAGGAGTAGGCGCGAAAACAACCGGGCTCGGCATTGACACAGCCTGACCATCAGCAACGCCTGCATACGTCCCGGAAGGAAGGCCACCCACTGTCACTCCACTGAAACTTGTAAACTCAGTGGCTGCAAGGAAGTCGCTGTTGTCAGCCGTAGCGGTTCCAGAAAGGTCAATCTGTCCAGTGATCGGAATCGCTTGCACGGACATGCTCAGCGAGGCCATCACCGCTGGCACTATCAAAAATTTAATGAGCTTGGTTGTCATACTTCATTGCCTCTCATTTGCACGCATTGTCAGCTTTTTATTGTACCCACACGACACGCTGTTGGTATTCTAGCAACCCATATGCCACACAGCCTGCAACGCCGGCCCCATAAGTCGTAATAGCCTAATGATTAGCTACTTGCCTATACAAAAAACTAGGGCAACGACTGGACAGCCTGTGGCTGCCCTTGGGAAAGTGTAAAGAAATCCGACTGTATTCATAGATAGTTTACAGTCTCTCTGTGCTGTCAGAACCTCTGCGAAAGCCGTGATTTGCCCGTCAATTCATTTCAATTCGGCCAGAGTCCGTTTCGCTTCGACGGCGAGTCCGGCCTCCAAGTTCAAATCCAGGGCTCGCTGGAGGGACTGTTTGCTCTCAGAAGGCTCCCGGAGTCGATACTGGGCCATGCCGAGGTAGTAGAACACTTGGGCGTCTGCCGTCCGCTTGCTGGTGCTTTCCTGTAGCAGCGTGGACGATCTCACGTAGTCACCCTGCCGATAGGCGAGGATGCCCAGCGCCTTCGCAACGTCCGGATCATCCGGAAACGCCTCTCGGGCCTGCATCGCCAGCTGTAACGCCTTCTGATTGTCGGCGGGTTGGTCCGCCGCGTACAGGATTGCCAGTCGCCTCTTCGCCGGTCCAAAGTCAGGATACAGCGACAGCACTTTTTCATAGATCTGCTCCGCCGCACGGAGATCCGGTTTTTGGTCCTCCATCGCTCCCAACACCATGAGCGCGGGCACATAGTCAGGCTGCGATTTCAGTATGTCCTGAACCCGCGATGAGGACGCAGCCGCCTGCTTCGGGTCGTCAGCCAGCGCGATCATATCGAGAAAACGTGCCGTGGCATCCGCACGAGAGAAACCGGTCCCCGCCTGCAAGGCGCTTTTCGCACTCGAGACGGCATCGGACACCTGGCCAACGCTGTAGGAGGCCAGCGCGAAATCAAAAAGTACTTCTGGATTCAGGGGTTGTTGACGCGATGCTTGTTGAAGCAAGCTCGCGGCCCATTTGTAATCGCCCGTCTGAAACGCCAGCCGACCAAGAATCGCTGACACCGATGGGTCATCTGGTGCAACTTTGTACGCGCTCTTGGCAAATTCGATCGCTTTGTGTGGGTCGTTCAGACGCGCCGAGTAGAGTCGTGCGAGATTGACCAACGCCCCAACATCGTTGGGATTGGCGGTCAGAATCAACTGATACGCCTCTGTCGCCTTGTCGAAATTCCCCGCGCGCTCGTCAATCGCAGCCAGCCGGGCTCGGGCCACCGGGTCATCAGCCGTCGCCGCCAGTCGCTTGTCCAACATGGCCCGGGCCTCGGGTCCCGCCGACGCGGGATCAATGGCCAGGATTGCCAGGCATCGATCGGCTTCCTCGTGGCCCGTAACATCCTTGTTCAATTCCCGGGCGTGCTGTAGCGCCGCCCGAGCTGGTCCTTCCTCACCCAACATGTAATACGTCAGCCCCAAATGAAGTTGGACGTCGGGCTGCTTGCCGAGCTTGCCGGCGCTTTCCTGCAGCAAAGTCAGGGCTTTCGGATACTGCTTCATCCGATACAGGATCCAACCCAGCGTATCGGCGGCAAACGGGTCGTGCGGCTGCAATTCCCTCGCTTTACTGGCGATCCCGTACGCCTTGTCCGTCTGTCCAAAATGTTCCGCATACAACCACGCCAGATTGTTCATGGCCGGCGTGTACTGCGGATTGGCTGCCAGCAATTTCTCGTAGGTGTCGCGGGCGGCGTTGTCATCCTTCTGCTGTTCCTGGATCATGCCGATGAACATCCACGCCGCGGCGTCCTTTGGATTTTTCTCCACGAACGCACGGAGATCGTCCAATGCCTTCTGTTCCTGCTGGGTGTCGACATACAACCGCGCGAGCACGAGATGGGCGGTCCGAGATTCCGGCTTCAACTCGACGGCCTTCAACAGCGCGGCTTCTGCCCGCTTCACGTCCTGCTGCGCCAGGAAAATCTTGGCCTGAACCAAACGCGCCTCCGCTGACTTGGGGTTTCGATCGAGGAGCGGCTGCACCTGCTGCAGGGCTGTTCCATACTGCTTGTCCGCGATATCCATGTCCACCAGTTGCTCCACCCCGGCCACATAATCGGGAGATAATTCCACGGCCCTGCCGAATGCCGCGCGGGCTTCGTCCCGCTTCTTCTCCTGGAGAAACGTCATCCCCATGAGGAATGGAGCATCGGGATTCTTCGGCGCCAACTCCTCCATGGCACGGTAGATCTCGATCGCGGATTCGAAATCGCCCCGGGCGCGATACCCGTCGGCCAGAAGGAACTGGGCCTGGACAAATTGCGGTCGCTTCTCCACCAATGGCTTCAACGAAGCGATGGCCGCGCCCACTTCGCCGGTCCTCATTTCGATTCCCGCCAACAACACCGTGGCTTCCGCAAAATTCGGCGCCAGACTCAACGTCTGGTTCAGGCTGGTCACCGCCTGGCCGACCTCATTCTTCGCCAGATAGCTGACCGCAAGTTGATAATGAATTTCGGGCGACTGTGGATACGCCGCCAGCGCCTTCTTGAACTCTCCGATCGCCTTGTCCACCTCTGCTCTCGCCAGATATAACCGGCCGTTCAATAGCAGCGCGTCGTAGTTTAATGAATCCCGCGCCAGCATCTTGCCGACAAGGTCCGCGCTCTCGTCGTAGTTCGTTTCGGCCAGGGCGATCTCCGCCAGCCACCGCCACGCGGGCAAATAGTCCGGGGTCTTCCGGGTGATTTCTTGCAAGAGCTGTTTGCCGACTGCCAGATCCCCTGCGCGGATTTTGTACTGGGCATATCCCAACCGCCTCGGAGATCGGGGAGGAGATAATTCCGCCGACGTCTTGAACGCCTCCTCAGCCTGCTTCCAGTCGTTTTGCGCAAAGTACAGGTTCCCGTAGGCCCAAAACACCGAACTCGATTTTGGGTCGAGGGCCTTGGCTCGCTGTAAATCCGCCGCCGCTCCCTGAAAATCTCCCCGGGTCTGTTCCAGATGCGCCAGGCCCACATCCAATGCCGCGGTCTCACCCGCTTTCTGCACCGCCGCCTTCAATCTCTCCCGTGCCTCGGCCACGGCATTCGTGGTGACCGCCGCTTGAGCCAGTAACAGAGGCGCCTCATCATCCTGCGGCTTTCGGTCCAGAACGAAGCCGGCCTCATCCCTGGCCGCCTTCATCTTGCCCGCTGACAAATAGATGGCGGCCAGTTTCCGGCGCAGGTCCAGGTCTTCCGGTGCCAGTTCCTTCCCTTTGATCAGGAACGGAACCGCCCGTCCATATCGCCCCTGTTCGTAATAAATCATGCCGAGACGGCCGATGGCCTGGGCATTCGTCAGATCCGTCTTGAGGACGATCAAGTATTCGATCTCCGCCTTGTCCAGCTCGCCGGAATCGAAGTACTGATTGGCACGCGCCAAGTGCCGCGCCCGCCTGGCCGCCTGCGTGCAACCGCTTCCGGTCATGACAGTTAAAAACAATGTTGCCAGCGGGAGAATTCTAAAAACAAGCTGTCGCATGAAGTGCCCTCGTCTGTTTGCGGTACCGGATCCTCTCGACTCGACTGGACGCACGCTCATTCTTAATAAGTGGGGAACCGTACCGTGCATAATGCCATGGCCATGTCAGACGCGTCAAACTATTGCCGACCATGTGGAGTACGCTCAACGAATCGATGACTCCTTTTAGCAAGAAGTCGAAATCACCCAGCAGCACACCGGGGTCGAATCCTTTTCCACGGAGTTGGTCCGCGTATTGTCCGACCAGAAACGCGCGCGCGTTTTCGGAACTAATTTCGGCCATTTGCGGAACTCCGTTGCAGGTCCGTGGGTCCCGCCGGCACTGGTTCGGACCGCCGAAGGAGGATCAAAAGAAGGAAGAACGGCACCATGGACAACGCAAAAAAGATCGGGCCGCCATCATGGTGAATCGGGGAATGAACCATCTGGGGACCGATATGAATGCATAACTGGCCGATCACGAAAATACGGAATCCGTTTCGCAACAGCCCGAGGGGCAGCACGGCCAGCGCCAGGATTCCTTGCTTCCACGGCGATCGCAAGAACAGGTGACCCGCGACCAGACTGGTCAGGAACAACACCAGGCTGGAATGGATGCCGCTGCATTCTGGCGCCACCTGTAGCGCAAAGCCCGGCAGTTGAAAATTCGGGTCATTGTAAAACACCGGTGTCCCGGCCAACTGAAACAACCCGTAGGCCGTCAGCGCCGACCCACGCTGGAGAAGGCTTTCCAACCAATTGTGCACCACCGTCGGAAACGGCACCATGAACACCAGGAAACACAGCGGGAACCGCATGGCCTGAAGCGCTTCCCGGCTCACGAACAAGCCGCACACACCGAAAAAGAAGCAGACGAAAGCAGCGGTCGTCCAGGCCAGACCATCCTGAGTGGTCATGGGCCAACCGGACCACACCACCAGCCAGTATCCGGCCAGCACAACCAATCCGGCGCACCACGCAAATACGACGAACCGCCGGTTTGGCCCGGAAAAGCCCCGCATATTGCGCCGGTTCGACCAAGCCAGGTACACGCTCACGAACGGCACCAACAAGATGTGGGAATACAGCTCGCTGGTTGCCGCGAACCGTGCCAGATGGAACAACGGCACGCTGAAACAGGCCACGAGGAGGATCGTGGCCCACATAAAACCCTTCGGCCATCCCGAGCGATCAACCGCCGCCGGATTTTGGCCCACCCCCGGCCGTGCATGCAGGGACGGAATCACTCTAATATTCGAATCCAAGTTGAAATCCGTATTCATTGCTGTTGTATCCGAAACCGGCCAGCGTCGACGAGTCTTCGCTGTGCCGGTACGTCGCCGCCATCGTGCCGTGCGTGAGAACCACGCAGGTTAGACTGGCATCGATTGAATAGTATCGATCGCGACGGCCCGTGGTTACGGTGCTTGACGTAGACACGTACGTATCCCAATGGTACCCGCCGCCGACGCTCAAAAAGAGCTTTTCCAAGAGTCGCTGGCTCAGAGTCGCCGTCACGTCGGTGCCTTCGATGATCTCATCCAGAAGCGGCGACGTGGACACGACGCGATCGGCATCCAGGACGACCGCTGTTACCGGGAATGGCGCGTACTTGACCTCCGCACCGAAGATCGGATTGATTAGGTTCCCCGAGGTAGAATCGAGGAATTGCCGGTCTTCCAAGCCGCCGTGGACCCGAAAGCTGGTTACGTCGGTCGTCCGCCAGTTCACCCGCGCCTGGTATTGTTCGAAGGTCGAATCAACGCCCGCGCTCATGTTGTCGTAGCCGCCACCAACACCCAGACCACCATCCAGCCGGGGCCAGAACTGGTAATTCAACCAATCGAGGGTCGACCACTCACGCGTGTTGGTCAGCTTGTCGGAGTACGTGAAGTCCTGGCCGGCGCTCAGATCCATGGACATGACCGTGTTGAACCGATACGACCCCGTCAAGGCCGTGCCAAATGACTCTTGCACGGTCTGTCCGCCAGTCACGATCAGGGGCGTGTCCGATCGGGTGTACGTTTGGCTGAATCCGAAAAGCCAGTCGCCGTACGTAAGCCCGCCGGTCAACGTGACCGCGTGGTCCAGGGTGTTATGAAGCTCGTTGGTGCCATGCTGCTGGGTATCGGAATAGAATGTCCAGGTCGGTGTGTAATCCAGGGTCCAGTTTTTTCCGAGACCGACCAGCAGGCCCGGGGAAACGTCCTCGCTGATCACATCCTGGGGTGAACCGGGCGTGGATTGAACCCCGGTTGCATACAGAAACCGGTAGAAAAAATGCGGGTGGAGATCGAACGGCCCCACTTGAAACGGTTGTTGAAGAGCGCTGCCGGGAACCGCGCTTCCGAAGTCGATGAACCCCGCGCTGTTGGTCTGGACCTCCTCTACCGCTGGCGGTGTCGTTGATATTACCGGGAGCGGGGCCAACACCTGTTGCCCGAGTGTGCCCCCCACGAGGGCCAACTGGCAAACCAGCGCCCCTCCGAACCACCCTCTCAACATCCATCTCCTGCCAACCACGATAATGCGTTCTGATCGTATTCCAGTCATCGGTTCTTTCACTTTATGTTAGCAGTAAGCATGTTGATGGCGGGCTGGCCATGGGGCCGGGCTGCCGACACGCCACCTCCGCAGGGATTCTTCCAGTGCCTCGTGTACCGACCGCATCTGCACCCCGGTCGCGCGAACTTTCGAGACATCCAGGATGCAATTGGAGCGAGGCGCCGTGGCGCCATCGCGGTAGAATTCCTCGTCATCCTTCCAAAACTCGAACTTTCGGCCGGGTTTCAAGACTCGCTCAATCAAACCGACCACCTGTCGCGTTGTGACCGCGCCGGGGTTGGTCACGTTGTAGATACCAAATGGCGCGCCTCGCTCCCAGAGATTCAAACAGGTTCGCGCGAAATCGTCCAAATGCGAAAGCGAGTTCACGCTGTCGTAGACCTTGGGATAATACTGGATCTTCGACAGGAAGTTCCGCGGCTGATCGTCCTCGCTGAACGGGATGCGGCAGCGCCAGACATAGCATTCCCTCACCGTCCGCAACGCTTCTTCCGCCAGGGCAATGGTTCCGCTGTAGAAGCTGCAGGGCGGTTTCAAGAACGAACAGTTCGGTTCATCCAACTCCGTAAACCCGGCGAACCTTTCGGGGTGCTGTTCGAACAAGCCGCGGATCTCCGGCCGGCTCAGATCGCTTTCGATCCGCGTGCCCCCGTTGTCGAGCACCTTCGCCCCGTTGTAAATCGATCCCGAGGACACATGTCCCCACGGTGTGTTCGTCACCAGGCAAACACGCGAAATCGTTTGGGGAAGCAGCGCGTTGGCCGCCAACGTCTCCGCCCGCGCCGATTCGCAAGCGTCCACGTTCGGCTTGCCGGTGTAACCCGCCGCGTTAATGACGAAGCTTGGCCGCATCTTGTGGACGTAATCGAACAGGATGTCGAACTGCGTGTAATCGATCGCCATTCGCGTGAGTGGGACAAACGGATAGCGCCGTCGCCGCAGCTCCGCGGCAAACGCCTGGCCAATATAACCGCTGGCTCCCAATAGCAAGATCATAATGCAGCACCTCTCGTGATGCTTGTTTTAATACCGGCGTACGAGCGTGTTCGGCCTTTTCGACCCCCAGCGAGCCTGTCCAATGGCGCACTATCGGTTAATGTGGATGACTTTGGCGGGGGGAACCGTTGAAGCAGGTGGCTCCCCTACTGATGCCAAGAGCCTATCTCAAAAGGCGGACTTTCTTGCCACATTTCGCCTTGGTTCCCGCACAAGAACGGCTCGAAGTAGTGGTTTGGGACGGGCTCTAAACCCCAGGACGACGGCGCAGCATGATATCACGGGCGAGCCACCAGAGAATCCTCGGGTTATCTTTCAATTGAGCCATCGCGTATGGAAGCAGTGCATGACCGTACGGTATGTACACTCGCGCGGGTGGAGGGGCGAGTGGAATACCATAGAGCTGTTCCAATTCACAAGGCGTGCCGGCCGCCTGAAGTCGGCGTAATGCCTCCTTCGCAAGCTTCCGGTCATGGCTCGCAACGGACACGTAGGGCGCTCGTCCGGCCAATCGGTCGACCACAGAAAGAAATCCAGCTCGCGGGTCTCGGTCGTTGTCACTCTTGAACTGGCCCTTGCAGATGCGAACGGCGAGTCCCATCTCGACCGCACGATCCGCGTCCGCATCGCTGCGCTGCCATCGTCCCGGCAAGGTACAACCACGGTCTCCCTTGAGTTGTTCGGTCAGTGTGAAGGTCCGGTCCACGGTGTCCGCGGCCATGGCATCGAAATGCAACCGCATCCCCCGGTTGGCAACACGCTCGAACAGCGGAACGGAAAAGTTGAGGGCCGTTGCCTTAACGGAAAGATAGGAAGCGCGCCCGCTGATTGCTTCAAGCGCCTCTTCATAGCGCAAGATGATCTCGTCCGCACGATCCGGTAACCCATCCCAGTAGCAGACGGTGAGGGAATAGCCCAGCTCACTCAACCGACCACAAACCCGCTTCACATCAGCAATATCGTCACCCGCGATGTACCGCGAACCGGCCAGCGCAATGACGCGAGCCTTTAGCTTCTTCATTCCACACCCCTCCGCTGACGCAACTTCCAAGCCGCCAAATCCCATGCGTCACGAAGCGCTCCGCGCATACTTGCCACGCGCGGGGGATACACACCGATCGCCACACATGGGCGCTGACGTTGCGTCCACAGGCCAATCCATCTTTCGGCCTTTCCCAGAAACTCATACGATTGTAGTCCGCGTGCAGCAGCCCAGGCAATTGAATGACCGATCAACAATTGCCCCGGGGAGCATCGCGCAAACCGCTCATCATAGCCAATCTTCAGCAGCCAATAGGCATTGTCCCGTTCCACGGCGATCTGCATCGCCGCGTATTCCCCGCCGATTTTCAGAAACGCAAGTCGCAAAGTCCCATCCGCCGCTTTCATCTGGCCATACCGGCGGAAGAAGTCGGCTCGCTCCGGGTGTTGGAGCACCGAGGTCCCGTTCCGCCCCTTCCAGTTTTGGCGTTCGATCTTTAAGGCGGTTTCCAGCAGTGCCGGTGCCTCCTCAGCAGTCGGAATGAGAATCTCCGCCTCCGCACGCCCGGTGTGCTTGCGGGCCCGACGAAAATCCGCTCGACGACGGGAAGAGAGGTGCGACTCCGGATCGGTCCACGTTTCATCCAAGGCAAGAACTGGACAACTACTCATCGGGCGTTCAATCCACAGCGCACCACGCCAGGTCCGCCGCAACGCCGGGATGACTGGCGAAAGTTTCGGAATCCGCCGGAGCAACAGTGGCAGGCCGAGGCTGGCGACGGCTTCGGCAAGTTCGGTAGCCGCAGCTTGGTCTTCCGCGAGGAAGTCCATCGGTTCGGAAAGTTGCCGTACTCCCACGGCCTCCAACCGTCCCCGCACGAGTGCCAGTGGCGCCAGTGCTCGGGGCCGTTCAGGAGGTCCAATCGCGACAATAAATGGCTCCAACCGAAACGCCTCAACACAAGCCCGGAACCAATCCACCTCATGCATTGGCCCCGCCAGCGAGCCGCGCAGATCATTCCACGATTCGGGTGGACTGCGCAGGATTGTGCACTGCGTCGCGCGTATCTTTGCCGACGACCGCACTTCGACCGCGTCGCCAGGTCGAAGTGTGTTGGATGAACTGCTCATGGTGTATTTGATCCCTATATCCCGGTATTGCTTACGTTAGGCGCGGGGCACACGGATGAGGGGAGCGCCCCCGCGCAACCTTTTTCGAACCTTCTTCAGCGCACCCGCGACGATCATCGGGGTGCAGTAGAGCATGTATTTGCCAACCACTCGCATTTGACGATCCTTCAGCGCATACTTGAACCAGAGCCAGGCGGCCCCGCCAATGCACGCGTACCGGTCAAATCGGCGCGACCGGCCGCCCGGGTACTGTCCACTTCGTTCGGCCTCAATAATCGGAAATATGCCGTTGGCCATTCTCTGAACGTCGCGGCACGTATTGGTCTCGTGCACCCGATAGGCGGCGGTGGCGGGCCACTTCATCACCACGCACGGCCCGTAAACTCCGATTCGCAGCATGCTGTCCACCAGATCCATGTGAAACGTCGCGGCCGTACTCTGGCGCAGACCGCCGGCCTGCTCGAAGACAGACTTCTTCGCCACCACGTTACTGCCGTAGAGGCCGACGGTAACGTCCTTCGCCAAATAGTCGGGGTACTGAAAGACCTGAATGTCGCTCGTTCCGTCATCGTTGGGCTGCGGGGTTTTTCCGTGCTCGAAGTGCGTCACGGTGCCGATGATCAACACTGGCGAATGACAGGCGTGGATAAGCCGATCGTAGGTGGCCAGCGCGTGGGGCCACAGAAGGTCATCGCTATCCAGCAACGCCACGTAATCGCCCGTTGCCGCCTTGATGCCGCGGTCGCGAGCAACGTCCGCCCCCCAGTTCTCTTGACGGATGACCTTGATCCTTGACCCGTACGACCGCAATATCTCCGGTGTCCCGTCCGTTGATCCGTCATCGACCACGATGATCTCGTAATCGGTGAACGTCTGACCTAACACGGAATCGATGGTCGGGCCAACCAGCTTTTCGCGATTGTACGCGGGAATGACCACGCTGAACTGAGGATTCATGGCCTTGATCGCACCTCAGAACGCCGGTCCAGTCAACCCAGCGTTCACACTTGAAGTCTTCAACCAACTGGGCGGTAGATTCTTCATGATTTCAGTTTTGTTAAAAACGCTGCCCTCCCGTGCCTCATGCGCTTTCACCCATTGCGCCATTCTGCGAATGCCTTCCTCCAACGAGAGCTTGGGTTTCTTGATTCAGTAATTCCTCTACGCTCCTCAACAAGCTCCGGCACGCCTATTTTAATCGCAACCACGCAAATACCGATGTCAGACACGTGTGAATAACCCACGCCAGCAAGCGCGCTAATATCACGCCTAGCGCACCCAGCGGCAGAAACGCCCACGTAGCGCCGCACAGAATCACCGCCCAAATCACTTGCAGTGCCGTAACCAGCCACATCCGTCCGGATGCTATGACAATCTGACCGATAGGGATCTGGAGCGCTAACACCCCCCCTGCAATCAGTGCGAAAAGCATTGTCGGCCAGTGGTTGACGAATGCGCTCCCATAGATTCCCATGATATACCGGCTTCCCAAACAGCCCAATAGTACCACCGGCAACACGACGGCGGCAGTCACTTTAAGGTTGAGGGCGAGAGCTTGTCGTGAGCCGCTGCGGTCGTCAGCGGCCAAGCGTTCGGAAAGAATCGGCAACCCATTCGATACCAGAGCGCTGGGGAAGAACAGCACCGCATAGAACCATTGATTGGCCGCGCTTAGAATTCCCATTTCCGCGTAACCGTTGGGCTGATTGACCAACATCGCATTGCACAACCAAGAGACTGGTGCCGCCAGCATGCCGCTGGCCAGAGCGGGCAATGAGAAAGTGACCAACACCTTCCACTCCTGCAGACAACCGTTGAAGCCAATGGGGACTTGCGCCCGGCGCGCCTCCTCTTTTAATGCAAGACGATTCAAGAATATGTTCACACCGTTCGACGCGACCAGACCCCAAACCGCTCCCTCCACGCCAAATACCAAGGTGCCCACGACCACCAACGGAAAACTTGCCAACCCGGAGAAAACGTTCACTTGCGCAATCTTCCGGAACGCTTCGAAACCCACGAGGGCTCCCGTCTGCGCTCCATTAATACCCCCGAGAAGAATCAATGCCGACCCCACGCGCAGCAGAGGTGCCAATCGCGGCTCCGCCAAAGTCGATGCTGCGAGCCAGGGCGCGACCAACCAGACGACGGCCGAAATCAACCCACCGGAGATCATGCTTGCGAGAAAACAGAGGCCCATGAGACGCCCCGCTCGAGCCGGGTCGTTCTGTCTCAATTCGGAGATGTACTTGGTTGTGGTCAATCCGAGACCGAGCCCCGCCAGCGTTCCGAACAGCGCCACGGTGCTCTGGATGATTCCAAACTGACCGAACCGCTCCCGGCCCAGAACACGAGCGACGATGACCGACATCCCCAGGGCCAACATCCGCGAGGTGATTCCGGCGAAGACACCCCAGAAGGCCCCTCGCGCCAAGCGATAGCCAATCGGCGAAGCACGCAAGCGAGCTGCCAAGGTGCTCAAGTATCCTCCGGTGGCCCTATCCGTGTATGTGACTAATCGCGTGTACAAAATCCCAAACATTCCCTTCTCCAGCGGGTGATTACGTCGATGTCCAAACTCGCAGTCATGCTTGTTTATCCGACAATGGACACTGCGGAGAGTAACGTCCAGCGTCGCTGGCCGCTCCGCGCACAGGATTGTCGCGACACAATTCCCGATACAATTGGCTGGGATCCTGAACGCGCCCCGCCCTCTTCTGTCTTCCCAGTAAAAGATTTGCGGCACGAACACCGTTCCACCAGATCATCGGCCAGCACCAATACGTAATGTTCGAACACGTTGCGGCTACCGGCAACTCGGCTTTCCATTTCCTGCGCATCAGCCAGTAACATTTCCAAAACGCGAACGGAAGAAAGCTGTACCCATTCGTATTGTGAACGCAAAAGGCGGAAATCGCATAGCATTTCATCCCCCGACGGCGCGATTCCAGGCAAATATCGGTCCCGTACAAGTGAAATCCTGGCAGGCGGTCGTCAAACCGAAGGCCGGACGATTTTCTGAAAATCAAAACCACTTCATCCAGCGATCGGACCTCGATGGCACCCGCAAACGCTTTCAGGACCACACACCCGAGTCCTGTGCAATACAGGTATCCGGCGCCGCGTCCAGAAGCTGTGATTCCATAGACCCCCACGACACCCCAGTGAGGATCTTGGACAGACAGCAGTTCGAGGGCTTCCTGAACAACATTGATCCAGCCTTCGGGCAAATAGACATCTTGATGAACGAACACCAACAAATCCGTGCTCGCTTTCTGAATTCCAGAGTTATACGCAGCGGCGGCGCTGGAATAACCGGCTTGGAGAATAACCTCGGTGGCGGATTGAATGTCCGGCGATGTGAGCAGGCAACTTTTCAAAACGCTCTCGTTGTTAACGGCTGAGATTATGGACCACTTCATCGAGTCAGCTTCTTGTTGGTGCTTCACGTTATCTGCGATCTTACAGAACGCCCCGGCTGCACCGGGCTTCGCCCCATAGCTCACATGGACATCCTGGCGCCTGCCACGGTTCAAGACAAAAGGAGATATCGCCCAGACCGTTCTTGCCGCCCTGAGTAATGCCATAGGCCCCGTCCGCGTGTGAACAGTGTCGCATGACACGAGCCCTGGGTCACAATGAAAGTGTCACATGATCAATGTGGTGCTAATATGCCAGCAAGGTTCCGCTCCACCGAGGCTGAATGGGGAGCGCCGTCTTTGTCGGTGTTGAGTCCCAACGAGTTCAGATCAGCCAGATTCGTCCCCACGCCGTTGTCGAGCTCGGCGCGCGGGCCGCCTTGCCAATCGGCGGGTTACTTACTGAGGATCGGGGATCTGTGCAGACGTTAGGATGTTGTTGTTGGTATCCGTGGCGTAAAGGAACGTGCCCGCTTGGTTTCCGTTGAACCTGAGAGTCCGCCTGATCTTGGCCGTCTGATCCTTCTCGAGGGCCTTCACTTTCCCCCTCATGGGTAACGGGTTTGCTCTCGGATCAAAAACACTGCCCTGACCGGTCCAAAGCCGGACAGGAAACGCTGGGGATTCCGTCGCGCCGTTATTGCTGGCAACCAGATCGAAGCTTACCTTGCACGTGGTGACAAAGTTGGTGGTCCCGTTTGTGTGGTCGACCTTTGTTCTGGTTTTACAGGTCTGCGCGATACTCGTGAAATTGAGAGCAACCGACGCACCGGCTGAACCCTCGAGGGGGGGCTGGTTTTGGGGGTCCGCCGTCACCGTGTTCGCGTTGTATTGGTAAGCGCCGATGGCCCACGGACCCGATACTGGGCGGGGGTTGCCATCCTTGTCCGCCGTGAAACAGGGTGCCGGCCAGTTCGTCCCGTTGCCGACTGCTCCGGTATCATTCGGAGCGAGGTGGAAATCATTGTTTGCGGCATACGGCGTATAGGAGATGAACGTGGCCTTTCCCGACGTGGCTGGCCCGGCCAGATTCGCCGGTGTGACCGTGTTCCCACCAGCTTTGTTGTCGAAGCAGACAACATTGTTCGTGCTAGCGCCATTGGTACCGACGCAACTGATTCCGGCCTGGCTGTTGTTGGTGCAGAGGTTGTTGACTACGACGACATTCGAGTACGAGGCCACTGTATCGTAGGGCCCGATCTGGAGACCGTAGTTGGCATCGGCGAAGGTGTTGTTCGCAATCAGAAAATTGTACAGCAGGTTGGTCAACCCGCCTTCGCCAATGATCACGCAGACCGAGGCACTGCCGTTGGTGAACAGCGGATCGGTATAGTAGAACAGGTTGTTCAGTATTTGATAGTCGTGGTCCATGCCTCCGAAGATTCCAGCATATTCCATATTGACAAACGTACTGTCCATGATTCGCACAAACGAGTGGCCCACATCTGTCTGAATGGCTTCCTGATGCTTGCCGCCGTTGTACGCCGGGTTAACGATGGTTGCGAACGTGCAGTTGGAAACCGTCGAATGATCAAGCGAGCTGATTCCCACATCGCCGTTACCGCCCACGACCCCATCGCGCAGGACATAGATCATTGAGTCATGCAGAAACAGGCTGGCCGTGTACGACGTGCTGCCCGCGACTGTCGCGAAATACCCGGGATAGTAGTCGGGCGTGATGGCCGACTGTATCATAACGCTCTCCTCAGTTGCCCCGGGCGGCGGGTAGTGGGTGATGTGATCCAGCTCGACAGCGATGGGACTCAGCAGTTGCATCGTCCCGTAAACCGTCACGTGCCGCAGGATGACATTGTTGCAGCCGTCGAACAAAAACGAGCCGTCGGTGAAATTTGAGATGATCAGATTGTTCTGATCGTCGTAGGAACCGTCAATCGTGACCCAGGCCAGCGTGGCATTGACAGCGTTCGCTTCCGTGCCGCCGCCGTTGAGGATGACCGTCCCGTTATGACCAGCATCCTGCCCGACCGTGTACGTCACCGGGTTGTTGTTTGTGCCGTTGGCGAGCTGCCAGGTGGTGTTGCTGAGCCAATATGTTTGCGAGACGTTGCCGCCACTGATATACACCGTGTCCCCGGGATTCACGCTGGAAGCCGAGTTCAGGTCTGTCCACGCATTCGACCACGACGTCCCATCGTCCAGTCCGGTCGCTGTGCCGTCCACGTACCAGTTCGTGCCGCTGCCTCCGCTGTCATCCACCGGAGCCGGCGTCACCGTGATGCTGCCCGACCCGCCCGGCGCGAAGTTGCCGGGGAACTGGGCCAGCAGATTGTTGAAAGTGTATGTGCCCGGGGCCAAGGGCACGCCATTGATCGTCACCGCGCTGAACTGGCAATTCTGATGCAGAACCATGACGCTGTCGCTTCCCAACAGTGTGAGCGCGCCCGGTGTTTGGATATCGTAGTCGACTTCCAATGTACATGCATGATAAACGGTGATATTACCGGTGCCCAACGATCCCACACCCGATCCTTTCAAAGAGCCGCGTCTCACCAACGTCCAGTTTCCACTATACGAATTGTTGGTGCTTTGGATATCCAATGGGGCCGAGTAGGCGCCATCGGCCAGCCCCAAATCGCCACTACCAGTCAGTTGCGCGGTGATGACAAACCCGCCAGCATCCCAAGCGTGGCTGATCGCGGAGGGGGCCAGCACCGCGATCTGGCCGGCGATGGTAAAGGTGGGACTGCCGGGGATATGCTGTTTTTGAATCACCCCACCGTTCAGAATCAAACCCGGGTTCCCATTAACTCCGGGGAAGTTCAAGGTCGCGTCAGAAAAGCCAGCCGCAATGATTTCGGCGCCACTATCCAGCGTGAGTGAATCACCCGGGAACGTTTGGAGTCCGCCGGCGGATGGGGACAGAATGATACCGCCGCTGAGAACTTCATAGGTGTTGCCGGCTGTGGGAGATACAGGGCCCGGTTCGGTGTTGCCGGGTGTAAGAGATACAGGGTCCGATTCCCAAACGGCATCAGTCCAGGTTTGTCCCGTAACCTCCTGAAGGGACGTCGTGAAATTCTGCGCCCGGCTGGCGGCGATTGGCACACACAGGGCAAACAGGACGGCAATTCTGATTAGTCTTCGTGCCGAAGACCCTTGGCGATTCTTCATTGTGTCGTTGTTCCTTCCAGCTTCATGGCTGGCGTTCTCTGGGTGTCTTTCATCACACCCAACGCTAGCGGCATTCATGGAGAACCTGAAATGACTGAGTTCCCTATTTTCGATGGGGAAAACACCCTAGAGAATTCACCCCGAACGAGACTCTACCATGCGACTGCATCGCGACCGCTCGTCCGGGGTGAAGAGAACAACGGCGGTAGCAACAAAACAGCAGCGGCGAAATGGCCGCCGAGGGTATGAAACCTCTATCTCCTTGTACTATGTTATCCCAACAAACATTCCTGCTATACGAGCCTCCCATATCTTGCGGCAGTTAGAGCCCAAGAAACTTGGGGTAGAATTAGACTCCGTGCGCGAATTGTCAACACATTTCTTGCCTCCAGCCCAATTTTTTCTTTGGCCGGACGGCGGCGGGCAAGCGCCGTGACAAAGAACGCAGCCTGAAGGATACGGCTACCGGCAGGACGGGACGCAGGCTAAAGCCTGCGACTACAATGACACGACCCATTCGACAGGCTCAGGGCGGGCCCATTCGAGGGGTTCAGCAGGCTCACCGCAGGCAGGCTCATGGTAAACCCTTCGGCGCTGCTCCGGGTAAACAGGGCAGGCACGGGGTATCGCGCCCAAAATGGAGCATACGCGCCCTAGTCCCAATGAAAAATGGAGAAGACGCTGGTGAAGTCGTCTGTCCAAAGGCCGACGCCAGGCTGGGTTTGCAGCAGGCGCCACCGGTTATCCCTTGCCAGAAGGCTCAGATATTGAGTGTTGCGCGTCATCGCGATCCACCACGCCTGAGTCGCGCCGGTGCGGCTGTACTCTTCGGCGGTGGGAAAGTCGAACCGACCGAGCGCAAACAAACCGGCATCCCGCACCAGATTGGCAAAGACCGGTTCGAGGTCGAGGTGACGGTTGGTGACGTGGAATAGGATCACGCCGTTCGGAGCCAGTTTCCGCACGTAGAGCGCCAATGCTTCGCGCGTGAGCAAGTGCAACGGGATGGTGTCCGAAGTATAGACATCCAGAGCGATCAGTCCGAATTTTCCATCGGGCTCGGCCTGTAATGACAGTCGCCCGTCCCCGAGCACAATCTCGGTCTGAGCGGGACAGTCCTGCAAGAACGTGAAATACCTCGGATCGCTGGCAATGCGGGCCACTTCGGGATCAATGTCATAGAACGTCCAGTGCTGCCCGGCCTCGGCATAACAGGCCATCGATCCCGCGCCGAGGCCGACCACGGCGACATGTTGCTTGAGTTCGGCCGGCAGGCCACCGACGGCTTCGCCCAATGGCCCCAACTTTGAATAATACAGCAGTGGTGTGTGGCGCGTTTCGGGTGAAAGGTTTTGCATGCCGTGCATGATCGTGCCGTGACGGAAAACATGCGTGGAGGTCGCGTTTGGGTCCACCTCGACCTTGTAGATTCCAAAGAAGGTGCGGGACACGAGGAGGTTATGAAGTTCCGGATGGAGCGATAGTGTGGTGGCCAACAAGACCGCGAGCGCACCCAGCGCGAACCGTAGCGGTCGACGGTAAAACGCCAGACATACGACGGCCGGCGGCACACATTCCCATGCCAGAGCCAGCCGGGGCGAGCCGATCTTCGCGCGTTCCACAATCAGGATCAGACCGGCTGTAAACATGCCCAGCAGCACGGGCAGCGCGACGTCCCAAACCCGTGTGCGCCCGCTGGACATTCCCGAACCCGGCCGCGGCATCAACGCGCAGGCCAGCAGCAGCGTGATGGGATACTCGATGACCGTCGGGAAAATGACCGGCGCCAGCAAGGCGTTGAAAACCCCGCCCAACACGCCGCCCGCTGAAATCCACAAAAAGAACTCGGTCAAGTGCGCCACGGACGGGCGGTCCTTGGCCAGCTCACCGTGACAGACCATGGCTACGACAAACAACCCGGCAAAATGCACGACGATCGGCCAGGTCAGAGTCTCAAAAGATAGCGCTTTCAGCGTCATCCTCGCCAACATGGTCACCAATACGACCACTACGACCGGCATGGCGTATACCATCCAACGATGCGGTATCAACTGACGGCGCGCAAACACCAGGATAAACGTCAGCAGGTAAATCCCCAACGGAACCACCCATAACAGCGGGATCGGCACGACCTCGCTGGTGACGTAAGTGGTGACGCTCAACATTAAGCTGCACGGCACAAACGCCAGCAAGACCCAACGCAGGCGGCGTTGCTTGGTCAGTTGATCGTGTGGGGCGCTGGTCGTGACCGGCGCAGGGGGTTCCTCAGTGGCAGGATTCCGGGCGATTCGCCAAATCCATAATCCGCAAGTGGCGGTAAGCACGGCCAACCCGACGTAGCCGAAAGCCCACCACCGGCTCTGTTGGCTCAATCTCAGATGGGGTTCAATCAATATGGGGTAGCTGATCAGCGCCAGCAAGCTGCCGGCATTACTCGCCGCGTACAAAAAGTACGGGTCGCCGGCGTCCTGGTGACCGGAGGCGGAAAACCATCGCTGCAAGAGCGGACTTGTGGCGGACACGACAAAAAAGGGCAGTCCGACCGCGACCGCCAGCACCGTGAGCAGCCACGGGATGGGGTTGTGGTCCGTCGGCGGGATCCAACCGTGCGGGATGGCAATGGGCAGTGCCAGTAACGGCATCAACAACAGCAGTGTGTGGATCGCGGCCTGACGGCGGATGCCAAGCCATTTAGTGGCAAAGTGCGCATAGGCATAGCCGGCCAGCAACGTGGCCTGATAAAACACCATCGCCGTGTTCCAGACGGCGGGCACGCCGCCGAGCAACGGCAACAGCATTCGGCCCGCCATCGGCTGGACCCAGAACAACAACAACGCTCCCAGAAAAATCGTGATGGTATAGAGGATTAGCAGCATTCTGTTCCCATTCGTTTGTCGATCGCTGAACGGTTTACATCAGGTTTCGTTCCTGTGGTGGGTGAAGAGGATGACACGGCATCCTGTGGCGGGCAAGCCAGATTCACTTTTCGATGAAACGATGACGGCGCAAGCTTCGAACGTTTCCTCTGCCGTATTGCAGGGTTGTCTGCCTGCCGTTTAGGTATCCAGCCGTTTCCGGTTCGGCCGGATACCCTCATCGGATTCGGGCATCTGGCCCTACGGTCCGGTTTCAGGCCGTTGATGTCGTATTGTAGGGCAGGCATGCTCCGAAGCTCGAACCGAGCTATGGAGTATCCTGCCGTTCCCGGGTCGTTGCAACCTCTCGCGCCCGCTTTCCCGTGAATTCGAGATCGGGACTCCGAGATCGCTGGTCCACCACGTCGTTAGCCCTGGCTCTTCTGAAGTTGCGGGTTACTCTATTATGCGAAAATCATTGGGCATTGGTCTCCGCGGCGTCGGCACTGCGTCCATAAACTTGCCCTGCATCCAAGTGCCATCTTCGACCTTGCCGTCGGGATAGGTCATTTTCCCCGCCCCGTCCATCTTCCCATCCAGAAAATGCCCCGTGTAGGTGCGGCCATCCGGCCAAGTCATTGTGCCCTTACCGTCCGGCGACTCGGGCTCTCCCTCTCTCAGCTCCCAGTCACCCTTGTACACGCGTCCATCCTTCCAGAAAATTGTCCCACCGCAGGGAGTCCCGTCGTAATTCCAGGTCCCGACCTCTTTGGTGCCGTCGGATCCAACCCATGTCCCGGATATCCGGTACGCGTCGCCATGACGCCATTCACCCTCCTGATTTGTCCCATTCGCCTGGGTGAAAACGCCGTGGCCATCCGGAACGCCGCGTGCTACCTCCCCTAAAAACACCGTGCCATCCGGCAACTTGAGTGTTTGCAGGTTCTTGCCTTCGGCCCTCAGAAACTGGCCCACCTGGCCCGACCAATCTGCGCGGCCGAGGTTGAATGGTTCGCTGACAAAACGATTTGTAGATGCCTCGGCAGGCTGGGCTCCCATGGACAAGGCGCTGGGAGATTCGTCAGCAGTCACGTCAACCGACTTCGTTTCGTTAGACTGTGTTTCCGGAACCTGGGCGTTGGATCCGGCGCTTCCGCATACGAATCCAACGAGGCACAAGGCCGCCAACATTGCGAATAAGGAGTCACGCTGTTTCATCGTCATATTCCGCATTCCAAATATAGCCGGTTCTATCACGGCTACAAGTTCTCTGCAAGCCCTGTGCCAGAGCCGGTAGTGGTACAGTTTGGTTACAACGGCGACAGGCGAGGACGACCGGAACAGCGGCAGCGGCTAGATACCCTCGTTGGACTCGGGCATCAAGCCCTACAATATGGAGCAGCCTGCCTACAACAGCCCGACAACGGACCGGACACGCAGGCTGAAGCCTGCGGCTACACCGAATAGATTCGGCGCTTCGTTTCGACTGGGCTCAACGCAGGCTCCGAAGCGCCGCTACAACGGCGCGGGACAGGAACGATGCGGCGGGGCGTCCGGTAAACGTGAAAGCGGACAACGACGATCCGGGGAGATTTCTCTTTCAATTCCGACCAAGATTCGCGACGCTCATCGCCGGGGTTCGGTATCAACCACCCAAGCAAGCATGCGCGAAAGAACTGCGGTGACCGCGGCGCTAACGACGAAACGAATTACGGACAGGCCCTGGCTCCTGGCGATCCTGCTGGTGGTCCTCACGGTTGTCGTATACCTGCCGGCCCTCCGGTGCGGGTTCATCTGGGATGACGACAATCTCGTCACCCAGAACCGGTTGATACGGGCTCCCGACGGGTTGTATCGGTTTTGGTTTACGACGCAGCCCCCCGACTACTGGCCGTTGACTTCCACGACATGGTGGCTGGAGTGGCGACTGTGGGGGAAAAACCCGATGGGCTATCATGTCGTCAACGTGATCCTGCACGCGGTCAGCGTGGTGCTGTGGTGGCGGATCCTGACGCGACTGAGAATCCCGGGAGCATGGCTGGCGGCGGCCGTGTTCGCGGTCCATCCCGTGAACGTGGAATCCGTGGCGTGGATTGCGGAGCGAAAAAACACACTGGCGATGTTCTTCTTTGCCCTGACGTGCCTGGGCTATGTGAAATTCGAGGAGTCGGAACGGCGTCGCTGGTACTGGGGTGCCGTGGGGACCTTCTTGTTGGCGTTGTTAAGCAAGACGGCGGTGGCCCCACTGCCGGTGGCGCTGTTGGGTCTGGCGTGGTGGCGACGAGGGAAAATCGAGCGTCGCGACGTACTGCGCAGCCTGCCGTTCTTTGCCGTGGCGGGGTTGCTGGGTTGCGTAACGGTGTGGTTCCAATATCATCGGGCCATCGGCCACGATATCATCCGACAGGACAGTCTCTGGTCGCGACTGGCTGGTGCAGGGTGGGCGGTATGGTTTTATCTCTACAAAGCCGCGGCTCCCTTCCACCTTTCGTTTGTTTATCCACGATGGCAGGTGGACCCGAAGAACCTGCTGTCCTACGTCCCGGGATTACTCGTGGTGGCGGGATTGCTGGTGTGCTGGCGCTATCGCCATCGGTGGGGCAAGCCCTGCCTGTTTGCCCTGGGCTACTACGTGGTGATGCTGGTTCCCGCCCTGGGATTCGTGAACATCTACTTCATGCGGTATTCACTGGTTGCCGACCACTGGCAGTACTATTCGATCATCGGGCTGATCACGCTGGTGGTCAGTGCCGGGATAGTGGTCGCTCAACGGCTCGGTCCACGGGGCCGGAATTTTAGAACGGTCGCCGCCGCAGCCGTGCTGGTGGTGTTTGGAGTGACGACCTGGGGACAACAACATATCTACACGGATTTGGAAACACTCTGGCGCGATACGCTGACAAAGAACCCCGACTGCTGGCTGGCGCATAACAACCTGGGGACGGTCTTGCAGACGCAACAGAAGACCCCGGAGGCAGAAGACGAATTTCTGACCGCGTTACGGATCAAACCTGATTACGCGGAGGCGCACAACAACCTGGGCACCGTCTTCGTGATGCGGGGCGAGACGGAGAAGGCCGGGGCAGAATTTGCAGAGGCGGTCCGGCTCAATCCGAGATTTTCGGACGCCCATGAGAACCTGGCCAAGTTACTGGCAGAGTCGGGCCGAACCGCCGAAGCCGTCCCCGAGTACGAAGCGGCGTTAAAAGTCGTTCCAGACTCGGTTGTGATTCACAATGACCTGGGCGCCGCCTTGGCGACCTTGGGCAAGTTTGACCAAGCGATTGCGCAGTATCGAAGCGCGTTGCAGATCGACCCGGAGTTGTCGGATGTTCATTACAACGAAGCACTTGCCCTGATGGCGGAAGGGAAGGCGCCCGAGGCCATTGCCGAATACCAGGCGGTGATACGGATCAAGCCCGATCCGGTGACGTACAATAATCTGGCCGTTGCCCTAGTGCGAGTTGGCAGGATTCCCGAGGCGGTGGAGCAGTACCAGCGGGCGCTGGCGCTGCAACCCGACGACCCGGAGCTTCACTACAACTTCGGAAATGCCCTGGTGCAGAACGGCAAGACACAGGAAGCGATCACCCAATATGAGCGGGCGCTGAAGCTCAAAGCGGATTTCACCACAGCACGAGAGGCGCTCGCGAGACTGAACGCGCGGGCGGGTTCCGGCCAACCGTAATAGGGACGGCGTGTTGCCCAAATGCCGTTGGACGTTGTCGTCGCGCTTTTCTGAAGCGCGGGGCCTTAATTTTCCCAACAACGTCGGCGCTTCGTTTCGACTAGGCTCAACGCAGGCTCCGAAGCGCCGCTACAACGGCGCGGCTGGATACCTAGACCCTTCGACTTCGCTCAGGGCAGGCTCTCGGCATCCAGCCCTACAATACGGAGCAGCCTGCCTACAACAACCCGACAACGGACCGGATGCGCAGGCTAAAGCCTGCGGCTACACCGAATAGATTCGGCGCTTCGTTTCGACTGCGCTCAACGCAGGCTCCGAAGCGCCGCTACACCGAAATCGCTGGAATTCGATTTGGGTAACACGCCCGGAAGCTTTGAGCCACACCAAATAACAGGCCGACGACGGCCGTTGGGCTACGGGGTCGAACGGCGGCGGCGCATGAGGCCGAGCAGAGCGATCAGACCCGTACCCACGAGCGCGTATGACGACGGCTCCGGGATGAATTGGATTTGGGTGTAGCCGGCTGGGTCGTAGGCCAACCGCGCGCCGTACACGATGGTCGCGCCAGGCACCAGAGTCGCCCCCGGCGTCCCGGCATTGCTGACCATCTGCTGCAAGTCGAAGCTTGTGCTGTTTATGATGTCATACCCCGCTGGGAACCTCCAATTTGAAGCCACGCTGTCGCTGATATCGAGAATGGCCTCTTCTGTCGCCAAGGCAGGCGTGGGGGCATTGAACATAACGAAGTAAATCTGATCGTTGGCGACACCCAGGTCGCTGCCATTGGATGAAATGTCGAAGGCGCCGTCGCCGACGCCACCTTCGCCGATCGTGCCCGGCGCGAACTGTAGAAACCCGGCCAAGCTTGGGCTGCCGATCACAGGGCCACTGGCAAAAGTCCCGATCTCGATGAAATCACCCACGGGAAGGTAGCTGCCATTGTAGTCGGCCAGATACGTGTCCGCCTCCGCGCTCCAATTCACTGTAATGAGCCCTGCATGCGAACTCGCCGTCAGTCCGACGGAGAGAAGAGCGGCAACCAAAGCGATAAACGTTTTCATTTTTTCTGATCCTCTTGTTAGTTGTTTGGGTGCTGGGATTGTCGAGCGACGGTACGGTCGCCATTGATTTTGGACGAGGGAGCAAATGATAAAAAGGTTAGTGCGACAGGAAATGCGCCTTCCTGCTGCCAAGATACAATTGGTGGCATATCCCCATCTCCTAATCAACCAACATCTGGCCACGCGGATGTATATTATATCGGGGCTGCGGACCAGACTCAACGCAGAAGAGAGGCCGGGGCGGGACGACGGCGCGATACTACCCACCCCAACCTCTCCAAGGAGCGGAGGGGGCATCAAGCCCTACAAAGCCTGCGCTGATAATCCGATTTTTACGCACCCACCGGCAAGACAGGACGCACCTTAAAAGGTGCGGCTACCGGCCGGACGGGGTGCTCCCCAAGCCGAGTCCGCGAGACGCCATCAGCAGATGACGACGGTGCGGCTGCGATCAAAGGCGCGTTTTGTCAGGCGGGCCAACAAGACAATCAGTCCCGCAACCAGGATCGTGAAGGATATCCCTGTGATCAACAGGGCCTTCTGCCAATGCAACGGACGAAAATCCATGACAAGCTGGTGCTGTCCCGGCGGGATCGCAGCCCCGAGGAGCGCGCAGTCCGTGCGGTACAACGGCAACGGCCGACCGTCCAGCAACGCCCGCCAGCCGGGATGCCACACTTCGCTGATGACAAGGTATCCTCCGCCCCTGGATTCTGTCCTGACCGAGAGATGTCCGTCCCATGCCTGAAGAATTTCCGCGGTGTCAGCAGGCCCCGGAACCGAGAGCACTGACGGCGCTGAACCTTCGACCACGGCCACGGACCGCATGTCATGGCTTTGCACCAGTGAAATGGCCGTCGGGGAGTCATCCGCCCGGGCAATTTGCCGGGCCCAAAAGGCCCGGGGCAGGAAATGGGTGTTGCGATACAGAAATACGTCCAACTTGATCAGGCCATGGTAGAACAACCACCCCGGCTGGTTCTCAAACTTCTCCACCAATTCATACTGGCGCTCGGGGAAAGTCAACGGCACCATTGAAAGAATGTATTTCACGTTCAACGCGTCCAGCAGGTCATACCGAATGATCCATTGCAGGCCGTCATGGATTTGGAAAATATTTTCCGGGCCGAGGTTGAACCAACTGCCTGCGATGGTTCCTGTGACCTGGTTCCACCGCAGCAGATCGAGGTAGATTTGGTACTGACTGTAATTGAATGAGTCCATTCCCGTAACGATCTGCAGACCCAGAGGAGCCGCCCATGCGTAGTTGAACGTCCGCCGGATAACTGGCGCCACCCGATACAGCGACGTGTCCTTCGCCAGGTAGTGCCGGTACGCTGGTTCCGGCACGGACTCGCTATACGGGACCATTTTCAGGTACCGGCGCGCGTAGACGGCCCCTTCCAACGTCATCAGCGCGATCAACGAGACACAGGCCGCCCTGGTAAAGGTCGCGCGCGGATATTTCACCGAGAATCGGTCGAGCGTTTCTTCCAGGCCAATTCCCGCCAACGCGATCCCGAAGAACGTCGTCAGAAACAGAAACCGCGACGGAATCCGGAACAGCGTGAAGCCGGGCAAATGGTCATAGAGCATCTTCAACACGAAACTGTCCCGGGAGAGAAAGACCGTCACCACGAAACACACGGCCAGGTATTTTGTCGGCCAGCGACGCCAGCCGAGAATCGTTCCGGCAACCGCCAGCAGCAGCGGTATCAGACCGAAATAGGCTACGTCCTCCCATAATTCGTCTTCGCCCGGTCCCCCATGCCGGTAGCTGTGATCGAACGGCGTGCCCAGCGCCTCTGGATAGAAAAACGTCGCCAGGCGGCGCAGGGAAATGGCGTGGTCGCTCACGAAAAACTCATACGAACTTTGACTGCGGGAAACAAACCGGGCTTCCGCCGCCAGCGGCCAGAGGAGGTACGCCGCCAAGCCCAACGCCAGGACGACGGATGGAATCAGCCACAGACCCACTGCCCAGAGCGATCCCGCCCGTTTCTCTCGCAGTACTCGGAAGGCATGCAGCAACAGATAGACCAGCAGGAACCAACAGGAATAGTAGAACAATTGCAGATGGCCAGCGTGCAGGCACAACCCGCCCGCCGCCGCCAGCGCCAACCCCGAACCCAGGCCCGGTCGTTTTACCAGATGGAACACGGCGGCGAACAGCAGCGGGAAACTGATCACGATGGACAGGTTCGGCAGCAAGCCGGCGTAGGCCCCGACGATCAACTTGAAACTAAACATACCGGCGGTCGCCATGAGCAGGCGCGGCCAGAACCCCAGCCCCAAGACCCGCGCCAGAATGTAATACACCAACCCGGCCGTCAGGAAATACAGAAAGAACGTCCCGCCCACAGCCACCAGCGGGGGCTCCCCAAAGAACAAGAATTGCTGGGGGAATGTGAATTGCGATTGGGGATTAATCAACCCGGCATAACCGGAGAATTCGTCGCTACGCCAAAGCGGGATTCCGTGACCCTTCCGGATTGAATCATAGAGAACCTGCTTGGTCGCGGCATGCTCCGCGACGAAATCGGAATGCGGAGAAAACAGCGTGCGGCCGGGTTGCCACAGGAATCCGTATCCGACAAACGCCAGCGCCACGATGGTGGCTAGGGAAATCGCGAGGCCTTTCATTGTGTCGGCGACCTGTTTGTTACCATTGTTGCTTTCTTTCGGGGAACGGTGCGAAACGCCCACCGGGGCACCGCCGCCCTACAATACGACCTCAACGGCCTGAAACCGGATTGTAGGGCCAGATGCCCGAATCCGATGAAGGTATCCGGCCGAACCGGAAACGGCGCGGCTGGATACCTAGACCCTTCGACTTCGCTCAGGGCAGGCTCTCGGCATCCAGCCCTACAATACGGAGCAGCCTGCCTACAACAACCCGGGAACGACAGAACCCACCCCCAACCCCCTCCAAGGGAGGGGAGGGCGGCAACCCTGCGGCTACGCGGACGGCGCGGCGGGTCACCGCGCCCTACCGGCAAGCCTTACTCGGAAAGTTTCTTCTCGGCTTTTTTGACGGCGTCGAGGATCAGGGAGGCGCGGACGGCGCGGGCGAGGCCGGCGTTGTACGGCAAATCGGCGGTCAGCGCACCCTTTTCATCATAGAGATTGATTCGATCCATGACGACGGAGGTGATCATGCCCGCCAACCGGTCTTCATCGGTCCCCAACGTAATCACCGGCGAACCGCTGTTGCCATGACTGGCCGTGCCATCGATCAGGAACACGCTCTTGCCCGCGTTCTGGGCGATCATGCCGAACCGGATGATCGGATGGTTCCGGTCGTCCTCCGTCCCGAGCGAAAGCGGATAACCGGCAATCAACACGCCCTTTCCCTCGACCAACGATGAGCCATCGTCAAAAATCCCCAACGGAATCGGCAGGTTCTCGACCGCGCCGTTTTCCCCGGCACCGTGGATCGGGAGCAGGACGGCAATATCGCTGGCCGGGTCAACGTACAGAACGCGGCATCGAGACCGATGGAATCCCGTCTCGGTATTGATTCCCGTGTACAGCAGCTTATTGAGTTTGGCAGCCGCATCCACCACGTGAGCGCAGGTGACACCAACGACGGCACTCCTTGTTGTGGAGGTCCCGCTGACAAAGAAGCCGCTGCCCACGGTCTGCCAATCATTGGAACCATCGCCCGGCACCTGAACGACAAACACCGACCGGACCAAATTGGAGGAGACGGACTCTGCGCCGGGGAACATGCTCGGACCGGGAGTGGACAGTCCTTTGGGAGCGGAAACGACGTCGGCATTCACAGGCAGGGACGCCTGTGCCACCAGGAGAAGTACCACGGGCAGGGATGCTCGCGCCAAGCGAAGGACCACGGGCAAGGGGCCGCCTCCGCCAACCGGCCTTCGCCGAGGCTTCGGTGGACAGGGGCTACAGCGGCCAAGCGCCCGCGCCACCAGGAGAGGCAGAGTGTGTAGGCGCGAATGCATATCGTTTTCCATATCATGGTGGCGGAGTGGTTGCAAGGGGGGAAGGGATGCGGGATTTCAGAACAGGCGGCGCTTCGTTTCGACTGGGCTCAACGCAGGCTCCGAAGCGCCGCTACAATACCGGAGGGAAAGGGCAGGGGAGGGAGGGACGGAGACCCTTCGACGTTGCTCAGGGTTGGTGCTTACAGCACCAAAAAGCAAGGGGCCAGTCTTTCGACTGGCCCCTTGGAAGACAGAGAGAAACGACTTATTCTCTTTTAGCTACGACGGCGAATCAGGCCGATTCCGCCGAGCAAGCCCAAGACGACGAGCGCGATGCTCGAAGGCTCAGGAACGGTCTCGAGCGCGGTGTACGGACCCGAAGGATCCGCAACGGCCTCGCCGTACACAATGACGCCGCCGTTGACAAGCTGCGCGGTAGCGCCGTTGAAGCCATCCTGTGGGTCAATCGACGTGCTATTGGGCACATCGCTCGATGCCGGGAACTTCCAGTTGGCACCAGCTCCGGTATCCGTCACGTAGAAGATCAATTCCTGCGTGGCAGCGACCTGTGTCGGAGCATTGAAGGCCACCAAGTAGATCTGAGTGTGCGTGAACCCCGTCTCGCTGGCTGAACTGGCTTCAGAGAACGCACCACCACTGTCGTCCGTAGCCGAAGCAAAGACCGAGAACCCGGCCAAGCTGGGGCTGCCGACTGTTGGCGCCGAGGCGAACGTCCCGATTTCAATCAGGTCGCCCGTCAGATAGTTCAAGCTGTTGTCAGCCAGGTACGTGTCGGTGCCAGTGCCCCAGTCCACCGAGATTAGACCTGCGTACGAACTTACTGTTAATCCAGCGGCGATCGTGGCCGCTACGATATATTTAATACTTTTCATTGATCTTTCCTTTGTCCTTTCCCTTCTGTCTTGTTCCACCCTAGAGTGTGTTTAACTTCAGTCCTATATTTCTGTTTTCTTAACCTGTTTATGTTCGATCTCAATATGGTGCAGGCGACTGCCAGTTGAAGCCATCATGACCGGCCTGCAACTTGATCAGGATGTTGGCGCCCAATGCAATCGGAGTCCCGCTGGCATCGACGTTGCCGCCACCAGACTGTTTCCAGCCAGCGCCGATCGACTTACTGGCAGTAGCGTAATAATACGTGTTGTACAGGCCAGTCGCGTCGTTGTGGATCAGCACCTGGTCAGCTGTGGTCGCGGAGCCAGCCACAAAGCTGTCCGTCGAATTGCCGTCGGTATACAGCTTGCTGAGACCGAGCGTGGTGGCCGATGACGCATAGACGTTGGCGCCGAAGTTCAGATACGGGGCGCTCGCGTTGCCGATCAGCGGAATGGCCGAGTTGCCGAGCTTGACCGCGCCGACCAGCTGCACGCTCAGGTTGGTGGACTGCTGACGGCTGATCAAGATGCCCTGATCCTGATACAGAGGCAACTGAGAGTAATCGGTGTTGCCGCCGCCGGATTTCTTCCAGCCAGCACCGATCGACTTGCTGGCTGTGGCATAGTAATAGGTCGCGTACAATTGTGTGTTTGGATTTTGAACCAAGACCTGATCGGCTGTGGTAGCAGATCCCGGCTGCAAGCCGGCGGCGTCGGTAGCGCCGAGCGCGCTGGCCAAGGTCCAGTGCGGGTAGATCTTCACTTGATCGCCGACTGCGAAGCCGTCATTGGCCAGGGTGTAGACGAAGTTGGCGTCATTGGCGACGACGTCGTCACTGACACCGATCACGGCGGTGTTATTCGAGCCGATGTCCTCGATGTAATAGAGGTTGCCTTGCGGGCCGGGGTTGAACGCGCCAGCGGTCAGGCCGGCGATGCCGATTTGGTTGCTGGTGGAACTGGTGATGACGCCGCGCAGGGCGACGATGGGTGTCATACCGAGGCCCCAGAACGACAGAGCCGGGCTGCTGCCGGGACCGGAGGTACCTTCAGCGGTTAATGTGATGAAACCCACCGGGTCAGTGTACACATTGACCTGAGCGGATGCCTGGTAGGCAATCGCGGCTGAGATCAGCCCCACGGTGACAATAGTTACTACTTTCGGTAGGAAGCGCAAGCCCCTTGCTGATATTGCTCTTTGCATGTCTTCTCCTCGCCTATTTCCCAAAGCCTCGTTCACGACTCGGTGAACTTTCTATTCTTTCCCTATACATCTACTCCACTGACTCGGTGAATCTAACTGGGGAGAGACTATCAGGGGGCGCATAATGTGTCAATAACTAATTCACATTTTTGTGCGTTTTTTTTAGTCGTTCCTGAGAGAGTCCCAAAACTGCCAAAACTGCCCAGTTTTCAATGGGTTGGGGCGAGTTCACCCCCCTTCTTTTGGCCTGTTATTGAGCGATACATGCGTACGATTTTGCTACTCCAAAAGCACCCCTATTGCACATTCTGGGCCAGCCGGAAAAGAGGCCATTTCCAAGCCACGAATCACGTAAATATGACACGAATTACATGAAAAGAGGTTTTTTGGGGGGGCAAACTGGTTACCAGGGCGGGGAGGGGGAGGGGCGGAAGGCGAAAGGGGAGGTGTTTGCGCACCCTAAAGGGTGCGGCTACAAGCAAGGGCAAGCCGCGGGGAGGGTGGGGCGGAATTCCGGATTGTCGGGGTGGATGCCCGAGTCCGACGGGGGTATGCAGTCGTATCGGAAAACGAACAAGGATACGGCGGGGCGCTACAACGAAGCGGCGCTACCACAGGCGAGCTCGCAGTCGCGCGACGGCGTCCTGCGCCGGGGTGAGATCGGGCTTGAGCCAGAGCGCCTGCTCGCAGTGGGCGAAGGCTTCCTCAGTCCGGTCCGCTTGCTCCAACGCGAGCGCCAAGCCGTAGTGCGCCTCGGCGTACTCGGGCTGGATCCGCAGGGCCTGGTCATACTGCGCGATGGCGTCGCTGGTTTTTCCCTCCTGCAAGAAGGCGTATCCCAGGCTGCTGTGCGCCTCGGCGTACTCGGGGTTGATCCGCAGGGCCTGCTCGAAGTGGGCGATGGCTTCGTCGGTCCGGCCCGCCTGCACCAAAGTCGTCGCCAGATAGTAGTGCAATTGGGGTAACGCCGGCTTGATCTGCACGGCCTGGTCATAGTGCGCGATGGCGTCGCTGGTTTTTCCCTCCTGCAAGAAGAGAGTTCCCAGATTGGAATGCGCCTCGGCGTACTCGGGGTTGATCCGCAGGGCCTGCTGGTAGTGGTCGATCGCGTCCTCGATCCGGCCGGCTTGCTCCAACGCGAGCGCCAGATTGTAGTGGACCTGGTATTGATCCGGCTGGATCCGCAGGGCCTGGTCATACTGCGCGATGGCGTCGCTGATCCGGCCCTCCTGCAGGAAGACATAAGCCAGATTGCCATGCGTCTCGGCGGAATCGGGCTTGATCCGCAGGGCCTGTTCATACTGCGCGATGGCCTCGCTGATTTTCCCCTCCTGCACGAAGAGATATCCCAGGCTGTTGTGCGCCACCCAACACGAGGGGTTCTTTGCCAAGGTATCGCGCCAGAGGGTTTCCGAATCCTGGTAAATGCGCGCCTGTCTCCACGTCAGAATTCCGAGCGCGGCCAGCACGGAAGCGGCCGCCACTGCGACAACGCGTCCACCTTCGCTAGAGCTATGGCGGACGAGTCCGCCTTCGCCGAGGCTTCCGCCTTCGCTAGAGCTATGGCGGACAAGTCGGCGGGCCGGGGCTACGGCGGACAAGCCGGCGCGCTGCCAGAGGACCGCGGCGCCGCCGCACACCAACGCAATGATCCCGGCGCTGGCCAGATATTGAAAGCGGTCGGCGACAAAGGAGAACCGAAAATAATAAATGTTAAAGAGCCCGAGGACGGGCGCCAGCGCCACCACAAAGTAACCGCCGGCAAACAACACGGCGCGACACCACGGCCGGCCCCGGCAGCGCCAGAGCGCGACGGTGACCGCCACCAGCGCGGCCAACGGCACCCACGACCACCAGGACAACGCGTGAACGTCCCATCGTGGATACATGAAGGCCAGGCGGAAGGGCCACAGGACCCTGGCCGCGTAGAACCAGACGGCTTTCCCGGCGATCACCAACCGCTGGGCCGGTTCCAACCGCCATTCGGCCGCGCCGGCTCTCAGGGCATGACTGTATTGATCGAGAATCGCCAATCCCGCGACCAGCCAGGCCATGGCGACGTACGGAGCGATGCGCAGGGCGTCCGCGCGCTCGGCATGGCCGCGCTGCCACCACACGGCCAACAACAATGCCAAGGGCAACACGGCGGTCGACGCGTTGCTGAGGATGGCCGCCGACCCGCACAGAAACGCGAGCAGATACCAGAGCGTCGACAGGTAGCCGCTGTACCAGCGAAGCATCTGTCGTCTTTGCTCGTCGAATTTCAAGAACAACAGCACCGACAAGAAGAAGAAGAACCCGGATTGGATGTTCTTGAACTCGGTGATCCACGCCACCGATTGGACGTTGACCGGGTGGAGGGCCCACACCATCGCGGCCAGCCAGGCCGCGGGTATCCGCAATTGGCGCAAGAGGAAATAGACCACCACCGCGTTGGCGGCATGAAACAGGATGTTCACCAGGTGATACGGCAGCGGATGCAGTCCCCAGAGATGGCGTTGGACCCAGAGGGTTGTCAGGGTCAATGGATAATATCGGCCGACGGCCAGCGACGTCCAAATCATCGTCAGGCCATGGTGGGCGGTCATGACCGCGTTGGCGGTCAGGAGATCGTCGTCCCAGATGAAGCCGGCGTGCCATGCCGGCTGGTACGCCACGAACGTGACGACCACCAAAACCAACGCCAGGAGCCAAGGGCGGGGGACGAAGTGGGATTGCGGCGCCGGGGGCGACGCTGCCGGCGATTGGCGCGGGGCATCATCGATGGGCGGCGTTCTTGTCATCGAGCCGATCATAGCATGAGTGTCTATCTATTAGCATGTTACGGGCCTATTGCCCAAGCGGAATTTCGGTGATTTTTGGCGTGGCGGCGCCCCCAAAAGCCTACGGAAGGCCGAATTCGCTCGAAAAACCCACGGCCGGCGCTCGGAGCAACCGCGCCTGACAATACGGGACCGGGAACGGCGGTGGAACCGAAACGGACACGGCGCGATGCCCGCCTGAGGCGGGCAAGCCTAGAAGGCAAGTCATCCCGAGCTTGTCGAGGGATCTCTGCTGTCGAACCAACCCTCGCTCAAATCACGCCACGCCGAATTCGCTTTCTCAATCAACGCGATTTTCTTTTCACGACGCCAGCCCTTGAGTTGCTTCTCGCGGGCAATGGCGTCGCGGACCTGATCGAACGACTCGAAATGAACCAGCCGGCTGACACGGTATCTGGCGGTGAAGCCGGGCACAGCCTTGCGCTGATGCTCCGACACCCGACGCGTCAGATCGTTGGTGACGCCGATGTACAGCACGCCGGACCTGCTGGCCATGATGTAGACGTGGTATTCGCGCACGCGCCGAATATGAAACGACAGAGACCGTTGCGTCAGCAGCACGACTTTGACGCGTCTCGTCGGACTCGGCTCCGACAAGCTCAGGGTGACAAGCAAGGAAGTAAGAAGGTTGAGTTGGCAGTCGATGGTCTGTTAACGTGAGGCAAGCCTTCGCGCTTGATTGAATACAAACTTGCGCAAGCAGTGACGCATGCGCCACCAAAGCAAATGAAAATATTTTTTGCCGCGAGCGAGATGACGCCGTACGCCAAGACGGGCGGGCTGGGCGACGTCGTGGGCGCGCTGTCGAGCGCGCTGCGCGAACGCGGGCACGAGGTCACGTGTTGCCTGCCGTACTATCGATCCGTTCGCGAGATCGCGCCCGACGCGAAGCCGATCGGACTGACCTTGAGCATCCCGCTCGGGAGCCGGGCGGTGACGGGCGACGTGCTGGAATGGACGCAGCCCGACGGGGTGCGCGTGTTGTTCATCCGCCGCGACGAATTCTTCGACCGCTCGGAACTGTATTACACGGGGGTCCGCGACTACGAGGACAACGCGGAACGATTTTTATTTTTCTCGAAGGCGGTGGTGGAGTTGATCGGCTACACGCGGTTCCGTCCCGACGTGGTGCATTGCCACGACTGGCAGACGGCGTTCGTTCCCGTGCAACTGAGGCACCGAACGCAAGCCGGGAGGCTGGCGCCACCGGTCCCCAAGACCGTGTTGACGATCCACAACATCGCGTACCAGGGGATGTTCTGGAGCCTGGATTTTCCGCTGACGAATTTGCCCGGGGAGTTCTTTACGCCGGACACGCTGGAGTTCTACGGCCAGATGAACCTGCTCAAGGGCGGCATCGTTTTCGCCGATAGCATTACCACGGTCAGCCCGACGTACGCGGAAGAGATCCAGACGACGGAGGGCGGGTTCGGGCTCGACACGACGATCGCCGTGCGCGCCGCGGACCTGCACGGGATCATCAACGGGGTGGATTATTCGCGATGGAATCCCGAGATCGACCCGCACTTGCGCCGGCGGTACGGGCCGGGAGATTTGAGCGGCAAACAGGCGTGCCGCGCGGACCTGCTGAAGAAGCTCGGATTGACGCAGGACCCACCCCTAACCCCTCCCAGGAGGGGAAGGGGAGTGCAGCGAGCCGCGCTACCGGGCAAGCGGCCGGTGGCGGGGTTCGTGTCGCGATTGAGCGCGCAGAAGGGCATCGAGATCCTGGCGGGGGCGCTGAAGGACCTTGTCGAATCGGGACTGTCCGTCGCGATTCTGGGAAAGGGCGAGCGCGCCTACGTCGAGATGTTGACCACCATGGCCGAACGGTTCCCGGGCCGGGTGGCGGTGCGGATTGCCCACGACGAAGAACTGGCCCACCAGATCCAGGGGGGCGCGGACATGCTATTGGTGCCGTCGCACTACGAGCCGTGCGGGCTGACGCAGTTGTATGCGCTGAAATACGGGACGATCCCCGTGGTGCGGGCGACGGGCGGCCTGAACGACACGGTGAAGGCGTACGACCCGCGGACGGGGAGCGGAACCGGCTTCAAATTTGCTCCGTATACGTCGGCGGCGTTGGTGGAGGCCGTGCAACAGGCGATTTTGCTCCACAAACAGCCGAAGAAGTGGCAGAAGTTGATGGGCCACGCGATGGCCGGCGATTATTCGTGGCAGGCCAGCGCGGTTAAATATGAAAAACTGTACGCGGCGCCCGGAAGCGCGGCGTCTGAATAGTGGGGACAACCGAATATGCCAGAACTGCGCAAGGATCCAGTTGTAGGTCGGTGGGTCATCATCGCGACCGAACGCGGGAAACGCCCGAGCGATTTTATCCCGCAACCCGTGGACGTGCCCGAGCAGGCGCGGAACCCGTTTGCCGAAGGCAACGAACACATGACGCCGCCGGAGATCTTCGCGTTTCGCGACCCGAAGAGCAAAGCGAACGGGACCGGCTGGCAGGTGCGGGTGGTGCCGAACAAGTTCCCGGCGCTGCGCATCGAGGGCGATCTGGACAAGGAAGGGCAGGGGATGTACGACAAGATGAACGGCATCGGCGCGCACGAGGTCATCATCGAGACGCCGAACCCGTCCCTGCAACTGGAGCAGCAGCCCGTCGAGGGCATCGGGCGGGTGATCGAGACGTACAAGATCCGCGTGACCGACCTGCTGCGCGACCCGCGGTTTCGGTATATCCTGGTGTTCAAGAATTTCGGCAAACAGGCCGGCGCGACGATCGGCCATCCGCACTCGCAGTTGATCGCGATGCCGGTGACCCCGAAGCGCATGAAAGAAAAGCTCGTCGGGGCGATGCAGTACTACGCCTACAAGGACCGCAGCCTGTACGAGGACATCCTCAAGCAGGAGATCAAGGAAGGTTCGCGGCTGGTGTATGAGAACGCCGGGTTCGTGGCGTTCTGCCCGTTTGCGTCGCGGTTCCCGTTTGAAGTGACGATCATGCCGCGCCGGCAGTCGGCGTACTTCCAGGACATTCATCCTGATGAAATCCTGTTGCTGGCCGATGGCCTGAAGGTGACGCTGATGAAGTTGGCGAAGGCGCTGAACCAGCCGCAGTACAACTTTCTGGTCAGCACGGGTCCGGCGCGCTATGCCCACCATGGCTATTGGTCGACCATCGACCAGGATTTCCGCTGGCACATCGAGATTCTGCCGCGCCTGACGTTGATCGCGGGATTCGAGGTCGGCACGGGGTTCTACATCAACCCGACGCCGCCCGAGGAAGCGGCCAAGTACCTGCGCGAGATCCTCGTCTGAGGACAGCGAAGGGACCGGGCCATGCCGCTCCACGTCGCCTTCCTCTGGCACATGCACCAGCCGTATTATGTCGACCCGGTGCGCGGGGCGGCGTTGATGCCGTGGGTGCGGCTGCACGCGACGAAGGGCTACCTCGACATGGTCTGGCTGGCGGACCAGTGTCCCGAATTTCACTGCACATTCAACATCACGCCCGTGCTGGTGAAACAGATCCAGCAACTCGCCAACCATGAGGTGGTCGATTTGTGGCATGAGTTGGCCGCGCCGTCTCCCGAGACGCTGACGCCCGAGCAGAAGGCGGGCCTCCTCGAGCATTTCTTCAAGGCGAACTGGGACAACATGATCAAACCGTTCCCGCGCTACTGGGCGTTGCTGCAACGGCGCGGGCTCAACGCGGCCAAGGTCAATCTCGAACACGCCGCCCGCAGTTTCACCGACCAGGAGTTCCGCGATTTGCAGGTATGGTTCAACCTGACGTGGTTCGGCTACGCGGCCGAGCGGTTGTATCCCGAGATCGCGGACTTGAAGCGCAAGGGCGGGGGATTCACCGAGGTTGACAAGAAAGCTGTGTTCGACCAGCAGCAGGACGTCCTGAAGAACGTGCTCAGTTATTACAAGGCGCTGGCCCAGCGCGGCCAGATCGAGATCAGCACCACGCCGTTTTTCCACCCGATCCTGCCGCTGGTGTACAACACGGAATTCGCGCGGCGCTGCATGCCGGGGCGCGAGTTGCCGCCGCCGTTTTCGCATCCCGAGGACGTGCGGGCGCAACTGGCCGCCGCCCGCGATTTGCACGCGCAGGTGTTCGGCGCGCCGCCGCATGGCGTCTGGCCGTCGGAAGGGTCCGTGTGCCCGGAGTTGATCCCGATCCTGCAGGAACTGGGTTACGAATGGTTCGCGACCGACGAGGAAAACCTGTGGCGCAGCCTGGCGGTGGTGCACCCCGGAAAAATCCTCGATCGCAACATGCTGTTCCAGGGCTGGCGGGCGCAGTTCGGCGACGCGAGCGCGTGCCTGGCGTTTCGGGAGCGGACGCTGAGCGATTTCGTCGGGTTCACCGCCTCCCGCAACGACCCGCATCGGGCGGCGGATTTCATGGTGGGCCAGATCGAGCAGATCGCGCGCGGCACACGCACGTCCGATCCGCTGTGCGCGGTGATCCTCGACGGCGAAAACGCCTGGGAGAATTTCTACGACGGCGGGCAGGCGTTCCTGCGGGAGATGTACCAGCGATTGTCCTCGAACCCCGCGGTGGTGACGACGACGTTCCACGACTATTTCGCCAAGCATCCGCCGAGCGCCACACTGAGCACGCTGCACACGGGGTCGTGGATTCGCGGGGATTTCGACATCTGGATCGGCGATCCCGAGGAGAACCGCGGCTGGGAGTTGCTGGGGCATACGCGGGACTTTTTGCAGGCGCGGGCCGCCCGCCACGAGATCGCGCCCGATCAATTCAAGAAGGCCATGCAGGAGATTTACGCGGCGGAGGGCAGCGATTGGTTCTGGTGGTACGGCGGGGATTTCGTGACGGACAACGACCTGATTTTCGACGAGTTGTTTCGGACGCACCTGCAAAACGTGTACCGCATTTGCGGCGCGCCGATTCCCGACGTGTTGAAGACGAACATCTGCCGGTCCGAGGTGGCGCGCGAAGTGCGCAAGCCAACCGACCTGATTACGCCCGTGATCGACGGGTTGATGACATCGTATTATGAATGGGCCGGCGCCGGCGTGTACGAAGCCGGCCGCAACATGGGCGCCATGTACCGCAGTGAGCGGTGCGTCGAGGCGGTCCATTTCGGATCGGATTTGACAACCTTTTATCTGCGGGTCGATTTCCGCGAAGGCGTCGAGATTCCCGCCAAGGCGACGTTGCGGGTGAACTTCGTGGACCCGACGCACCGGGCGCTGATTGTGCCGCGACTCAAGCCCGGTCTGGACTCCGCCGAGTTGTGGTTGACCGACCCCGACGGGGCCTACCGGAAGCTGACGGATGTCCGGCTGATCAAGGTCGTGAAGATTCTGGAGTTGGGCATTCCACTGGCTGATTTGGGCTGGAAACAGCGGGACCAGGCGTCCTTCTTCGTCCAGGTCCTGGAAAGCGACGTGGAACTGGAGCGCCATCCCGACATCGGCACGTTGAACATGATCGTGCCCGATGAATTGTTTACGGCGGAGAATTGGTGGGTCTAGCCGCGCACTGGGTCAATTCCCGCGGCAAGTCTGGAGCGTTGGTCTTTGGGAAATAGGTCTGAGCGTTTCGGGTGTATTTGGGGAGTCTGTTTACGATGAGGTAGATGATGGCTCCTAATAACCGGGAGCATCAAGATTACGAGGATCCAGCACACTTTGTCGTGCGTGGGAGGTTCGTATTTGAGGCAGTCTATGAGCATCCAGAAGTGAAAGTTGGTATTATTAGACATAATCCATATTGTGCGACGTTACCTCCATAGCGCCGCCTCTTTCCACTGGAGGTAAACGATCACAGGTTCTCTGGCGATTGATTGCCCTGGCGACTCGAACAGGTCGGCAGCCGGTCGACGGTGGTCTCTCGTTTTCAACTCCTACGCCGCTAGAGTTTGTGCGCGCTCCCCCATCCGAATGGGCTACTTCTATGGAAAAATCCTGAATCTAAACTGACTGGGGTGCGCTGCCGAAAGCAGATCGCGTCCGCTTATGGATGATGGGCGTCGGCCCGGAAGAATTGTTGGGGGCCTGTGGCCGGACCGCAGTCCAAGTTGGTCAGCCCGCCGACGCCGGGGACGTTGCTGAGAATGGTGCTCCACGCACTCGAAACCAGGTCGGTGGTGGTTTGGATGTCATAGCGTGCGTTCGTGGAGGTGTTCATGCCAATCATGACATCCGTCCCATTGAAGAAGATGTCCGAGATGCTGACGGCCGGTTCAGCCGTCAGCAGGATGTTGTCGATCCCGCCCGTGCCGCCAAAGCCGGTGCCGTCTGTGTCTCCGATGGTGATCCCCGCCTGGTTGATCGGCTGGTTAAAACCGATGGGGGCGTTGCTGGCAAGAGAGACGCCGTTAACGGTCAGATCGAACGTATGCGCCGGCAGATTCAGGCTGAAACTGATGTTCTGAAGGCTGGCGCGAACCAGGTTTGTCGCGAACGAGTACAACACTGTGGGGGAACCGCTGGATCCGTCCACCGACTGCACTTGCATGGTACTGGTCGAAGTCTCTGGAAAACTCAGGACGATCGACGTCACATTGGAACCGGGCGGCCCGGACTGGCCGAACGCGACCGTGGCGCCGACCGTGGTATCCAGCATCAACTGCATATTCAGCGTCACGGCGTTGGAGGAGACGTTGCCCATCTGCATCAGGAAGTTGCCGACGCCCAGCCCGGCGTTGTTGCATACGAGCGGCTGATTGGTCAAGTTGATCGTAAACACCGGGGCGATGTAACAGAAAACCCCGCCCGCGTTGGATCCGCTCGGAGTATAGGACGAGAAGTCGTTGGGCGGCCCGCTGGCGCTGGTATACATTGACCCCGCTGAGAACTGGCTGAAGGTGATATTATACAGGGTCTGAGCGCTGGACGTTACGGGATTGAACAGTCCGATGAGACTGACGGCTGCGACCACGACCCAAAAACTCCTCGCTGGTGGTGTTTGGGTCCAACCGATCACGTCAATCCTTGCTTCCCCTCGGTTACCCAGAGGTCCTGTCAACTTAGCGCCTGCGACGTCGCACCAAGAACAATGCGGAGAGTCCTACGGCCGCCAAAGCAATCGTGCTCGGCTCAGGAACCTGCGTGAACGTTTGGTCAATGTCCGAAATGCTCGCGAAGGCCGGCAGTTCAGCATACAGAAGCACATCTTTCGAGAGGGTCAGAAATGGCTGGGGCGGTGAAATCGGCAAACTGGCTGAGAGTTGCGATACTTGATTTGTTGTGGCCGAGATGAACACCTGCATCTGTCCGGCCAACTGATCGTTGTTGGTGAACACCTGTTCGACGACTTGCGCCAAACCAGTGCCGAAGGTCACGGCTCCGTTGAAATCAAGGTTCGCCGCCGAAATCAGGTTCATCGAGTTGGTCACGCTTACCTGATAGACGAGGCTCATATCTTCCGGCTGACCACCGGACACAAACGCGCCGGTGAACCGAATGCCAAAGTTGCCATTTTCCTGGATTGGGGTGACGTTAACCTGATCGGCTTGGTAGTTGCCGCTAATGCTGAAACCTGAGAACTCCTTGTCGCCAACGATCAGGTCTTGGCCATTAACCAGGTTCGTCATGTTGATGCTCGGCCCCAAGATCAGCATTTGGGCTTTGGCACCAGGTACAGAGGCTGAGGCAAGAACAATTGCCGCACAGATGATGGAAAGATGTTGCCTCATGTTAAAACGGTTCAGCATTCGACTCCCGACGTATCGAGATCTTCTCACGCGTTGTACTGCGCACGGTTGCGCCCCCTTCTCTAATACCCATCGTACTGGTCACCAATCCATTGCTTATTGCGCAACATGAGTACCAAATACGCTACACGTTGTCAATAAAGAAATTGCGCCCTTCTCTCACTTCACCAGCAAGAACGGCTGACGGCTCCTCCGCGCTGGTCGGTGCTCGATGTCTATTGCCCACGCCACCCACGTCTGCGGGGCAAGCTGCACGTGAAAGGTCTTCCACCACAACCATTTGCGTGGCTGTTTTAATCAATCAGGCCGAACCGCTTCGTGAATGGCCAGTAAACAAACACGGCCCGGCCGACGAGGTCCTTCTGCGGCAGTGACCCCCAGAATCGTCCGTCCAGGCTGCTGCGGCTGTTGTCGCCCATGACGAACAGGTGCCTGGGCGGTACGGTGTACGTCGCGTCCGGCGAGTTCAGGTATCTCGACCCGGGGAATCCATTGATAATGACGTACCCGTGGTAGCCATTCTGGCACGAATACATCCGCTCGAAGGCCGGGCGCGAGTCCAGGACCTGTCCATTGACCAACACATGCGGCGGCTGAATTTGAATGACATCATTCTCGAGCCCAATCAGCCGCTTGATGTAGAATTTGCCGCGCGCGTTGCCGAGCTCCGTGATATGGGAGGTATCGAACACGATGACCTCACCGCGCTGGGGCTTGCGGAAGTGGTAGCTGATCTTGTCAACGAAGATGTGATCGCCGCGGCTGCGGTAGCCGTATTCCTCGTACATGTTGCCCTGAAAGAGAATCCCGACGATGCGTTCGAGGATCGAAGGCCCCTGCAGGGTCTTGTAGGGCTCCGGCGAGGGTGTCTCTGGCGGCGGATAAATCCCGTACAGCGTCGGCTGCATCGAGCCCGTGGGGATCTTGAACGGCTGGATAAAAAACGTGCGCACCGCCATCGCGACGATGACCGCCACCAACAGCACCTCGACATTCTCGCGAACCGCGGAATGCTGTTGCGCGGGCAGCGCTCCCTGGATTTTCCGCTCCAACTCATCGGCCCGGGCCGCAGCCTCCGGGGCCTTGCCCGCGCGCAGGGACTGCTCGAGTTCCCGCAACTTCGCTTCGATCTCCACGTGTCGGTTCGCAGCCAGCAGGTCGCCGTGGATGCGCAACCATTTCTGGCCGCCGCGAAGAATCTCGCGGGCATACTTCAGCGTCCGGCGATCTTTCCAGTTGATCATCGATGGTTCCCCTACCCCGCCTTCAACACCGAGATGAACGCTTCCTGCGGTATGTTCACCTTGCCGATGGCTTTCATGCGTTTCTTGCCTTCCTTCTGTTTCTCCCAGAGCTTGCGCTTGCGGGTGATGTCACCACCGTAACATTTCGCCGTGACGTTTTTCGACAACGCCCGGACGGTCTCGCGCGCAATAATCTTGCCGCCGATGGCCGCCTGGATCGCCACCTGAAACATCTGCTGCGGGATCACTTCCTTCAGTTTCAGCGCCAGCGCCCGCCCGCGGGTCTCAGCCTTGGTGCGGTGCACAATGCTCGAAAATGCGTCCACGGGCTCGCTGTTCACCAAAATGTCGAGCTTCACCAGGTCGCCCTCGCGATAGCCTTGCGGCTCGTAGTCCATGGACCCATACCCCCGGGTGACGCTTTTGATCTTGTCGTGAAAATCCACGAGGATTTCATTGAGCGGCAACCCCGCGGTCAACATCACCCGCCGCGTGTCGATCGAGTCCGTTTTGGAGACGCTGCCCCGTTTTTCCATGACCAACGAGAGCATGTCGCCGATGTTTTCGTTCGGACAAATGATAAACGCCTTCACGTACGGTTCTTCGATGTGGTCGATCACCGACGGATCCGGCAGGTACACCGGGTTGTCCACGTCCAGCACTTCCCCATCCGTCTTGAGGATTTTATAGATGACGCTGGGATACGTGGCGATGATGTCCATGTCCCACTGCCGCCGCAATCGCTCCTGGACGATCTCCATGTGCAACAGTCCCAGGAACCCGCAGCGAAATCCGAACCCCAGCGCCGCGGAACTTTCGGATTGGTATTGAAACGCCGAGTCGTTCAACTGCAATTTCCCCAGCGCGGCCTTGAGATGCTCATAATCTGCCGAGTCGATCGGGTACAACCCGCTGAACACCATCGGATGAACCTGCTGGAATCCCGGCAGCGGCTTGCTCGCCGGCTGGCGCGCGTCGGTCATCGTGTCGCCAATCTTCACCTCGGACGTGGTCTTGATGTTGGCGATGACGTAACCCGTACTGCCCGCCGACAATTTCTTACGCGGCTCGGGTTTCGGGGTGAACACCCCCACGTCCTTCACTTCATACTTCAAGCCCGTGCTCATGAGCTGGATCATCATGCCGGGCACGATTTCGCCGGCAAACAACCGCACATGCGTCACCACCCCGCGGTACGTATCGAACATCGAGTCAAACACCAGCGCTTGAAGTGTATTTTCGGGAAAGACCTTCGGGGGCGGGATTCGCGCAATGACGGCCTCCAGAATATCGTGGATGCCGACGCCGGTCTTGGCGCTGGCCAGAATCGCCGTGTCGCCGGGAATCGCGAGTATCTCCTCGAGCTGGCGCTTCGTTTCCTCGACATTGGCGCTGGGCAGATCGATCTTGTTGATGACCGGTGCAATCGTCAGGTTCTGTTTCGACGCCATGTGCACATTGGCCACCGTCTGCGCCTCGACACCTTGCGCCGCGTCGACGATCAGCAGTGCGCCTTCGCACGCCGCCAGGCTGCGCGAGACTTCGTAGGCGAAATCCACGTGCCCGGGCGTGTCGATCAGGTTCAACTCATACACCTGGCCATCGTCGCCGCGGTACGACATCGTAACCGGGTGCGCCTTGATCGTGATGCCGCGCTCGCGTTCCAGGTCCATCGAGTCCAGCACCTGCTCGCGCATCTCGCGTTTCTCCAGCGCACCCGTCGTCTCCAATAGCCGGTCCGACAACGTCGTCTTGCCGTGGTCAATGTGCGCAATGATGCAGAAATTCCGTATATGGCCCAAATCCATGAGCGGCACACTCTACCAGCCTTTTCCGCGTTTGGGTAGTCCCCTGCTCCGATTTTGGGCAACGGTGAGGATCCTCCACAAAACAAATTGGCCCGGCAACACCGTGCCGGGCCAAAATGGAAGGTGAACAGCCGGAACGATCAGGCGCGACGCCGAGCCAGCGTGCGCCAGCCAAGGAGAAGTCCGCTCATCGCCACGAGGACGAATGTGCCCGGCTCAGGAACCGGGATCACCTCTTGGCCGATGCTGAATTCTGAGGCGCCGCTGAATTGTATCGTGTAGCCGAAGTCCAATTCGCCGCCGATCGCGACCGGCGTTCCGCTGGAAAGGTTCAAGGTCCCCTCGTAGTCGCCCGCGAACTGGCCGCTGGGTACCGTGTAGGAAGGGGAAGGCTCAACGACGCTTAGAGACCAATCACTGTTGGGCGGATTGTCGACGTATGCACTGAGCGAACCAGAGTTTGCGATTGTGAAGAGTGAACTCAGGTATACATTTACAGTATAGGCCGTCCACGCAAAATTGGTGTCATTGATGATGCTACTGCCAAGCGTAAGCCGCGGATCCGAACCACCTGTCGTGTCGATGGTACCCACCATATGCCCCGGTCCCCAGTACTGATCTCCTGCCATGCTCAAGGTTCCGCTTTGCCCATCGCCGCTCAAAGTCAGATTCGTCCAGGTACAATGGAGCGCACCGTCGCCATCGTCCCACCACGACGCGCTGGTAATAGCGGCCCGGCTGGTCGAGCAACAGAACACCGCGGTCAACACCGTTAACACAAAAGCTCGCATTTTCACTCGAACCCTCCCATTTCCCGCAACCCGGTGGCCCACCAACAGGACACTCGCAACTTTGGGCACGCTATCACTTGCTTCGTCGGACTGTCAAGCTCAATCATCTGTCTGATGGGAGAATCCTCAACCCAAACAGCCGTCGACCGGTCCCTTGAAACACCTGCCTTTCAAGGCCGAACATAACGTCAGCCGCCCGCCTTCCCCCCAGCGCAGAACGCGCTTGCGCGACTGCAAGCTCGCCAGTAAGCCGAGCGCAGCACCAGCGGAGCGAGACGCGCCGGAGATTTGCCGACGGCGCAACGGCAACCTTCGGAACCCCAAACCGCAAGGTTCGCCAATCGTTCAACGCGGACACCGGTCGATTCACCGATGCGGAAACGACTGCTCAAGCGGCAGTCGATTTGGCGCGGTCGAGGGAACAGACGCACGTCGTCAGCGAAATCGAGACGCGGCTGAAACTCTATCGCTCGGGCCGCGCGTATCACGAGTCGGCAACCATTGCGAGTCCGCACAACCCTTGACAAAGGCTGTGCCTGACTCCTGAGACGCCAGGGGGCGATGGACGTGACACCAAGCAGCAGGACAGGCCGAGTCCAGTAAGTGTCACGAGTGGCCCAAATCCATGAGCGGCACACTCTACCAGCCTTTTCCGCGTTTGGGTAGTCCCCTGCTCCGATTTTGGGCAACGGAAGGAATCCTCGACAAAACAAATTGGCCCGCCAGTGTGCCGGGCCAACTCGTATCGCAAATCTCCGCAGATCTTAGCCGCAACGTCGACGGAGCACCGCCAAGCCGCCGAACAGGCCCAAGCCGACCAACACAATGGTCGACGGTTCAGGAATCTGCATGTAGCTCTGGTCGATCGTCGAGATGCTCGAATAAGCCGTTATAGTAAACGAGTCGACGAGTATGTCTTTCCCGAGGTCCAAATATGACTGCGGCGGGTTAATGGCCATGTTGGTTGACAAGACCTCCGATGACGGAGTGGCGTAAACCGCCATTTGTCCGTAAGGGTTAGTCCTATCCATGTTGGTGATCACCTGCTCTACGACTTCCGCCAGACCCCCACCGCCGCCCACCACCGCTCCATTGAAGGCCAGAGCTGCCCCGGAAATCAGGTTGGCGGAGTTCGTGACGGCAACCATGTAACCGATCTGAAAATCCATCAGATTGTCGTAGGCCACAAATCCACCGCCAAACTCAATGCCATAGTCGCCGCCAGCATCCGTAAAGGCCGTCACGGTAATATTACTGGCGTACGGATCGCCACTGGTGAAGAAATTAGAAAAGTCCTTATCGCCGACGAGAATGTCTCCGCCATTGGTCAGGCTCGTTAGGCTGTAGGATGGCCCGAATGTTTGTGCGCGGGTATCGAGCACGCACAAAAACGGCACGACGCACACCAACCCGACAGAAGCTACTCTCACAGCCATAATCGATTTGACTCGCATATCGCTCCTTCCCTTCCACCCGCCTCTCCAAAAACGACGGAAGTAATTGCCACAACGTTGTTCTTTTTGGCAGGGTTGTAGACGATTGTCAACATAATAATGGAAGTAATAACGATTTACTTTCACCCAAGGGGCAGCGTTCGCGAAAATGCCCTGGCGTCCGCGATGTCCCCCGGGCCGTGACACGCCGCCAGCCCAGCAAATACCTACGGCAGACTGATATTGACCCGATAGAACTTCTGCGTTTGGGTCGCGCTCAGGTCGTTGACGGTCACCTGACTCCCGTTGGTCGACAGCGGGCTGACGGTCGTGAGGTTCGCGTATGCGGCGCCGCTCGTCAGGTTGGTGCGGAACTGCACGGTGTAGGTTTGCCCGAATCCAATCAGGATCGGGTTGTACGTCAGCGCTTTCTGCGTGGGTTGCCCCGCCACCGGGGCGATCTTGAGCACGAATATGGAGGACGGATTCGTCGGGTTCAATCCCGCCACGAACTTGAAGAAGTTGTCCTGGCCCGTGCCGTCGGCATCGCAGGTCGCGCAGTCGTGGGTGTTGGTCGGTGTCGCGGCACCGAAATACTCCAGTCGCCACCAATCCGGGATGCCGTCGCCGATGCCATCGGGAGCGAAGACTTCCACGCTCGTATTGCTGGTCGCGCCGAGATAATACCCATCCACGACGGCGGGCGTCAGCGCATACACGTCCGCAGGGGTGAGAACTCCGCTCCCGCTGATCGACGCAACCGGGTAGGGTTCGTTGGGACTGCTCCAGGCCACGTCGGAACCGGACAAACTCGACACCGTGTTGTCGTCGAGAGTAGCGGTGCCGCTGAGTTGCGATGAGCTGCCCACCCCGACCGCATTCGGTTCTGCCGTGACGGTGACGCTGACGACCTCGGTGAGCTGGCCGATATAGCCGTCTTTAGCGGTGTCAGCCGAGGCGCTGGAAATGCCGCCGATCCCCCCCACACTCCCATCCACCGCGTAATTGGCGCTCGTCGTGTGCAGTCCTCCGCCATCAATCGTGCTGGTGGTGAGGTTGACAGCAAGGGTGGCAAAAGGAACGACGAGCAACGCCAGTGTTGCGGCCACGGTTGCCGCGCGCCCGGAGGCGTGGCGTCTCGCGGACTCGGGCCTGTGAAGCACGGAGGTGCGACGGTCCCCAAACAATTCGGCGCTTCGCAGAAGCGCTGTTACACCGGCCCGCGGAAAGGATCGCTGATCGCCAATCTCTGATGGTTTCATGATCGCCTCCGTGTCGGGTCACTGTTGCTGGTACAAATAATATGACCCCAACATGTTGGTGGTAGTGGGTTGGGAGAACCATACATCATTGAGAAGGCCATTGCTGCCGTTTCCGCCCAACAGCCACATCTGTCCGTTAAGCGTCACAGCTCCAAACTCCTCCCGTGTTCCCCACACAGCGGCGTTGGTGGCCTGCGCCCAGTTCACACCGTCGCTTGATGACCACACGTCGTTGGAAAAACCGATGGCGGTATCTCCGCCCAGCACCCACAGTTGCCCGTTAAGCGGCACGGCTCCAAAGACCCACCGTGCTCTCCACGGGGCGGCGTTGGTCTCCTGAATCCAAGTCACGCCGTTGCTTGACGACCAGACATCGTTGAGAAGGCCGCTGCTGCCCTCTCCCCCCAGCACCCACATTTGTCCATTGAGCATCTCGGCTCCAAACCAAGCGCGTTGGCTCCATGGGGCGGCGTTGGTGGCCTGGGTCCAGGTCACGCCGTTGCTCGATGACCACACATCGTTGAGAACACCACCGCTGGCGTTCTGTCCGCCCAGCAGCCACATTTGGCCGTTGAGCGCCACCGTCTGGTGGCCGATCCGTGCACTCCATGGGGCGGCGTTGATGGCCTGGGTCCAGGTCACACCGTTGCTTGAGGACCACACATCGTTGAGGGTGCCGCTATTGGCGTATCCGCCCATCACCCACATCTGTCCGTTGAGCGTGACGGCTCCAAACTCTTCCCGTGCGCTCCATGGGGCGGCGTTGGTGGCCTGGGTCCAGGTCACACCGTTGCTCGAGGACCACACATCGTTGAGAAAGCCGCTGTTACCCTCCCCCCCCAGCACCCACATCTGTCCGTTGAGCGTCACGACTCCGAAGCGTTCCCGTGCGCTCCACGGGGCGGCGTTGGTGGCTTGGGTCCAGTTGGCGCCGAGAACGGTAAGCACCGGGGCAAACCCGGCCGCCGTCAGGGCGGCATTGCTGGCCGTTGTGGACAGCACAATTCCCCCTACGGGGACAAGGCCCAATCCCGGGGCGAGTTGGGTGGCGGTAACGGCGCCGCTGGCAATGGCAGCGGTGGTGACAGCCCCGGTCGCAAGGTTGGCGGCGGTAATGGTGTTGCTTGCGATGTCGACACTCGTTATGGCACCTGTCGCGAGGGCAGAAGCCGTGATGGCGTTGTTTGCGAGCTGGCCCGCACCGACGGCACCGCTGGCAATGGCGGCAGTCGTGACAGCACCGCTGGCAATCGCGCCAGCCGTCACGGCACCGGGTGCAAGGTTGGCGGCGGTGACGGCATTCGAGGCCAGTTGTGCCGTGGTAATTGCCCCGCTGGGAACGCTGGCCGCCATCATCGCATAGCCCACCGCCGCGAGGCGCTGGTCTGGACTGAGTTGTTGAAAACCGTTCACGCCGTCATTGAACCAGACGCGCAGCAATACGTCAGCGTTGGTGAAAACGGCGGCCGGTATGCTATTCATGTTGGCAATGGTGGTATCACCCAGCAGCACTGAGTACAGCCCTGCGGTGACCGGCAGCAAAACCGCGTTGATGCCATTGCTCCAGGCTGTCGTGGCCACGATGTTTGGCGGCGGCGGGGCAATCGTGACGGTCGGGCACGAGTAGTTTTGGCCGACCGTGCCGTTGCTGACGACGACGCTGATGACCATGCCGCCGGAGACGTTCGCATGAGCCAGCGCTCCCGAACCCGTACCGCAGTCGGTAATCGTCACGGGCGGGGACGATGTGTACCCCGAGCCGGCAATGACCACGCCATAGGACGTGATGAAGCCGCTGTTGACTACCGCAGTGGCCGTGGCCGAGATCGCGGTGTTGGTCCCGCTGAGCAGGGCGAACTGGAACTGGCCCGTACCGGTGAAGTTGGTGCCGTTGTCCACGATGCGGCCCTGATAGTTCATGATGCCCGGTACTTGGGAGAATGAGGATGAGACGAATTGCGCACAGCCGATGGTAATGAGTGAAACGAGCCACCACTTCATGATGGTGCTCTCCTTGCGTGCGAAAGGTACGTTTTGAGTCGCGCGGATGGATCACCGGGTGCCGAGCGTTGACGGCGCACTCGTCGCAAGCTTGAGTCTGGTAAGAGGCTACAGGGGTCAGCCAAGCGTTCGGCACTGGACACGCCCATCAGAACGAAACTATGGTTCGAGCGCATTCCCTCGCCGACCCGAACCCAAGCTGGCGAACATCGTGGCTGCGTCTCCCTCACCATTTGTGAAGACTATCACCAAGTCAATCCTCGCGGCAAGCAAATTTGGGCGTCCGGGGTTGGCTCAAGATTAACGGGCGGGCTGCGGCTGCGCGGGCGCCGGCGGCGGGTCAACTTGTGGAACGTCGGACTGCGCTGCCTCGGCAACAGGCTTCGGTTCTTCGCGGCTCAATTCATCGGCCAGCTGCTCGGCTTTCGCCGGATCGATCCGCTTCATTTCCCGCGCGGCCTCGCCCGCCTTCTCGGTCTCGTGCATGCTCAGGTAGGTCTTGACCAGCCCCCCCCACCCCTCGGCGTAATCGGGCCGGAACTTCACCGCCTGCTGGAAGAAGACCGCCGCCTCGTCGTTGCTGCCCTGCTGGTTGGAAACGACGCCGAGATTGAACCACGCCTCGGCGAAATTGGGCTGGTACTTGATGGCCAGCCGAAAGGATTTCACCGCATCCTCAAACTTGGCCTGGCTGGCATAGGCCACGCCGAGATTGAAATGGGCGTCGGCATAATCGGGCTTCAATTGGATCGCCATCTGATACGCGGCGATGGCGTCGGCCTCATGCCCCAGCCGGGCCTGCACGCCGCCCAGGTTGCTCCACACCGGCGCGTCCTTCGGCGTGAACTGGATCAGTTGTTCAAAGACGCCGACGGCCTCGGTAAGTTTCCCCGACTCCGTGTACGCCCAGCCGAGATTGTTCCAGGCATCGATATAATCCGGCTTCAGTTTGATGGCCTGCTGAAACGACGCGGCGGCGTCGGGGAAGAAGTGCATCTTCCCGTAGGCCACCCCGAGAATGTAGTGCGCCAGACTGCTTTCGGGATAATCGCCGACCAGTTGCTTTGCATTCTTGAGTAGCCCCGCGTAGTCCTTGGTGTCTTCAGCCTTTTCCGCAGCCACATAATCCGGGTCCGCGTAGATGTAGCCGTCGGCGCCGCGCGCATACTTCCGCAGCGGCCCCCGCATATTGAACGGCCACTGATCAAACCACCACGCCGCCATGCTGCCGGACAGCGCGATCAACACCACCATGCCCACAGAAGCGGAAACACTTCTTCGCTTCCGTCTCGGTAGCGCCCCCGGCGCCTTCGCCAACGGCGGTTCCTCGCGAAATGTAACGGTGGCTTCGGGCTCCGTGCTCGGCCGCACCTTGACCGGCTCCTCCCACAACATTTCCTTCGGCGGCGTGCCCAGCATGTTCGTGGGGATATCATTTCCGGCGAGCGCTTCGGCAAATTCGGGGTAGTCCGACAGCCGCTTCCAGTGGCCCCGCGACTCCGCCGGCACCCAGGTGTGGGCATTGGCAAATCCTTGCTGGATCCACTTGCACACACTCGCGGCATCCACCGGTCCGTACGTCCGACCGTCCGCGCCGACTATCTTGAAGCGCCGATCGTGAGCGGGCGTCCAAGGGATGGGCCGCGAACGTCCCAACGGGAGAACCGCCTGCGGCAATTCGATCCGCAGTTCCGACGCGACACCCTGCAGTTCTTCATACCGCATTTCAACTTCCCCAAACCGCAGGACGTCCCCATGGCGCAGCACGGCGTCCATCGTCCGTTCACCATTGACGTACGTGCCGTTGGTGGAAATCAGATCGCGGAGTTTGAAGTGGTCGCCGATGCGGACCAGCAGCGCGTGATGGGAGGAAACGGTGTCATCTTTGATACAAATGACATTAGAGTCGTCGCGTCCGACATTGACGCGCTCCTGCGTCAGATCAAACGCGCGACCCAATCCTTTGCCCGAAACAAACTGCAGTCTGGCTCGGGCACTCGTCGTCTCGGCACCAACCATTGCGGCAACCCTCTTCCAAAGATTAGAATGCCTTGTGCCCGGCCATTTTGCAAGCGGCGTGGCCTTTTGGCTGACACTTTTAATCCGGTGGCGGATTTCGTGATGCCGGACGCTCTCTTACACCCCTTCCCCCGGCCCTCATGCACCCGCACCATCATATTGGTTGCCACCCAAATCCCCCACAACCCCGTGGCGTGACGGATCGCGACAACGTGGCAGGCCATTCAGGCGGATAGACAGAACGTCACTGCTTGACCAAAACGGTACCATGTCCCCATGGCGCAACTTCATCCGCCATGCAACGTGAACATCCCGCCATCTCGCTTGCGCTTACAGCAATGACATCTCCGCGACGAAGCACGTGCGGTCCATCACGAGCGCCCGTTGGTTCTCGCCCCTCGGCGGCCTTTCGCACGACTCCAAAAGCCGGCCAGAAGCAACAGGCCCGCGCCCGCCATGGCCAGAGAAGACGGCTCCGGGACATCAATCAGTGGAATCTCGGTGGCAATCCAGTTCGTGTACGAGGAGATCTGAACGTCAGCCGATAATTGCCCCTGTTGGGTCCAGGTTTGTCCCAGGTTATTCGTGTAAAAGGAGCCCCAAGAGTGGACGCCAACCAATGAGAAACCACCGAAACCGTTCGTGCCAAAAGTCGGGCCCCCAGAGTCGCCGGGAAGGATAGCCGTCGTACCAGACAGAACGGTAGCGCCGCTGGTGGTCAATTGGAATGTAGTTTGGATGGCGTCGTTCATGTAGGGCGTTCCTCTGGCACTGTTGAACGGAGTAACGAGATTCGACACGAGTCCCGTCGAGGGTATCGTATTCGCGCCCGCGTCGTACGTCCCGAGGTTGTTGGTCCACAGATACCGATTCACGCCGGCCGGGGCGGGCCCGCCGATGCCGGCTGTCGCCTGCGTCCCGTAACCCGCTTGGACGATCAGGTTGCCCGCGGCGTTATTGGGCGACGAAAAGGTGACGGGCAACAACCCACCCGGTGCGATAACGTTGGTTTGGGCCATTTGCGCTGCGGTCACGTCGATGGCGAACAACGCCAAATCGGGTCCCCTCCCCCCCGGCCCGTTCGCCCCGTCCACGGCAACGTTGTTCGTACTGGCAACGCCTAATGGAAGTTGGTTGAACGCAGGCGTCGGGTTGCCCACGAACCCCATGGTGATGCTCCACGGGTTGGCATTGGTCCCGGCGTTGTACGCGTCGTACACCACATGGTCGGCGGTGAGCACGTTGTACCAGTACCCACCACTCCCATCCGGCACGGTACTGATGATCGTGCCGGAGCCGTCCGCTCCATTCCCCGGACCATTACCGGGAAAGGTTTCATCAATGCGCACAACGTCATTGGCCAGACCGGCCGGCAGCCCGTAAAAGTCGTTGGTTTCCGCCAGTCCAAAACTCCTCGTGGGCAACGCGCTCAACGCGATCGCCGCCACAAACAAACTCACTCGAACACGTACGGATTCGATGGGTGCTTTCATTTGACTCTCCGATGGTGGTTATGGTTGGTTGAGGTGGCGACAGTTTGACTGTCAGGTGGGAATGGACCGAGACTGCTCATCATCAACGTTGCCCCCGAGACTCGTAACGCCTCCGATCCAACAATCTAACCAATACACGGCGTTCACATGCGAACGCGTGCAGTTCTGTCACCGAGACGGGATACTACATAGTTACATCCTGCCGTCAAGCACAATCGATGGTTTGGACGCGCAAAACCCGGGCGCAAATCTCCACTCCTGCGTATCGCTTGCTTAAACACCGTAACTCGTCACTCGCCTATTCCTTCGCGATCTTTAGCGCCAGGGCCTGACCGTGTTCGAGCAACTTCTTCACCCGCGCTGCCGTGGAGGCCTCGCTGTAAATCCGGATAATCGGCTCGGTGCCGGACGTGCGGAACATCAGCCACGAATCGTCTTTGCAAATGTACTTCACGCCATCGAAATCCTTCATCTGCGCCACCGGCACGCCCTGCAACTCCTTCGGTGCCTTGGCCCGCAGCGTCTCGATGAATTTCTCGCGTTTCTCCATGGGGAAATGCATGTCGATGCGGTCATAGAAACTCGCGCCAAACTCCTTCTGCACGTCGTGCGCGATCTCGCTGAGCCGCTTCCCCGTCACCGTCAACATCTCCAGCAACATCAGGTTGGCCAGGATCCCATCGCGTTCGGGAATGTGACCCTGAAACCCGATCCCGCCGCTCTCTTCCCCGCCAATCAACACATCCGTCTCGCGCATCTTCTCGCAAATATATTTGAACCCCACCGGCACCTCGGCCAGCTTCAAGCCGTTCGCCCGGCAAATCCGATCGATCAACACCGTGCTGTTCGCCGATTTCACCACCAACCCCGTCTTCTGTCCGCGATGGCGCAGCAGGTGCAGCAACAGCATCGAGAACACCAATTGAATCGACACGTACTTGCCCTTGTCGTCCACGATCCCCAGCCGGTCCGCATCCCCGTCCGTCGCCAACCCAATCTGCGCGCGCGACTTCTTCACCGCATCGCACAGCGCCCCGAGGTTCTTGCCAATCGGCTCCGGGCTGATGCCGCCAAACAACGGATCGCGCTCGCCCCGGATCGTCTGTACCTGGCAGGCCGACTTCTCCAGGAGCGACTCCAAAAGATGCCCGCCGCACCCGTACATCGAATCGGCCACCACCGGCAACTTCGCGGCGCGGATCTTCTTCAAATCAACAATTTGCTTCACCGCCGCCACGTGCGCCGGTACCGGGTCATAGATTTCAATCGTCCCGTTCTTCAGTCCGTCCTCAAAATTGATCGTCCGCAACAACGACCGGTCCACGCGCGCCTCGACTTGCGCGCAAATCTCGGGGTCGGCCGGCCCGGCATAGTGCGCCTTGAGCTTGTAGCCGTTGAATTGCGGCGGGTTATGGCTCGCGGTAATCATGACCGCGCCGCAGAGCTTGCGGTCGCGCACGGCAAACGTCACCGCCGGCGTCGGACTCGCCGACGGCGGATACAGCGCCTTGATTCCATTCGCCGCCAGCACCTCGCACACGAGTTTCGCGTAAATCTCCGACAGGAACCGGTTGTCGTACCCGACAATCGCCGCCTTGTTCGTTCCCACCATCGAGTTCCAGTAATCCGCCGTGGCCTGCGCCACGCGCCGCACGTTTTCAAAGGTGAAATCGTCGGCGATCACCCCGCGCCATCCGTCCGTTCCGAATTTGATCTTGCTCAGTTGCATGCTCTCCTCAATTCCGTAATTGCCGCACCCAAATCCAACGTCTTGTGTCGAAATAACGAATTGCCGGCCACCATGACATTCGCTCCGGCCTCCGCACATTGCCGGCCCGTCTCCGGGTTGATCCCGCCGTCCACGATGATCGGCAACTGCTTCGCCGCCGCCCGTAATGCGCGGATTTTCGGCAGCATGTCCGTCATGAACGACTGGCCGCCAAATCCCGGATTCACCGTCATCACCATCAACTCATCGATCTGCCCGAGAAACGGGATCACCTTGTCCGCCGGCGTGGCGGGCTTGATCGCCAACCCCGCCGCCCTCCCGCACCGCCGAATCAACGCCAGCGTCTTGCCGACATCATGCTGCGCTTCCAGATGCACAATCACATGGCTGGCGCCCGCGTCGATAAACCGCTCGGCGTACAGGTCCGGCCGGTCGATCATCAAATGCACATCCAACGGCAGTCTCGTCGCTTTGCGAAACGCGGCGATCGTGTCCGGGCCGAACGTGATGTTCTCCACGAAATGACCGTCCATCACGTCGCAATGCAGCCAATCTCCCCCACCCTCTTCCGCCCGCTTCGCGTCCCGCGCAAAATTGCCGAAGTCCCCCGCCAGGATCGACGGCGCGATGAGGAGTGGTGGCTTGGCGGTCACGGTTTCGCCCGCTGAATGAGCTCGATTTCGTAGCCTTCCGGCGCATCGACGAAGGCCAGTACCATCCCGGAGCCCGACCTCGTTGGTCCATCCGACAACTTGACGCCCTTTTTCTCCAATTGTTTGGTGAACGCTTCCAAATCATCCACCTCAAACGCCAAATGCGTCAGGTCAGGCTGCACGTGAACCGGTCCGCTGGCCGGATACGAGCACAACTCGATTTCCTCCTCGCTTTCGGGCGCCTTCATAAACACCAGTTCCGACCCCCGCGACGATTTGTGCCGGCCCGTCTCGCGCAGCCCGAGCACGTCACGGTAAAACGCCACCGTTTTCTCCAAATCGTTCACGCGATAACGCGTATGCAATAGTTTTCTAATCCCTGCCATGGTCGCCTCAGTGATAACCGGGGGTTGGAAACTGCCCGGCCGACCCGAATTGGTCATCGTACCAGTACACCGCCGACACCAAAACGCCGGCCAGAAACACTGCCATCGGGAGTACCAGTTTCCTCATCGCGCTCCAGTGTACCGAACCCCGGCCCGCACGACAAGTCGGGAGACGTGGCAATCCCCGGGCGTCCCGACCTGCTGACCGATGCGCTTCCAACCTTGCGCCCGGCGCTGGAACCGTTACACTTCGCCCGCCATGGTGATCGATTACCACATGCACACCGAGTTGACCGATGGCACCGGCCGACCCGTCGATTATGCCCGGGTCGCCGTCGAGCGCGGCCTCGACGAAATCGGCTGCTCGGACCACGCGCCGTTGGCCGGCCGCGACACCGACTGGCACATGCAGAAGTCCGACCTCGAAACCTACGTCGGCTGGGTCCGTGACGCGCAGGCCAAGTTCCCGCAACTGCCAGTCAAACTCGGGCTCGAAGTCGATTTCATTCCCGGGTGCGAAGACTGGGTGCGCGACCTCGCGGCCATGTATCCCTGGGACTTTTTTCTCGGCAGCGTGCATTACCTCGGCGAATTCAACGTCGACCGCAGCGCGAAAGATTGGGCAACCGAAGACGTCGACGCACGCTGGCGCCAGTATTTCGATCTCTGGAAGCAAGCCGCGCGCTCACGCCTGTTTGATTCCCTCGCCCACCCGGACCTGCCCAAGAAATTCAACTTCCGCCCGAAGACCGATTTCACGGATGTGTTCGAGGACGCGTTGCGCGCCGTCGCCGCATCCAATGTGGCCATCGAAGTCAGCACCGCCGGCCTCCGCAAACCCTGTAAGGAAATCTACCCGAGCGAACAGTTTCTCCGCATCGCCCGCCGCCTGAACGTCCCCATCACCCTCGGCAGTGATGCGCACGTTCCTCACGACGTCGGCGCGGATTTCGAAAAGTCCGTCTCTCTGGCGCGCACCTGCGGCTACGAAAAGATTGTCCGATTCACACTCCGCAAACGGGATCTGGTGAAATTGTAGAAGTTGTAGGCAGCGTAACAATCGCGGTGGTACGCGCCCATTCGTTAGATGGTGCGTGCACGAGTTTTATTCAGCCTCCTACGATGCTCGACAATGAGACTGACGACCGTGACTGGCAATACGCAGGTTGCAATACCACATGCGATATCGGCCAGTAATGCGAACGGCCAGACACTGCTAGTATAGCCATCCCGCCACCGACCGTTCAGATAGTCTCCGCCAGCTATGGGAATAGGAAACCCATAGAGTCTAAATGTAGGCGTCACGAGGTACCGCACGGATACCAGCCAAGCCCCCAACCCAACGCCGACTACAACCAGAGACCAAAACCAACGTCGCCATGAGCGTTTGAGATTGGCACGTTGAACTCTATCGTGCGTATTGATAATAACCCACAGACTCAACAAACACGCACCGAGCAGTTTGAGCAAATCCGTCATTATACGTTACACATTCCCCAAACTCGAAGACGGGTATCATGAGGGCACAGAAGAGCACGATCCCCGTTGGCTAGTACTGACGGCGCTACGTATTGGGACTGTAGCGTTAGCCACACGGATAGAGGCTAGCGCGGAGCCACAGTGCTCGCAAGGCCAATCAGCCCAAGCAACCAGAGATTACTTCGTTGCTGCCAACACGGCGCTAAATGCCTTCGGGTCGTTCGCCGCGAGATCGGCAAGACTCTTGCGATCCAACGCAATGTTCGCCTTCTTGAGCGCCGCGATGAACCGGCTGTAAGTCATCCCTTCCGCACGACAGGCGGCATTGATTCGCGCCGTCCACAACATGCGGTAGTCCGCCTTCTTGTCCTTGCGGTGGGCGAAACTGTAGGTCAGGCCGTGCCAGACGGCGTTCTTGGCATACCGAAATTTCCGGCTGCGCCAGCCGCGATACCCTTTCGCGGCTAAGACCATCCGTTTGCGTCGGCTTTGGCTGGAGACTGCGTTGGTGGCTCTTGGCATGGTGAATTCCTAAAATTTCAAATCATCAATTTCAATTTCTTCGTGCTACCCGCGATGGCTGAAGGGCATCACGTCCGTGATGTGATGTTTGTGCGTGTCGCTGACGGCCTTGGTCTGGCCCAGCCGCCGCTTGTGTTTCGCTGACTTGTGCCCGAGCAAATGGCGTTTACCCGCCCCATACCGCATCACTTTGCCGGTCGCCGTGATCTTGAACCGCTTCGCCGCGGCCTTCTTCGTCTTCGCTGATTTCCAACGTGGCATGTCCTTTTCCTTCCTGAAAATTCCTAGTCTTCGCTTGGTTCGCTGGCGCGCTGCTCCCCGGCTTTCTTCCCGGCGCCGCGGAACGGAGAAATCATCATCGTAATGCTCCGTCCCATCAATTTCGGCATCACTTCGGGCCGACCACAATCCGTCAGGTCCTCGATAACCTTCTGCATCATCTTGTTGCCGAACTCGGGATGCGCGTTCTCGCGGCCCCGCAACATCATCGTCACTTTCACCTTCATCCCGTCGTTCAGAAAATCCCGCATGTGGTTGCACTTCGTCACATAATCATGCGGATCGATGTTCAACCGGATCTTGATCTCCTTGAGCTTCGTCGCGTGCTGGTGCTTGCGCGCCTCGCGGTCCCGCTTCTCCTGCTCGTACTTGTACTTGCCAAAATCGACGATCCGGCATACGGGCGGCGTCGCGTTCGGCGCCACCTCCACCAGGTCCATCCCCCGCTGCTGCGCCGCCGACAGCGCCACGCTGATCGAGATGACCCCGAGTTGTTTTCCGTCTGAGTCTACCACCCGCACTTCGCGGGCGCGAATCTTCTGATTGACGCGAACAAATTGTTGAATTGCTGCGATCTCCTGTTGGCCCTTCGCGGGTCAGCTATGTTGACTCTCTAAACTCACAATTTCTGCTTCTGCGCGCCCCTCCCCTCCGGCAACTCCGCTTTCAACCTCACCATCGGGACGAGCGCGATTGGCCCGTTCTTGTACGGCTTTTCACGCCCCATTGCAACTGTCTTTTTAGCGGCCCACTCCGACCGCCCATTACACCCTCTTTTTACCCCAAAATCGTCCCCAAATGCCTCTCCCGCCACCCCAAAGCCGAATCCGACGAGACGCCGCTGTCGTGTGCGGCAAATGGGTCCGTTTTTGGCTTCGTTTCCCCCACTTTTTCACGCCGGCCTGCTTAAAATTGGGTTCGTTTCGCAAAAATACCTTTTCGCGCCCCCTCCCCCTGTAGCGTCGCAAGCGGAGTCCGACGACACGCGCCGAATATGTGCCCCCGGCGCAATCTCAGGCGAAACGCCGTGCCACTGACGCTTGGCCGCACACCGGCCCTGCTCCCGTCTCCTCGCCCCTTGGGGGAGAGGATTTAGGTGAGGGGTTTTCCCATCCCCCGCTTTGCCCCCTATATCAAACAACAAACCAACCTCGCCGATCCTACCACAATTCCCTCCCCGAATCCAATGATAATCGCTGAAAGATAATTGCTTCAATCGACGACGTTGGCAGCGCTTGGCGCGACCCACCTCCCGGTCGCCGCCGTCTTCCGCAGATATCGTAGCCGCAGGCTTCAGCCTGCGTTCGTCGGTAGCCGCGTACCGTGTACGCAGACCCTGCCATTCCAGCCGCCTACAAACGGCCTCGCCTTTTTGCGTCGCATCTAGGATTCTTCTCCCCATGCCGGTTCCTGAGACAACTTCTGCGGAAGCCCTGGAACGTTATCTTGGCGGGAAATGCCTCGTCGCCGGTCGCGGCAAAGCCTGGCGCGACATCAAAACTTGGATCGTCTCCCTGCCGTCTGTCGCCAATACGTTGCCGCTTCCCTCCGTCAGCGAACCGTTCCTCGCATGGACCCTGTCGGGTGACATCGAGTTTCAGGAGCGCGAAGGCAAACGGCCCTGGGTCACTCATCGGATTAAGAAAGGGTCGTTCTTTCTCACATCGGGAGGCGCTCCCTACGAGTGCCGATGGAAAGCGGTGACCCCCGAGCCGTTTCAAGCCATGTCGGTGTTCATCGAGCTGCCGCTCCTGCAACGCGCCCTCGAAGAGGTCTTCGGGGCCGACGCGCCGCACGCCCGACTGCGGGATGTTTCCGCATTCACCGACGTTGCGCTGAATTCATTTATGGAACGATTGCGCGAGGAGCTGATGCGCCGACACGCCAGCCCCCTGTTCCTGCAAGGCATCGCCCAGGCCATCGCCATCCATCTGGCCCGCAACTATGCCGAAATGGACAAAGCGTCGCGTCGCGGCAGTCCGTCGCTGCCCGGCTACAAGCTCCGACAAATCACCGACTGGATGGCCGAGCACGTCGCCGAAGAGTTCAGCCTGGATCAGTTGGCGGCTCAGGTGGGGCTGAGCAAATTTCACTTCGATCGCCTGTTCAAGAGTGGCATGGGCGTGTCCCCGTCGCGCTACCACATCAATTTGCGGTTGGATATTGCGCGACGACTGCTCCGCGAAACGAAAAAGAGCGTCGTGACCGTTGCCCTCGACGTCGGCTACACCAATCCCAGCCATTTCGCCCAACTCTTCCGCCGCGAAACCGGCCTCTCCCCAAGCGATTACCGCCGCCAGCGGTGATGCCGATGCTGCCGGTGCTGATTTGTTTCAACGCAACGATACGGAGGCGCAAAGCCATTGACGCGACTTGAGCCGATTGGTACCTGACCCGCTTGTAATTGCCCCGATGAGAGCGATCTGCCAGTGCCCCCAAGAGCACGGCAATAAAGAAAAAAGATGCAACCGATGGTGAGGTTCGCGCACCGTATTTATGAACCTGTTAACCGGCTGGTCACAGCGACCGGCCACAACGAAAGGAAAACATGGAAACTGTTGATTTGGATGACAAGGCGAACCACTCTGATCTAACGGAAACTGGTTGGAGCGAGAACGCACCACGCGGGGGTAGAACCGTCCTCGGAAGAATCCTCAAGGAGGGAGCTACCGTCCCGATGTTCTTGGGACAGACGCTCATCAATTCGCTTCGCGATTTAGGCTACAACCATACCACGTCGGCCGTTTGTGAACACGTTGACAACGGTATTCAATGGAAGGCGACCGATATTCGGGTCTATTTCAATCAGCATGGCAATCACGGAGACTCACAAGTCGACATTCTGATCCTCGACAATGGCATGGGCAACCATCTCGCCGGCCGGCGACAAAAGATGCGGCGGCGACTGCGAATCCTCGAGAAGATTGCTGCGACTTCCACCTCGGCTGACCGAACATCCGCGCAGAGAGCGTCGTCGTTGGAGTCATTGAACATCATCCGAAACAGTGTCACTCCATCCCAGTGGCAACTCCTGATGGAACTCGCAACCGGCAATTCTTATCGGGAACTCTCTGCCGATCGAGGATCGCCCGTCGGGACAAACAAATCGTCAATCTGTCGGCTTCGGAAGCGGCTTCGTAAGCTGGTCTTCGAAGACGACTCAATCGGCATGGCCATTTAGTGCTGGGTTGCCCAGGGAAGCCACCTCGCGCGACCCTCTCCAGCTCCCTTCGGCGAACGACATCGTTTGCAGCGGAGAGGGTAAGGCGTTCGTGTCATTCTTGACCGGAATTCGACGCCTCCCCCGGTTTGCCCTTTTCGAGCAATCCCGCAACAGGTCGAGCAAGAACACATGCGACAGGCGCGCCCTGCGAAGTAGACATTCGTTCGCGCATGGCTTGCATTGGCCACGTTCGGCTGGCATATTGAGCAGCATGGCAACGACCAAACGCGAATTCAGTGTCATCATCGAGCGTGATGCGGACGGCTATTACGTGGCGCTTGTGCCGGAGTTGAAGGGCTGCCATACGCAGGCCAAGTCACTCGACACGCTGATGAAACGCGTCCGGGAAGCCATCGAGTTGTGTCTCGAAGTCGAAGACGAGCGGCCCGCCATGCCAGAGTTTGTCGGCGTCCAGCGCGTTACGGTCTAACCATGCCGAAACTCCCCCGCCGCCGAGGCCGCGAGGTGATCGCCACGCTGAAGCGTGCTGGCTTTGAAGTTGTGCGGATCAAGGGCAGCCACCATTTCCTGAAGCATCCCGACGGTCGCTGCACGGTTGTGCCGATTCATGCTGGCGAAATCATCGGGGTCGGTTTGATGAAAACGATTCTCGATGACGCCGAACTCACCGCCCAGCAGTTCCTTGAGCTGGAGTGAATAGCCGGTCAGACTGCCGGTAACTTTTCGCCGCCTGGTGAACTTGCCCTCTTGTGCTCCGTTCCACGCTTTTCCAGCAATCTCGCAACAGGTCGAGCAAGAACACATGCGACAGGGGCGAGGAAGTGGGGTAGGTTCGTCTCGGCGTTAAACTAAAAAAGGAGTTCACAACATGCAAAAGCGCAAACTTGGAAAGAGCAATTTGGAAGTCTCGGCAGTCGGTCTCGGCTGCATGGGAATGAGTTTTTCCTACGGCCCGCCCAAAGACAAAAAAGAGATGACCGCCCTGCTCCGTGCCGCCGTGGATCGCGGTATCACATTCTTCGACACCGCCGAAGTCTACGGCCCGTTCACCAACGAAGAACTCGTCGGCGAAGCGCTCTCGCCGTTCCGCAAGCAGTTGGTGATCGCCACCAAGTTCGGGTTCGACCTCAGCGGCCCCGATAATCGGCCGGGAGCGGCGGGCCTGAACAGTCAGCCCAAGCACATCAAGCAGGCCGTCGAAGGCTCGCTCAAACGGCTTAAGATCGCGACCATCGATCTGCTCTATCAGCATCGGGTTGACCCGAACGTGCCCATCGAAGACGTCGCGGGCGCGGTGAAGGAACTGATCCAGCAAGGCAAGGTGAAGCATTTCGGTCTTTCAGAAGCCGGCGTGCAAACCATCCGTCGCGCCCACAAAGTCCAGCCGCTGACGGCGCTCCAGAGCGAATACTCACTATGGACGAGAACCCCCGAGAAGGAAGTGATCCCGACCCTCGAAGAACTCGGCATCGGCTTCGTCACGTACAGCCCGCTCGGCAAGGGGTTTCTCACGGGCAAGATTGACGAAAACACGAAGTTCGACAGCTCCGATTTCCGTAGCACCCTCCCCCGCTTCACGCCGGAGGCGCTCAAGGCGAATCAGGCCCTGATCGATCTGCTCGGCAAAATCGGTCAGCGGAAAAAGGCGACAGTCGCTCAGATCGCGCTCGCATGGTTGCTGGCGCAGAAGCCGTGGATTGTTCCGATCCCCGGCACCACGAAGCTGAATCGTTTGGATGAGAACATTGGAGCCATTGCCGTTGAACTCACACCCGACGACCTTCGCGAAATCGAAACCGCCGCCTCCAAGATTACGGTGCAAGGCGCCCGGTATCCGGAAAAGCTGGAGCAAATGACCGGTCGCTGAGCGAGACAAACGACCGCGGCCATCGTTTACCCAGCGTTGCCGGACTAAAGCGTTACCGGCAGGCTTGCCCTTACCAGCTTGCGCCGCATACTGCCATTGCACTATGCCTCATTTCCTTTGATCGCGCATCGAGGGAGTGTAAGCGACACCGATCAGCAGCCCCTCGGGTGAAAGCAGGCGGCTGACCACCTGCCCCCATGGTTCCCTGCGGGCGAAGACGAGAAGCTTGTATCCTCGTTTTTCCAATTCCTTCGATGCGGCTTCGACGTCTTCAACATCGAATTCGAGCCAAGCTTGGGGAATCGGAACCTCCGACGGCCAAGTGTCCGTTCCGAAGCAGGACTGAGCGGCATGGGAAAGCGGCCACAACGCAAACGTCTTGGCTCCCTCAACTTCTTCCGTATGCAGATACCCGCCTTCTTCCTGTTTGAACGACAGGCCGAGATCATCCGCGTAGAGTTTCCAGCTCGATTTTTGATCCCGGACAATGGGGCCAAAACCACTGATGAACAAGACCTTGGTTTTCTTAGGCGACTTTTTCATTCTCAAACCTCCCCTGGGCCAATAACATACTGGCCATTGGTCGGCACGCATGATAGCAAACGGCAAAACGCTAATTCGCTCTGTCTTCTAAGTCAAATAAAGGGAGCTCAGACTATGGAAATCAAACGAAGTGGCTCACAGCCCTCCAGCAAAGGGCCGGCCGATTGGTTTACCGGCACGGTGCGCATCGACTCCCCGTTTAAGGGGACCGAGCCCGCGCGTCTTAGCGGTGCAGTCGTCACGTTCGAGCCTGGCGCTCGAACCGCCTGGCACACCCATCCGCTGGGCCAGACGCTGATCGTCACGGCTGGTGGCGGGCGAGCGCAGCGCTGGGGCGGCCCGATCGAGGAAATCCGGCCCGGTGACGTGATCTGGTTCCCGCCGGGCGAGAAGCATTGGCACGGCGCCGCGCCCACCACGGCCATGACGCACATCGCCATTCAGGAAGCGCTCGACGGCAAAGTGGTTGACTGGATGGAAAAGGTGAGCGACGAACAATACCAAGCCCCCAAAGCAAAGCAATAGGAGCATCAAACTACTCCGCCCCGCCACCTTCAAACCGGTACCCGATCTCCCGAATCGTATGGATAAACGTCGGGTGATGCGGGTCCCGCTCGATCTTGGCGCGAAGCGTGGTCACGCACCGATCCACACTCCGCGCCGTAACCATGATGCTGTTGCCCCACACCGCGTTCATGATACTGTCCCGAGTGAACGCCCGACCGGGATGCTGCAGAAAGTATTCCAGCAGCCGAAACTCCTTGTTGGTGAGCGGGACTTCGACGCCGTCCTTCAGCAGCCGATGCGACACCGTATCGAGTTGGCACTGGCCGAACTCGTAACTCGGCGCCGCGCCCGCCTGGGTCCGACGCAGAAACGCCTGTGCCCGCGCCAACAGTTCGCGCACGCTGAACGGCTTGGTGATGTAGTCGTCCGCGCCGAGTTCCAGTCCGCGCACGATGTCTTCCTCCTGCCCTTTCGCGGTCAGCATCAGGATTGGCATGTCGAGTTTCTCCGCGCGCACCGCCCGGCAGATCTCAAACCCGTTGACCTTCGGCAACATGATATCCAGGATAATAAGATCGGGACCGCCATTCAGCGCTGCCTCCAACCCTTCTTCGCCGTTGCGCGCCGTCCGCACAAGATAGCCCCGCGACACAAAATTGTCCTTCACCACCCGCAGGATCGTCGAATCATCTTCGATGATGAGAATATTGGCCGGTGTCACGATGTGCCTCCTTCGACCGCAGGAATCTCGATGATGAACGTGCTGCCACGCCCGACCTCGCTCTCAACGCGCACGGAACCATGGTGCGCCTCGATGATTGATTGCACGATGCTCAGCCCAAGCCCGCACCCGCCCACCGTCCGCGCCAGCCGCTGGTCGCTCTGGTAAAACCGCCGAAACACGCGCCGCTGCTCGCTCGGCGAGAGCCCGATGCCGTTGTCCTTGACCGCAAAATCGACATGCCCGTCCCGCGCCTCGGCGCGCACCACGATATGCTTCTCGTCCCCCGAATATTTCCAGGCGTTGTCGAGCAGGTTCAGCAATGCCGTTGTCAGCGCATCAGCGTCGCCGTTGATCTCCGGGATGCCGGGCGCGACGTGGGATTCCACTTTGCATCCCGCCGCGTGCGCTCGCTCGCCCATCGCCGCTATCGCACTCTCGACGATTCGTTGCGGGCTGACCAACGCAAACTCAAATTTGAATTTGTTCCGCTCCAACCGCGAGAAGGTCAGGAAATTATCAATCAACCGGCTCAGCCGCGCATTCTCCGTCGCCAGCAGCTTCAGGTACTCGCGCGTCGTCTTCTCATCCAACCGCTCGGTATCGAGCAACGTGTCCACCAACGCCCGCATCGCCGTCAGCGGCGTCTTCAGTTCGTGCGACACGTTCGCCACCAGATCGTTCTTCAACCGCGCCAACTGCACCTGCCGCCCAAAACCGCTGGCAATAAACGTTGCCAATACGAGCATCGCGGCAATCACGCAACTGCCAATGACGAGATACCGCAAGACCCGTCGCTCCGCCTCCGTATCGAAGATTGAGTTGTTGTCGAGCGACAGCGAGAGCCGCCAACCGGGCAGACCAGGGTCAATCGACATGGTCGCTATCGTCGAGTCGCTCATGGCATCTTCCCCGGGCGCGCTGACCATGATATGCACCCCCTTTGGCATGGTAGGACTCGCATCACGAACCGCGTTGTCCAGACGCCTGCGCACACCAGCGGTCGTGAACAGCGCCAGTGCCCGTCCGTTCGCCGATGATGCTGACCACACATCGCGTAGCGTCGTCGCGCACAACACTGGCTCGCGCGGGGTGTCTGCCAACCCGGCATCGAGATAACGGGCGGCAAGCTCCTCGGCCGCTAGTGTCGGAAGCACGCTCTGGGGATCGAGCCGCCGCAGTTCGTGCATGATGAAACGACGCTGCGCCGACGGCATCGTATCTTCCGAATAGTTGTTCACCCGCGCTTGCAGCAGTCCCAGAAGCTGGATGTACGGCGGGATCATGTGATCGGTCGGCGATTCGAGCTTGAGCAGTTCCGCGTTCGCCTCGACGTCTCGCGGCGCCGCATCGTCCGCCGACGTCAGGCGTGGATAGGCCGGGCGGCCTTGTTCATCGAAATAAATCACACTGTCAGCCAGACCATTCCATGCGCACTGGGCAAACCGGATTGTCGCGGGCTGTACGTAGCCTAGTACCTCAAGCCGTTGGTTCCATTGTTCCAAGACCTTGGACTGCACAAGCGCCAATTGGCTCCGATACGCTTCCGCCAGCGTTTCGCGCACCGCCATCCGCTCGTTCTGCATCGCCTCGTGCATGAACCACAGTACGCAGCCAGCAGCAACGACCACGACAATTACCAACAACGCCAACATGGGCCAGGCGCGTACGTCCTGGCCCACGCGGCGCGGAAACAAGTTGAACCGGCGCACGTTCACATCATTTGCTCAATGGAACCGATTTGTTGACGTCAGCCCTGTCGTTTCATGATTAACCGGCTGATTTCGACGAACTTCTCGGGATCATCCGGGGTGAACCGCAGGCGCTTCATCATTCCCTTCCGCCGACGTATGGCGACGTGGCGACACAAATCCGCCAGATCGAGTTTCAACGCCCAGCCATACGCCAGGCCCTTTCCCCGAAAAACGTCTGCTCCCACAAACGGCGGACGAATCTCCATCTCCAGGATGTCGTCTGCCGCAATGACCTTCCGGCCAAGCCAGGAATCGAGTTCGATGCGATCTGGGTAAACTCGGTATTCCTTCCCCAAACTGCGCCACGACCGCCTCGATGCGTACAAGGGTCTGTCGTTCATTGTCATGTCTCCCTTTTGGAGGCGCGTACGTTCACTTCGTCCGATAACTCGCCATGATTGTGTCAAGCTGCGCCTTGAGCGCGTCGAATTTGTCCGGCGGACTGGTGATCACGAACAGCTCGGAGTATTTCGGGCCCAACACCCGCGCGAGATATTGCACGTGCGGCTTGCCACCCTCTGTGTAGTCCGCCACATAACTCACCGACGGCCGACCGTCGATGGTGAAGTTCTTCCAGCTATCGGGACGAACCTTGATCTGCTTGTTCGCTTCCAAATCCTCTTCCGTCCAGGCCTGCGCTGACTTCCGCGCCGCTTCCGACAGCGTATCGGTTGCAACCAGCCGCATCCCGCCATCATAAGTGTCCGCGCCGGGATCGAGTGTCCGGATCAACACCTGCCCGTCCGGTTGACCGTGTATGGCTCGCCAAACCACCCACTCCGCCGGGGCGGTGAACGATACGCCGGTCTCCGCGTCGTGAAATGCCACCGCCTCACCCGGCCGGCGTTGCGCGATGGAGGTCAACTCCGCCGAGACGCCGCCCGCCTCAAACTTCACCAGATAGCGGTGCGCATCGTCCGAGTACCAGAAATCCTGGTTCACTGTGTTCAGATGTACTTTGAAGCAATCGAATTCGCCCGCAGGCGTCTCGACGATTTCCTTCCCCTGGACCTCGATCCCGACCGAAAACGGGCTTCCATTCCCCATGGTGCTGAACACCGGCACGGCTGCCGTGTAACCAACTTTGAGTGGGAGCCGACGCATGGCGTGCACGACCTCTTCGTTGTCATAAACGACCCCCTCCACCACGTTCGTGGACGTGCCCGCCCGTCCGCTACGTTGCATTCGCACTTGGTCCTCGCGATAGGTCGCCGTCACTTCGCCCAATAGCGAATGTTTCCAACGACTGCTGAGCGGGCGGAACGTATCCGCGTCCACATCCACGCTGCTCACCGATTGCGGCCCGGCCATCAACCGCGCCCCGACACGCCAAATCTTGCCTCCAGTGGCTTGTTGGACAAGGTCAGCACGATATTCAACCGTCCCGATTTCCACTCCGGTCCCGATCGTGACCGTGAGTTGCATCCGCTCGCCGTCCACCCACGGTACTGGCCCAAATGTGAGCCCGCCCGGCAGATACTCGCGCGCGTGGGCCACGAGGTTCGTTTCATTCGGATAATCATGCACCAATTTCTGAAACGCCGCCGTAGCGTCGGCAGTGCGGTTTTGCTTCTGGTAACACTGCGCTAACCGGAACTGCGCCTGCGCGGCCAGTGACCGGTTGATGTCCTGTTCGGCGACCAATTGCCGGTAGATCGCGATGGCCGAATCGATGTCGCCCTTGGTGTCTTGGGCGTAAATCCCCTTCTCAAGCAACTCGGAAGGAGACGCGGGCGCGGTCTGGGCACGGACGACAACGGTCATGCCCGTGACGAGGATTGTGAATACGATCAACAAAGTAGTTGTAGTTTTCATGGTCAACACCTTCGCAAACCCATGTTACCACTTTGTTACCAGTATGTCCGTTGTTTGTCCAACGGCCAGCCCTGCACTTTCTCCTACTTCACCGGCACCAGCACCGGCCACCCATCACTCCCCCACTCCACCTGTCCCATCCCCAGCATCGGCTTTCCGTCCTGCTTGCCGTCATAGAAATGACAGCTAAACCAATCCGTCTTGCCGACCGAGATAATCCCCGCGTGTCCCGGCCCAATGAACGCGCCCTCCGACCCCAGAAACAAACTTCCACCGCCATGCAGCATGTCTTTCCCGTCTTTGTCGAGGTACGGCCCCGTAATCTCATGGCTCCGGCCGATCCGAATGTTGTACGTGCTGTTTGTCCCGCGACAACATTGCCCCCAATCCACGAACAGGTAATAAAACTCGCCATGGTGATAGATGTACGACGCCTCGATGGACCCCGAATACGCCAGCGCATGGATTGTTTTGTCGTTTGCGAACCGCAGCCCCGTCGCCGGGTCGAGCGCTATCAATTTGATCCCGCTCCAGTAGGACCCAAATGCGAGCCACAACCCGCCCTTCTCATCCTGCGTGATGGCGGGATCGATCGTGTTGAAGTTGTCGCCCTCACATGACTGGATGACGACACCGCGATCTGTCCAGTGATACTTCGGGTCGCGCGGATCGAGCGTCGGGTTCGTCGCCAACGCGATGGCCGACGTGTTCTTGCCCCACGTCGAGACGGCGTAGTACAGCAGGTATTGTTTGCCGACGTACATCACGTCCGGCGCCCAGATCTGATTCCCTTTGTGCGCCGGCACGGCCTGTGTCACTTCTTCCGGTAGATTGGTGAACACCGCCGGCCCGCTCTCCCATTTCACCAAGTCCTTCGAGTGCGCTGAGGGAATCCCGTCCCCCGTGTGAAACACCCAGTACTCATCCTTGCATTTCACAATCGTTGATGGATCGTGAACAGATATGTCGCGCCTGTTGAGATGTACCGCCGGAGCCTCGTCCCCGAAAGCCGACCCGCCAGCGACCCACACGCTGGCTAGAACCACAATGGTCAGGGCAACAGCGCAGTTTCTGAAGGTTGCAACCAATGCGGTTCTCACCTCATAGCGGTTCAGTCGTGAACCGTATCACCAACCTGACTCTGAAACGGAAATCGCATCGTCTTCAATAATCCCCCGACGGAAGCACACCCTTCTTGTAACTGGCCAGCACGTCTTGAAGTTTGTCCTTCATCTCACCACTCGCCAATCCCACCGCCCTTGTTTCCAAATCGATCGCCTCGGTCTTGCGTCCTTGCAGGAAGAATATCCGTGCCAGCGTGTCGAGTGTGCCCTCATCCTGGCCCTTCGCAGCCCCGTCGGCGCGGCGGGCGATTTTCTCGGCCAGCGCCACGCCGCTTTCATCGACACCCTTCTCGGTCGCGATGCGCCACGCGATCTCGTTCTGCAGCCAGGCGTTGTCCTGATGGCCGTCGCTCAATTCACCGGCCAGTGTGTAGGCGCCGCCATAATCCTTCTTGCTCATGAGGTCCTTGAATCGCGCCAGGTCGGCCTTCACCTGCGCAAATACCTTCCGCGTTTCGGCTGCTTCTTTTTGTTTCTTGTCGAACTCCACCGCTGCTTGCTTGATGTCGAACTTCCCCGCCAGCACACCCTCCACGAGCTTCTCATCCAATTCCATCGGATGACCAATCCATGCAACGACGCCGTCCGTGTTGACGACGAACGCCGTGGGAATGCCATCCTGGCCGGCCGCCTCCATCCATGTATCCGCCATCTTCCCCTTGTCGTTCCCTCTCTTGTCATCGAGCGCCACGCGATAGGTCATCTTGTCGCCCATCTTCTTGATGAACGGCGCCACCAGGCTCTCGTCGCGTTCCCAACAATTCTGCCCGATCACCACCAAACCCTTGTCCTTGTACTTGTTCGCGGTTTCATTCAGGTGCGGAATCGATGCGCGGCAGGGCCCACACCACGTCGCCCAGAACTCGATGATATAGGCCTTCCCCTTCTCAAATTGTTTCACGGGTTCGCCTTGCACCCATTGGCCGGTTTGAAGAGCGGGCGCGCGGTCGCCGATTGTAAGGGTTGGATCAGCCGCCAGTAGGGGAATTGCGCTCGCAGTTAGGAATAGTGCCGACACGAACCACGAAACCCTCGTTCGCTTCATGTTACCGTACCTCCGTTTGTCAGGGCGAACCGCTCGGCCCGTCAACCGTTGGCTGGCTACGCCCGACGTTCTTTGATCGACTGCAGAATCTCGGCAATCACTTCCGCCTTGGGTTTGGCACCCACATTGCCTTTGCCGTGGAGACGGACACTGACCGCGCCCGCTTGCATGTCGCGCGGGCCGATAACGAGCATGGTGTGGACCTTCGCCTTCTCAGCGTCCTGGATCTTCCCGTTGATCTTGTCGGGACCGTAATCGCCCTCGGCCCGGACCATGTTGGCGCGCAGTTCCTTGACGATCCCCTTGGCGTAGTCCACCAGCGCCGCATCCTCTCCGATGGTCAGGACGCGCACCTGCTCCGGCGCAAGCCAGAGCGGGAAATTGCCATTAAAATGCTCAATCAACACGCCGCAGAACCGTTCCATCGAACCAAACGGTGCGCGATGAACCATCACGGGACGATGCGGCCGGTTATCCGGGCCGACATAACTTAAATCGAAACGTTCTGGCAGATTGTAGTCAACCTGGACAGTGCCGAGTTGCCATTCGCGCCCGATAACATCTTTGACCATGAAGTCAATCTTCGGCCCGTAAAACGCGGCTTCGCCCGGCTCCTCAACAAAGGGCATACCGAGTTCCTTCACCGCCCCCCGCAACGCGTTTTCCGCCTTCTCCCAATTGTCCGGGCTGCCCACGTATTTCGACGACTTTGGATCCCGCAGACCCACGCGCACGCGATACTCATTCATGCTGAGCGTGGTCAACACGGTCTTCACCAATCCGAGGCAGCCCATGATTTCGACGGGCAACTGTTCCTCGGTGACAAACAGGTGCGCGTCGTCCTGGGTGAACCCACGGACGCGCGTCATCCCGCCAAGCTCGCCGGATTGTTCCCAACGATAAACCGTGCCAAACTCCGCGAGGCGAATCGGCATCTCGCGATACGAGCGCGGACGTTGCGCAAAAATCCGAATGTGCATCGGGCAATTCATGGGCTTGAGGAGGAAGCCCTCGATGTCGCCCTTTTCCAGCCGGTTCGCCAGATCGGCGCAGGAGCAGCCTTCCGCCGCCAGTTTCGCGAGTTGATCGTGCTCGATGATCGGCGGGAATTGCGATTCGCGGTAATACGGAAAATGTCCGGATGTCCGATACAGCCCGAGCCGGCCAATGTGCGGTGTGAAAACCTGCTGGTAGCCCTGCTTCCGCAATTCTTCCCCAATGAAATTCTGTAGTTGCTCGCGAACAATCGCCCCCTTTGGCAACCACAGGACCAATCCCTGGCCGACGGCTTCATCCACTGCAAATAATTCCAGACTGCGGCCGAGCTTGCGGTGGTCGCGCTCCTTCGCCTCCTCGAGCATTTTGAAATGCTCGTCGAGCTGGGTCTTGTTCTTGAACGCGGTCCCGTAGATGCGCTGGAGCTGTGGGTTCTTCTCGTCGCCCTTGTAATACGCGCTGGCCACGCTGGTGAGCCTGAACGCGCCAACATTCCCCGTCCGCATCACGTGCGGCCCGGCACACAAATCAATAAAATCGCCGTTCTTGAAATAGGTGATCTCTTCGCCTTCGGGAATGGCTTCGAGGTTGCCAATCTTGAACTTGCTTGGATTGCCCGGCCGCTCCCTCAACCCGCCGAGCCGACCGCTCTGCGCGTCCTGGATCGCCTGTTCGCGGGTGACGACGACTTTCTCGAAGACGTGGTTCGCCTTGATCTCCTTCTTCATCTCCTCTTCGATCTTCGGGAAATCTTCAGGCGAAATACGATGCGGCATGTCCAGATCGTAATAGAACCCGTCCTCGACCGGCGGCCCCGCGGCAAACTGCGCCTCCGGCCAAATCCGCAGGATCGCGGTGGCCATCACATGCGCCGCCGAGTGCCGCAACCGTTCGAGGTCGGACATCTGCGCGCGTTGATCGAGAGTTTTGCGTTCCATAGGGAAAGTGAGCCTTTCACCCTGTAGCCGTAGATTCACTCAGAAGGCCGTCGCGGCCCTACCGAGTGCGGCTACTGGGAGTCGTCGTCGTTTGCACAGCATCGAACGGTACGAAAAATGGCCGCGAAAGTCAACCCCGACGCTGCGTCGGGGACATCCGCGCGCCCGTCAACGCGAGCGCGAGATGCCTCTTGCCTGCAAAAAATCACCCAACCCGGCCGCCGCTTCATCCAGTGCCGGCAGGGAGGACACGGGGCAAAGCTGGATTTCCAATTCATCGCAGAGTGGTTGCAGAACTTCTTGGAAACGCGAGCCACCGATGAAGATCTTTTCGGGAAGAACATTTGCCTGAAGAAGAGCGCGGACCAAGCCGCGTCCAGTGGCTTCGCCGGGAGCAAGTCCGCCGCTTAGGAGTTCCATGCCCAAGATGAGACCGCGCCGAGTTTCCACCAGCAAGCTGATCCGGCCAAAACACCCGCGGCCATCTTCAATGAACGACGCTCCCGGGATCAGGCTGCAATCAAACTCGCACTCGAGGCCGGCTTTGCGCGGGAGCGCGCGGAGTTTGTCCAGTTGATCGACCGCAAGGCGGAACGGCTCAAAGCCGGCTCGCGGCGGCGGCAGGAGCGGTCGCCAATCGAGGTCTTGGGGCGCGAGCGGGCGGTCTGGCAATGTGGCAGGCAGAAAGGGAATCTCGGTAGGCGGGCGGTCACCGAACAGGTCAGGGTCTTTCTGGAACATCTTACAAAACGCGGTGAGGCGCGGCAGGTCTGCCAGAAGTTGATTGGCCTCGGCCTGATTGATGTACCAAGGATGCCAGCCCGGAGTGGACGAGCGGAATCGCGGCCAGACGCAGCCTTTGCCGGTCGGCTTGAACCCTGCGGCATTCAAAACCGCAAGGTCCTCCTTCCAAAGCTCGCGTTTTGGGACGAACTCGACTTGAAGAGAATCGATGCCCTCGGCATTGTTCATGTCTTCCGGATCGGGCGCATCGCTGAACATGGCCAGAATCCAGCGCAGTCCGACCCGTCGATAGAAAACGGCAGCGAATACTTCGCGGGCGTTGCCAAGGACGTGGCCGATGCGAGTTTCGCCAGTGACAGCGTCTATCAAGCCAACAGCATCGTTGTCGCAAGCGAACTCCCACGGTTCGAGCGCCGCGAAATCGGCAGCGGCCTGTAGCAAAACGCGCCAAGTTCCCGGTGCAACAGGAGGTGGAGGGGCGAATTTGGGCATGGTGGCGTCTCAGCTTCGATGACTTTTACCAAAGCCAAAGACAGGCTGGTCGGTAAACTGCGCCTCCGGCCAGAGGCGGAAGATCGCGGTGGCCATCACATGCGCCGCCGAATGCCGCAACCGTTCGAGGTCGGTCATCTGAGCGCGTTGATCTAATACCTTCCGTTCCATGGGAATAATCCAAGTGTCAGTCGAACCTCGGTTGGATACGGCGCAGACGAGGCAAAGTCAATCCTGCGTCGGAAACGACTCCGCACGGGTCGGAGGGACGCGCCAGCATGCCACCTCGCCGGCGCTCGATCCAAGAGTTGCGGAACGATGAAGGGCGGAGTTGCATCCCGCGGCTGTGATTGTGATAAACTGGCAGCATTGAAGGTGGCTCGCACGGTCGTTCCAGCAAACAAACGTATCATGAAGGACAACTCATCCGAAGCGCATCCTGTCGTCATTGTGTCGGACGAAAAGCGCGGCGCTTGGCCACGGTGGATTGCGCCCACGGCCTTGGTGGTGGTGGTCTTCGCCATCAATTTTGCCGCCATGCCCGCAACGTGGTGGGCGGGAGATCCCTCGGCGTGGCGTGAGGAAACCCGAAGCATCCTGCGGGATAGCGTGTTGCATGTGAATACGCAATACGCCGAGCATATCGGCGAGCCCGGGCAGTATTTTGTCTTCAACGCCCAAAGCGGCTGGTGGTACTCCAAGTACGGTCTCATGAACTCGCTGATGGCCCTGCCGCCGACCGCGCTGGAGGCGGCCATTCATGGACGAATCCCCGGTGCTGGGGAGCAATCTGACCTGCTGATCTTCAATTTGTACAACATCCTCTTCAGCGTGCTGGTGTGCGGGCTGTTGTATCGAATCACGGGCTGGTACACGGATCGGACCTGGGTGCGGGTCGTGTACGTATTGTGCACCTGCTACGCCACGTTCTTCTGGTACTACCAGCGAGCGCAGGGAGCCGAGGTTTATCAGGTTCTCTTTTTCACTACCGCGTTCTATTTCCTCATGAGCTACCTGCGCGGGCTGCGCGACACGCGCGGCGAGCCCAGCCGGAAACATATGCTGGCGCTGGCGGGGGCATGGATATTTGTGACGGCGCTGCTGTTGACGCGCATCATCTTTGGACTCCTCATTCCAACCGTATGGCTTGCGGTGATCTATGTGGCGACTGGCCTGGATAAGGAGCGGCGGTGGCAAATCTTGAGGCGTCAGAGCGTCTGGCTCTTGCTGCTGCCGGCACTGGCAATCGGCCTGCTCCTGTGGATCAACCAGGTCAAGTTCGGATCGCCGTGGCTCACGGGCTATCATCAATGGCGGCCGCGGGAACACCTGCCGGTCGGGCGATGGCAGGATGGGATCTGGGGTGTCCTGTTCGATCCGCAAGCCAGCATCCTGCTGCATTTTCCGATTCTCGCGTTTGGTTTGTTGGGCCTCCGGGAATTCTACCGACGCTACAAACTGGACACGCTGGTCCTTTTTCTCTTGCCGTCAGCCCTGTTCTTATGGCTGACGAAAACGCCTTCGTGGCGCGGAGAATGGACGTATGGGCCGCGATATCTGATCTTCGCATTGCCCCTGCTGTCCCTGCCGTTCGTGGTTTTCCTCGAATGGCTCGTCCAAGCGCCGTCGCGGGGAGGCAAAGCCGCTATCGCCGTGGCAACCGTCGCGACATTGGGCTACTCGACCTTTCTGCAATACCAGGTGAATCGGCTGGGCTTCTGGACCATGTATCAGGTCAGCGCGACAGTCGACGACGCTTGGAGCCGGGAGATGGCGCGGTACTTCTTGGAACACGGAATGGGCGCCTTCAACAGTGACCTAATCCGTCACAGGGATAATCTGGATGACCTGCCCATTGTTGCCGAATTGAAAAAGCGTGGATTGACCGGACAACAGCTTGAGAATTACAAGATGCTGCTCCGCGGATTCGCCGATGAAGAGAATTTCTACTGGAAACGCGCCCCATCTTCCCCAGCCACGCCAACCACCGGACAATAATATCACCGGGTGTGGGGCCATCCCCATCCCGTTTTGGTTGGAAGCGACCAAAAACTGTTAGGAGAGAATCAAAGTTGCGGCGCTCGGTGACCGGCACAACGCGATCCGATCTCACTCCACATGAAATAATGCGGGCCGATGTCTGGCAGCATGAATTCCTCGCCGCGCACCTGAAAATCGTGCGCCTGATAGAAAGGAACCGCGGGCGTACGCGCGTTGAACCACATCGTCGTGCCGCCGTGCTGTCTTGCGTGATCGATGCATGCGCAAAGCAAGAGACTGCCGATCCCCTTGCGGTGTAATTGCGGCACCACCGCCATCCCGCGGAGTCGCCACGCTCCTTCGTTTGCCTCGCCATGCGGCGGCTCGTGGTACACCGAAGCGATCCCGATGAGTTCGCCATCAAGAAACGCGCCGAAGTGCGCCGTCTCCACCGCGTCGTCGCCCGGATAAACCAACTCTTCCACGCGTTGATGAGGACGCAGAACCGCCTGCCGCAACGGCCGCGTCTCGATCGCGGAAATCCGGCGGATGACAAGCGGCGTCTTCACGGCACCGGCCAGAGAAACCATTTGTGCGCGAGGAAATACTCGATTTGCTGGATCGTCTGCCTGGCTTTGCGGTCGACCGCCTCGGCGGTGTTGAATGAATTGTGCGGCGTGAGGATCACGTTGGGCCGTCCCAACAACGGGAAGTCCGATTGGCCCGACCGCAACGCCACGGCCAGCGCGCTTTCATTCTCATAGACATCGAGAGCCAGCCCGCTGAGATGTCCTTCATCGAGCAGCATCACCATGTCCTCCGTTGGCGTGAACTCGCCGCGAGCGACATTGACAAACACCACGCCCTTCCTGGCTCGCTTGAGTGTCTCGTAGGAAAAATAGCAGGCGTTGTCCTTCGTCAGGTTCATCGCGCAGACGATGATGTCCGCCCAGGCCAGCCCGTCCTCTAGCGTCACGTAGGAAATGGATGCGTGCTTTTCCACCAGATCAACGCCGTGCACCTGCATCCCCAGCGCCAGTCCAATCTTCACAATTTCCGTGCCGATGTTGCCAACACCGACAACCAACAGCTTTTTCCCCGCGCACTCACTTCCCGTCAACCCGTCCCGATGAAACGCGGGAAACTGCGCGACTTGCGCCGGCAATTTCCGCAGCAATGCCATGACCAGGAGGATCGCCTGTTCCGCCACCGCATGACTGCAGTAGTGCGGCAAGTACCCGCAGGGAATTCGGCAACCAACCAAATGATCGTATCCGGTCGTGCGCGAGACGACGCCCTTCAGGTTCCCTGCCCATGCCGGCGGGATGATCGATTGTGTCCGAATGCTGATGAGTTCGGCGGGTGGTTTCGTGTCGCCCGCTTCCTGGATTGTGTTCGACGTGAAATGCGCGCGGATATGTGCGGGCAAATACTGCCGCAGCACAACGATTTCTTCCTCAAACGCCTCGTAAAAGTGGACGTCCATCGTTCGCCGGCCATTGTAGCAAGACCAAGGCCAGCCCTTGAAGGCTTTTCCGGGCCAGTTGACACCTTTTCACGCGGCTTGTACTATGCGGGCGGTTGCGGGGGACGATTAGCTCAGTTGGAGAGTTTTATTTGTGAGCAAGCATTTTTTTATTCCGTCGTTTTCCTCAACCCTCCGCATTGCCCGTAAAATCAGGGTTTTCTAATTCGTTGGTTGTGTCGCCGCCCATGCGTCTCCGCCAAAATCCGCCCGTTTCTTCCCGCAGTTTGACAACTCGGTTTGACAACTTTAGCGGCTGAAAACTCAGATGGTTTCTCGAATGATTTTGCCCGCCGATTCAATAGCCTATCGCGGGTCAATCGGCTAACGCGCTTCCCGTCAAGCCCTCGGTTTGGCAACCAGAGGATGCAACCGCCCTTGCGCCGCCCTTGTCGCTACGATGCCCGCCGTGATGCGATTGACCATGGGAGCCATGCGCCGATACCCGCCATTAGCGCCAGGATGCCCGCCGTGGCGTCGGTGGTGGGCGGGCTGGAGATATATTTTAAGTTGCGGCAAGGATAGGCAGCGATACAATGCCCGTGCCATGAACAAGCGCCTACTCATTGCGTTGGCGGTTGTCGTTGGGATAGTCGTTGTGGGGGGAGTCATACTCTTTGGGGTCAGAATCGTTTCGGCTCAGGCGATTATTGCCGTTTTCAACCAGCGGGCGGCGATTGCCAAGGAATGCGTGCAGCCCGTCCTTGCCTTGAACGGGCGGCAGAAGACGAAGCGGGGCAAGCCGATGAAGACATTCGACACCCGCCTGTTTGATAATCGAATCCATTCAATCGACGTTGCCGCCTGTCCCGAAAAGTTTCGGCTTGCTTGGTTGGATTATGTCCATGCCGTAGACCAAGCGATTGAGGCAACGAGAAACTCCGAGATTCTCAACGATTCCATTCTGGGCATGATTGGAGTCGCAACGAGGTCAGCGAAATTGGCAAACAATCTCGAAAAGCCGGGCGAAGCAAGAGACGCCTTGGAGCAAGCCGAATATAGCCTCGAAAGAGTTGCCGTCGAATACGGCGTGGTATTTGTTCGCAAGTCCCCCGACAACCAATAGGCGGTCAGCGAAAAGCAAAACGGCTGGACTACCCCCGATAGTAGCCCAGCCGTCCGCGTTCGGTGGCGCGTATGAGTGAAAACCGCGCCGCCTGAGTTTTTACATACCTACATGCCTAACGGATATCCCCGCCCAGTAGGGCGGCGTGATCCGCGTAATACGTCGCCATGCAGCCGAAAATCTGCCCCTGCATGTAGTTCAAGAAATACTCGTGCGTTATCCCGGCGGCGAGAGCCTTTTCCAGATGCCCCTTGTCCTTGAACATTAGCGCCAAAAAACGGCGCTCATTGGTCAGACTGTCCTGTTGGATTTCGGCGTTTGGGACGTTCTCCAACCGCAACGGCGTGGTGGTGGGCATCGCCGTCATTGGCAACCCCCGCAGCGGTAGGTTTCCAAGAATCGTTGCAACTCGGCGACGGGAAACAGCGGTCTGCCATTTGCGCGTGTCGGATGCAGTCTGCCCTCTGCAATCAGTTTGTAGAGGCTCGAATGTCCGATGGAAAGGAGATGGCAAGCCTGTTTGACGCCCACGGCAAGTTTGTCCGTTGGCAATGGCGTTGACGGCGGGGCCGGTTTGGCGTCCCGCAATTCCCGCAATTCCGTTTGCAGGTCATGCAGGATGCGAAGGACGTTTTCGATTGTCGGAGCGGTATCCGCGAGGGGTCGGGTTTCGGGGGTCATCGGGGTTGCTCCGTTTATCGAATCGCCCGGCCCGGGGTTTCTGAAAGTTCTGGATAGATGTCGCTGATGTCGCAGTCCAGAGCCTTCGCCAATTTTCCCGCAGTCAATGGAGACGGTAAGAACGGATACAATTCGAGTTTGTTGACCGTCGCCAGCCCCAAGCCAGCAACGGCGGCGAGTTCAACCTGTTTCAGTCCAGCGGACAATCGACGTGCCCGCAATCGCGATGAAAACTTGTTTCTCATATCGCTCTTGTTCCAGCGACGGCGGGCTTTCCTAGCAAAAGAATAAAAAGAAGTAGGAGTATAATAAGGAGCGCCAATGTTTATGGGGGTGAGACGGCGAAGATTTATTTTAGGGCAGAGCCGAAACAGGGCATTGTTTCAACCAATAGAACCGCCCCCGTCATGGGCCGCGCCGCGGCCAGGTGCAGGGGCGGGGGCTGAAAACAAAAGCGCCGCCAACGTTGTCATTGGCGGCGCTGGTGGTGCCGATGCTGCCGATGCTGTTATTGGTCGTTGGCGGCGTCGGCGTCGCCTGTCCCGGCGGCCACGCTGCCGTGATCCGCGGCGTCGCCGCGCTGATCGGCGTTGACATCGGCGCTATTCCCCGTGCCGCCCTGCGGCATGTCCACGATGTTGACGGGCGAGGGCGCGTCAACCGTCCATGTCATGCGCTGCGCCATTTGATGCAGGTGGTCTTGGCGGAGATGTCCATAAACCGCGGCAACCAGTTTTCCGCCGTCGTCATGTCCGAGTAGTTTGGCAATAACCATGTAATCCATGCCCAATTCAACGCAGTTGCTCGCAAAGAAGTGGCGCAGGTCATGATGGTCATACGGAGGCAACCCCAACCGATTACAGGCGCATTGCAGCCCCTTGCGGGCAGTCGAGATACTGATTATCCTGTCCGTGGGTTTCGGCTCGCTTGGCAATCGTTGCCGCCTCGCCAGCAGAAAGTTTCGCAACGATGGCGACATGGGGTTTGTCCGGGTCTTGCGCCCCTTGCCCGTGACTGTAAACTCCCCCCGCTGGAAGTTAACATCTCCCCAAGTCATTGGTTGATAGCCATGTTTTTTGTGTCCGACAATCTCGGTCAGTCTGCAACCGCTGTATGCGAGGAGTTGCAATAGATCAATGGTTTCGACGTTGTATTGTCGTCCCCCTCGTTTTTTGCTGAGGTCATGGACAATATCCCGAAACTCTTCCCGTGTCGGGATACGGGGCTTGCCCTTCGGGACGCGGAGGCGGGGGAGCGCATCCATCGGATTGTCGAGGCGGATGTTGTCCTCGACAGCCTTGGCAAAAACTCGTTGGAGCAATTCCCGTCTCTGGTTGAACGTCGAGGGATTTAGGCGCTTGCCTTTTTCGTCAGGCGTCAATATTTCGGTCATCCAGTTTTCGCAGTCTCTTTTGGTGATGCTGCGGACGGGCTTGTCTTTCCAATATTTCGCCAAGAATCGAAGTATCCATGTATTTAAGGCGAGCGTCGCGGGTAGCATGGGCGCAAACGCAACCTCGGCATATTCCTTGGCGTAACCGCCAATGATATGATCGTGGTCATCGAGGATGGCAAAGGGGACTTTGGCAGCGTCCCCCGTCCGGAGCGCCCCCACTTTGCCACGAGACTCGGCAACCTTGTTTTGGGCAATTTGGCGGTCGCGGGTCTTAAGGGATTTTCTCTTTTGCTTGCCGTCCCGCGTGAAGATGGAATAGTATATTCCTGTCTTGCTGCTGCGGTAGAGGTTGTCGCCGCAGTTGGTGAGGATTTGCTGGTCAGATTTGCCAGCGGGGTCTTTGACTTGGTCTGACATTGGTGCTGTCTCCTATCGTGTTAACGGTTCCGAGACGGCATCCGCTGGCGGGGGGTCTGCTAACCTTCCCGCCAGCACCTTTATGCCGTCGATTGCTAGGAGATTATACCGCCAAAAACGGCATTGCAAGGCGAAAATTGATAGGTTGGCTTGATAAGCAGCGACTTGACATAGACTGGAAGAGTTGATATTGTTGCATAAGTAGTTGTTAGATAGTAGTTTATAGTATAACGGTAGTGGGCATGGACGATTAGCTCAGTTGGCTAGAGCGCTTCCTTGACATGGAAGAGGTCACAGGTTCAAGTCCTGTATCGTCCACCATCCTTCGCTCGAAGCGCAGCGAGAGCGAAGGATGTCCGCCGAAGCCTTGGCGAAGGCGGACTTCGACAATCGCTCTCACTTCGAGCTACGGCTGGCACGCCAGCCAGAGAACAACAATGTACCACGTTTACATCCTCCGCAGTTTACGCGATTCCTCCGAGCACTACATCGGCTTTTCCGAGGATGTAAAGCAACGTCTTGCAGATCACAACGCGGGACATTGTTCCCACACCACCAAGCACCGTCCTTGGCAACTTCTGACTGTTATCTCGTTCTCGAATCGTGAAGCCGCTCTCGCTTTCGAGCGTTATTTGAAGACGGGCTCAGGTCGCGCCTTTGCCTCTCGACATTTTCGGGGACGTTTTGGCATAGTGTGCGGGAACATTTAAAGGAGACTACACATGGCACTGAAAGTTGGCGACAAAGCACCAGATTTTGAACTGACCACGAAATCGGCCGAGGGTCCGAAGAAGATCAAGCTCAGCGGCAATTTCGGCAAGAAAAATACCGTCCTGCTGTTTTTCCCGATGGCGTTCACGGGCGTCTGCACGAAGGAGATGTGCGAAGTCAGCCAGGGCTTGGGGGCGTACAGCAGCCTCAACGCCGACGTGCTCGGCATCAGCGGCGACAACCCGTTCGCGCAAGGCGCCTGGGCGGAGAAGGAAAAGATCACCGTGCCGCTGTTGTCCGATTACGAGCACAAAGTCGCCGTCGCCTACGGCATCGCCTATGACAGCTTCCTCCCGCAGAAGAATCTCGGGATGGGCGGTGTCCCCAAGCGCTCGGCCTTCGTCATCGACAAGCAGGGCGTTGTCCGCTACTCCGAGTCCAGCGACGACCCCGGTCAATTGCCGAACTTCGAGAAGATCAAAGGCGCATTGGCGCAGTTGAAGTAGCGCCGGGCGTGTCGGCACATGGCGAGTTCGTTTCAGCCATTTTGCGCCTTTCAGGACGTAACATCGCGCCACGCAGTCATCGCTGTCGACATTGGCTACTCGTCGAAGAGAAAGACTTGCGGCCTCGCATGCGATGAACAGATAGTGCCACGTTCCCTGTGCTTTGGAGAGTGCGTCACAGAGGTGGCTGAGCTTTGCCGAAAACTCGAGGACCCGATTCTGGTCATTGAGGCGCCACTGAGCACCCGCCATCAAGAAAACGGGAACCCCGCGATGCGAGGCAGTTTTGAGAAGGCTCGCGAGTGGTACCGCGGTCCGGGTGCGATGACATTACTCGCGGCCATGCGCTTCTTGAAGGAAGTTGGCAACAGGCTTCCTGCCGGAAGGCCCATATTCTTGGCCGAGGCGTTCCTATCCAAGAAGAAGACCAAAAGCAGGCATGAGGACGATGCCCGGAGGATTGTTGATGAGTTCTGGCGGAGGGAAAACGAGACGCTGTACGAAGGTGTGGAACCAGCCGTCGATCTCATATCTGGCGTCCCATGCGTTCGTGTTTTTCCGACGGAGTGATTCGTTGGCGGGATGCTACAGCCGGCGGGGGCCGTCGCGTTGGGCGGGTCAGACAAAGGGAGGTTGCCTTCTTGCCCGCAATCGTCTATCTGACGGCGCATGCCAAGCATCTTTGAGCAGGACGGCTATCGGTTCTTCTTCTATAGCAACGAACACCGACCGATTCACGTCCACGTGCGCCGGGGCGGAGGTGAAGCAGTGTTCAACGTCGAGGAAGGCGTCGAGTTGCGTGAGTCACAGGGTCTCAAGGTCAAGGAATTGGCACGCGCCGAGGAGCTTGCGCAGCAGCACAGAGAGCTTATAATTCAGAAATGGCATGAGCACGTTGACTGACATCGCGTTGAGAGCCGTCTGTCGAGACGGACACATCATCGTCACGATGAAAAGTGGCGTCGAGATTCGTTTCCCCGTCGCGCAGAACCCGCGTTTGGCGCGCGGCACGGAAAAACAACTCAACAACATCGAGATTTCACCCTTTGGCCTTCACTGGCCTGATCTGGACGAGGACCTTTCCTTCCGTGGGATCGCGGAGGGTGACTTTGGGCAAGACCAAAAGGGTCGTCCCGCTTGACAAGCGGAAAGCGGGTTCAGCTCGCGCCGACGAGGCTGATCACTGCCATACCCGTTACCCGCTGCTTGCCTAACGCGCCGCGCACCGTATAATGTTTTGGCGATGAGCGAGCCACATAATTCGTTTAATTCACTGCAAACATTTGACCTTGGCGGCAAGCGCAAGGGCAAGTTATACTCCCTGCCCGCGCTCGAAGCCGCCGGCATCGGCAAGATCTCGCGGCTGCCGATCAGCATTCGCATCGTGCTCGAATCGGTGTTGCGCAATGTCGACGGTAAGAAGGTGACCGAGCGCGACGTGCGGACCCTCGCCAACTGGAACGCCAAATCGCCCGCGCAGGAAGAAATCCCGTTCATTGTCGCCCGGATCGTCTTGCAGGATTTCACGGGCGTGCCATTGCTGGTCGATCTTGCCGCGATGCGGTCGGTTGTCGCGCGCCTGAACAAGGACCCGAAGATCGTCGAGCCGCTCGTGCCCGTCGATCTCGTGGTTGACCATTCTGTACAGGTGGATTTTTTCGGGACCGTCGAGGCCATGAAGTTGAACCTCGAAATGGAATTCAAGCGCAACCGCGAACGCTACGAACTTCTCAAGTGGGGCCAGCAAGCGTTCAAGACCTTCAAGGTCGTCCCGCCCGGCATCGGCATTGTGCATCAGGTGAATCTCGAATACCTCGCCAAGGGCGTGTTGTCCGCGAATGGTGTCTATTACCCTGACACGCTGGTTGGGACCGATTCGCACACGACGATGATCAATGGGCTCGGCATTGTTGGCTGGGGCGTGGGCGGTATCGAAGCCGAAGCCGGCATGCTCGGCCAACCCGTCTATTTTCTCACGCCCGAAGTCGTCGGCGTGCACATGACGGGCGCGCTCCGTGAAGGCGTGACCGCGACCGACCTCGCGCTGCACGTCACGCAAATGCTGCGCAAAGCGAAGGTCGTTGGCAAATTCGTCGAGTTCTTCGGGGAAGGCGCGGCATCGCTGCCCGTGGCTGACCGCGCCACCATCGCCAACATGGCACCCGAATACGGCGCGACGATGGGATTTTTCCCCGTGGACGACGAATCGCTGAATTACCTGCGCGCGACGGGCCGCACCGACGAACAGGTCGTCGCGTTCGGCAATTATTTCAAAGCACAGAACATGTTTCGTATCCCGCGCAAGGGCGAGATCGATTACAGCATCGAAGTCGAACTCAATCTCGCCGACGTCCACCCCAGCGTCGCCGGCCCGAAGCGCCCGCAAGACCGCATCGAGTTGCCGAAGCTCAAGAACACGTTCACCGAACTTTTCTCCAAGCCGCTCACGGAAAATGGCTACAACAAACCCCGCGCAGAGATGGGCAAGCGCGTCCCCGTCCACCTCGATTCCTTCACGCCCGTTGAGCAATCGCTTCGCGGGGACAGCGGCAAGGACCGCGTTTCGGCCAGCGAATCGGAGATGCGCGACGAGCATCCCACACCTGATACGGTTCACAACTCCGTTCCAACACGAGACGGCGATTGGCAGATCGGACATGGCTCGGTGGTCATCGCGGCCATCACAAGTTGCACCAACACATCCAACCCGAGCGTGATGTTAGCCGCCGGCCTGCTGGCGAAGAAAGCCGTCGAACGCGGGCTGCAGGTTCCCGCGTATGTCAAAAGCTCTCTCGCCCCGGGCTCGCGCGTGGTCAGCGATTACCTCACGAAGACCGGGCTGCAGCGCTACCTTGACGCTCTGGGCTTCAATCTCGTCGGCTACGGTTGCACGACCTGCATCGGCAACTCGGGCCCGCTCCCCGCGCCCATCGAAGAAGCGGTGGTGAAGAACGATCTCGTTGCCGCCAGCGTGCTCAGTGGCAACCGCAACTTCGAAGCCCGCGTCCATTCCAGCGTGAAAGCCAACTTCCTGATGTCGCCGCCGCTCGTGGTCGCGTTCGCGCTCGCAGGCCACATTGATATCGATCTGACGACCCAACCCATCGCCAAGGACAAGGACGGGAGGGACGTGTATCTGCGCGATTTGTGGCCGACGACACAGGAAATCCGCGATGCGATGAAGAGCGCGCTCAAACCCGAAATCTTCCGCGCGTTGTACAAGGATTTCGCCGCGCAAAACCCGGCCTGGAACGAAATCCCGTCCTCCGTCGGCGACGTATATCGCTGGGACGTCAAGAGCACGTACATCCAGGAACCGCCGTTCTTCGAAAACTTCTCCATGACGCCCGGCTCGATCAGTGATATTCGCGGCGCTTCCGCGCTCGGCATCTTCGGCGATTCGGTCACCACCGACCACATCTCGCCCGCCGGCAGCATCAAGAAAGATTCGCCCGCGGGCAAATACCTCATCGAGCACGGCGTCCAGCCCGCCGATTTCAACAGCTACGGCGCGCGCCGCGGCAACGATCGTGTGATGACCCGTGGCACGTTCGCCAACGTGCGCATCAAGAACCTCATGCTCCCCGGCGTCGAAGGCGGCGTGACGAAGTACAACGGTCAGCCGACCACGATTTACGATGCTTCCATGAAATTCCAGAAGACCGCCGTCCCGCTCGTCGTGTTCGCCGGCCAGGAATACGGCACCGGCAGCTCCCGCGACTGGGCCGCCAAGGGCACGCGTCTGCTCGGCGTCCGCGCCGTCGTCGCCCAGAGCTTCGAGCGCATCCATCGCTCGAACCTCGTCGGCATGGGCGTCCTCCCCTGTCAATTCCAAGACGGCACCACCGCCCAGACCCTGAAACTCGACGGCTCCGAGACCTACGATATCCTCGGCCTGACGAACCAACTCGCCCCGCGCCAAGCCTTGACCCTCGTAATCCATTGCCCCGACGGCACCCATCAAAAAGTCCCCATCACCGCCCGCATCGACACGCCCATCGAGGTGGAGTACTACCGCCACGGCGGCATCCTCCCCTTCGTCCTCCGCCAGCTCCTTAGCTAGCCAATTGTTTTCGCAAAGCCGGAGCGTGGTTGTGATCTTTCAAGGCCCGACTTGCAAGGCGTGGTCAGGAACATCAAGCGACTTACTGACAGGATGTCTTGCTCTCCAGAAGTATTAGCTTCAAGGACAACGAGCGTTGGATTCAGCGTGGGATCAGGCAGGCTTCTTCGAGCGCGCTACCCGTTCAGCGCACTTATCGGAGAGCATTTTCACGGCCTTCTGTATTCTGACCCTTCTTGTCTCGGGCCGCTTTGCTTCGGCGATCCACTTCAAGTGTTCTCGGCGGTGGGCGGTCGTGCAGATGGCAAAGAAGTCATCCAGCCCAGCTTTCTTCAATGCGTCGGAGAAATCTTTTGGAATATCAGTCATATCGTCGCTACTCATCTCGATAATCTTTGCCGCTCTGGCATGTTAACACAGCACCCACAGCTGCCCGTCAAAACCTCACGGCCTCTCTTCATGGTACGGCTTGTTCTGTTCGTAGAGGCTGAGCCGCTGGCGGGCTTTCTCCGGGGTGTCGGTGGATGAACTGGATTCCAGATAATCGGATTCCAAATATTTGTTCTGCCATTTGATGGCGTCGTCAAAGCGGCCCGCCTCGGCATAGGCCGCCGCCAGCGTACCGAGCAGGGAATCGTCCTTCCATTCTGACAGTTCACAGGCCTTCAATGCATAGTCGACGGCGTACTCCCCATTTCGAGAATTGACATCGGGGCAGACCGCCAACAGCCACGCGAGGTGGTTGTAGGCCTCCACGAAATCCGGCTTGAGAGTGATGGCTTGGTAGTAATCCGCGATGGCCTTGTCATAGCGACCGTGGTGGTCGTAGAAAGCTCCCCGGGCGTAGCAGGCCTCGACGAAACGCGGATTGAGCCGGAGGGCTTCGGTTTCGTCGGCAATGGCCTTGTCCCAGTCGCCTTTGTAGCCGTAGGCGTTGCCCCGGCTGTAGTACGCCGCGATATAATCCGACTCGAACCGGATGGCGTCGTTGTAATCGGCGATGGCCTTGTCATAGTCGCCTTTGTCGCTATAGGCGTTGGCGCGGTTGTAATGGGCCATGGAATCCTCCGGCTTGAGCCGGATCGCGTCGCTGAACTCGGCAATGGCGACGTCATAATTATGCGTGCGATTCGCTTCCAACCCTCTCTCAAAGTCTCCCGAGAATTCGGCGGTCTTGTCTGGCTGATTGTTCCCGCACCCCTGGCCCGCCACCAGCAACGAGAGGAAAATCCCCAGCCATGACAGCCGTGCGAAAAGCCGCTGGACGGGCGGACTCGAAGGCCGGCCCGGCTGCGGGGCCATCGGTGTTTCGGACTCCGAGCCGTTCTCTGGATTCCAATACGCAGCGGATGTGGGCTCCATTTTCGGCATGGCGGTATTTTGGGAATATCCCCACAGGAAAGTCGAGGACGATTTGTCGGGGGAGCCTGCGAGAACTCGAAAGACTACTGGAGAAGATCCGGGGAATCCGGCCTCTCCAATCGACGCCGAGCCTGATGGCGACAAATGACGCCCGAACCAAACCGTATCGCAAACTCGCATGCGTCAGGGTTTTCCACCAGGCATTCCGAGACATCGGCTGGCGCTATATACGTGGTCCGGCATATTCCCGTATCTGGAAGACTTCTCTGATTGCTGACCGTGTTGTGCGTCATGCTCCTGGGAAAAGCAATCGGCTTGCCAGCCGCACCCCAATTGCCAGAGGTTAGATCGGTGGCGAACAGCGTTTGCAAATCGGCCACCGAACAAGAACACCCCAACCCTCGCCACTTCCATCCCGGCAAACGCGCCCGAGGTGTTCCGGGGAACCCCGATGGATCAATGGGGAGCTGTGCCCTCGAAACCAGACGGCCCCGCCAGCACCTTGAAGCGCACGGGCATTTGTGCGTTACACGGTCAACATCTTGTGATACACTGCCTGTGTGAAGCGCTGGGCAGGATTTCTCGTACTGGTGTTCCTGCTCGCGGCGGCCACAGCGCCCGCGGAGACGGTGTGCCTGATACAAGTCGAAGGCACGATCGGGCCGGCAACGGCCGGCTACATTTCCCGCGCGGTGGATGAGGCGGCGTCGCGAGGCGCGCAATGTTTGATCATCCAACTCGACACCCCCGGCGGACTGCTCGATCCGACCAAGGAGATCGTGCAGAAGTTCCTTGCCTCGACCGTGCCGACAGTCGTTTACGTCGCGCCACAAGGGGCCCAGGCCGGCAGCGCCGGCTGTTTCATTACGCTGGCGGCCGACGTGGCGGCGATGGCGCCGGCCACCGCCATCGGCGCGGCGCACCCCGTCGAGTTGGGTGGCAGCGAGATTGACCAGACGATGAAGGAGAAGCTGGAGAACTTTTACAGCAGCTATATCGAGGGCATCGCCGTCAAACGAAAACGGAACGCGGAGTGGGCGAGGTCATCGGTGCGCGACAGCGCGTCGACCACGGCGGAAAAGGCGCTGCAGATGAAAGTCATCGATTTCATCGCGAAGGATCGTGACGACCTGTTGAAGCAACTCGACGGGCGCGAGGTGAACGGCCGGAAACTGAAGACGGCGGCGGCGACAGTGGTGGAGATTCCGCCGTCCCTGCGCGAAAAGGTTTTCCAGGCCATCGCGCATCCGCAGATGATGCTGGTGCTGACGTTGATCGTGATGTACGGGATCATCGGGGAGTTGACCAGCCCCGGCGCGATTCTGCCCGGTGTGGCCGGCGTGATCGCGCTGGTGTTGTTGCTGTACCTGGCGACGGCGCTGCCGATGAACGTGGCCGGACTGGTGTTGTTCGGCGTGGCGATCGCATTGTTTCTCATCGATGCGTTTGCCCCCACGCACGGGGTGTTGACGGCCGGCGGTATTGTGGCGTTTTTCCTGGGCGCGCTGATGCTGTTTGACCGGTCCGATCCGTACCTGAGGTTGTCGCTGACGTGGGTGATACCGGCCACGGTGGTGACGGCGTTGTTTTTCATTTTCGTGGTCGGCAGCGGCTTGCGGGCGCAACAAATGCCCATCAAGGCCGGCGCGGAGACGATGCGCGGCACGGTGGTGACGGCGTTGACAGACATTGACGGGCGGGGTGGCAAAGTGTTTGTCGAAGGAGAATACTGGCAGGCGGTCAGCGACGTGCCCGTGGCGCAAGGCCAGCGCGTCGAGATCGTCGAGAGGCAGGGACTGACGTTGAAAGTGAAACCCAAACCCACGTAAAGGAGTGCCGATCATGGACGCCGCGGAAAAATCGTTTGGTCTGATCCCCTGGATTGTGGTGTTGTTCGTGTTGGGCGTGGTCGTGCTGCCCCAGATGATCCGCATCCTGCGCGAGTATGAGCGCGGGGTGATTTTTCGATTGGGCAAACTTCTCAGCGCCAAAGGGCCCGGGCTGATCCTGCTCATCCCGATTGTGGATCGCATGGTCAAAATCGATCTCCGCGTCATCACGATCGAGGTGCCGAAACAGGAAGTGATGACCCGGGACAACGTGCCCGCGACGGTGGACGCGGTCATTTACTTCCGCGTCGTCGACCCGCAAGCGGCGGTGGTCAAGGTAGAGAATTTCCTCAAAGCCAGTTCGCTGATCGCCCAGACGACATTGCGCAGTGTGCTCGGCCAGTCGCAACTCGACGAGTTGCTGGCCCAGCGCGACAAGATCAACCAGCAACTCCAGGAAATCATCGACAAGCACACCGAGCCGTGGGGCGTCAAAGTCACCTCCGTCGAAGTTCGCGACGTCGTCCTGCCCGACACAATGAAGCGCGCCATGGCCAAACAGGCGGAGGCGGAGCGTGAACGTCGCGCCAAGGTGGTCAACGCCGAGGGCGAATTTCAGGCCGCCGAAAAACTCGTGCAGGCGGCGGGCATGATTTCGGCGCAGCCCATCGCCTTGCAGTTGCGCTACCTGCAAACGATGGCGGAGATCGCCAGCGAGCACAACACGACGACGTTCATCCCGATCCCGATGGACCTGTTCATGCCGTTCCTGAAGAAAGCCGGCGACGAGCCGACGACGAAATAAACTCCGCGGGTCGACTCCCGTACGCGAGAATCATTCCGCCTGGTGGATGGGTCCGGCCGCGGCGGGCGACGGCGAGCGGGACGGTTCAAGAATCGGCGCGGGGGAGGATTGTATAGATTGTAAGGCGGTGACCCCTTCAACCATCAATGGTTGAGAAATGAAAGGCATCCATGATCTTCTGCGCGGCTTCGGCGGCGGGGAGGTTGGTATTGTCGATCTTCACGTAATTCTCCTGGTAGAAGAAGTCCCCGGTTGAATTCAGCTTGTGTTCTTTTTCGACGTCCAACACATGCTGCCTGGGGTTTTCCAGATTCCGCTTGGATGGTTTTTGGGTGAGGCGGAACTCCGACTCATTTCGTCGAAGCCGTTCCTGCAGGTCGGCTTGCAGTTCCACGAAATAGATCTCGCCACCCTTCTCGCGGAAAATGGCACAGGCGTCGTCGATGTATTTGCGATCCGATTCCAGTTGGAGCGACCACACGAACGTGAAGATAAGCCCGGGCAGGTCGCTGGCCGCGACCTCCTCGAAGATCCGTTTCCGAAACTCGGAAACGAGCCGGTGGAATGGAAGCTCCCCAAAGCCAAAGAAATTCAATGCCAAATCGATCGACATGTGGTTATGGAACAGTTTGAGGCCCGTGCGTTTGGCCAGCTCGTAACCGACGGTCATTTTTCCGACCGCCGGCGGCCCGAATATGACGATGAATTTCACGGCTGAATCCTGACGCTGACCCTGCGATTGCGCAAGCAAAACGAACAGCCAACGGTAGGGTCAACACCCCATGGCGTTTGGCCGTTGTCCCGCGTAGTCTTCACTCATGAATCGTATTCTGAAATGGTCAGCTTTGAAACTGGCGGTGTTATGACTCCCATCGAAACACAGTATCGAAACCATAAGATTGTGATCCGGGACGAGTTTGCATCCGCATCTCATGGCGACGTGTTGACGTTGAATCAACCGCCGCGCGGCAAGCGGATCATTGAAGTGGACGACGTGGATGTGACGAATCGTTGCCGTGTGTCCGACACCGATGAAGCGAAAACGGAGACGGCCATGCGGTTTATTGATCGGGTCTACCCGAAAGGTAGAAGCTCGTAGGCCGAGTTCAGCAATCTGCCAATTGTGAGGTATTGACCCGTTCCTCGCTTTCAGGCATTCTCGTCTGAGATAACAAGCATGGATCAACAGATGAGAAGAGTCAAAATTCCTCCGGCGAATCTGTCGGAATGGGTCGAATTCTACTGGTTGCTGATCGTCAACCCGACGTTTCAAAAGTCCCCCGACAAGCGCAAAGCCTATTTCGAATACCGCATCGGGAAAATCTACAACTGCCCCTGCTACTGACGTTCCCTCCCCGGCGTAGGGCGGACGTGGCGCACGTCATTATCCTAAAGCAGGCATACGCGATCCGGTGAGGAGTGTCGGAACGCGCCGACGGACCGGCGCGGCGACAATGGCGGGCCGGAGAGACTCCTTCACGCGTGGCGGAACGATTGGTGGTAGGGTTCATCGAAAATGGCGGAGGAATGCGATGACGAAGAAATTTAGCGGGAAGGTGGTGTTGATCACGGGGGCGTCTTCGGGGATGGGGAAGGATTTTGCGCTACGATTGATACGCGAGGGCTATACGGTTTACGGCGCGGCGCGGCGTGTCGCCCGAATGGAGGACATCCAGGCTGACGGTGGTCATGTGCTGGCGATGGACGTGACGGACGACGCTTCGCTGGTCACGGGGGTCGACGAGGTCATTCGGAAGGAGGGCCGGATCGATGTGTTGATCAATAACGCGGGGTATGGCTGTTATGGCGCCATCGAAGATGTGCCGCTGGCCGAGGCGCGGCGGCAGTTTGAGGTCAATGTTTTCGGCCTCGCGCGGTTGACACAGTTGGTGCTGCCCCACATGCGGGCGAAAGGCAGCGGACGGATCATTAACATCTCCTCGATCGCCGGAAAGATCTATGCGCCGCTCGGTGGGTGGTATCACGCCACGAAACACGCCGTCGAGGCATTGTCGGACTGCCTGCGGTTCGAGACCCGCCCATTCGGCATCGACGTGGTCATCATCGAGCCGGGCGGGGTCCAGACGGAATGGGGCGAAATCGCGATGGATTCGGCGGAGAAATATTCGGGCAACACGGTGTATGCCGGCTACGCGCGGGGTTGGGCCAAGCTGGTCAGGAGCATCAAGACGCAGGCACCTCCCGCGGTGATTACCGAGCTGGTGGTCAAAGCGCTCAAGGCCAGGCATCCCAAGACGCGGTATGTTGCCGGGACCGCCGCCAAGCCGATGCTGTTACTGCGTTCGATCCTTTCGGACCGGATGTTTGATCGAATGCTTCGGCTTGCGTCGCGGTCAGCGCGGGCGGGAACAGATTGACGTTCGAGGTCCGGCGCCAAACGACGGCGTGGCTAGGTGATCGGTGGTGGCGGTTCCGAGGCCTGGCTGAACCGCAGGACGCACTGTCCGCAGCCCTCACAAATCTGCTGCTGAAGCTCGAAACGGATGTTGCCGAACTCGGCGGCCCACACCGGGTATTCCGTTTGGCAGATCCGTCGGCCCACAGTACCCGAGAGATGTTTCCGGCCTGATTTCACCATTTGCTCGTGCCACGGGCAGCGTTTGATGAAGACGCTGAAGCCATCGGTAGTCTTCTGCGTCTCGAATTCAAACTCCTCGAGAGTCAGCCTCGTCGTCAAACATTCCCGGAGCGCGTCGATTCCCTGATCGACACCCAGCGCGGACTTGAGCATCCGCGCCTGAATTTTGGGCAGGACTTTCCAGACTTGTTCGTCAGCTTCCAACGCGGCGACCAAGCCGTGCTTCTCCTCGACCTTCATAAACCACAAGCCATCGACGGCGGTGTAGCAGCGCCGGAAGTACTGAGCTACTTGTTTGTCCGTCAGCATTGCTAATGATCCCCAGAATGCTGTGGGTATTATCGCATGGCCGTCAAGACCGGAGGAGGACATCCGGCGCTGATTCGCTCCGTTGGTTGGACAATCCGGCTTGACCGGTAACGGCGAAGGAGTATGTTCCGCTTCGTCGCAGTTTAACCATTGGAGGCGAGAACTATGAAGATACTATTGGACGTCACCATTCCACACGAACCCTTCAACACCCTTGCCCGCAAAGGCGTCGTCGGCAAGAAACTCGGGGAAATCCTGGAGGCGCTCAAGCCCGAGGCCGCCTATTTCACCTCCCAAGATGGCAAACGCGGGGCGATCCTCGTGGTCAACCTGGCCGATCCGACCAAGATCCCCTCGCTGGCCGAGCCTTTCTTTCTCACGTTCAATGCCGACGTCAGTTTTCGCCCCTTCATGAGTCCCGACGACCTGAAGAACGGCGGGCTCGATGCCCTCGGCAAGAAATGGGCGTAGACGGCTCGGCACCGGCCGGGCGAGAACGAATGGCCCGTAGTGGCCGCGGTTACTTGGTCCGGATGGACCGAGTCTGTCGCTTCATCGTTTCACGAGCCACAAAGCGCCGTAGCCAGCGAGAATCGCGGAGACAGCGAATCCCACGAAGCCGAGGAGCGTCAGAAATGCGCGGGGGCCACGGGTGCGAAACAGGTAGTAGAGCAACGCGATTGGCCATGCGATATAGATGAAGAAGTCGAAGTCGTAACAGAAGCGTTGACGCCGCATTCGGGCGTCGCTGTCCACCCACGTAACAAGCAGGAGGAGCAGCGCTAACCGCTCGGCAAGGGACAGGCCGATAGAGACCTGTCCGTGAGACTCCGTTATCGCCCCATAAGAAAGAGCGTCCGCCGCCCAGAAGATCCACAGCAACACTCCGGTCGCGACCTTCTCCTTCCCGGCTGTCATGCCCCGTAGTCTATCAGGACTGGCGGGACAAAGTCATTTGAGAAAGGGGCCGGCCGCGTGACGCCCGGAGGGCGAACGCGGGCTTCGCCGCAGTAGGTGATCCGGCGAGCGGAGGGGAAGCGGTGGGTCCGGATGGCAAGTGTTTCATTGAGACGTGCCCTAGCACAGCCACGCAGGCTGAAGCCTGCGGCTACACTCAACTACGAGGATGGCTCTACGACCGCGGCATGTATTGGAGGTGCTTGGGGGAAGCGGGGTCGAGGAGGTCCCAGGGCTGGGCGTCGGCGACGAAGATGTCCATGGTGGGCTGGAAGAGGGATGGGTCGTCGAGGCTGGAGGCGGTGATGCCGATGTAATCCCGTTTCGGATTCTCCGCGCCCGTGAGACGGGAACCGCAGTTGGCGCAGAAGCCGCGTTGATTGGGTCGGCCCAACACGCTGGGGGTGGGAAAACACTTCAATTCGCCTTTCGTGATTCTGAACGCGCTGAGCCGGACGACCACGACAGGCAGGTACGGTCCGCCGCTGAGCTGCTGACAGTCGCGGCAGTGACATTTTAACATTCGGAGCGGTTCGGCGGTGCATTCGTAGCGAATTGTGCCGCAGAGGCAACCGCCGGTAATGGGCAGGTTCATGGGACAGAGTGTAGCGTAAGTTAGCGGGAAGAACACGCAACACTCGCTGGTGGCGCTGATGCGGCAGTCGATCTTTAGCCGGCTGGCTGGATACGAAGACACCCATGACGCCGAACGGCTCGCGGATACCAACAGCCGGAGTTTGTCACGTTCTCGGAATTAAACGATACCAATTAACGACTTCTTTCATTACAATGCGCGGGATGTCGCAGTGTACCAGAATCGTGCTGCTGATCGGGATCATGTGTCTCGGATTGCTGCTGCGATTGGCAGGCCTGTATTGGGGCCAAGCTTACCAAGACAAGGCCATGGGAGACCAAATGGCGGCGTATCGGGTCGCCCTCGGTTTGGATGCCGGCGAAGAGCGGGCCCGCTACATCGGCCAGCCCAAGTTCAAGACCGGGAACCTTCCGGGGCCAATGTGGGCGCTGTTTTGGCTGGCCGGTCTGAAAATCGGTGGTTCTCCCGACACGGTCTGCCTGATGATGATCGTCCTGCACACGTGCGTCATCTATTTCGTCTTTTGTTTGGCGGAAAACATCTTCGGTCCACGGTATTCGCTTTGGGCCGCCTTGTTCTTCGCCACGTCCCCTTGGCCCGTCCACTATTCCATCGCGGCCTGGAACCCCATCCCGATGGCGTTCTTCGGCGCATTATTGTACCTGACGCTTTGGGACGTGGTCACGCAGCCGAACTCACGAAACATCTTTTGGGTCTGTGTGCTCCTGGGCATCATGCCGCAGTTTCATATGATCGTGATGTTTACCGTGCCGGTGGTGGCACTACTGTTGTACTGGAGCCCGTCACCCCTGAATCGAAGATGGCTGGCGGCTGGACTGCTGA
>JBEKLM010000011.1:0-98752 GCA_050010195.1 Verrucomicrobiia bacterium
CCGGCGGGGGTGCCGGTGGGGAGTGTGGGGATCGGGGCGGGGCGGAATGCGGGGTTGTTGGCGGTGCAGGTGCTGGGGGTGGGGGATGCGGGGTTGCGGGGGCGGTATGGGGAGTTTAAGGCGCGGTTGGCGGAGGAGTCGCGGGCGAGGGATGGGAAGTTGCAGGGGCAGGGGGGGGGCGGGGGTTTTGGGGGGGGATGAAGTTTTTTTGGGGAGGGGCGGGGGAGGCAGGGGTTTTGGGGGTTGCAGGGGAAAATGTTTTTTGAACGAAACGAAACGGGGTGGTGTCTCATCTTATGAGAGTAGAAATAGGAATTAGGTGGGTGCCCGTGAACATCCACAATGGTGGCTGCGCTTCTCCTAGCCTCACCTGGCCTCACCCAGGACACCACCGTTCGTTTGCGGGCACCCGCCAGTTTTTAGAGGTGGCCGCGCGCTTTGTAGAATTGGTAATCCTCGATCACATCCGTAACATAATCGCGCACGGACGGATACGTGATCGCCGGCAGGAATTCATCGGCGGTCGTCTGCTGGGCATGGGGGAGCCAGCGTAACACATTGGCGTAACCGGCGTTGTATTCCGCCAATGCGAACGGAATGCGGTCGTCAGGATCCTTGTCCGGCCACCGATTCAGCGCCCGCGCCAGATACCATGTTCCGGCCTCAATATTCGCGCGCGGGTCCCACAGCAAGCTCCGCCCGTAATCGCGCCGCTTGATCGCCCGCGCCCACTGTTGACCAGCGCCATCTGTTACTTGCATGAGGCCGATTTCCCCGTGGCTGCCAAAAACAAACGGATCGAATTTGCTTTCCCGTCGGATCACCGCTTTCACCAGGTACTTGTCCACGCCATACTGCGGAGCGATTTCTTCGATGAGACGGTCGAATCGTTGCTCGCGGTATGCCCAGCGCCAATAGACAAACGCTGCCGACCCGACCGCCCCCAGCACCAGTACCAAGGCCAGCCAGTTCCCAACCCGCTCCAGTCGCTTCGCTCTTCGCCGGGACATGCGCAGAGTATAACGCAAGCTCGGCGATGGAGCAGTCGAGTTTTTGAGGAGATTTCCCCGGCCCAACGGCGGATCAGGGGAACTCTTCGATGGCGGCGGGAACTTCTCGGAGACAGCTGATCGACCGAACCGGGAGCGGTCCCGAATAACTCTCCCCCTTCCAGTTGAACCAGATCGCTCGAATCCCGACACGCATCGGCCCGAGGACGTCCTGCTCCAATGAATCACCGATCATGACCAGCTCGTTCTTCTGCGCGCCGAGTCGGGTAAGCACCGCATCCCAAAACTCTGGCTCGGCTTTCTTGTGGCCCAACTCGGTAAAGCAAAAAATCTCGTCCATGAACGCGTTCAGCCCGACCCGCGCCAGCGCCCGCACGACGTCGGGCCTTTTCGACACGGTTGCATTTGTCGCGATCGCGACACGGTAGCGTTTCGATAAGAGTGAAAGAACGTCGCCGGCACCGTCGATGGTGCGAACCTCCGGCCAATCAGCCATGGGGATATCCAGGGGGCCGGCCTCGGACATCAATGTGTCACCCCAGTCGAATAGCACGAACCGCAGTTTCGCCGTCACAGTAATCCAACGTCCTATCGCCGAATGTGTTTGTCCCAGACCCAACGTGAATGTTTAGTCTTCAATTTCAATGGAAACATCATCCCCATCCGAGAGACCGTACGCATCGCGCAACTTCACGGCGCTGGCAATTTCCACCACGGTCTGCGGGTGGCTGCCGGTTCCCAGTTCATGGGTGTCAGTTCTCAGAATGAACGCCCGCTGCCCGAGGAGACGACAAGGAACGATGTTCACGTCAACCGAACCATCATACTCACGGGCTTCCAATCTCAGACATCCCTTGGGGATGGTGTAGGGCTCGGACAACCGGACGTTCAGAGTGCCCGGGAACAATTTCAAACCCGTTTTCCGTTCGTAGTGAACATTGAGTGTGAGAATCCATTGCGCAAAATTCCCAGTCCCGCTTTCGAATTTGCCTCGAAGAACTCTCATCTGTCAGTCAACCAACCTGTGCCCGGCAGCGGCCAAGCCCACCGAATCTGTGCACTAGCAAATCACAAGTCGGCAACGACACCAATCAAAAAGGGATCACCGACGGCTGACAGTCGCTCGTCTCCTGTAGTATGCTGAGGCCGTGCCGAATTCCGTCGCCAAAATCGTGGTCGATCTTGCGTTGGACCGCGAATTCGATTACCGCATCCCGTCGCAGTTGGCTGGCGTGGTGCAGATCGGGTCGCGCGTCGCGGTGCCATTCGGCAAACGGACCGCGCAAGGCTACGTGGTCGGGCTGGCTGACAACTCGGCGTATCCGCATTTGAAAGAGATCGCGGAGGTCATCGGCAAGAAACCGCTGCTTGGCGACAAGATTCTGGAACTCACCCGCTGGATGGGAAAGTACTATTGCTGTCCCGTCGAGTTGTGCGTGAAATGTGCGCTGCCCGAAGTCGTGCGCAAGGCGAAAATCAGCTGGAAGGAACGCCAGTTCGTCAAGCCGGGCAAGATTTCGCTGGAAGATCTCGTCAGGTTGAAGAAACGCGCGCCGAAACAGGCGCGCGTCCTGGAGGTTCTGCAGAAATCGGAGGGGATGTTCGTATTCAAGCTCGTGCGGCTTGCCGACACGGATGACGCCACGGTCAAACGGCTCGCGGAGAAGGGGTACGTTCAACTCACCGAGCAAATCGATGACCGCGACCCGTTCGGCGGCGAGGTGTTTCTTCCGACGACGCCGCTCACCCTCACTTCGGAACAGGCGACAGCACTCGACCTGTGCAATGCGGCGACCGATAAGCCCGAAAAACCTGTCCTCATTTACGGCGTCACCGGCAGCGGCAAGACGGAAATCTATCTCCAAGCCATCGAACACGCACTGCATCAAGGCAAAGACTCGATCGTGCTCGTGCCCGAGATCTCACTCACGCCGCAGACTGTCGAACGATTCCGCGCGCGTTTCCAGAACCAGCAAATCACCGTGTTGCACAGCAATCTCAGCGCGGGCGAGCGGCATGATCAGTGGCACAAGATTCGCGACGGCCAATCACACATCGTGATCGGCGCGCGCTCAGCGGTGTTCGCGCCCGTGCAGGCCTTGGGGTTGATCGTCATCGACGAGGAACATGAGACCAGCTACAAGCAGGACGAAGCACCGCGCTACAACGCCCGGGACGTCGCGGTCATGCGCGCCAAGATCGAGCGCGCTGCCGTCGTGCTCGGTTCCGCGACGCCCTCGCTCGAATCCTTCTACAACGCCAGGCGTGGACGGTACACCCTGGCGACTTTGCCAACACGCGTCGACAATAAGAAAATGCCGATCATGCGCATTGTCGACATGCGTCAGGAGGCGATTCGCCAGAAGGGCTTGCACGTTCTCTCGAGTAAATTGCGTGACGCCATTCAGAAGCGGCTCGACAAACACGAACAGGTCATTCTCTTCCTCAATCGCCGCGGGTACGCCACGCACATGTTCTGTCCGAAATGCGGACACATTGCCAAATGCCCGAACTGCAGCGTGTCTCTGACCTATCACCGCAAAGCCGGGCAGCTTCTTTGTCACCTCTGCGGGTACGTCGTCGGCGTGCCGAAAATCTGTCCCGAATGCCGCGACCCCGCCATTCGGTACGGGGGCATGGGGACGGAGAAGGTCGAGTCGGCGATTCAACACGCGTTTCCGAAGGCCCGTGTGCAGCGGATGGATTCGGACATGATGACGCGCAAGACGCTGTACCGCGAAATCCTTGGCGCGTTCCGCGTGGGCAAGATTGACATTCTCGTGGGCACGCAAATGATCGCGAAGGGCCTGCACTTTCCGAACGTGACGCTCGTCGGCATCATCTACGCGGACATGGCATTGCACCTGCCGGACTTTCGCGCGGGCGAGCGGACGTTTCAACTGCTGGTGCAGGTCGCGGGCCGCGCCGGCCGCGGCGACGTCGAAGGCGAGGTCGTCGTGCAAAGCTTCACGCCGTTTCACTCCGCTGTCCAATACGCCCGGCAGCACGATTTCAATGGCTTTTACGAGGAGGAGATCGAATTTCGCGAGCAATTGAAGTATCCGCCCGTGTCGCGCCTCATCTGCATCACGGCGCGCAGTCGCAGTGAAACGAAGGCGAGCTTTTATGCCCAGGCTTTGGCGCGCGAACTCCGGAAGCGTGTCCCCGACACACTGGGCGTCGTCACCGATCCGACGCCTGCGCCGCTGGCGAAAGTGCAGAATCAGTTCCGTTTCCAGGTCATGCTGCGGACACAGCACATCATGCAACTTGTGGAAACGCTCGGTCATGTGATCGTCGCTGTGAAACCTCCGGATGACGTCAACGTCGCTGTAGACGTCGACCCGGTGTCACTACTATGAGCCATCGTACCAAAATGTGCATCGCGGTTTTCGGTGTGGCGGTGATGGTGCGGCTCATCTGCCTCGCGTATTGGATGCCAAGGCTAAACCCCGATGTCGACATGGACTCGTACCGTTCTCTGGCGCGCAGTGTGGTCGCGGGAAACGGCTTCGTCGCTACTGGACCGGATGGACGGGAGATGCCCGACGTGGGACGCACACCCCTGTATCCGCTGTTTCTGGCGGGCTTGATGAAATTGAGTGGTGATCGCCTGGGCGTTTTCCTGACCGTACAATGCGTCCTCTGGGGGATGATTTCCTGGCTGACGATATTACTCGCGGCGCGGTGGTTGTCATGGAACCGTGCCATGGCCGCCGGATTGCTGGTCGCTCTTGATCCCAATGCGGTCATGCGCGGGCTGGATTTGCGCACGGAAACGTTGTTCACACTCGTGGTGCTGGGCGGCACGTGTGCACTGGCGTGGCGCAACGAGCGGTCGTGGGGCTGGTTTTGGACCGGCCTGCTGTGGTCGCTGGCGAGTCTGTGCCGGCCCATTGCCGTATGGTTATGGGCCGTCGCGTTAATCCTGACCATTATCTGGCATCGGCGAGTGGCATGCTTCGCGATGTTTCTCATTGGGTTCCTGCCGCTGCTGGGTCTGTGGATGGCGCGGAACGCGGCGGTGACCGGGCAGTGGTTCTTCTCCACCAATGCCGCCGACAACTTGCTCGAGTCGTGGGCCGCGGGCGTTGACGCTGACCGAAGGGGAGTTGATGTCGTCACCACGCGGGACGAATTGAGACACGGAGTCGGGACCGTCGAATTCTTCGATGATCGCGATTCATTCTCGAACCGATTGCAGAACTCTCTGCACACGTCCCGCCGGATTTTGTTGTCGGCCCCGCTGATCACGTTGAAAGAAGCGGCGTTGGGTTGGGGCAAACTCCTGCTCGGCCCCGGGCAACGGACCTTGGAACCCTCGTTGCTCAAGCCGGAGCCGCCGTCGCGCTGGTGGCCACCCCTGTATAGTGTCGCGTTGCTGGTGGTGCTTGTCCTGAGCACGGTCGGGGTTTGGAAGCTGGGGCATTCGGCACTGCTGCCGGGAATTCTACTATTGTATTTCGTCGCGCTGGCAGGAGGCCCGGTGTCATACAGCCGATATCGCGTGCCCATTACACCCTTGTTGGCGGTGCTCGCCGTGGCCGGCGCGTGCGGATCGGAAAAGAAGACGTGAGCACGGGACTTTTCATTACCGGAACCGACACTGGTGTTGGGAAAACGCATGTCACCGCGTCGTTGCTGGCCGAGTTGCGTCGTCGCGGCGTACGTGCCGCCGCATTCAAGCCGATTGCGTGCGGCACGGGTGGAAGACACGACGCCGAAATCTACGCGGCCATCATGAAGCACGAGCAGCCCCTCGATGTGATCAACCCGATCCATCTTCGGCACCCGCTCGCGCCGAGCGTTGCGGCGCGACTGGAACACACACGCATCGACCTCCGCCGAATTCGTGCATGTTACCGGCAGTTGGCGTCCACTTACTCCATTGTGCTCGTGGAAGGCGCGGGCGGTCTGATGGTTCCGATCCGCGACGATTATTTCGTGGCTGATCTGGCCAGGTCGCTGAAGCTGCCCCTGCTCGTGGTCGCGCGGCTTGGTTTGGGCACGATTAATCACAGTCTGCTGACCGTCCGCCAAGCCCGAGGTGAAGGCTTGACGGTGCGTGGAATCGTTCTGAACGATACAGTCGGCGGGAAACGCAACCAGGCGGCACGAACCAACATCAAGATCGTGCCTGAATTATGTGGCGCGCCATTGCTGGGTATCATGCCGCATGGAACAAGGGACCGTGAGAACGCGGTCCGCCAGATCTGCGACCGACTTTTCGGCAAGGCGTGATCGGGTGCTTGGGCTCATGGCGCGGGCGGCAAGAATCGCTTCAAGAATTCCACCGGGTCGTAGGATCGTCCGTCCGCATCCCGCACTTCAAAATGCAAGTGGGGAGCGATGGTCATCCAGTTGCGCGCGTCGGCGCTACGGCTCGTCTGCCCCATTCGTCCGACCTTGGTGCCTTGCCGAATCCGCGATGATACGGGAACAGTGGACACTTCGGCGAGGTGGCCGTAGAGCGTAAAGAACTTGGCACCAGTACGAGGCCAGACATGTTCGATGACGACGTGTTTTCCGAAGTCGGAGACGTTTTCATCCACGATGACCTCCGCGAGGGTGCCGTCGAAGACGCAGAAGACGTCGTCGTGCGGGACGAATGTGGGCTCTTCGCTCTCAAAGTCCGTATTCGTGGCGCAATTGGTGAAAATGACGCGCGTGGTCCGGCCCGTCGCCGTGACGTTGACGGGTGCGATGTCGCAACCGCGATGGAATCGCTTGCCGCAGTCCCGCGTCCAACCGGGTTTGCCGTAATCCGGATTGACGCGCGTGCGGGCAAAGAATTTTTCGGGCGCGTCGAAAAGAAAATGGTTCGCGGTCGGCCAGGCGATGCGCAGGTGTTCGTCATTTGGCAGGGTGAGAAACTGGTCACTCATGGCGCTGTTCGAGGATGGCGAGGTTGTGTTGCGCCTCGGCTTGGTGCGGGTTCAACGCCAGCGCCCGCTCCAGGTGCTCGCGTGCGTCGGCGTTCTTTCCCTCCTGCAGACACACCGCGCCGAGCCGGGCCTGCGCTTCGGCGAAGTCGGGTTTCAGGTCGATACACTTCCGCAGTTGCGCGTCGGCCGTCGGCCAATCCTGTTCGCCAATGGCGCAACCGGCGAGACTGTAGTAGCCGATGGCCGACCGCGGGTCCTTTTTGACGCAATCAGTCCACAAGGTTTTCGGATCATGCCAATCGGGAATGCGCGCCAGCGTCAGTCCGACCAGACAGACCGCCGACAAAGGGCCAACGGTCGCAAATGCGAAGCGGTTCTTGTTCAGCAGCAACGCGACCAGCACGAAGACCCCGAGCGCGGCCACGTAAAGATATCGATCCGCGCGCACGGTTGGATGCGGCACGAGTTGCAGCACCGGCGCGAGACAGATGAGAAACCAGGCCACCGCAAATGCCGACCACCGGCGGACCGACCGCGCCCGCCACGCGACCACCGCCCACGCGACGAACCACAAGACGGTCACCGCGACGCCTTTGCTCAGCAGTCTGTCGACGGTGGTGACGGTGTAATGATTGCTCAGTTGCGTCGGCCAGAACAACGTGTTGAGGTACTGCCCCACGACCGTGGTCATCGTCAGGATGCCCTCGGTCACACTGCGAAATGGCCGGACGAGTTGGCCCGACTGCGCATGGCCGAGCACGCGCAAGACCGCCGCGAATACCGTCGGCACGAAAAACAGCCACGTTCGGCGGAGCGCCTCGGTGAATCGCGTGCGGCGCAGGCAGAGTTCGTAGGCGATCAAGAGAGCGGGCATCACGATCACCAGCGCGTGGGTCAATACCGCCAGCAGGAACAATCCCAGCGCCACCAACCGCCACCGCTTGCCAGTCTCCGAGTCGCCCGCCTTGAGGTAGGCCAGCCACGCGAGCAGAAACAAGAACGCCCCGAGCACACTCTTGCGCTCGGCGATCCAGGCGACAGTCTCGACCTGCACGGGATGCCAGCCGAACCACGCCCCGGCCAACAGCGCCACGCCGAGCATTTCCGTCCACCGCCACACGAGCAACACCACGAGGAACACGTTGGCGCCATGCAACAGGGTCTGGGTCACGTGATAGCCGAAGAAATGGCCCCGCCACACCGCGTGATCGATGGCGAGGCTGATGTACGTGAGCGGATAGTAGTCCGTCGAAAACGGAGCGGTGAAGATTTGTTTCAAGCCCGCCGCCGCGGGCATGACCACGAGCGGGTTGTGCAACACATTTTCGTCGTCGTCCCAACCCAGCATCTGGTCCTTCCACGTGGGCGCGAACAGCGCGATGGTCAGCAGCCCCAGCACCACCGCGGCAATGATGACGCGTCGGGGAATTGGCCCGGCCTCGCCGGGCGCATAGTCGCTTGGCAGGGGCGAGGGTTGCTGATAGACTGGCGCCGGCTTCACGGTCAGGGAGTGTAGCAATTGCCATGAACGATGAGCAATTGAAACAGTTGCCACCGCTCCGCGAGGGAATCCAGCGGCTTCGCGAAAGGTGGCCATTGTGGCTGTGAAAAAACTCCGGTTAGTTCTGCGCTGGGCGGGCAGAATGCTTCTGGTTCTGCTGGCGATCCTTGCGCTCTTCATCCTCGAAGAGAATATCCGCGGCCACATCCTGCTCGCCCGCTACAAGGCCGAACTCCGCGCCAAAGGCGAGAAGTTGACGGTGGCAGAGCTCAATCTACCGAAGCCAGCGAAACCAAGCGACGCGGCCGTCGATCTGCTGCGAGCGGGTGCTGAACTGGAAGAGCTGGGCAAACAAAGTCCACTTCTTTTTAACTGGGAATTTAATGTTTGCAGCCTTCACTTCACCGGGCCGGGCTGCTGTACCGTACGCCAAGTGCAGGCGGACACTGGACTAACGCTCCGGAACATGGATGTGGCAGCCGCGCCGAGAGGTGCGAGACGGTACCAACCAGTGACTCAAGAGATGTGCAGTTGGGAACAACTTGCCGATCAAGTCGGGTTGGCTCGTGAGCCCTTTCACCGGGCGCGTGCAGCGTTGCAGCAACCGGTCATTGCTGTGCCAACTGATTACGGTCAGGGTTTTGACGCAGGCATACCGCAGGAAAGGGCTGCTGCCTCCATTAGCGCATGGTTGTCAACCACAGCGCTGTATGACTTGTACCGGAAAGACCCTGACGCGGCCTTGGGGAGTATTCTAGCCATCGCCGATCTGATGCGTTTGTTGCAAGATGACCATCTGATCAGGTCGCAATCGGACAGGAGTTGGATTGGTAAAAGGGGATTGGACATCAGTTGGGAAGCTTTGCAGGCACCCGGGTGGACGGACGAGCAACTGGCCAAGCTCCAAATGACATGGGAGAAGGCTTCCACAATCAATGAATTCGCCGCTGGCGCGGAAGGTGAGCGAGCGATTGCCCTTGATGAGTGGGAACAAGAAGTCCGCAAGCCCATAAGTCAGTTACTGAATTGGTCTGACTTCAGCCTATCATCGTGGGAAGACGTCTGTGGGTGGGCACAGGCGATCACATGGTTCATGGCGTGGAAGCAACAGGATCAGGCGCGCGGCGTATGGGTTTGGCAGAATACCATGGAGGACGTGCGGTCGGCAGTCCGTACGTCTGCCTGGACGGTGGCCCACAAGCAATTTGAGGAAACCGAGCACGAAGAGTGGGACCACTGGAGCTTTTACGACCACTGGCGATATCTAATGTCAAAACCCGGTTTCCCCATGACTAGTCGCCTTCTACCAATCAACGTTCACTATTATGTGCAAAAGTTGTTGGAGAACGAGACGCAGCGGGAAATGACTGTGGCGGCCATTGCACTGACGCGGTATCAGTTGCGACATGGATCGATGCCGCCGAATCTGGCGGCGCTTGTCCCTGAGTTCTGCGCGAGGATTCCGCACGACTACATGGACGGCGTGGACTTGCGATACCGACTCAATGCAGACGGCACGTGGATCTTGTACTCCGTCGGTGACGACGGTGTAGACAACGGCGGCGATCCGAGGCCACTTAAGCCGCGCAGGTTGTTATTTTCGATTTGGGATGGCCGCGATGCGGTGTGGCCGCAACCGGCGCTAGAGCGCTGACACCACGTTCAACTCGACGTAGTCGTCGTTGACGGTGGTGCAGGGGCAGAGTTCGAGGCGGTAGCGGATTTCGTCGCGGAGGGAATCGAGGGCGTTGGTGGGGCTGAGGCCCGTCGCGCTACACTGCATGCTTTCGCATTCGGCGACGAAGCCATCGCTGCCGGACTCCACTGTCACATCGAATCTCACGCCGACAGAAGTTTACGCCTCGGAGTCGACGCGGTCAACTATGCCAATGATAATGGAGCGGAGCGGCGCATCCTTGTCTTTCACGACCTGGCGGGCGGAATTTCCCTCGTCGATGACCAGCACGCGTTCGCCAACCCCCGCGCCCACGCCGCTGTCGATGGCAATGAGATAACCGCCGGGTTTGCCGGCGAAATCCTCCTTCTCGACGATCAACATCTTCTTGCCGTTATAGAACGGATGATTGATCGTCGAGACAATGTTACCCCTGACAGTTCCGAGGATCATGATTCGTGATGCAGTTGGTCGACGATCCCGACAATGGCGTGATCGACCGGCACAAACCAGGGTTCGAGCAACAGCGCGGCTTCGCGTCCACCTTCAAAATAGATCAGTTCGCCGGGGCCGGCCATCCGCGTCGGATCGCAAGCGACCAGTGGCTCGCCTTTGACATTGCCCTGTTTGTCGAGCGGCTGAACCCACAGCATCGGGACGCCTTCGAGACCCTTGTACACGACGCAAGGCGTCAGTGTGCCGATGACCTTGCCGAGGAGCATTACGACGCCTCCTCGCCTTCAAGTTCGTGCACCTTCGCGTCGTTGTACCGCGTGGTTTGGTCGAGTTGTTTGGAGATGACCTCGTGCGGACTCGCGATGATGCGGTAGTGCGTGAAGGCTTGCCGACCCCGCAGAAAGTCATTGGCAATGGTCATCGCGGCCTGGATCTCGTGCAACTCGCCCGCATAGACGCTGATGGCTTTGCCCGACATTTCGTATTCCGCGAGCCGCAATTCCACCAACTGTACTTCCGTGCCTTTCACCGCGACTTCCGCGGCGCGAACGTTGGCGGCAATCGTGTCCGTTTCCAAAATCGCCACGGTCATCTGTTCGCTCTTGGCTCGCTGGCCGAGCACGGCGTCGTGCACTTTCGGGTGGACGTCGGGCAGGAACGCGTGGTCGAGCACGCTGCCCGCGCCGATGGTCAGCGCTTCCGTGAGCGATTCGCTGACGCTGCCCGTGGTGCCGCCGAAAATGATCAGGTAGCGGCCACCGCTGACCGTGCCGCCCTTGATCATGGCGATGGGGGCCTTCTTCAGGATCGCGTCGGTGGTGTAAATGCCGTCCGCAAGGCTGCTGAATTCGACAACCGCGATAGCGGGGTATTTCTTCACGACGATTGAAAGTGCTTTGTAGCCGCACCCTTTAGGGTGCGTGAATTGCGCAACCAGCGCAGGCTAAAGCCTGCGGCTACAGGAATTTGGGATGGGCTCATCCGTATTAGACGATCCTAAACGCCCCGACTAGTGTGCACCGACGCCAGCGCGAGAAACTCTTCGGCGTTGTCATGCCTTCGCCCGTGGGACTGGCGATGGTGAACGACGTGGGGCCTTCGCCCTTGAAACCGAGACCCGCCAGCGCCGGCCCGTTTTTTACGAAAATGCTGGCGTTGCATTCCCGCGCCATGCGGCTGAGGTTCGAGAGATTGTCCGAGTGCATGGTGAACGTGTGTCGGCGTGGATGTTCCAACTGCAAAGCGAAATCGATGCCTTCGTCGGCATCCCGCACGCGTGTCACGGGGAAAATCGGCATCATCTGTTCCGTCCACAGCAACGGATGATCGTGGTCCACTTCGCAAATACCGAGGCGAACGCTGTCGTCGCAACGGATTCCCGCCTTCTGCAGAATGACGCTGGCATTCTGGCCGATGAGAGAACGTTCGATGTGAGCTTCCTGGCGCGGGCCTTCGGTCTTTGTGAAGATGACCTTCTCGACGGCGGGCAACTGTTCTTTCGTGATCAAGTACGCGCCGTTGTAGGTCATCGCCTTGATCAACTTGTCGGCGACGCTGGAAACAACGAGGCACGCCTTTTCGTCGGCGCAGATGATGTTGTTGTCGAACGACGCCCCGAAGACGATATCACGCGCCGCCCTGTCGATGTCGGCGGTTTCATCCACAATGGCGGGCGGATTGCCCGGCCCGGCGCAGATTGCCCGCTTGCCACTGGCCATCGCGACTTTCACGACGGCGCCTCCTCCGGTCACGACGACGAGGCGCACGCCGGGATGCTTCATCAATGCTTGGGCGCTTTCAACGGTCGGGTTGGCGACACACGCAATCAGATTCCGCGGGCCGCCGGCGGCGAGGATCGCTTTGTTGATCAGCGCGACGTTGTGACAGGAGACGCGTTTCGCGTTTGGATGAACATTGAACACGACGGCATTGCCCGCCGCGAGCATGGCAATCGTGTTGTTGATGATTGTCGAAGTCGGATTCGTCGTCGGCGTGATCGCGGCAATGACACCGAACGGCGCGGCTTCGGTCAGCATGAGACCGTCGTCGCCGGTGACGGCATTCGATAGCAGATCTTCCGTGCCCGGCGTCTTGTCCGCGACGAGTTGGTTCTTGAGGATCTTGTCCTCGTACCGACCGAGCCCCGTTTCCTCATGGGCCATGCGCGCCAGTGCGTTGCCGTGCTCGCGCATCGATTGGCGGATGGATGCGATGATGTCGTTGCGCTTCTTCAATCCCAACTGGTCGAACTGGCAGAAGGCGATACTGGCCGCCTTCACCGCTTCATCGATGGCGTCGAAGATGCCGATGTCGCGCAACGGAGCCGGGGAGGAACCCGATGACGATGCCGGCGCGGACGCGCCGCCGCGTCCCGTCAGGTCCGTGACGATGCGCTGTGCGATTAGCTCGATTTCCTGATCGCTGAGGCTGGCCATGGCGTCAATCCTTTCGATACTTCTCGGTGCCGCCGATTTCCCACGTGTCCACGATCGCCATGATGACGGCGTCGCAGGGGCGATCCTTGGTGGCGAGGGTCTGGCGGGCCGAACTGCCCGTGGCGACAAGCACCAGTTCGCCCGGGCCGACGCCCACGGCATCGACCGCCACGACCTGGCCGCCGGTTTCCTTGCCTTCGGTGTCCACGTGCTTGACGAGCATGAACTTCAGGCCGTCCATGCTGGACTCCTTGCGCGTGGCGACGACGGTGCCGACAACTTTACCAAGATTCATAAACAGAACCTCCCGTCAGGGACGGAGCCTGGGCCCCGTCCCCGCGGTTAAATGTCCAATTTACTTCTTGGCAGCTTTGGCGCCGCGTCCCAGCGGGATGACGTCGTCGACGTTCTGGTGCGGACGCGCGATGACGTGGACCGCCACGACTTCGCCCACGCGGCTGGCGGCGGTGCGGCCGGCGTCGGTCGCGGCCTTGACCGCGGCCACGTCGCCACGAACGACGGCGGTGACGTAACCGCCACCGGTCTTCTCGTAGCTGACGAGCTCGACTTTTGCCGCTTTGACCATTGCGTCGGCCCCTTCCACCATTGCGGCGAAGGAACGCGCTTCCAGTAGACCTAATGCATCTGCCATGTCTGTGTCTCCTTACGTTATTGTGATCGTTTTAAAATCGCTGCTCTAACTGCCGCCGCCGCCACCCTTCATCTCGCGGCCGGTGACGCTGTTGATCGCCTGCTCGGCGGCCCTGGCAGCCACGTCGATGTCTTTCTCGTCCCCGCCGAGGTACATGCGGCCGAAACTGCCAAACGCGCGGATTTCGAGGATGTTGATCTCCGCGGCCTTTTCCGCTTCGTTCGCGGCAAAGGCGGCGTAAGCGGCCGGCGCAAGTTCCATGGTAAACAGCGTGTGCCCGGGGAGGATCATGTTGCCGTGGCGCGTGCGATTGATGAGCATCGTGTGATAGTCATCGATACGGCGGATGACGCTGCTGCTGAAGATCTGGGGCTTGTAGCGTCCTTCTTCCTTCAAATCGAGTGCCTGGAGAATGGCGGCGCCGGCCTGGCGCACATCCGCCTGCGATTCGGAATGGATTTCGAGCATCCCGTACAAACGCTCGATGATCTGCATGCCGGGCGTGACCTTGGTGGATTTCAGGGCCACGTCGGTGACACGATTGATTTCCATCCCCGGCGAAATCTCGACGAAAAGCGAGGCCTGGCCGGCGATCGGCAGGAACCCCTGCGAGACCGTGGCAAAAAACGATGCCACCTGCGGCTGCAAACTATCGAGAAAAATATACGAGCGTAAATCGGCCATGTTCAGTTCCTTTCGTGATCATCTAATATTTCGCGCCTGCGCCGGAAACAATTTCCCCCGCAGCTTCCTTCAGAATTTTTACACCGCCGGACGTGCCGATGCGCGTGGCACCCGCGGCGACCATTTTCAACAAATCCGCCAACGATCGCACACCGCCCGACGCCTTCACGCCGAGGCCCTTGTCGCGAACGATGCGGCTCATCAAGGAAACGTCCTCCACGGTCGCGCCGCCCGAACTGAAGCCGGTGGAAGTTTTCACGAAATCCGCATGGGCTTTGACGGACAGTTCGCACGCGCGCGCCTTCTCTTCATTGGTGAGGAGCGACGTTTCCAAAATGACTTTTGTTTTTGCGCTGCCGTCGCGGCAGGCTTCGACCACACCGCGGATATCACGCAGCACCAGTTCGTCGTCGCCGCTCTTCAGGGCGCCGACATTGATGACCATATCGATTTCCTTCGCGCCCTGGCGGATCGCGGCGCGCGCCTCCATCGCCTTCGTCTCGGGTGGCTGCGCGCCGAGCGGGAAACCGACGACACAGCAGACTTTCACAGCCGTGCCATCGAGCGCCTGGCGGGCAAAGGAAACCCAGGTCGGGTTCACGCAAACCGAGTAGAACTTGCTCTGGCGCGCCTCGCGGCAGAGTTGCTCGATGTCGGCGCGGGTCGTGTCGGGCCGCAACACGGTGTGATCGATGAGTTGCGCAATCTGCGACGGCGACAGCCGCGATTTGGGCGTGGTGGCGGCGATGGGCGGATTGCCCTGCGCGGAGAGCAGTTCCTGGACGCGTTTGGCGATGCGTTCGAGGTCGGTTTGCGAAGCGTTCACGCGCGGGTCTCCAATCGCGGCCAGCAACGTTGCCTGGTGCGCTCCCACTCCAATGGGACCGTCCTCGATTTCATTGATTAGTTGTACACGCTTTCGGTGCCGTTCTTCAACACATTCGCCCGCCAGAAAAGTTTCCACGATTTGCTTCGCCGTCTCGAAATCGGTTTGCCCCGAGCCGAGGGTGAGCACGTTGGCGTCGTTGTGCTCCCGCGAATTCTTCGCGAGGGCGACACTGTAACACGCCGCGGCGCGCGCGCCACGGACTTTGTTGGCGGCCATGGCCGAACCGATGCCGGCGCCATCCACCATGATGCCGCGGTCGCAGGAGCCACTGGCCACCAGCCGCGCGACGGTATAAGCCATGCGCGGGTAATCGACCGCGTCCTTGCTGTGCGTGCCACAATCCTGCACGAAATACCCGCGACTTTGCAAGTAACTGAGAAGCTGGTTCTTCAGATCGAGCCCGCCATGATCCGAACCGACAGCGATTTTGATATTCTTACCCATCTGGCTGTCAACTTTTTTTTCATATTCGCCGGACAAAAGCAAGAGATGATTTTTATGGAGATCGAACCGGGGGCATTTGGGGAGCCTGGAAATCTGGGCATGTGGAGCACGATCGTGTGCGGAGAGGACAGGAAAGTGTTATCGATAACTATTCTATTCTTACCGCAGGTTTGGTAAAGAAAATCTCCGGCAGGTGGCTGAGTTTGCGGTGCGAGACAGCCACAACCGACGGTGAGATGAACGCCCCATGATGGTCTCTCGCGTCTGTGATGTGCTTCGACACGGCTGTCCGATACGTGTGCCTGCACGCGGAAGCCCGGCGACTGTGCGCGCTGGGCCGTCAACGAAGCTATCGCGAGGCCATGCGCCGCGTCCGCAAGCGCCGCAAAGCCCCCATCGAGTAGCGCTTTTCCTGCATTGCACGCGGGAGTTGCGAGTACTACAATCAATCCAATCCGCAACGGTGGAAACCGTTCTCGAATAGCGGTGTTTACATATCTTGAACGAGAAGACCAGAGGAGGTCTCAAAAGAATACAGCATATGAAAACGACAAAACTATCAAATAGGAAAGCCACGGTGGTTTTTGCGGTTGTTTGTATCACCCTCGCGGGGGCGTTCTGGAACGCGACCAGCGCGTTCGGCAGCGATGCCACGCCCACAGCAAATCTGTCACCCGCGTTGCAGGAGGTTGTGAAACTCGCCCAGGCCCACCTGGGGGATGATGTCATTCTGGCGTACATCAAGAATTCGAGGGCGTCGTACACATTGAGCGCTGACGACATCCTGTATCTCAAAGGGCAGGGGGTCTCCCAAAATGTCATCTCAGTGTTGCTCCAAAAAGGATCGGCCGGCACTCCAGCGGCGCCCGCCAGTGTCGATTCGACACCGCCTCCGCCGCCGCCCCAGCCCGAGGCGCCCGCGCCCAGCGCCCCGACGACCGTAGCTTCGACACCGGCTCCTCCGCCGTCTTCGGCCGTGCCGCCGGCTGTGGGCAGTTCCGCGCCGCCGACCGCACCCGCTCCCGAGCCTGCGGTGAGTTTTGATTATTTTCAGGAGCAACTTTCGCCCTACGGCACGTGGGTCAACATACCGGGTTATGGCCAGTGCTGGCAACCGTACGGGATGCCGTATGGCTGGCGTCCGTACTATGACAACGGATACTGGGTGTACACGGACGCCGGTTTATACTGGCAGTCGGGTTACGCTTGGGGCGCCATTCCGTTTCATTATGGCCGCTGGGCATATGTGGGAGGCTACGGCTGGGTCTGGGCGCCGGCGTACGAATACGGGCCCGCGTGGGTGTTCTGGCGTCACAGCGGGGATTATGTGGGTTGGGCGCCACTGCCATACGGCGCCGTGTTTGTGGACGGAGGTTGGGGATGGCATGGCCATCGATACGCGGCCGACTTCGATTTTGGTTTCGGCGGGTCGTTCTTCATCTTCGTCGGCTACGGACATTTGTGGGAGCACGATTACCACCACTACACCTTGCGCGGCGACGAGTTTCAGCATGTGTTTCGGGCGAGTGCGATCAACGGGTTTCATAATGACCACGGTCGATTCATCCATGAAGGGCTGGATCGCGAGCATCTGGAACATTTGACAGGTCGGCCGGTTACCGTGGTGCGACATGAAGAAGTCCGGAGTCGTGAGCGCGAAGCGCTACGGACTGACCGTCAGCGAGTCACGCATGGCGAACCTCGGGGCGAGCCGCGACGGGAAGAGCCCACTGGACACGACCGCGATCACGACAAGCAGGGGCCGTAGGCCCGCTGTCACGGGGGAGCGGGTGCAGGAGAAGCAGTGTGTAGCACCGCTCCCGGTACCGGTCGAGGTCGCATAGAAGCGCGGTGATTGTTAGAGACGGCACCTCCGTTTCGTGATATTCTGCCTGTGTACCGCTGGAACCACATGGAAGAGCGGAAGAATTGAGATATTATGTATCAACAACGACTCGGCGCGCGGGCGGAATATCGGGAGCAGGAAAGCCAGCGGGTTAAAGACTCCGCGACCCTTGCCACCCGGTTCGGGCAACTAAAATCCCTGACGGTGGACCTGACGTACTACGATCCCGCCCGTGCCGGCAAGGGCAGTGAACTCAAGTACCAGGTCAATCTCAACGGCGCCAAGTCGGTGTTCCGATTCAATTGCCCGAACGCGGAGTGCGTTCGTGGGGATTTCGATCTGTCGAAGGAATTGGCCGAGGCGATCGCGGCACGCCAGACCGGCGTGAGCGGCGAGAAGACCTGCGAAGGCTGGCGCAGCAAGACCACCATTGAGACCGTCCACTGCCACAACGTGCTGCGCTACAAGCTCACGCTGAAGTATTGAGAATGGCCGTTGACGGTGTGTACTGCTAGCTCAGGCGATAGACGATGCGGGCTTTGCTGAGGTCGTAGGGCGTCATTTCCAATTTTACCCGGTCACCCACGGATAGGCGAATGAAGCGCTTGCGCATTTTGCCGGAAATATGCGCGAGAACCTCGTGCTTGTTAATCAACTCAACGCGGAACATCGTGCCGGGCAGGACCTTGGTCACCGTGCCTTCTATATCCACCAATTGCTCCATGATCGTTTCCTTTCGATTTTATGCCTGTCACAGTTTCCACGTAAAGCGTGATGAACTTCGGGTGTCAAAGGACAGGCTTTGACTCCGGCTGCGAGAATCCCCCCTGCTTCGGAAGCCCTTTACTATGACAGGTTTCGCCGACAATACAAGTAGCGATTGCCTGAGGGCAGGATTGGGGTCAAGCGTGGCATTCACACCAAATCCAATGTGAATCGGCCCCGCGAAGCGGTCGTGACGGAAGTGGCGCGCCCAGCAGGAGTTGAACCTGCAGCCTTTGGTTCCGTAGAACCAACCGCGTCTTCTTCAACTCGTGTCGTAACCCACCTCAGTTCAAGCAGTTGCAGATGATTGTGCCTGCAAATTCGGTTTTCCGAAACTGCGTTAGGGTGTACCTAAATGCGCCTAAATGTCGATTTTCACGGCGATTCCACGGCGATTGGAAATCGCTCCCGACAACCCTCGATTGCGTCCACCACGGGGCCTTCCTCGGCACGGCCTTCGCCAACAAGATTTGGGCTCAGATTGGCACGAATTGTCGCAGGTTGGCACGGATGCGGAGCGGCAGGAGTTCATCGATCGCTCAGGCTAAATCACTTTGTCGACTTCGGCGCGTGAAGCAGCGTCAAGGGCAATGAGGGAAGGGATTTCGAAACGGTTACCGAGTGGGTCGCGGAGGACCACGCGGTCGTTGGTGACCCAGACAACGTCGCGATTGGGATTTCTGACAACAAAGTGGCGCGGGCCATGATTCGTCTCAACCTGCCAGTACCGCGTTCCGACGTGAGCGTGGGTGCGCAACACGCGGACGATCCGCGGCATCAAGTAGCGGCAGCCGAGTTCGTCTTCTGCAATCTTGCGGGAAGCGGGGTCCAGCGCGTCCAAATTGAGCAACATCAGGACTTCCTTCTTCTTGTCGTCGAGCAGGGAGACCTCCTGCCCCTGACCGCTGACCGGCCTGGCCCAGACCAGTTTTACCGGTCGGGCATCGGCCTCGCTGCCCGTCAGCAGAAAGATCTGATCCAATTTGCGGAATAGCTTGATGGTTCCCGTGGGCTCGACGCTCATTTTATTCGCTCCATACCTGCGCTTCGGTACGCATCCGGTTAATCTCCATCTGCGTGCGAACGAGCTTGGCGTAATTGCCATCACGTGCCAGCAACTCGTCATGCGTGCCCTGCTCGATAATCCGACCTTCATCAATGACGGCGAGGCGGTTGGCGTTTCGCAAGGTGGCCAGGCGATGCGCAATGGCAATGGTAGTACGCCCGCGGATGAGGTTGCTAATGGCCTGCTGGATGGCCTTTTCAGTCTCGCTGTCCACCGACGAGGTCGCCTCATCAAGGATCAGGATGGGCGGGTCGTGCAAAATGGCGCGAGCGATGGCCAGGCGCTGTTTTTCGCCGCCAGACAGCATCGTGCCTTTCTCGCCAATCACGGTGTCATATCCATCTTCCTTATCGAGAATGAAATCATGGGCGTTCGCGGCGCGGGCGGCGCGGACAACGTCCTGGAAACTCGCATCTGGCCAGCCGTAGCGGATGTTTTCCAAGATGCTGACATTGAACAGGAACGGATCCTGCGGAACAATGCCGATCTGCTTGCGCATTTGCGCCAGTTTGATTTTGCGAATCGGATGACCGTCGATTGTGATCTGCCCGGAATCCACGTCGTAAAACCGACAGATGAGATTGATGACGGTACTCTTGCCTGCGCCCGATTTGCCAACCAATCCGATCATTTCCCCCGCCGCCACGTCGAACGAGATCCCCTTGATCACCTCCTTGCCACGGTCGTAGCTAAAGCGCACTTCCTGGAAGCTGATGGCGCCGCGGATGTTGGGGACCGAAATCGCGTCAGGTGCATCGTACACCTCCGGGGTCGAGTCGAGCACGGAGAAGATGCGTTCCGCGCCCGAGAAGGCGTGGGTCATCCAGTTCATTACCGCCGTGAACCACTGCAGCGGTCCGTAGAAGAGCCAGATGTACCCCACAAACGCCAGCAGATCGCCCAGCGTGAATGTCGGGTCGCCACGGCTGATGCGCCGCGCCGCGAAGAACCACACGGCCGTCACGCCCACCGTCATGATCCAGAACATCGTCTCGGAGAAGCCGATGAACGTCCGTTCGATGTTGAAGCGCGTGCCGGTCAGCGCCTCGTTCGTCACGTCAAACCTCTGGCTGCGGCTCTCCTCCTGCGCGAACGCCTTGACAACTTTGATTCCGAAAATGGTCTCATTGACGATGGAGTGGAGTGCCCCGATGCGGACGCCATGCTTGTGAAACAGCGGAATCAGCCGCCGCCAGAACCAGCCGCCGCCACCCACCAGAAACGGCACGGGCAAGAACACCAACAGCGCCAGCTTCGCGTCCAAGGATATCAGAATGCAGGCGATGGCGATGAACGATATGGAATTCACCAGGAAATATGGCAGACCATCGATCAGGAAGTGTTGCAACTCGCCCGTGTCCGTCATCACGCGGCCAACGAGCTCACCGGCTTCCCGCCGCTGATAGTAACTCATCTGCAGCCGTTGCAGCGCTGTATGGAGTTGCGACCGCAAATCCGCCACCAGCCGTGCGCCGAGCCATGATGTCAGGCTGCCGCTGACTAGCCGTGCCACCAGCAGCAGGATGCCGCAGCCCAGCATGGCCCCGATCCAGAGGCTCAAGTGGGAGTAATTATGGCCCTTGATCACATCGTCCACGATCATTTTGGTGATATAAGGCGGCCCCATTTGTGATCCCACGGTGACGATGGTCGCGATCATCAAGCCGATCGCTTTGCCGTGGTACGGTTTCAGCAAGCCGAGCAGTCGTTTGAAAGTTCGGAAGCGCTGCACGCACAAGGAGCAGTTCGCTCCGCGCTCGGGCAACGGGGCGTGGCACTTCGGGCAGTAAGCCGGTTCGACTTCCTCGGGCGGCACGGGCTGGCGTCCATCCAGCAGGTCGTTGACGACGCGGCACAGCCCCGCGAATTGCGGCACGTACGCCTTGCTGTAATAGATGAGATGGCGATCTCCCTCCGACGTCTCCGCCACCAGCCGGGCACTACCGAAGAGTTCGTCCACTTTGATTTTCTTGATGCGCGTGAGTTCTAGCGTCAAGGCGAGCTTGTCTCCGTCAAAGACGGCGATTCGGGCGTCGGTAATCACCATGTGGCACGGGCCGAACCGCCGATCGAGCGTCAAGTCGCTGGCCTGAGCGAAGAGGATTCTCTCGTCCCGCTGAAGATGCGCGGACACGAGAGAGAGAATGTCCTTCGGCAGTTTACCGTCACGTCCCATGTGGGCTCTCCAGCAAGACACCAGCGAATTGTAGCCGGATTCTTCGACCACGACCACCGATATTTGGCGCGGTCAGCCTCGGCGTCGGGGGCTTCTGCGCTTGTATTCTGACCATTTGGTAAGCACACTGGGCCAGCCGCAGCAACGACCGGTCTTTCATGGTTCCCACCCCCCAAGAACACCATCAATCATTTCACGAGGATTTCAACAGAGCAACATGTTCTTACATTGTATAGGGCTTAAGTTCCGCGTAAAGACGCATCAACAAGCGACCGCTCAATAGTCCTCTCAATCTCCAAAGGAAATATCCAGTGTGCGCGCGGTCGTCACGCCGTGACCGTCCACAGGAACCAGTTTGAGCTTCGCCGTCGCTTGGAATCTCAGAAATCTAAACGCCAATTCTGAATACCCGCTGGCTTACCGTGATGACCTTTTCATCGAGGTCGAACACATCGCGGAGCCGTCCGAGGACGCGCAACTCGCAAGGGCGGATGGCAGCGAGCGTGCCCAGCACGGACCAGGCAAGCAAGCCATGCTTTGGTGCGATTTCGAAGAGCTTTTGCACGCGAGGAGTCCGAAACACGACCGGCCTTCGCGGCTTGAGGATGGGTCGCTGTAAGGCGTCGAGGGGATCATCGCCGCGTCGGCCGATTCCCGCCGCTTCCTCTCGGCGTAATCCTCGGCGCTCTGTTCGTCGGGGAAGAACTTGCGCTCTGGTTTGCCGTTCGGCAATACGTAGCGAACCTTCCAGTATTTCGTGCCGCTCTCCGGATACTTGCCCGTTGTGACAGTGACCTTCATGGGCGATTTTACGTAAGGGGTTCGGTCCGGTGAATTGCCACAGAATTGCCGGAAACTGCCACGTTTGGGGCGCTATGGCGCAGTCCGGCGCACCGTGGTGCAATGAAGGCGTGTGGCGGCTGGAGGAGCGGAAGTCCTTCGCAGCGCGAGAAATACGTGAGAATTAACGGGAAAAGAAGTGGCGCGCCCAGCAGGAGTTGAACCTGCAACCTTTGGTTCCGTAGACCAACGCTCTATCCAATTGAGCTATGGGCGCAACTTGCTAATTTACAGCCACTTACAAATCATATGCCAGCGTCTAAATACTGTGCTTGCAATCTTTAAGATGTTTCCAACATGGAAGCCACCCTCAAGAACCAAGTCTTGAAGAAAACCAACATCCCCTGCCTGTACCGCTCCTCTGATTCGGGCATCTTCTACGGCATTTTCACTCGCAAAGGCGATCAGGTTGAGAAATCACTCGAAACCACTGACAAAGAACTGTCGCGCCGACGCCTTGAAGCTTTACGCTAAAAGGTCGTCCGGCTCAACACCAAAGTAGGCCACGCCACCCTCTCCATCTACTTCGCCAGTCGCCAGCCCGACACGCTCGCGAGCGCCATGCAGCCGTCGAACCGTCTGCCGCGCTAGGCCGCGACCCCCGCGCCACAAACCGCCCAAGCGTCATCGGCGTTACCCCACACGCGGTCTGGCCGTTTCGGCGCCCAAACAACCGCGAAACCGACCCAACCAGACATCAAACCCCGCCTGATCCGCGTCCATTCGAGTTCATTCGTGGTGGTGAATGCTTCGTGCCCTTCGTGTACTTCGTGGCGAACATCCATCACAACCGCCCCAGTCGCTTCCGCCGCCGTACTCGACGCCCTCCTGCCCTCCATTCTCGACAAAAGCCTTCAAAGGCGAACTGTAATCGCGTCTTCAGTGCTGCTCGCACTGATTTTCGGAAAGGATGTCGTCATAGTCGTTGAACCGTCAGACCGCCATCGACCATGATGACGGCGCCAGTCGAGTACGGCATGTCGCCGCGGGCAAGGGCGGCGACGACCTTGCCCACGTCTTCCGGTGTGCCCCAGCGCCTCTGGATGGCGAGACCCTCGGCGAGGAGTTTGTCGTACCTGGCCGTGACGGTGGAAGTCATGTCGGTTTTTATGATACCGGGGCGCACGTCATAAACGGGAATCTCAAACTCACCGAGCCGGGCGGCCCAGAGCTGGGTTGCCATCGCGACGCCGGCTTTGGAGATGCAGTAATCGCCGCGGTTCACGGACGCCACGGTCGCGGAGATCGACGAGATGGTAATGATGCAGCCGCCGAAGTTCGCGTCGGCCCGCTTCTGTTCGACCATCCATTTCGCGACGGCTTGCGTGAGAAAATACGGTCCTTGCAGATTGGTGCGTATCACCTGCTCGAAACTTTCTTCGGTCGCGTCCAGAATATCGTGGCGTTCTTTCGGTGCGATACCGGCATTGTTGACAAGCACGTCCAGGCGACCAAAGCGCTGCCGGATGGCGTCGAGCAACCGCGCGCGCGCGCCGGCATCACTCACATCGCATTGACAGTAGAGGAAGTCCTTGTGTTCGCAAGTCGCGCGCATGCCACAAGCGGCGATTTCAAAACCCTCCTGTTGCAGCGCCCGCGCGATTCCGAGGCCAATGCCGCGCGTGCCGCCAGTGACGAGAGCGATACGTTTCATGTCAGGCCTTCAATTCGGGAATCGAAACCCACGCCCGTTTCTCCCATGACTCGATTCCTTTCTCGGCGAGTTGAACGCCCTTGGCCCCTTCGAGCAGCGTCCAGCGGAACGGTTCATTCTTGGCGACGTGCCGAAGAAACATTTCCCACTGGATCTTGAACGCGTTGTCATAATGCTGGTGAGGTGGAACTGGCTGCCAGCCGTCGCAGAAATTGATCGGGCTGTCGACGTCGGGATTCCACGTCGGGCGCGGCGTCGCGCCGTAGGATTGCACCCAGCACTGGCGCAGGCCGGCCACGGCGCTTCCCTTCGTGCCATCCACTTGCAGCGTCAACAGATCGTCGCGTCGCACACGGACGCACCAGGAAGAATTGAAGTGCGCAATCACGCCGCCTTCGAGTTCGAACGTCGAGTACGCAGAATCGTCGGCGGTGCACTTGTAAGGGGTGCCATGCTCATCCCAACGCTTTGGGATGTGCGTCGCACCCAGGCAGGAGACGGCTTTGACTTCGCCGAAGAGATTGTCGAGGACGTAGCGGAAGTGACAAAGCATGTCGATAATGATCCCGCCGCCGTCTTCCTGGCGATAGTTCCATGACGGACGTTGTGGGGCAACGGTGTCGCCTTCAAACACCCAGTAGCCGAATTCTCCGCGCACCGAGAGGATCTGGCCGAAGAATCCACTGTCACGAAGCATCTTCAACTTGAGTATGCCGGGCAGCCAGAGTTTGTCCTGTACGACGCCATTCTTGACTCCCGCGGCTTTGGCGAGTTTGTACAAATCGTAGGCGTCCTCGGTCGTGACGGCGGTCGGTTTCTCGCAATAGATGTGTTTGCCCGCCTCGATCGCGGCCTTGACGGCGTCGGCGCGGCGGTCAGTGGTTTGCGAGTCGAAGTAAATGACATTGTGTTTGTCCGCGAGCGCCTCGTCGAGATCGACGGTCCATCGTTTCACGCCGGACGTGGCGGCGAGCGATTCCAGTTTGGCGGCGTTGCGGCCAACGAGGATGGGATCGGGCAGGATCGTCTCGTCGTCGCTGATTTTCACGCCACCCTGTTTGATGATGGCGACGATCGAGCGCAGGAGATGCTGGTTCGTCCCCATGCGGCCCGTCACACCGTTCATGACGATGCCGAGTTTGTGAATCCTGGCTGTTTCCATCGTTTCCTTTATGCCTTGGGTTCTTCGGTGCACTGCGGATGCGCGCCCGCCGGCAGCGGCGGCGCTTCGACGCCGGCTTTCGGGAGCGTGCCGTCCAATTCCTGTCGCCAGTGCGCCACGTCTCCTGCCGGCCCGTAACAGTAGATCATGCGCAGCGTAGTGGCGCCGGTGTTGGTGAGTTGGTGATAAACGCCCGGCGGAATGAAAACCGTCTGTCCGGTGGTGACGGTGCGTCGTTCCTCGCCGAGGCACATCTCACCCGTCCCTTCGACGACAAAATAGATTTCCTCCTGTTCCTGATTGTGCCACGGTACTTGCCCGCCTTTGGGGTCGAGTGTGACGTTGCCGATGCAGAAGTTCTTCGCTTGAATCGGAGACGCGCCGCCGACGAGGTTTTGGGTGCGTCGCCGCGCGGGATACCGGCGGCCTTCGATCTTGTTGAGGTCGGCAATGATCATGTCACTTCCCCCAGAATGTCAGATAGGGTTGCTTGCGGGCGGTGCGCTGCACGTAGAGCCCAACCTCGCGGGCGTGGTAATCACCCCACAGGCTGGACTCGCCACATGGCACCTTGCGCCCAGGCGGAATGTAGTCCCACCCATTCGGACGATGGTAAACGCTATGAAGGATCAGACCTTGATGCTTCGCATCCGTGCACAGATACGGCTCGTCGAACAACGTATTCAGAATGGTCAACCCGGCCTGCCAGTAGGCCTTGCCGCTTTTGCCGAGATAATGGCCGAGCCGCAGCAGTCCTTGCGCGGCAATCGCCGCCGCCGAACTATCGACGGGCTCAAACTCGTTGAACGGCTCGGCAGGGCGATCAAGATAGTCGCCGAGCTTGGGCAGCAATGGCGCGCCCGTGTCCCAATACGGGATGCCGTCGGTCGGCGTGTTCTCGATGTAGAAATCGCACGTGGCTTTCGCAGTTTTCAACATCCACCTCTCGTGCTTCTTCTCGCCGATGGCTGCCAGGAACTCCAACTGCTCGGCAAAACCACACATGGCCCACGCCAGCCCGCGCGTCCATGTGGTGAAGGGCGAGAAGCCTTGCTGCGAATTCGGGCACCGGAACTTGCCGTCGTTGATGTTGAAAATCGCTTCCTGCGTGACGCGTCCACGCACATCGTATGCGTCGCGGCCCTCGCCGTAATAGACCGACCAGATGGCGGTAGCGCGAGCGTGCTCGATGAGACGCTCAAGCAACGAGACTTCGCGGTCGTTCTCTTCCATCAACACGTGACCAAGTTGGTGAGCGAACGCCAACGCGCGCAACGAACGAACCGTGTCCACAAACAGCGAGTGTGGACCATTAAACGAGTAGATGAACCCCCCGCCGTGGATCTCCGTCCAACGTCGCGCCTGCACGGCGCCGGAGCATTTCAGCGCCAACTCGTAGAAGTTGCGCTCCCATGTGTTCTCCGCGATACGACCTTCGTTCATCAGCCGCAGCAGATTGCCATAAGTGCTGATGTTGTTGAAACCGTGATCGTGGACCCCAACGTGGGTGACGTGCGGTGCCATAACGGCCACCGTCTTGCGTCGCCCGAGTTCAAGGAATTGGCGATCCTCCGTGGCATCAAACTGCAACAACGCTGAGCCATACTGGAACCCCTGGGTCCATTCCGTCCAGCCGCGCGTCGTGTACCGGCCGTTCCAGGTGAATACCGGAGAGCCCTTCGTCGCGTCGTCGGTCCGTTCGATGGAGCGAATCTTCGCCGCCGAGACCGACCAAAGTCGCTCGATCTTCCTGGTGAGATCTTCGGGCTTCAGCTTGTGATCGATCTTCAACATTCTTAAAACCTTTTTCCCTTGCGCAGGTGGATGACGACGACCTCGCAGTTCTCCAGCGCTTCGTAGGTGTGATGGAGGATCGCGTCGAATTGAATGGCTTCGCCGCTGGTGAGTTCGTGCTTTTCGTCCGGCAGCGTGAACCGCACCCTGCCGGACAGCACCCAGCAGACTTCGTAGTCATCACGGTGAATTTCCGGGCGCGACACTCTTGCTCCCTTCGGAGCAGCACCAAACAGGCAACGGACATTCGAGTAAGCGATTTCGCGAAAGACGAATCCACCCGCCACATGCTTGACCGAGTTGGCTCGCTGCGACGTGCGCGACTCGGCCAGCGCGATCAATTCATTGGTTGTCAAGCCGAAGACCCGGCTGAGCTTGAAGAGTGTCTCGAGCTCCGCCCGGGTCTGGTTGCGCTCCAGTTTCGAAATGACGGCCGCGGAAATCCCGGAACGAGCCGACACATCGCCAATGGTCAGGTCGTCTCGCTTCCGCAATTGGCGGAGGAAGGAAAAATCATACATCGCTCCCTCTGCGTTAGAACGGTGCCGAGACATGGTTTTCGTTTACGCTACCTTGGGGCCATTTTTATACTCTCTGAGAAAAGTGGTCAAGGACGAATTCCTTGGATCGCATCTTCCAGAAGCGTGTCGTGCCTGTCGCTGTCATCGACAAGGCGGAATACGCTGAGGCGCTAGGCGTGGCCAAGGCGACAAGCTCAACCTCGTCCAAAACACCTTGTACAGAGAGCACACAACAGCGTTGCCATGCCGGTGCTCTTGGTCAACGATGTGCTATTATTCACACACGATGACACGCAGGAAGTCAAACGATGGTGCTCTGCATCAACGGACGGCGTCGAGTCCCACCCCGTACGTCAGCTTCGCGAATCAACCGTGGCTTTTGGCGTCGGTGTTGGCGGTTGTCACATTTCTGACTTACTTTCCGGCACTGCGGGGCGGCTTTGTCTTTGACGACAATGCCCTGATCATCAACAATCGGCTGATTCACGCCAGCAACGGGCTCTATCGGCTCTGGTTTACAACGGAAGCGCCAGATTACTATCCGCTGACGGAGAGCCTGTGGTGGCTGGAGTGGCGGGCGTGGGGCGGAAATGCCACGGGGTATCATGGGGTCAACGTCTTGTTGCACGCCGCCAACGCCGTGCTGGTGTGGATGGTCCTGCAACGGCTGAAGGTCCGCGGGGCGTGGCTGGCGGGATTGGTGTTTGCGATCCATCCGGTCAACGTCGCCACGGTGGCGTGGATCAGCGAACAAAAGAACACGCTGTCGATGTTGTTCTGCCTGATGGCGATTCTTCTGTATTTGCGATTTGACGAAGACGGCGGCAGGCGGTGGTATGGCGCGTCGCTGGCGGCGTTTCTGCTGGCGCTGTTCAGTAAGACCGCGGTGGTCATGCTGCCTGTGGTGTTACTGGGGTGCATGTGGTGGTTGCGCGGCTGGCTGCGGCGGCAAGACATCCTCCGCTGCGTACCGTTCTTCGCCCTTTCACTGGTCATGGGATTAGTGACGATCTGGTTTGAGTACAATCGGGACTTGGGAGGACACACGACCCGAACGGATGGCTTTCTTTCTCACTTGGCAATTGCTGGTCGGGCGCCTTGGTTTTACCTGTACAAGGACTTTCTGCCGTTCAACCTAAGCGTGATTTATCCGAAGTGGGACATCGACCCTTCAGTTTGGATTTCCTACCTGCCGGGAATGGCTTTGGTGGGATGTCTGACGCTCTTCTGGTGGAGGCGCGGGACTTGGGGACACCCGCTGTTATTCGGACTGGGGTATTTTGTCGCGATGCTCTTCCCGGTGTTGGGCTTCTTTGACCAAGGGTTTTACAGTTATTCGTTGGTAGCCGATCACTGGCAGTACTACGCCATCGTCGGCCCGATCGCCTTGGTGGTCGCGGCGGCGGCGGCGATCGGCCGTCGAGTAGATCAGCCGGGCCGGTCTGTGGGAGCAGTGGCGGGCGTGGCATTGCTGCTGATGCTGGGAATGGCCACGCGGATACGGGCCGGTGTTTACGCAACAGCGGAGACCCTCTGGCGGGATACTCTAAGCAAGAATCCAAACGCTTGGATGGCCCACAACAACCTGGGGCTCGTCTTGCAGGGGTCCGGCAAGGTGTCGGAAGCCATCGCACACTACGAGCAGGCGCTGCGGATCGAGCCGGATGACGCCGAGGCGCACAACAATCTGGGGCTCGTCTTACAGGGGTCCGGCAAGGTGTCGGAAGCCATCGCACACTACAAGCAGGCCTTGCGGATCAACCCCGATTTCGCCGATGCGCACAACGACCTCGGGACCGCTTTGGCGCAAACGGGCAAGATCAAGGAAGCCATCGAGCACTACGAGCAGACCTTGCGAATCGACCCCGATTACGCCGAGGCCCACAACAATCTGGGGTTCGTCTTGCAGGGTCTCGGCAAGGTGTCGGAGGCCGTCGCACACTACAAGCAGGCCTTGCGGATCAACCCCGATTTCGCCGAGGCGCACTACAACTTGGGAGTCGCTCTGGTGCAACTGGGCAGGCTTCAGGAGGCGATGGGACATTGGGAGCAAGCGCTCCGGGTCAACCCCGACTACGCCGAGGCGCACTACAACTTGGGGGTCGCTCTGGTGCAACTGGGCCGGATACCGGAAGCGACAGAGCATTTGCAGCAGGCGCTGCGGATCAAGCCCGATTTCGCCCCGGCCCAGGACGCGCTCGCGCGATTGCAAGCTCGCCAATAATTCCGAGGCAAGGCTGTTCTATGTTTTCTTACCGGTGACATGTTATTGTCGGCCCGTGACAAGACGGAAGCCCATTGCTGATGCCTCGCAGCAACCGACGGCGGTGTCGTCCCCTGAACCGAAAACGTGCGTCGCGTGCCACGCCTGGCTCCTGACTTTGGCTTTGGTGATCGTCACGTTCGCGACTTACGTTCCGGCGCTGCGCGGCGGATTCGTCTGGGGCGATGACGAACTCATCGTTCAGAATCGCCTGATACGGATGTCCGACGGTTTGCATCGGTTTTGGTTCACGACCCGGCCCCCGGACTACTGGCCGTTGACCTCCACGACCTGGTGGCTGGAGTGGCGGCTCTGGGGGAAGAATCCGGTGGGATACCACGTGGTCAACGTGATCTTGCATGCGCTCAGTGCGGTGTTGTGGTGGCGTATCCTGGCGAGGTTGAAGATCCCGGGAGCGTGGTTGGCGGCGGCAGTATTTGCGGTGCATCCGGTGAATGTGGAATCGGTGGCGTGGATCGCCGAGCGCAAGAACACGCTGGCCATGTTTTTTTTCGCGCTGACGTGTTTGTCGTATGTGAACTTCGACCTGGAAGGACGGAGTGGCTGGTACTGGGCGGCGGTCGGGACGTTTGTGCTGGCGTTGTTGAGCAAGACAGCGGTGGCGACGCTGCCGGTGGTGCTGCTGGGCTTCGCGTGGTGGCGGCATGGGAAGATCGAGCGGCAGGATGTGCTGCGCAGCCTGCCGTTCTTTGCCGTGGCGGGGATTCTGAGTTTCGTAACGGTGTGGTTCCAATCTCATCGGGCCATCGGCGGCGATATCGTCAGGCAGGACGGCTTCTGGTCACGACTGGCGGTGGCGGGCTGGGCGGTATGGTTCTATCTGTACAAGGCCGTGGTCCCCTTGCATCTGTGCTTTGTCTATCCGCGATGGCAGGTCGACCCGTGGGATCTGGTGTCCTACGTGCCCGGGCTACTCGTGGTTGTGGGGTTGCTCGTCTGCTGGCGCTATCGGCAACAGTGGGGGAAGCCCTTCCTTTTGGCGTTGGGCTACTACCTCGCGATGTTGGTCCCGGCCTTGGGGTTCGTGAACATCTACTTTATGCGATACTCGCTGGTGGCCGATCACTGGCAGTATTATTCGATCATCGGGCTGATCGCCTTGGTGGTCAGCGCCGGTACCACGATGGCCCAACGAGGCGGCGCACACGGTCGAAATGTGGGAGCGTCCACCGGTGCCGCGGCCCTCGTGTTGCTGGCCGTGACGACGTGGAAGCAACAGTACATTTACGCGGATTTGGAAACGCTGTGGCGTGATACGCTGACAAAGAATCCCCAGTGTTGGATGGCACACAACAATCTGGGGACCGTCCTCTGGCAGGAGGGCAAGGCCAAGGAAGCCATCGAACACTACGAGCAGGCCCTGCGTCTCAACGCCGATTACGCCGAGGCGCACAACAACCTCGGGGACGCCTTGATGGGTTCGGGCAGGATGTCGGAAGCCACCGAACAGTTCGAGCAAGCGCTACGGATCAAGCCGCATTACGCCGAACCGCATTACAATCTGGGTCTCGTGTTGCAGGGTCTTGGCAAGGTGTCGGAAGCCATCGCACAGTACGAGCAAGCCCTGCGGATCAAGTCCGATTTCGCCAAGGCTCACTACAGCCTCGGGACCGCTTTGATGCAAACCGGCAAGATCAACGAAGCCATCGCACAGTACGAGCAGGCCCTGCGTCTCGACCCCGATTCCGCCGAGGCGCACTACAACCTGGGGGTCGCTTTGGTTCAACTGGGCCGGCCACAGGAGGCGATGGGACATTGGGAACAAGCGCTCCGGGTCAACCCCGATTACGCCGAGGCGCACTACAACCTGGGGGTTGCTCTGGTGCAACTGGGCCGGATACCGGAAGCGATAGAACATTTGCAGCAGGCGCTGCGGACCAAGCCCGATTTCGCCCCGGCCCAGGACGCCCTCTCGCGACTGCAAGCTCGCCAGTAGGCCGAGTCCGACGGAGCCGAAGCGCAGCGAAACCGGGTCCGACGAGAGGCGCCGTGTATGTGGCGGCGGCGTCAACAAGACCATGTCGTACTGAGGACACAAACGCGCCGAAGATTTGCCGACGGTGCAACGGCAGCCTTCGACAATTCAAAGCGCAAGGTTTGCGAGCCGTCCCAAGCGGGGAGCCATTTTGAGACGGCGCAAGTGGGGAACTTCTGCGGAGGGCGTGGCCTGGCGAGGCCCACATTTCCAGTGGGGGTGGATTGCACCGAATTATCTCATCGTGCCCCCGTTTTCTTGCTACGATTGCTGGCTGAGGAGTTGAAGGGGAAGATGTTTGGGAAGCCGACCTGTGACATTACTCATGCTCAGCGACGATAAGCCGGTCAAACCATGAGGGACCGATCTGTCACGCCTCGACCTAATGACGGACGGCATTTCACGAAGCCGCACGCGAGGTTTGTCTATTGGTTCGTTGCCCTGACGGTGTTTCTCGCTGTCTGTTTCCTGCACTTCTGGAAACTGGGCAAGGCCCCCCGAGGATTCTATGTGGATGAAGCATCCGTCGCGTACAACGCCTACTGCGTCGCGAAGACCGGCGCGGACGAATACGGGGTCAAGTACCCCCTGTTCTTTCGCTGCCTCGATAACTACCAGGACCCGGTTCTGATCTATTGCCTGGTTCCGCTGGTAAAGGTCTTCGGTCTCAATAGCGCTGTCGTGCGGCTTCCCAGTGCCATCTTCCATATCCTGGCGGCATGGGCATTCGCTTTCCTCGTGCAGGAATACTGTCGGAACAAATGGCTGGCGTTATGGGGAGGTGCGCTGTTTGCGCTCACGCCTTGGGTCTTTCCCGCGAGCCGATTGGTCTTCTCGGATACCGCCATGCTCCTGGGCATGGTCTTGGGCTGGTGGCTACTGCTGATGGCTCTACGGAAAGGGTCGTACGGCCTTGCCGCGGGAGCCGGCATCGCGTGGGCATTCGCTATGTATGCCCGCGCCCTGGGTCGTCCGATGAGCGTGTTACTGCTCCTGTGCATCGGCCTGGCCTTCCATCGACTGCTTCTGGCTCGGTGGAAGATCGGGTTGTTCTTCTTGCTGAGTTATGCTGCCGCGCTTCTCCCAATGATGGTCAGCGCGCTTCGTTTTCCACAATCGCTGACCACGCGATTCGAGCGGGTCAGCGTTCTCCAAGGTAATCCCTCGGTCAACGCAATGATGCACAGCGTGATACCCCGGTACCTCGAATACTTCAGTCCACGATTTCTGATCTTCACGGGCGACCCTGAACTGAGACACCATACGGGCCTCGGAGGCGAACTGTTCTGGTTCACCATCCCGCTGATACTCACCGGGATGTATCACATGGTCCGGCATTTCCGAACACAACCGTACTACCGCGTTCTCGCGCTCAGCCTGCTGGTCTACCCCGCGGTCGCGGCGTTGACAAATGAGAGGATGCACAGCGGTCGAACGATCAGCGGTGTGATCTCCTGGCTGCTGGTGGCAATGGTGGGCGCGCGCGTATGGTGGCACTTTCGGCGCGGCGGCCGAACGCTCCTGATCGTAATTTGCGCGGCCGGCGTCGTCGAAGGCGCCGCTTACTTTGCCGATTATTTCGGGCCTTATCAAACGCGATGCCAGACGGCGTTTGGTACAGCCTTCACGGACTCACTGAGGTATTGCTTCGAGCGAATTCACAGCAATGAAACCCTCTATGTCTCCGGTTCCGTCGGCACGGTTTGCAGCGAATCGCTGGACACGGATTTCAAGCCCTTCGCGTACGCCTGCCTTCTCTTCTACGGGAAAATCGATCCCTCAACCTACCAACATGTTGGCTTCTCCAACACGGTGGTGCGGCCGTATTTGGAGCAAATCGATCAACCCGGCCTCTTGCTGCGGTGCAACTACACGCGCACCAACACGGTCACTTCGGAAAGCACGCAAATCGCCGCCATTCCCAACCCTGAGTCGATTCCGGACGCTGCGAAGCTCTTGGTAGCATTCCAGGACGGCACACTTGTGTTTCAGGTGTGGAAGGTCGGAACTATACCGCAGGGTGGCATGACGCACAACAATCCCGGGGTTGCCGTGAAGCATGTGGGCACCTTCGGGTATCCGCATTCCGCCCGGACGCACTACAACTTGGGGGTCACCTTGGAGCGAATCAACGGCCGCATACAGGAGGCGATTGAGCAGTATGAGGAAGCGCTGCGGCTCAACCCTGATTACGCCGAGGCGCACTACAATCTGGGAAATATCTTCTTCAAAGAGGGCAAGGTCAGCGATGCCATCGGCCATTATGAACAGGCACTGCGGACCAACCCCGATTACGCCATGGCACACAACAACCTCGGGATCGCTTTGGCGCAAACGGGTAAGATCGAGGAAGCCATCGCACACTACGAGCAGGCGGTACGGATCAAGCCCGATTACGCCGAGGCGCACTGCAATCTGGGGATCGCCCTGGCGCAAGCCGGTAAGGTCGAGGACGCTATCCCACACTTCGAGCAGGCGCTGCGGATCAAGCCCGATTACGCCAAGGCGCATGATAACCTGGGGGTGGCCCTGGCCCGACTGGACAGGCTGCAGGAAGCCGTCGGACATTGGGAGCAGGCGGTACGGATCAAGCCCGATTACGCCGAGGCGCACTACAATCTGGGGATCGCCCTTGAGGAAGCAGGTAGAGTGACGGAGGCAATACAGCACTACGAGCAGGCGCTGAAGATCAACCCCGATTTCATCCCAGCGCAGAACGCGCTCGCGCGACTGCAAACTCGCCAGTGAGCGGCAACTCAAGTCCAGACAACAGGGAAACCATTACGCTGTTGTGAGCGGGCACCGGAAACCCAGCCAGCTCTTGCCGAAGCACAGGAACTTCTTCGCTCTTTGTCTCGGTGAACCTTTGGATGGACAATTTCATTTTGTGAAAAGATCAATTTCACGCAGATTCTCCGTAACGGCACGTCGGGCCTCGATTTAACTCGCTGATGATCAAGCTGCATCTTTTTGACCAAGGAAAATCTTGCGTAAATGTTACGCATTGCAAATCAAACGGTTATGACATTTTCGGCTTCTAACTCAAACAAACTCCCATTCCTGCTATGGGTTTTCTCAAAATAGTTCTTGCATTCTTTCGGGAAATTTATAATTATGAACACTGTTGTAGGCCGAAGCGAGACGGGCTAGGGACATGGAAGATCGGGGTAGAAATGACGGGCGAGAAACTTTCCGCTACTAAAACCCAGAGCGATGGCGGGACATTCCCCGAGGTTGTTCCCTTCGTTTCGGACACAGCAACGCAATGAAAATGAATGCGACGGAGAACAGGGAGAAATCTAATATGAAAACATGCCTAGCCATTACAATGAGTCTGGCCTTCGCAACCGCCGTGGTTCGCGGCCAGAACTTGCCCAGCTACGTAAGTGTCATAGACGGTGAATCTCCGTACTATTATAATCAATTGGGCACCGGTCTGGCGCCTTCGATTGGTACCGGGACGTTCGTCGCCGACGGCACGACCGGCTTCGGCAACGATTACTTTGGCAACGCAAATGACGCATCCTATTTTACGACCGGCACCTCCGGGCTTGTTCTTGCTGGTTCCGCGGGACTGAATGTCATTAATGAAAGCGCTAACGGTGACATCGGTTCGATGTCCATGCTCATTCAAGCGCCAAACACCACGCAAACCGGCTCGCGGTACTTCTTTGACAACGGCGATACGAGCCCGAATGAGTTTGAGCTGAAAGACTCCGGTGGCACGCTGAACATGCAAGTAGGAAACGTGGCGATCGGCCCCGGGGGCGGTACGTGGACTCTCACCAGCGGTACGTGGTATTATTTTGCGGCGACGTGGAACTTTAGCGGAGCAAATAGCAGCACGTATGGAATCAATTATTATCTGGGGCCGGCAGGGCAACCGACCAGTTCACTTCTATCGGGCTTTACTCAGCGAGGCGGGTCGGGCAACATATCCTCCGGCGCAGGACTGGGCGGTGGCGGCGCAGTTACCGTCAGCGGCAACCTCTCTCAAGCTACTGATGGTTTTGAGGATAACAATATTGCCGGGTTCACTGAAGCGCTGGCCACTTTTAGTAACCAGTTGAGCGTCGCTCAGATTGACGCCCAATATGACGCGCTGATCATTCCCGAGCCGTCAACCTTGGTCCTTTGCAGCTTCGGCCTTGCGGGGCTTTGGGCGGTGGCGAGTCGCCGTCGGGCTTTCAAGAGATAGTTTGTCTCCGACAGTACTACGACGCGGTGAAGTCGCATGGGGCGGCGGCTGTGATGACGGCTTACGTCTCTGCCGTGGCATGGCGAGTGTTGTTTGGATTGAAATCGTTGGCCGCGTCCAATCCCAAGGCATCCCGCATCCTCTTGATCCCTCCACTCACGCTGATTTACGGGTCCCGACGGCCAGATCATAAAGTTCCTCCGTGGCAGTCTCGCCGCACATACTGACACGGGCCGATGCCCGCGGTACGCGTCAACGACGCCCCCACTTTCCCCCGACACGTAACAAACGGGAATGCGTTTGACATGTTTAATACTTATCAACACAATGCGCGAACAATAATGTCCTGTATGATTGGATCTGTCTGTATCCGAGGCTGGCGACCGTGGGGCTTGGCGATCAGCGGAATGTTGGCCGCCTGTGTTACGTTGGTGGCCCAACAATCTGTAGATGTTGCCGCCCATGTTCCCCCGCAGCCGCCGCGCACCATGGTAATCGAAAGCCGTCAGAAAGAATTCTGCGCCTATTGCACCACAGGCGCGGGCGCGGAACCGTTCGCGAGAATCAAGGCGGACTTTGACAGGGATTACCTCTCGTTTCCATTCCCCGACGAACCAGTAACGTACGGCGATCCCGATCCCAAAGAACGCGATTCCGACAAGGCCGACAAGTGGCGTGACGTTCAAGATGTATGCGGTCGCGTCTCCGGCGTCGCCGAGGCGGCCACACTGATCGGGATTGTCACCGGCCAGGAAAAGTATCTCGCCAAAGCCAAGGAGTTCCTGCTCAAATCCTGCGCCTGGCACTTCGCGCCGGACTGGGAGAGCGGTCCGGTCGTGGGCGCCACCGACATTTATTACAACGACGAGGCGAATTTTCGCCTCTGGCGCAAGCTGCCACTGGTGTACGACCAGCTTCGCGCAAAGCTGACGACGGAGGAGAGGAAGATCGTCCTCACAAGTTTCAAGGAGCGCGGCGATCGTACGGTGGCGTGGATCAAGAAAGCGAACGTCGAGAGAATTCAACGCAACTCGCTCGATGTGAGCGCCGAAAGTCATCCGGTGCGGTTCATGTCCATGGTCGGGAACAGTGCGCTCGCGCTATGGGATGATCTCCCGGAAACGCATGAGTGGTGGCGGTTTGCCTACGTGTTTTACCGCGATCAATTCAGTCCGTGGGGCGGCGATGATGGCGGTTGGGCCGAGGGCAACGCCTATTGGCGCGGCACGTTCGAGCACGCGGCGTTTCAGGACACACTGCTGGCCATCGGAGACCCACTCGCGTATTCGTCGCCGTTCTGGAAAAACTCGCCCTACTTCGCGGTGTACAACGTGCAACCCTATTTGCACACGATCTTCGGCGACACCTCCAACGCCGGCCGTTTCAATCTTGATCCGACCGTCGCCGACTACATGGAGCACGTCGCGCGCGTGGAACAAAACGGTTATTTCCGGGCGTATGCCGAACTGTGCACCGACAAACGCCCCCGTCCCATAGACAAGGGTCTCGCAGGCTTGGACCGCACATACCCAACTGCCTGTGAGTTTCTTGTGCGCGACTTCATCGCGAGCACCAAACCGCCCCCCCCCGCAAAATCCCTGGGCGAATTGCCGCCATATCGTTTCTTTCGCGATGTCGGGTGGGTGTCCCTGCATAGCGCCCTCGGCCGCCCGACAGACGACATTCAAGTCACGTTCAAGTCGTCACCGTACGGCTCGTTCAGCCATAGTCACGCGGACCAGAATGCTTTCATCTTGAACGCCTACGGCGAAGGCCTGGCTATAAACTCGGCGTATCGCGAATACCATCGCTCGCCATTCCACAAACAATGGACCTGGCAGACGAAGTCCAAGAATGACGTGTTGATTGACGGGCTCGGGCAGAAGCCGCAGGACAAACGGGCCACGGGAAAAATCACCCGATTTGAAACGTCGCCACGCTATGTTTGGACGACCGGCGACGCCACGGTCGCCTATCAAATGGACCAGGTAGAACCCGGCAAAATTCAGCGTGTGACGCGCGATCTTGTCTTTATTGATCAACGCTATATTGTGTTGCGTGATCGTGTGGTGCTCGCTACGCCGGGAAAACTCTCGTGGCTTTTGCACGCGGAAAAGAATCTCTCCTGGAACGGCACGAACAACACGGCGTTCATTCGAGGCGACAAGGCCACGCTGACGACGCAACTTGTCGCGCCGGGCGTCACGTGGCACGGAAGTGTCACGGACAAATTCCCCGTTCCGGTGGATCCCAAATACCTCAGTGGCGAGGTGGGCCGCAGTTATGTGACGGGCAAGTGGTCAAACCAGAGCCACCTCACCCTGGCGAGCGCCGAGTCCGCCACAGGGTTCGCGGTTTATGCGGTGCTCTGGCCGGAGCGTGAGTCATCCAAGCCAGGCGCACTTCGAGCGACGCTCGATGGCGACGCGCTTCGGGTTGGTCGTCCGGATGGAAAAACCGACCGCATCACGCTGACGGACACTTCGCTGGAGCTAAAATGATCATCTTGAATCCGTCCACCGTTCTGCGCCAACTGATGTTGTTCACCAGTCTGCTGTCTGCGCTCGTCTGGCGCGCCTCTGCCGCCGAGCCGCTGCCGCCATTCCTGCTCGACCTCAAAACATTGAACGCGTCGGCTGTTTCCGACAACGCCCGCGAAGCACTCAAACTTCCCATCGCCACGGTGGTCGACAAGGAATCTCCCTCTCCCACCGGTGACCCGCACGACTTCGTCAGCTATGGCCGTTACTGGTGGCCCGACCCCGCCAGTTCGAACGGTTTGCCGTTCATTCGACGGGACGGCTACCCAAATCGCAAGCAGATGGCCCTCGGTGACTGGGACCGCCTGGATCGCATGAACAGGACGGTCGAAACGCTCGCCCAAGCCTGGCACCTCGAACACCGCGAGGATTGCGCCCGCCGCGCGGGTGAGTGGATTCGTGCGTGGTTCGTCACGCCGGCTACACGCGTCAAGCCGTCCTTCGAGTATGCCCAGATCCGCCTCGGCCGCGATGGCAACCACGGCTCCAACTCCGGCCTGATTGATACGCGCGGTTTTGTTCACTTGATTGATGCATTACGGTTGCTCCACGGCTCGCCCGCTTTCACAAACGATGACGAGGCGCAGGTCCACCAGTGGTTCTCCGACTACCTGCACTGGCTCACGACCAGCAAGAACGGCAACCTGGAGCATGAAGCCCCGAACAACCACGGCACGTGGTTCCTCAGCCAACTCATCGCCATTTCCCGCTACCTGGATCGTGAGGACGACGCACGCCAGTTTGCCCGCGAGGATTTCGCGCGTATTGCCAGTCAGTTCGCGCCCGATGGCAGCCAACCGTTGGAGTTCGTCCGCGAAGATGGCCTGTATTACTGCTCCTTCAATCTCGAAGCCCAGTTCTGCGTCGCCACACTTGCGGCTCCGCTCGGCGTCGACCTCTGGCATTATACGGCCACCAACGGCGCCAGCTTGTATCAGGGACTCGAATTCCTCCGGCCTTACAACATCGCTCCCGAAACCTGGCCGCATAGCCAGTTGAAGAAACTCGAGCCCGGCTTCTTAAAACCGCTCCTCGACCAGGCCGCGCAAATCTGGCCCGACTCGAAGGTCAAGCCGTCAAAAACCGGTTCATCGGAGTCGTCAACCAGCGCGGCTGCGGCAACTCCCACCACACTTCCGGGAGCGGAGACGTATGTCTATCGGGACGGCCAGCCAGAGCCGATGCGACTGCACGTTTTCAAACCGAAAAACTGGAAGATGGAAGACCATCGCCCGGCGTTAATCTTCTTTTTCGGCGGCGGCTGGACGAGAGGCACACCGGAACACTCCGCCGGCTATGCAAAATGGGCGGCCACGCTCGGCATGGTCGGCATCGCGGCCGACTATCGCACGAAGGAGCGGTTCGGCACGACGCCGCTGGAATCCGTGGCGGATGGGCGCGCCGCGGTGCACTGGATTGAAGACCACGCGGACAAATTGGGAATCGATCCCAAAGAAATTGTGGTCGGCGGCTCTTCGGCCGGCGGTCACGTCGCGTTGTGGACAGCGATTGAGCACACGCCGCCCGGTTCAGCCACCAACGAGGTGCCGCGTCTCAAACCAGTCGCGCTGATTCTGGTCAGCCCCGTTTCCGACACCTCGTCGGCCATCGGTTATACGCCCAAACGCTTTGGTGACAAGGCCGAGGCGCTTTCGCCCATCCATCAACTCGACGCGAAGATGCCGCCGGTGTTGCTCTTTCATGGCGATGCCGACACGACCGTGACCAATGCCCAATCCATTGCGCTTCGTGACAGGCTCGTCGCGACCAGCAACGTTTGCGAACTCGTCACCGTACCCGGCGGCAATCACGGTTTCCAAAGCCAGCTTCCCGAATGGAAGGACAAAGCGCGCGCCATCATGAAGGACTTCCTGACGAAACAGGGAGTGTTGCCGGTCATGGCCAGGTAATTCATGGATCGCAGGATCACCGATCGCCTGCTACGACGCGCCCGCTGACGTTCCTCACTTGATCCACAGCAACGGCTGGGTGATGGCAATGTTGCGGCGGACTTCGGCGTTGGTTGGATCGGGTGGGAGATGGCGCCACAGATCGAGATACGGCTGCTGACCCAGCGCGAGGCCCGCAAACAGCAGACTGGATTGCCGTGCCGGCCAGCCGTCCCAAGCCATCACGTCCGGTTTGAGCGGCCATTTCGATTTGTCCGCCAGATACGGATAGAGATACGCCATTGCCCGGCGAATGCCGCGACCGTCGGCCAGCTCAAATGTCCACAAGTCGTCACGATCGCTGGAAAGCACCTGGCAGAGTGTGGCCATGTTATCGAGTTGAAAGATCGAGTAACCGTATGGTTTGGTGCGCTTGAGCTCGGCGGGGAAGCTCCCGTCCACCGCCATCTGATTCGGAACAAACACTTCTTTGAACTGGCGACGACACTCGGCGAGCTGCCCCTCGTCGCCGGTGAACTTCGCGAATACCGCGACCTGCAGCCAGAATGCTACGGCGTGGTTGTTTTTCGCAGTGGCTTCGTCGTGACCGTTTTTGCTCGTCATCATCCACTCGGTGTAGTCGCGAAACCATTGCTTCATGCCCGCGAGAGTTTCTGGCGGGAACGCGCCTGATTTCTGCATCGCGTCAATCGCTGGCGGAACTTCGATGAGATGCAACGTGTCAATGATGCCGGTGCCGCGTCCGGGCGAAACTCCGGGTATCGCTTGCGCGTATTTCAAGTGCGGATTCATCCGCGTCTGCGGATCGAGAAAGAACACGCGCAGTAACTCGACCGCTTTGGTCGCGTAACGATCGTCGCCGGTGACCTTGTAGGCCGCCGCGAGCGCGGCCACCGCGTCGCGCAGATTGCGGATGGCCATCCGATGTTGCGAAAAGTTGTCGGGATTCGATTCGCCGTCGCGCTGGATGTAGGGCAACCCGTCGGGTTTTGTCGGGTCGGGCCACCAGTAATCACCGTTGGAATAAAAATCATTCGGCCCACCCTCACTCAATTTTGCGCGGTACTTCGTGATGGTCAGCGGCTCCATTGCGAGCGCGGCGCTGGCCGCTTTCAGTATGCGCTCACGGTCGATCGCCGCCACGTCCACTCCGAGTTTGGGGCTGGGATACAGCAGTTGCAGCCGTTGCCGGGAGACGTCGGGAAACGCGGCCAGGATTGTTTCATACTTCGGCTCGTTGTACACCAGCGCCGCCTGGCGCAACAACGGGGCAAAGTCGGCCCGGTTAAAATTTTTGATTTGCTGGTAGGGCCACGGTTTCGACGAATCAACCACGTATGGCAACAGAAAATCCAGCGCCTTGGTCAGTCCCCGGCCATCCGGGAGTTGGTAATGCCAGAGGTCCACACCCACGTGTTCGCCCAACGTGGCCAGCATGAACAGGGCTTCCAGGTTGAAACGTGAGTAGCCAAAGGCAGCCGTCCGCGCCAACTCCAACGGCTGTCGGCCATCCGGCTCGATCTGGACCGCGATGCGTTTCTGCCCGGCCGCTTCGGCGATTTGTCGCGCCAAATCCGTCCGACCGATGATCAGCGCGACGCGCATGACCTGGGCGTCGTACCATGTCCCATGGTTGTTTTGAGCGCCGGCTTCATGGCGGCCGTTTTCGCTTGTCAGCAGCCAGTCCAAATAAGTATTCAGCCAGGCCTTCAAGGCGTCGTTGTCCTTCTGCGTCCAGGCAGAAGAACCGGCCAGCAATCCCGCGGCGTCCGCGGCTTTCGCGATGTTCCGGCCTTCAATGATCCCGGCTCCACGTCCGGTGTTCACCCCGGGCACGCCTTGCGCGAAATTCAAGTTGGGGTTCATCCGTGTCGCCGGGTCCAGAAACCAGGTCCGCAGGCAACGCGCCGCGTGTTCGGCGTAGGCCTCCTTGCCGGTAAAACAGTAGGCTAGCGCCAGCGTCTCGACGGTTCTCGCCATCAATCGGTTGCGACCACTGTCGAAAGCGTCCTCCCGGCTCTCGGGATTGACCCTGCCGTCATGCCGGATGTAGGGCAGACCGTTGGAGCTGGCCGGATCGGGCCACCAATAGACCGCGAGGCTCAGATAGTCATGCTTGTCGCCACTGGGTGGCGTCTTGGTCTTCTCCATCACCGAGGGCGGCGACGTCTGCAACGCCTTATCCGCCTGTTCCATCAGCTTTCGTAGCGCTGGCTGCAGCGATGGGTCGCCGCCAGCCAATCGGGCTTTTGCTTCCGCCAGCGCGCCCGGCCTGACACCAAAGTAACGCGGCGTTGGCTGTTCAGCCCGCGCCGTCCGCCAAGTCGTAAGGACCAAAAAGATAAGTACGAAGCGCCGTTTCATTCGGCCTTCTTCAGAGTAACGAACACAGGCTCGATCCCGTGGCTCGACACGCTGGCCACGGCCTGTGAGCCGGCAAGTTTGACGCTGATCTGCGCCCGGCCGTTGTACAGTTGCACCACGCGGGAACCGATGGATGTACCAAGATCATCGAGCAACCGACCGTCGCCGGCGAGGCCGAAGCGGACGACGTTTGTCGCGTCAAGACACGACACGCCGTTCTTGTCGAACACGGACGCCTCGACGGCGACGACATCGTTGCTGCGCGAGATTTCCTTGAGCGCGAACCTGGCTGGCTTGTCCCAAACCGCAGTCTGATAGCCAAGCGAAATGTTGTCGCTAACTTCCACTCCGTCGCGGTGGCCGATGGCCCGCAGTGTGTTCGTTCCCTCGTTGAATTTGACCGACCAGCGCAAACCGGCCGCGGGAAAATCCGCAGAGTTTCGTTGCTTCACGCCGGCCGACACACCGTTGACGAACAATTCCACGTCGCGGCAATTGGAAAACACTTTCACCAGTTTTTCCTCGCCGGCTTTGCCCCAACGGACTGGCCAGGAGTGACCGTAAATATGGATCATCGGCTTGTTGGCCCAGTAACTCTGGAAAACGTAGTAGCCTTCCTTCGGTGTCCCGTCCCGCTCGACGAGGCCTTTTTGATTCACTTTTGGAACGGGATTCTCCGGGCGCAGCGGTGTGGCAAAGTCTTTGAAAATCCATTGCGCGCTGCCGGTCAGGTTCGTCATCTGCTCCTGTTCCTTGAGATGCCAGTCGAAGAGATTGACGATGTAACTCTCCGACCAGTCGCCGTCTCGTGACGCGCGCGCCTTGCCGCCGGTCGGCTTGTACGCTTTGCCGGTTTCCGCGGTGCCCTCGCCGGTGACAACTTGTTGCAGAAATTTCTCCGGATCTTCCGAATGACGACGCGCGTGGCTGTCGCCGCCCCACTCGGCGTGGAAGAATCGTGGCACGCTGGCAATCCATTTCTCCGTCGCGGCGCGATATTCGGTGTACCGGCCCGAATACCAGCCCGCCCAGATGCTCGGAGAATACACGTCCACGATGTCCTTGCAGAAATCGCAACGGCGGATGCACGTCTTGCGCGACGGGTCGAGCTGATGCGCGCGCGTGTTCAACTCCGTCATGAAAGCGCGGATGGCATTGGTGTTGAACGTGTCGAAATCACCGGGCCAATCGTTCTCGTTGCCCAAGCCCCACAGAATCACCGACGGATGGTTGTAATGCTGGTCAATCATGTGTTGCAGCATGTCGCGGCACTGGTGTTGGTACCGCTCGCCGCCGAGGCCGCCGCGGCACCAGGGGATTTCCTCCCACACGAGCAGCCCGAGTTGATCGCACAACTCCAATACGAGCGGCGATTGCTGGTAATGACCGAGTCGGACGAAATTCGCGCCCATGTCCTTGATTTGTTGGAACGTCTTGCGGACGACTTCATCCGGCACGGCTGCGGCCACACCCGCGTGGTCTTGGTGATATTGCGTGCCGCGCAACAACAATCGGTCACCGTTTAATTTGAACGGCCCGTGCTCGACCCACTCAAAGGAACGCACTCCGAACTTTTCCGTCACCGGCTGCTCGCCCTGCGGCATTTTTAGTGTGACAGCACAACTATAGAGAACCGGTGATTTGGGCGACCACAATTGCGGCTTGGCGATTTCAATCGCAGCAATTTCCTTCTCACCCGACCATGGGGAGAGTTTGTTTGTCGCGGTCTGGAGCATGTTGCCTTGCGGGTCGCGGACTTCGATCACGAGTTCGACTTCGCCGTTGGTTGCCGCTGGATTGTAAAGTCGCGCGCGAACCCTAATGGAAGCCTTGCCATCCGCTGCGAGTTTCGGCTCGACGTGGACACGCTCCAATGAAATCACCGGGACATATTCGAGATAAACGTGCCGGTACAGGCCGCCGTAGCGATTAAAATCGCTCTGGTCCGACGGAATCATCTCCGCATCGCGGGAATTGTCGCAAAGCACCGCCACGGGCGTGCTGCCACCGAAAACTGAATTTGTAGCGGCGCGAGCGGCCGCCTCTGTAATGTCCACGCTCCATTCGTCATAGCCGCCAACATGTTCGCCAACGTTTTCCATTCCGACAAAGACCTGCGAGTTTTGTCCCGCGCCGTCGAAGTGCAGCAAGGTGCGACCGTTTGGAAATGGATTCTCCAGCTTGAGCCGCGTGCGATACCAGCCCGGCCCCTGGTAATAGTGCACGTCGGGATCGACCGAGTCGCGGGCGTTGAAACAGTGCGGCAGCGTGACGGGCTGCCAGCTGACATTGTCGGCGGCCCTGTCACCGCGCCAGATTTCCCACGTGCTACCGAGCGAGCCTTGATGAAACTCCCAACCGTTATCAAGCCGCTGGCGTGACTGCGCGGAGGCCAGGCTGGCAACGGCCAATAAAATTCCAGCGACTAGAATTCGGATTGTGGATGAAAGTAAGATTGGTTTCATGAATGGGTTCCTGGTTGGTTTGTGACAAAAACATCCAAAGATGGCAGGCAATACGCCAGTGCGACGCTGAAGAAAATCTCCGGCAAGGCACCGGGTACGGCCCGCATGAAACCCGGACGCGCCTGAATGGCTGGAGATTCAGGCCGCATACACTCCTCCGTTGATGTCGAGCGTCGCGCCGGTAATGAAGCCGTCGAATTCCGAGGCAAGATAAACCACGGCACGCGCGACGTCTTCCGGAGAGCCGGCACGGCCCAGTGGGATGCCCTCAATGGTCTTCTTCGCACTGTCCTCGGTGGTGTGTGTGTTGTGAAACCTCGTGCCGAGAATAAAACCGGGCGCAACGCAGTTCACACGAATGCCCTTGGGCGCGAGTTCGTTGGCCAGCGCGCGCGTCCACGTGAGCACCGCGCCCTTGGCCGTGGAGTATACGAGTGAGCCGGGATGACCGCCTTTACGCCCGGCGAGCGAGGAAAGATTCACAATGCTGGCTTGTCCGGCCCGTTCCAGCCACGGCACGGCGGCGCGCGTGACCCACAGCATCGAAGTGACGTTCACATTGATGACCCGCTCCCAAAACACGGTGTCCACTTCCTGAATCGAGCGGCGTTCGATGAGATCCCCCGCGTTGTTTACCAGCACGTCGAGTCCGCCGAGAAACTTCACGGCGCTGTCCACAAGCGCGGCGGCTTCGGTTTCCTTCGTCAAATCGGCGCGAAACATTTCGGCGCGGCGACCTCGTTGTTCAGCCAGCGACTTCAGTTCGCGTGCGCCGGTCTCGCTGGAGAAATAGTGAATGGCCACGTCCGCGCCCGCGGCGAGGAGATGTTCCACGATGCTGTAACCAAGTCCCTGGCCGCCGCCGGTGACGAGCGCACGTTTTTCGTTGAGGTTTCCCACAATATCTATCGTGATGGTGTTTTCCGCGTAACGTCAGGGGAGCATTTTACCCGAAGACGTTTGTAATTCCAGTAGAGCAAGCCGCCGACGCCGAGCATTGTGCCGGCGCAAGCAAACATCCCGAGCCGGCCGAGCGGCGAGTTCGGGATGAGTACCAGCAAGGAAATGAATGCGCCGTAAACCAGACTCAAAATTCCGAGAGTACGGTATTGCTGAGCATCGTTGCCGTCGCCTTCCTCCTTCTGGAAGTCAACGGGTGTTTGCATCTGCGTGAAGAATTCTCCAACTCGCTCCTTTTCCTGCGCCGAGCGCGTATTGGCGAAAAGGCACGCCACCAGGAACCATGCCGAGCAGATGACGGTGTCCAGCAATACACCGAGAAGCAGCACCCAATCGTCCGCTTCGCGCGTGCTCAACGGCCGGCCATTCCAGCCCATAAAACCTTGTAGCCAGGTGACAGTCAGGAATGTCTTTCCCGCATAGGAGGTCGCAAAACCGACCAACACCGTTGTCCAACCGGCCCACGCTGGCGCGCGCTTGATCAACGTGCCCCAGATCAGTGGGATGCAATACGGCACGGCAATCAGGCCGCCGAACTGAAGCATCAAATTGAACAGACCGATTTTGCCGGTGCTGAACATCAGCGCGGCCGAGATGACGAGGATGCCCAGCAGGAACGTGACGATTTTGCTGACGAGCAACATTTCCCTTTCGTGGGCATGCGGGCGGATGATGACCTGGTAGAAGTTTTTCGCAAAGAATCCGGCGTTCTTGTTCAAACCGACGTCCATGTTCGACATCGTCGCGCCGAAGATGCCGCTGATGAGCAGGCCGAGCATGCCGACGGGCATATTGTCGAGACCCGCGACGACAAACGCACCTTCCGCTGGATTCTTCAGGTTTGGGAAAACCGTGTGTAAATCGGGATGAACAATGCGTGCCACCATCGGCGGGATAAACCAGAACGTCGGTCCGATGATGAACAGAATCGAAGCGAGCAGGGCGGCTTTCCTGGCTTGATGGCCATCCTTGGCGTTCAAGTAACGCGACGCCTCGAGCATATTATTCGTGGAGATGAACTGTTTGACGATGATGGCGATGATCCACAGATAGAGAATTTCCGCGCGCGCGCCTTCCGTCCAATGCAAGTAATGGTGTGGCAGTTTCTCCAGAAAACTGCTCCAGCCGCCGACTTGCGCGATGGCCAGAAACGCCGTGACCAACGTGATGGGCATCAGCACGAGCGTCTGGATAAAATCCCCGGCGGCAACCGCCCATGATCCGCCAATGACCGCCATGATCAACACCACCGAACCCGTGACGATAACCGTCCTGTATAGGTCCATGTTGAACGCCGCCGAAATGAAAACGGACAAACCGCTCAGCCAGATACCGGCGTACAGCACGCCGACGGGCAGTTGCACCCACGTAAAGAACTGCTCGCTACCGTTGCCGAATCGTGCTCTCACAGCCTGAATGGACGTGATCACGCGCATCTGCCGGAAACGCGGCGCAAAAAAAACGAAGTTGCAGAAAAACCCCAGCGCATTGGCAAAATACAGCACCATGATGACCGGCCCATCCAAATACGCCTTGCCGGCCGCGCCGGTGAACGTCCATGCGCTAAACTGCGCAACGAACGCGGAGCAACCCGCCATCCACCAGAGCATCTTGCCACCCCCGCGAAAATAATCGCTCGTGTTGCCAATGAACTTGCGGCACACCCAACCGATCATCGCCATGAACACAAAATAAAACCCGATGACCAGATAATCGTATTTGGAGAGCATGAAATTCAGGAGTGAGGGGAAGATGACCGAACCACAGGCAATTTGGCGAGGAGAATTTCCCATTCCCCCGCTGGTTGTGTCCAGTTCCACGATCGCACTGCGCCCGGCAGGAGCAACGTTTGACCGGCCCGCACCGGCTGTCGTTGGCCATCGCACAGCAAATTCGCTTCGCCTTTCACGACGATGAGCAAGATCAGTTCGCCGCCCAGCCAACGAGCGTCGCCGTGACCGCTTAACCGGTGCAACCGAAAGTATTCATGGTATGCCGGCCCGATCAATTGCTGTTCGCAATAACCGCTGGTGCGAACCAGCTCTTGCAGCGATTGTTGCAATGCGCGTCTGACTTCCGCGACGGAGTAAGCCCGGTAGTCAAACACTTCCAGACAGGTCTCCAAGTCGAGTCCCATAAAGCACGCTTCGGGTGGGAGCGTGAAACCGTCACTGGTCGTTTCGCAGCGGACCACCCAGTCGGTCGGCTCCATCAACTCCATCATGAAAATGCCCGCACCGATGGCGTGCGGCGTTCCGGCGGGAACCACGTAGCAATCACCCGGCTGAACGCGAATTTTCTCAAAACACGCGAGCATTTCGTCCAGCCGCTGTTCCCGAATCATGCGCGCCCACGCTTCCCGGGAGGGTGGATGTTGGAAACCGAGATAGACATCCGCTTCTCCGCGCGTGCCGAGAATATACCAACACTCGGTTTTGCCAGCGGGGGAATTGAGATGCCGCCGGGCGAACCCGGCATCCGGATGCGCTTGGAATTGAAGGCGGACCGAGGAATCAAGTAGTTTCCACAAGACTCCCAGAGCCAGTGGATCCGGGCGGCTGGCTTGATCCGGTCCAAACCAGAATTTCGGCCTCTGTTTCAGCGCTTCGATGAGCAGACCGCCATTGGCGCCCGAAATCCGGCTCAATCCCTCCGTCACGCCCCGAGAATTCTTACCGTTGCGGGCGAGGACGGTCGAGGCCAGCCAGTCCTCGGGAAAATGGTCATCCCGGGTGTCGGTTTGGCCTCGAAAGGCTCGCAGAACACGGCCCCCCCGGTAACTTCTCCACACGGGATTGAGGCCAAGTGACAGGGCTGGTAGCGGATCGCAGCTCATGACCAATTGATAATTATCAAAAATATTGTTGACTGCAAGGGGAAAATCACTTTAAATGAGTGGGTAAGGGATATAAGAGCTTCGATACGGTACAGGATAATTTCATGAAGCAATACCTCGCCCATTCACAATGTGGTTCCGCCGGCCGAAAGGCACAGGCATTTACGCTCATCGAATTGCTGGTGGTCATCGCCATCATTGGGATCCTGGCGGCGATGCTCTTGCCCGCCCTAAACAGGGCTCGCGAGAAGGGGCGCGCGGCGGTCTGTGTGTCCAACCTGCGCCAGATCATGGTCGCCATCCGGCTGTACGCTGACGACCACAACAGTCAGATGCCGCCGGCATCCTACGGAAGCGGCGCACAGAATTGGCCAAAGATCCTGGGGTCGTACTTGCCACAGAAGGGGCCTGTCGTCACAGATTCCGCGGGAGCGAACATCGCAGCTGCCAATCCGGTCTTCGTCTGTCCCAGTGCTGGCAGCGCCGGCTATCCCGGATATCAGAACCAGCAACTCAATGAAACATATGCGTGCACGGGGGCGATGTTGGGGCCGAACATTGGTCAGGCAGTTCCCACTACCAGCTTGACCGCTACGCAACCGCGCCAGGATATTGCCCTTACAACCAACCCCTCGGATACGCCGGTGATTGTCGAGGGCAAACTGGATCCTACCAACCCCGGCAGTCCGGACTGCCGATCCAACTATCCCTGGGATGCCTACGCACAGCCAGACCTCAAGATGGGGAGTCCCAATTCCTGTGTGAACCTCGATTTTCGGCACAGCAGTTCCATAATGAACATGGGGTACTATGATGGCAGCGTGCGGGCGGTGACGTTCTCGCAGGCGCAGCAACAGATTTCCGAGTGTCTTTGGGACGGAGAAGGGTTCTCCAAGTGTACATTGGCCGATGGCAAAGAGGGTCAGGAGTAAGATTCGAGTGGCCCACTTCGTGACAGATCTCAGGCCGGCACGGCAGTCGCCGACATGTGTTCGGCCTTCAGCCCACCAACGGTAGTACCTTCGAACTCAGACCGAGGAGATCGCCTTCAATTTCGGCGCCAGTTCCACCACATCATGGCCGACGGGGAAACGGTTGGTGGCGGCGGGGTCTGGACCATGTGGCAAAAGAGGAAGAGCGCAGCCGGAGGTTATTCACCGAGTCGTGAATGCGGCTTGGGTGTTGCTGTTTGGTTGCCGGTTAGTCCTCGCAGCTGCACTCCTCCCAGTCGTGTTCATGGCACCAGCACGCGGACCCGGTAGTACCGCGACGGTGTGTTGGTCGCGCCGCCAGCATCGACCATGTTGGTCACGATGCCGGTTCCGGTCCCGCCACTGAGGATGTTCGTCTGGCCGGTGCTCGTGAAGTCATTCGAGTAGCCGCCACTGGCCTCGCCCGCCGTGAACTCCAGCACGTTGGTGCGCGACGCGATGCCCGGCGACCAGGTGCTGTCGCCATTGGCCCCCAGATAAATCACGTTCATATCCGTGGTGTTCGTGGTGGCGATGCTGATGACGTGCAGGTACGCCGCCGCGTTGGTGGGGTTGAAGCCGGCCAGGAACTTGTTGGTGTTGCTCATGCCGGTGCCGGTGTAATCCCCGCCCGGCGCGGTGTTCGCATTATTATTATTGGTGCTGCCGAAGTACTGGAGCTGCCACCACGCGAACGGATCATAAACGCTGATCAAGTTGACCACCGTGTCCGTGCTGGACCCACCCAGACCGCTGACGATCTCCTGCACGGTGTAGACGCCCGGATTCACGTAGATATCCGACGGGTTCTGACTGATCGACGTGTTGCCATCCCCAAACGCCCACGCCCAACTGGTGATCGAACCGGATGAGTGGTCCGTGAAGTTCACGCTCAATGGCACCGCCCCCTTGGTGGGACTGGCGCTGAAATTGGCCGCGAGAATGGGTGCCGTCTGGATGTTATTATAGGGGCCGGAAGGATCGGTCCCGAAGCTGCCGAATACAAGCTGCGCGCCAGCATTACCCACGGTACTGGTGGTGCAAGGATTGGCAATCATATCCTGTATATCAAACGAAAAGCTGGCCGGGATATCGGTGAGAGACGGGAACTGCCATTGTGGCGCCACGTTGTTACCCTGGCTGTTACCTTGGAAGTCAAAGATCGCCACTTGGGTCGCCGCCGTCACGGTCGGCGCGTTGAACGCTACCACGTAGATCTGCTGATGCTCGAACGTCACCGTGGCGGGGCCGCTCACGGAGAAGTAGAACGAGCCAGCGCCGTTGTTAATCGGCCCCGTGCCGAACACAACAAAGTTGGCCAGGCTTGAGCTACCCACCGTCGGGGCTCCGTTTGTGAATGCACCGATTTCGATCAGGTCACCCACGTCAAGGTAATTGGACGCGCCCGGTGTGTCGTCCGTCAAGTACGCACACTCAGCCGCCTCAGCGTTTACAGTCAGGTTTGTACTCAGTAGGGGCACGTTGTAGGGCTGACTGATCGCGCAACCGGAGCTATCCGTGGCCGTCACCGTGAAGTTGTACACGCCCGACGCGCTCGGCGTGCCGGACAGAACACCGCCAGGGGACAGCGACAGACCGGTCGGCAACGCTCCTGCTGTCTCGCTGTAGGTGAACGAATTGTTGGCGCCACTGGCGGCAAACGTCTGGCTGTAGGCTGTGCCCACCGTGCCGGTGGCCAACGTGCCTGCCGCCGGGGTCAACGTGATCGTTGGACAGACTGGTGTCACGGTGTATGGCTGGCTGCCGGTGCATCCGTTGTTATCCGTCGCGGTAACGGTGAACGTCTGTGAGGCTGGGGAGGTCGGTGTGCCGGTAATCTGGCCATTAGCGCCATTCAAGCTGAGTCCCGCCGGCAACGTACCGCTGGTCACGGCAAAAGTGTACGGCCCGGTGCCGCCGCCGGCGCTGACGGTCTGGGTGCCGTACGAGGTATCTACCGTTCCGTTAGGCAAACTTATGGGGGAAAGAGTGATCGTCGGGCAGGTCATTGTCACGCGGTACACCTGACTACCCGTGCATCCCTTGGTGTCCGTCGCCGTGACCTTAAAGTTGTACTGCCCCGCCGCCGTGGGCGTGCCGGACAGAACACCCGCCGAGGACAAACTCAGGCCCGTTGGCAACGTGCCCAACGTGTCGGCGTAGCTGTAAGGTCCCGTACCGCCGCTGGCGGTAATCGTCTGGCTGTACGTCGTGCCCACCGTCCCGCCGGTCAGCACCGTCGGATTCGCGCCATTGGGTGACAAGATGATCGTTGGACAAACCACATTCAACGTGTAGCTCCGTTGGCCCGTGCAGCCGGTGCGTGTGTCCGTGGCCAGCACCGTGAAAGTTGAGTTTCCCGTCGCGGTCGGCGTGCCGGAGAGGACGCCACCCGAACTCAGGGAGAGGCCAGCCGGTAGTGTGCCGGCGCTTACAGTATCGGTATACGAACCGCTGCCGCCGCTGGCGCTAATCGTCTGGCTATAGGAACTGCTGACCGTTGCGTTCGGCAGGTTCGACGGCGATACCGTGATCGTCGGGCAGGTAACATCAATGTAGTTGGACACCTCGTTGGTGCTCGCACCACCCGGGCTGCTGGCGATCATTGTTACGCTATAAACACCCGCTGTGTTGTAGGTATAGAACACGATGTTAGTGGTCAGGTTGTTGGTCACGCCGCCATCACCAAAAATCCAAGACCAACTGCTGACGCTACCAGTGGATACGCCGGTGAACGTCACCCCCAACGGCGCCGTGCCACTCGTTGGACTGCCGGTGAAATAATTGGCCGCGAGCACCGTCAGCGTAGCAGCGGGGCTGCTGGTGACAATGCCGCCCGTGAGATCGGTGACCGCCACGGTGTAACTGCCGGCGTTGGTGAGCTGCACGTTGGGGATCGTGAGGGTGGCATTGGTCGCGTTGTTGATGGGGGTGTTGTTCAGCAGCCAGGCATATCCCAACGGCGGGCTGCCGAGCGCGCCCACCGCAAAGGTCACATTACTGCCCACCAAAACGCTCTGGCCGGCAGGCTGGTTGGTGATGCTCGGCGCGTCGTATCGGGTCAGGGCGTAGAATGCGACGCGCGCGCCGTAGTTGGACGGGTTCGAGCAGGAGTCGGCCTGGCAATAATCCCCGGCTTTGAAATACTGCGTTTCATTCGTGTACGTCGGGTCCGACTGGAAAATATTGTACGAATTGGTCTTGCTGTTGATGACAACCGTGACCAGGCCGTTCACGAGTTCGATTGTATACGTGATGGCGTTGCTCAACCCGACGCTTACGGACGGGAAGTCGTAGTCGCTGCCGTCGTCTGTGGAGTTGGTCTTGACGGTCCCATGGACCGAACCGTTATCGTAATAGATTTTTACCGTTGGCAGGGCGTCACCGCTTTCCGCGTGGATTTGGCCGATGATGACTGACTCGGTGCTGGGCGCCACCTGCAACACTTTGCACTGCGCATTCAGAATATGTGTGCCGTAGGGGATCCAGTTGACACCTGTATTATTGGTGGCGATCAACTCGCGCAATTCCGAGCGTGGATAACTCGAGCCGCTCGTCGTCGCGCCATTGATCGGCGCCCAGAACACCATCGCGCCATCGGTTCCGGTGTAGAAATACGGCGCATTGGTGTAGCCGTCGATGAGCTGGGTAGTTGTGGCCGAATCCACGTCTCCGGCGGAACAGGTGAGGCTGCCATTGTCGGTGGGGAACTGAATATACCAATTATTCAGATTAAAATTGCTGCCCGGCGGCAGGTTGGGGTTGAGCGCCCACGCGGTCGCGCCGGTAAGGCAGAGCAACACCGAGAGAACCGAGACAAACGTACTGGCCCGATTGCCACGCATAATTGCCCTACCGATTGTGACGCTGTCGCCTGTCGACGCGCATTATGGCAACAACACGCGGACCCGATAGTACCGGTTGGTACTGCCTGGTTCCGCCGTGTCCGTCATGTTCGTAACGGTACCGAGCCCCGTCCCTCCGTTAACGCTGAGACCAACACCGAGAATGTTCGTCTGACCGGTGCTCGCAAAGCTGTTCGACGAGTAACTTCCGTTGGCAGTCCCTGTGGTGTATTCCAGTATGTTGGTCCGCGACGCAAACCCCGGCGAGTAGGTGGTGTCACCACTGGCGCCGAGATAGGTCACGGTGATGTTGGTCTGGCCTCCCGCCACCGCCTTGGAGATGCTGATGATGTGCAGGTACGCCGCCGCGTTCGCGCCGTTGAAGCCGGCCATGAACTTGTTGGTGTTGCTCATGCCGTCGCCCGTGTACGAGGCGTTCGCACCACAGAGCGCGCAGTTGGTGCTGCCGAAATAATGGTTCTGCCAGGTGGTAAACGGATTCACCGACCCGCCTGACACAACCAAGTTCACCTGGCCTGGCGTGTTGGTATTAATAACATAAGATGGACCCGCGATCGGCGTCGTGCCGATGCTCAGGCCATTGTAGGTAAGGCTGCCGTTGTACGTAAACAGCAAATACGTGTTGCCTGACGCAAAGCCGCCCGCATTGTTGATGTTGAGTGTGCCGGCCAGTGTCAGGTTGCTGTTGACTGTTACCGAATCGCTGATGGTGCCCAGGTCGTAGTCCAGCACGGCCGAACTTCCAAACGTGAGGTTGTTGCTCGCGTAGACCGTGCCAACCCCGAACCCCGGGGCAAATGTGCCGAGCACGGTCACGTTGCCGACCAGCGTGCCGTTGCCCTCCAAGGTGGCGCCGTTGGTGACCACGAGCCCGCCTCCAAAGTAATGATAGCCGGTGTCGCCCGTATCCATGGCGTAGATTGCGGCGTGGGTGCCATCGCCGACGACGAAGCCGCTCCCGTTGTTGGCGGTGGGATCGAAGGCCATACTGCCGACGGCCAGCACACCGGACGAGAAGTTCGCGGTATTGGTCCCTGCAACGTACATGGGACCGTTGACCGTAATCGTTGCGGCTGCGATCTGCAAAAAGTTGCTCGTCGCGCCGATCCCGCCGACGCTCAGACTGCCACAGTTCAAACTAGCGTTGGTGATGATGAGGGTATTGCCGTATGTCTGGCCATCGACACCGACCTCGACATTCCCGCTGTTGATGATGGTACTGGGCGCGCCGGCGCTTCCAAACACAGCCGTGTTATAGGGGGCGATATTCGTCGTGCCGATTTGGATTTCGCCATTGTTGGCTACGAGGGCGCCATTCTGAATGGCCAGATAATTGTAGCTGCTTGTGATCGTGGTGGCATCGCCCACGTGAATGTAGTTGGTGGGCGCGCCGGCGATTTGGCTCGTCCAGTTTGACCACACCGATCCAACCCCGGCGACAACGCCGGTATTATACGAACTGTTACGGCCGATCTCGGCCAACTCCGATAGCAGCTTGCCCCCGTTGGTGATGATCAACGAGTTGCCGGCCCACCCCGATGGTGTCAGTGTACCACCGGAAATCGTGACTTCAAAGGCGTTGGTGCCGCTGACGGCATTGATGGTGCCAGCATTGATGGTCGCGACACCGGGTCCGCTTGCGGCGGCAAGCCGAAGTACTTCATTGACCGCGTTCGTGTTGGTCAGGACGGCGACGGCATTGCTGAAGATGAGCGTTCCATTGGCCAAAACACTCAGACTGTTGCTGTTGCCCTCGATCTCGATATCACTGCACGTGAACACCGCGTTGGACACGGTCATCGTGCAGTTCGTCGAGTTTGAGTTGTTTCGAACCTGTATGGCAAAACCCGTGCTCATGGCGCCCGTCCCGCCCATTTGAAATCCGTTGAATTGACCGGTGCCGTCATCAACGTCGAGGATGGAGTTGGCCAGGGCGTTGTTGCCGTTGACGTTGAGATAACCGCCGTTATAGACGATGAGATCGTTGTAGTTGCCGCCCGTGATGCCGATGACAAGACCGCCATTCGTCGAAGATCCGGCGAGCAATTGCGACCCCGCGCCGCAGACAACCCCGGTATTGAAAGAAGCACCTCTGCCAAAGGAGATGGTGCCATCCGCAAACACGGTCGCACCGTTGCTGACGATCATCAGGCAGCCGGGCGACGTCGCGGTGGTTAGGGAGCTGCCATCACCAATATCGAGGTCATGGCTCGCGGTAGTGGTACTGACAGACAAAAGGCTGTTGGTGCCCGAAACGAGCACCAGACTGTTCGAGAAAGTCTGCAACGGACTTTCCGCATTGCCGGGATTGATAAACAGCTTGCCGCCATTGGTGATGATCAGTTGGCTGAACTGGCCGTTGCCCGGGCCGCGAACAAAAAACGTGCCCGACTCGCCAACGGCATTCGTGACAACCCCGGGGCCACTGATGATGAACGTGCCCACCGATGCCGCTCCCGCTCGGCCCACGGACGTGAGGGCGCCGAGGGCCACGGTCCCATTGGTCACCGCAAACACGCCCAAAGAATTCGTGCTGTTACTGGCAACTTCAAACTCACCCCGACTGCTCCCCATGGCCAGCGTGCCGCCCGACCAATAAACGGTCGACGTGGCACCACCATCGGCGACTCTAAAGAAGCCCGTGACGGTCAACGTATTCACGCCGGCTCCGATTGTGACTGTCCCCGCCGTGTTTGAGAATATGATGGAGCTGACGTTTGTCGTAACGTTGATGTTCACGGCATAGGTCGCGTCGTTTGTGAAGGATGCGCTGTCAGCCATTGCGGGGAACCCGTCGCCGCCGCCGACGACGCTGGTGCAGATGGTGAGGTCGGTGGCGATCCCGCCAACAATCGCGTTCACGTCGGGCACGCAACCCAGGTTAACAGTTGCTGGCGGGGAGATCGTGTTCGTCGCGACGTCGACCGGGTTCGTCTGCCAGGCCGTCGGGCTGTTCCAGACGTCGCCGACAGTATTTGTCCAGGTCAGACTGGCGGCCAGGCTGCGCGACGCACTGGCCAGTAATCCAACGGCCAGGATAGCGGCCATGAGGGCTGGGGTTGATTTTCGAAGTATCCGGGTGACTGATTGCGACTGAATCATTTTATCTATCCCTCGCCGTTTGTGGAGCACTGATTTGCTCCTGGGTTCCCGCGCGCCCTTGCACCAACGTCCACACCGTGAGCGCCAAGCAGCGCGTTACTGTTCCGTCGGGAATAAAGTGCCTTCCCGTTACTTTATAACTATCAAAAACTAGCAGCGGCTGACCGGTAATGCAAGCATTTTTTCGCATTTTTTTGCCCGTCTTTCGAGTGATAACGCCTCGCCACGTCTCGGCAGCACTTCATGTGCCGCGGGAAAGCGGCTTGGGAGGACTCGATGGCTTATGGGGATGGTGGGATTTTCAATCCACCCCCGGAGATCGAGTCGGTGACGAGGTGTTTACCGCCAAGGATCATGGGGGCCCCGGCAGGTATCTGGTGTTCCGTGGGCACAATCGTGGCGTATTCCAATTTTAAGCCCTCGGCGTTCTTCGTCGGCCAGAAAAGAACCACGGTTGCCCCCACTCGAACGATGTTCAGCGTCGGCGGTGCGAGGGAAAAGGGGGATATTTGAAGTGCCAGGATTGTTATATAATTATTATTAATAAAACCCGTTGCTTCGCGCGCGGCAATTCCTCAATTGGACGCCGTGAAATTCACTGTGTTTTCGCTCAGCGGCATTCTCCTCGTTGGCCTTACGGTTGCGCCCGCCGCAGCGCTTGATCCCGATCTTTCGCCATCTGGCAATTTCGACTTGACCCATTGGTATCTCTGCCTGCCGGTCGATGTTTCGGGGGGCTTTTCCGGTCGCCCGCTTAACATCAAAACAGCGGCACTGTCCGCCGAGCCCGATGCGCAGGGAAAGACAGGATGAACTGCATACTGACGGCCAAGTTGGTCCAGCGGCACGGCGAGGCAATAATCGGGAACAAGTTTATCGGATCTGTTGCCCGATCGTGGACAACTTCGGCAATTCCGAGTGCGCCACGTGCCATTCTCCGAGCGCCGGGTGGCGCAACGTCAGTTTGCCCCCGGAGCTGGACTGGACCTTCCATGGAGTGCGCTCCTGATCCATCCGGCCAACCCAAACCAAGGCGATCAAGTGTCGCTCACCGACGATCTCTTCCGTTTCCGCCGCCAGAACGAGCGAGTGCCAACTGAGAATGTGCGTGCGGCGTTGCGGATCGGACTCGTGCGCTTTGAGGCGCTGGAAACCCAGCAATGGTTGGATGGCCACGCCACACTCGACACTTTCGGCGTGAGCAAACTCCGCAGCAATCGACACGTTCTGCGGGGAGGCATCTTTCAACGGCAAACTGTAAGTGCCCAGCCGAAAGAGCGCTGGTTGGTAAGCGACCACGCGGTGCCACTGGAGCTGCCAACCCCCTTTCCACCAGAGATGTGTTTCGACGCTCGCCTGATTCTGGGTGTACCGGTCGCCCAAGCCGTACACCGACGCGCAATGATCCGCAGCCACGGCAACAGGCTGACATTGGTGCCGGCCATAAACCGTTCCATTCGCGAATTCCGCCGTAAGCGCCGCATCGAGAGGATAGCGTCCGGCGGCGGGCGCGATTTCGCCGCCGACGCCGGAGCGGAAACTCAGCTTGCCCCACTTCCAGGTGCCGAACGCGATGTTGCCCACGCAGATTCCGTTGGCGTTGTTCAAGACCTCGACTTCGCCATCATGGCTGCGCACGACCAATCCGACCTGGGGCAGGGCGATCTGGAAATCTGATTTTTCGGACGGCAGACGTTCTTCCTTCGCCTGCCAAAACCGGTGTTTCGACGGCAGCAGCAACGGGGCGAATCCCTTTGCAGCCCAATACGGGGAGCCGGCGCAACTGTACGCCTCGGTGAGGTCCGGGAATTCGTCGACCCAGCCGAGCGACAACGCTCCCTGCTTCTGCAACACGTCGCGACGGAGGAAAAAATCCAGGTTGCGCGTACAGGCGCGCCGGGCCTGGCCCGGCGGGATGGCCGACACCCCGCAAAATTCCGCCAAGCCGAACGGCGCCGTCGCGGCAAACCGGTAGCATTGAGACCGTCCGAAGGGAGGATTTTCGCCGCTGGCAGCAAAGAAGTGGATGTAATCCTTGAGAAACTGTCTGGTCCACTCCTTCCAGCGACGGGCGCGTTCGGAATCGGTGTGGCCGTAAAGTCTGGCCCACCACGGTCCATAGTAATGAAAGGCGTAAGCTTGATAATAGTCAATTGTTTCGTTCATCCCGTCAATGAACCATCCGCCGCCCAGCGCCATGTTTTCAAGCACGTCCAGCAAGTGACGCATTACCGGCCCGTCACTGCTGCGGGCAAAACCCTCTTGATTCAAGAACGCCAGTGTCATCACACTGAAGAACATGTGGTTGTTACGGTGCAACCCCGCGCCGCGGATGCTGGCGAACCAGCGCGCCACCTGTTCGCGCTCGGATTTCGACAACGGCTCCCACAGGGACGAGCGGGCGATTTGCAGCGCCAGCGTGAGCACCCCCATTTCAACAGTGTGCTGATGATGATTCGCCGTCGGCCCCCAGTATTCCGGACTGGAAGGGTCGGTGCCAACCAGCAACCCGCGCCGGAACCACGCCGCTATTTCATCACGGGAGAGTTTCTCGGACGCGCCCGGTTCGCTCGCGAACCAGTGAGCTGCCAGCAGGCAAGGACGGGCGAAGGATTCGAGCCGATCCGCTTGCGCACCGTGGTTGCTGGCTTGTCCGCGCAATGGTAGATCCGCCTTGTCCGGCTTCATCAGAGCGGCCAGCGGAACGAGAAGATGTTCGGCTGCGGACCGCCACCACGCGTAAGCGCCTTCCGGTAACTTGTTTACAAGAGTGTTCGGAGCTGCCGCGGGAGAATTAGCGGGCGATGACAGGAGATGGGTGTTCATCGACAGTCTTCACCGAAGTCACAAACCACGGCTGCGCTTTCAATCGCGTCAACGCCTCGCGCAACGGCGGCAGATACGGATGCCAGAGGCGTTCCCATTCCAGGGAAACCGCCCCCGGAAACTGATGCTCGTTCAATATCTCGACGACCTGTCCCAGCGGCATCTCGCCGTCGCCGGGCAACACATACGTGAACGGGTGGCGCGCCGACGGTTTGCCGATGCTGTCTTTGACGTGAACGTGACGAATCCACCGGGATAGTTGCGACCACGATTCGAGCGGGGATTCGCCGCCAAGCCGCCAGGTATGATGCGAGTCCCAGATGATGCCGATCGGTTCGGTTAACCGCGCCATGAGATTGCGGCAGGGAGTGGAAGCGGAGAAGCCGTCATGAGTTTCCAGTAGCAATTCGGTCTGCCAGCCATGCCGCTTCCTTTCGCGATACCACCATGCGACCGTGTGGGCCGCTTGATTGTAATCCGTGTCCGTCAACGGTTTCCCCCAGGTGCCACCGCCAAACGCGCGGATGTACGTTGCCCCCCACGAATCGGCCCATTGGCAAAACGCTACCATTTCATCGCGTGACTTTTCATCGTTGCCGACAAGTTTGAAGGAAGAGCCCGCAACGCGGAAATGGATCTGATGTTTTACGAACAAGGCGGCGGCCCGTAGCGGTGGCCAGCCGGTGTCCACAGCCCATTGCGGCAAATCAATACGCCCGTCCACGGCACGAATCTCAAGTTCACGGAGACCGAACTCGCTGAGAAGCTTGCAGATTTTCGGAAGGGAGAGATCCGCGCAACCGATGGTCGAAATGCCCCACGACAGGCCGCCGGCGCTAACTGGAGCGGTCATAAACCTCCAGTGTCACGACGGCGTCCAGCGGTTCACCGCGCAAGAAGGCGCGGAGATTTTTCACTGCGAGGGCGCCGGCATCGCGCCGCCGGTCGCGCGTGGGACCACCCAGATGGGGCAGGAGCGTGACGTTTGGCAATCCGCGCAGGGGCGAATCGGCCGGCAGCGGCTCATGCTCGAAAACATCGAGCGCAATTTGCAGCGTGCCGTCCCGCGCGACGCGGAGCAGCCCTTCCTTGTCCACCACACAGCCGCGCCCCACGTTCACAAACACGCCGCCTTCGGGAATCATGCGCAGATGACCCTCCGTCACGACATGATAGTTCTCCGGCGTTGCCGCGGCCAACTCCACGACCACGTCGGATTCGGCGAATAGTTCCTTCAGCGATGCCAGACGTTTCACGCCGAGTGTGGAAAAGATCGCATCCGGCATGCTCGGTGAATAGGCTTGTATCGTTGAAGTAAACGGCCGCAGCATCGGGACCAGACATTGGCTGATCGAGCCAAAGCCGTGAATCCCCACACGCCGTCCAAGCAAACTTTGCGTGTAAGTGTTTCCGTTTTTCCATGCGCCGTCACGGTGCATGGCCACCGCCCAATGCGAGGCGCGCCGCAAAGCCATCAGGATGAGCATCAGCGTGCACTCGGCAACGGTTGCACTGATCGAGCTACCCCAGTTCGTGACCAGCAAGCCCCGCTCGATCAACTCGCGGGGGACGAGCTTGCGGACGCTGCCCGCCAAATGACACACGTAGCTCAACCGCTCCAAATCCGACGGCTGCAAGGTGGAGTTGAGTGAAGGCGTTTGCCATGCGGAGATGAGAATGTCCGCTGGAGAGCCGCGCCACAGCCGCTCCCAATCGTCCGATCTGGTCAGCGGGAGCTGGATACGGCGGTACCCGGACAGGAGTTCCTCCAATTCTGCCCAGAGCGGCCCGGGGAGGAAGTCGTCGATCTCGAGGTCGCTCAAGGCGACAATGGCACGATGATGGAACATTGCTTTATAATTATTAGGTTTTCCCAACGTTTGCAAGTGAAAAATTTGAAACACCGCCCGGCGCTTTCTGCTTTCAACCACAGCCTCATTGGTTTACATTCGGATTGTGAAGAAGAAAGAGAGCGTTTCCCAGCAACGCATTGCCCAGGACTTGGGCGTTTCGCAGGCATTGGTGTCCATGGTGCTGAACGGGATGCGGCAGAACATCAGCGCGGATTCCTATCAGCGGATTTGGGACCACGCTCTCCGGATCGGCTATCGGCCCAAGGGCATGCAGCTCAATGGCAACGGCGCCCTGATCACGAATGTGGGATTCATTTTGCGCAGCGGGCTGCGGTTGCACACCCAGAGCAATTTCTTCAGCCACGTGCAACACGGGTTGCATACCGGCTTGCTGGCGCGCGGTTACCACTCGGTGTTTCTCGGATCCGAAGACGACCTTGGCACCCGCACCGTGCAACAAAAGCTTCGGCAAAACCAGGTCTTCGGCCTCGCCGTGCTCGGAGAGGTCGACATCAAATTCCTGAAAGCCATTAAAGCGGTGCAGCCGAATCTGGTAGCCGTCTCCGTGAGCTACCCCGGAATCTGCCATTCGGTGATGGCGAACGAGGATCAGGCATTGAGTTTTCTGGTAGACCATCTGACAGAGCTGGGGCACCGCCGGTTTGCCTGGATCGCGGGTGACAAAGGGCTTCATTACAATATCCGCCGGCACGCAGGATTGATTGAGGCGCTAAATCGGCACGACTTGAAACTGGCCGACAAATTCATTGTGAATGTGGACCTCGGCGACCGCCTCAGTGGATGGAAAGCGGGCGAAATCATGCTTGGCCAAATCTCGCGCAAGAATTTTCCTACGGCTTGGATTTGCGCCAACGGATTGATGGCCCGTGGGGTGATTAATTGTCTGATGCAAAACGGGTGGCGCGTGCCGGAGGAAATCAGCGTGGTCGCCGTGGATGCCACGCGCGTTTGCGAGGAGGAACATCCCAAAATCACGGGTGCGCATGCCGACCCCGAGAAGATTGGAGTGACCGCCGCCGAGTTGTTGCTGAGGCGCGCCGCCTCCGAGGACGAAAGTCTCATGGATGTGCTTCTTGCGTCGAGTTTAACGGTCAGAGAAACCTCCGCGAAAGCCCCGGGGTGAGCTCCGCATCCTTGCAGGTCAAGGAGTGATCCGACCCGTCGCGGTCAAGGCTATCGGAGTTGCTTTCCAGCATGCCGTATTCTGCGTTTCCGCTTGCCCGACAATTGTTGACGACATACAGTCGGCCACATGAATGTGCCGGCCACCTTTTTGAGAAAAGTTCTCTCTTCATTGATCGCTTTTTGCCTGTGTTCCAGCATGACTCTCGCGGCGTTGCCCGTAGATATTACTCTTGATCCAAAATCTCCCGGCGCAACGATCCCGTCCGATTTCATTGGGCTAAGTTATGAAATGTCGTTGGTCGACCCGGCCACGAACGGTGAATATTTTTTCAGCCCAGCGAACAAGTCATTGGTCAGAATGTTCCAGATACTGGGGATTCAAAGTCTACGGGTTGGCGGCAATACGGCGGAACGGGACACTGTGAAGATTCCGGACAAGGCTGACATTGACAGCCTGTTTGGTTTTGCCCGGGCGGCGGGCATCAAAGTCATTTACACCCTCCGACTGAACGGAAACAACCCGGTGGATGCCGCCAAAACAGCCAAATACATAATGGACAACTATCGGTCCGAACTTACCTGCTTCGCCCTCGGAAACGAATCCGACAAGCTGTTCAAAGACTCGCAAGCCTATAACCAGGCGGTCAGTAATTACATGGCGGTAATCAGCGCCGCCACCAATGCTCCCGAGGCCGTGTTTTGCGGTCCGAGCACGATGCACAAAGACGTTCAGTGGGCGAACGATTTTGCCAGAGAGTTCGCGCACAACAAACATGTCCTGATGGTCACGCAACATGAATATCCGGGGGGAAGTGGTCGCGCAGCCACCAATGCCGTGGCGGCCTGTGAAAAATTGCTCTCTGCAAGTCTTTTCAGCGTCTATCAAAAACTATACGACACATTTGTTCCCACGGTGCTGGCTTCTGGAATGCAATATCGGTTGGAAGAGGCCAACAGCTACTCCAATGGCGGCGCCTCCGGCTCCAGCGATGCGTTCGCCTCCGCGTTGTGGGCACTGGATTACCTGTATTGGTGGGCCAATCACGGCGCCGCGGGGATAAACTTTCACACGGGCGGCTACGTGGACAGCGCGCGGCCTACGGAACCTCAAAGGTATGTCGTGTTTTGGAATTCCGTGGAAGGGTTTGCGGTACGACCGCTGGGGTATGGGATCAAGGCATTTGATCTGGGTTGTCACGGTCAATTGATCCCCGTCCATTTCACGTCCAACACCGATCAAATCAACCTGACCGTGTATGGCGTGCGATCCAACAACGGCAGCCTGTACATCACGCTCATCAACAAGGAGACCGCGCGATCACGTGATGCGAACGTCACCATCGCACCCGGCAATCCATATACTCGTAGACAGGTGATGTTCCTGACCGCACCCGGCAGCGATATCACCGCCACTGCGGGTGTGACGTTAGGTGGAGCGTCAATTCAAGATAACGGCAGTTGGCCTGGCAAGTGGACTTCTTTGTCCACCCCTTTCAACAAAGGACAGTTTTCAGTGAAAGTGCCGGTGTCGTCGGCCGCCGTCATCCAATTGACCAACGAATGAAATCCGCGCATCTCTACTGCATGAAGTCAAACGAAGGCCCAGACTTGACGTGACTTAGAGCCTATCCCAAAACCCAGGTTTTGGCGGAAATCCTCGGAATTCAAGTCGCGGCACGCGGTTTTAAGATGGGCTCTTAGTTTTATCGAGCCACAGGGAGTATTCGTCCGGAGCCAGGGGAAAGGCTGCCGCCGCCCTTGGCGTGCCACACATAACGCGGCGGCTGGTGTTATCGCCGTCCACCCTTAGCCCGGAAAGGGTGACCAGCCACGAGGATCGGATCAGGCTTCACCCTTGACTTCACTCAGAGGTACGCCGTCCGCTTCGGAACCCGCAGACCATCGTTACGCGGCCGGCTCGAACTGGGTGCGCAACGCCCAGAGGCCGAGCGCGGGATTGCTGATGTAGAAAATCTCCTCGCCGTCCGGCAGGCGGTTGAAACCGTCCTTCAGGGTTTCGGGTTGATAACGCTTGACGATCGCGTCGAGGTTGCCGGCCTCAAATCCGACCGAGTGAATCTCGTCGGCGCTGAGGCCGGGGCCGGGACAGTAGGTAATCTTGAACCGGCCTTCGCTGGAGCCGTGGATAAAGTGCGCCGCGGCGCTGAGGTTGTTCTGCAGCTCCGCGTTGGCTTTGACCGCCGCCAATGTGGCCGGCGTGCCCCGGTACCCGTACTTGCGAATGAGCCGGTCGATCTCGGCGTCTTCGCCAAACTCTTTCAGACCCGGGGCGAGAATGATCAGTTCCCCGCCGTCGGCCATCGCCATCCGGGTGCGGTAAATCGCTTTGTTGCCGAGCCAGGTGCTCTTGAATTCGTGCGGATCGAGATAGACGAGCACTTTCCGCAACGGCTTGTCGAGCAGGTCGAGGTTGACCTTTTGCGACAGCCGCGCGCCAATCGTAAACGTCTCCACGTCGTTGCCGATGTACAACCCGCGCATGATCATGCCGTTGCCGGTTTTATTCTTCTCCATAACGGTGAGCACATACACAATCGGAAGATCGCGCAGGAACATGTCGGCGCCGTAATTGAACAGGCGGCGGACCGGCGTGTCGATCCGGCCCATCATCCGCTCCATGCCGTAGGCGGCACCCAGAAAATGCGATTTGTTGATCGTGTCCGCGCCGCCCGCGCCGGTCAGGATGTTCTTGGTGTAATTGGCGATGCCGACGACTTCGTGCGGGACGAGTTGACCGACGGACAGGATCAGGTCGTACCCCGCGAACAACCGCTGGCTGACTTCGATGCGCACGTCGTAGTCCACGAGGCCACCCGACCACTCCCGCACCTTCTGGCCGGGAACGTCGCCGACGTGACGGATGCCCTTGCGCCAGTCGTGCACCTTGAATCGGTCCAACGGAATCTTGTCGCCGAACATCATACGCAGCTGTTTTTCCGTCATCGGCGTATGCGTGCCGAGCGTCGGCATGATGTCCACTTCGACCTTCCCCGCCAGCAGTTCGTACAGCAGGTCGGTCAGCTCTCCGGCATTGGAATTCAGCCGCGTATGGTCCGGTGGCAGCACCAGCACCTTGCGCGGCGTTTTACCGAGGACTTTGAGTGCTTGCGCCAGCGCCTCGCGCTTGTCCGCAGTGGTGATGTTGTCGTTGACCCCGCCGCGTGCAAAGTATGTAGCCATGTTGGTTCCTCAGAGATTGATCACCGGCCAGCAGAAGTAAACTACACGCGGCAAGTGCCGATTACAAGCGAACCGAATCGCATGAACGGGCACGGACGCATAATGCTACGTCGATTACCTTATACGTGCCGCGGCTCGAACCCCGATGCACCAAGCTGCTTACCGCTGCACGCGCGCGTTGCCCTTCCAGATGCTCCAAATCTGATCTTCATCGGCGGGCTGCGCGTAGTCGGTCAGCAGCGTCGTCGCCAGCGCGCCGCTGGCCCAGCCGAACTGGACCCACTTCTCGGGTTCCCATCCCTTGAGGATCGCGTAGAGCATGCCGCCGACAAACCCGTCGCCGCCGCCGATGCGGTCCAGGACCGTGATGTCGCGGGGCTCGACGACGTGCCAGTCCTTGCCCGCGGCCATGATCGCGCCCCACAGGTGGTGGTTCGTATCGACGACTTCGCGAAGCGTCGTGGCGAACGTCGAAGCGTTCGGATACGCTTTCTTCACGCGTTGGATCATCCCCTTGAAGCCGTCAATCTTTGACGTGAGGCCCTTGCCGCCCGCTTCGGGACCCTTGATGCCGAGGCAAAGCTGGAAGTCCTCCTCGTTGCCGACCAGAATGTCCGACACGCTTGCGATCTCGGCGAAGATGGCGGCGAGTTCCTTCTCGCGGCCCTTCCAGAACGACGCGCGGTAGTTCAGGTCAAACGAAATCCTGGTTCCGTGTTTCTTCGCCGCCCGCGCGAGTTCCAGGCAGAACGTCCCCGTTTCGGGCGACAGCGCGCCGATCAGGCCCGACAGGTGGACGATCTGAACGCCTTCCGTGCCGAAGATCCGGTCCAGATCAAAATCTTTCACGTTCAGCGTCCGGCCGACTTCGCCGGCGCGATCGTTCCACACACGGGGTCCGCGCGACCCGTAACCGCTGTCGGCGATATTGAACTGATGCCGATAGCCCCACGGGCCGCCCTGCGGAACCTCGACGCCTTCGTAGTCCATGTGGCGGCTCTGGAGGTTGTCCTTGATAACCTGCGCGATCGGACTGCCCTTGACGAATGTCGTCAGGACTTTCACTCGCAGACCCAGAAACGACGCCACGCTGGCCACGTTCGTCTCCGCACTGGTGGCCTGCATGATGTACGAACTCGCGGCGTGGACGGGCTGCCCGTTGGGGGGCGTAATCCGGATCCCCATGCTCGTGGGCACGACCAGCGCATACTTGCAATTCTTCTTCAGTTCAATCTTCATCGGATGCTCCTTTCACTAATTCGTAGAGGTTGTGTATTCAACTTTGTTGAGTGAACAATTCAATCGACGCCGAACGTCAGAGATAGCCGACGCGGGCGATAGCCTGCGTTGGCTCGTCGCATTGTTAGCCCTTCTTTGCATAGTGTCTCGCGGGAGACCACGCGTCTCGTCGCTGGCATGGCTCGCTGATCTTCTTCTGAGCGGTGCCTACAACGAAAAGGTGCTCAATTGCATGCCAGAACTCTTCTTCGCTGAGAATCGATTTTCATATCATTCACGATGCGGGTCTCGACGACAATCTTCGCAGGCTGCTTCGGATAACTGACGTGCTCGACCGAAGGATAGAGCGGATGAGTGTCAGGCAGCGTGGGATCCAGCAGCAGATCGCTGTAGTAGCCTCTTACTTCCCCACGCTTAACGCGCTGCCGCAGCACTGCACGGCGTCGATGTCCCGCAGATGGCCTTCCGCGCTTACACCACACTTCCCATGCGGCAGGAAGGGGCTCGTTATCATTCGTAGGAGGCTGCATGGCTCACTTGGGCTAACATTGTTAATCGCACAAACTCAGCTTGTCATAACGCGGGACGCAATGGTGAATCGAGTTGCCGTGCGGCCCGGCGTTCGTGGACGGCTGTATCTTGTTTTCCTACGCACCGCATACCGGACTTTGCCTTCCTTCACTTGAAACCCGATTTCCTTCTTGGGCGGTGCAGGCAGGGCAGGTGGATCAATGAGGTCTAGTACTCGTTGGAGGACGGAGACGATAGCGGCATCGTGGACGCCCAAGCGTTCCTTCAGCTCCTTCTCCAGCGCGGCGAGCTTGCGGGCCAACTCCCGATTGTCCGACAACATGGCGCGCATCCTTACGAACGCCCGCACAACGAACACGCTCATCTGCGCCGCCCGCTTGCTGTTGAGGACGTTGGCCGCCATCACGGCGCCGTGCTCGGTGAAGGCCCACGTCGGTTTGCGGCGGCCACCGTGCTCCAAACTTGAAGTTCCAATTTGGAACTTCAAGTTTGCAACCTCTTGCCGGGTAAGCAGAAACACAAAGTCATCCGGGAAGCGATCGCGGTTGCGTTTCACCGCTTTGTTTAGATTTCTGGTCAAGACGCCGTACACTGCGGCGAGGTCAGAGTCGAGCATGACCCGCTGCCCACGCACCGTGAAGATGCGCTCTTCGATGCGTTCCATGGGTGCCGCCAACAACTTGTCTTTCACGCCGGTCCTTCTCGGCTTCTACACCGTATACGTCTGTGAGGTGGTCGTTCCACCGCGGCCGGTCCAATTCGTGTGGAAGGCCTGGCCGCGCGGTTTGTCCACGCGTTCGTAGGTGTGGGCGCCGAAGTAGTCGCGCAAGGCCTGCAACAGGTTGGCCGGCAACCGGTCGCTCCGGTAGCCGTCGAAGTACGCCAGCGCCGAACCCAGACACGGCGTCGGGATGCCGAGCTGCGCACCCTTGACGATGACGCGGCGCCAGGCGGCCTGCCGGCTGCCCACGGCCTTCTTGAAAAACTTGTCGAGCAACAGGTTGACCAGATCAGGATTGCGCTTGAAGGCCTTCTTGATGTCACCGAGGAACGCCGAGCGGATGATACAACCACCCCGCCACATCAGCGCGATGCCGCCGTAGTTGAGGTTCCATTTGTACGTTCTGGCGGCGGCGCGCATGAGCTGGTAGCCCTGCGCGTAACTGACGATCTTCGACGCATACAACGCGGCGCGGAGATCGTTGACGAACTTCGCCTTGTCGCCCGTGAACTTCCTGACCTTGGGCTTGATCTCCAAGGAAGCCGCAATGCGTTCCTCTTTGACCGCGGACAGACACCGGGCAAACACCGCTTCGCCAATCAACGTCAGCGGCATCCCGTCGTCGAGCGCGGCGACCACCGTCCACTTGCCGGTGCCCTTCTGGCCGGCGGCGTCGAGGATCAGGTCCACGACTTCCTGGCCTTGTTCGTCCTTGTAGCCCAGGACGTCGCGCGTGATCTCGATGAGATAACTGTCGAGTTCGCCCGTATTCCATTCGGCGAAGACGTCGTGCATTTCCTGGTTGGTCATGCCGAGGCCGCGCTTCATCAGGTCGTAGGTCTCACAGATCATCTGCATGTCGCCATACTCGATGCCGTTGTGGACCATCTTGACGAAATGGCCTGCGCCGTTTTCACCGACCCAGTCGCAGCACGGTTCGCCATCGGGTGTGCGGGCGCAGATCGCCTGGAAAATGTTTTTCACCAGCGGCCACGCGGCGGGGCTGCCGCCGGGCATCAGGGACGGGCCTTTCAGCGCGCCTTCCTCGCCGCCCGACACGCCCGTGCCGATGTAGAGCAATCCCTTGCTCTCGACGTACTGGGTGCGGCGGATGGTGTCGGGGAAATGGCTGTTGCCGCCGTCGATCAGGATGTCGCCGTGTTCGAGGAGCGGCACCAATTGGTCGATCAATTCGTCCACCGCCTGGCCGGCCTTGACGAGCATGATGATTTTGCGCGGGCGTTTCAGCGAGCCGACGAATTCCGGCAGGGAGTGCGCGCCGAAGAACTTCTTCCCCTGGGCGCGCCCGTTGATAAAGTTGTCCACCTTCGAGGTCGTGCGGTTGAACACGGAGATGGGGAACCCTTTGCTTTCGATGTTGAGGGCGAGGTTCTCGCCCATGACAGCCAGGCCGATCAGGCCGATTTCAGATTGTGGTGTGGTCATTGTCAGTTTCCTTGGTTGAAAATGCTAGTATTCCGTCAGCTTTCCTCTGCCGGTATCCGCACCCTTTCGGGCGCGCCGGCTGAAGCCTGCGGCCACGGGACGACCCATCCAATCCACCGTGTCGCGACACCCAGTTAGCCACAAATCCACACGGATGAACACCAATGATTCGTAGCAATTCGTGTCCACCCGCAGCCGCGATTACGTCTTCCGACAGGTTCCGCTATACGCCGCTGAACGCGCTGAAACCTCCGTCCACCGCGATGACCTGCCCGGTGACGAAGCCCGATCCCTCGTCACTGAGCAGCCACAGCAACGTGCCGATCAGATCCTCCGGTTTCCCAAAATGGCCCGCGGGCGTGTGGCTGATGATCGTGTTGCCGCGCGTCGTCAAGGAACCGTCGGCCTGCGTCAGCAGCGTGCGGTTCTGGTCCGTAAGGAAGAAACCGGGGGCCAGGGCATTGACGCGCACGCCGACCTTCGAGAAATGGACCGCCAGCCATTGGGTGAAATTGCTGACGCCCGCTTTGGCCGCGCTGTAGGCCGGGATTTTCGTGAGCGGCTTGAACGCGTTCATCGAGGAAATGTTGATGATGCTGCCGTGTTTCCTGAGCACCATGTCCCTGGTGAACACCTGCGTCGGCAGGAATGTGCCGAGAAAGTTCAGGTTGAACACGAACTGGATGCCTTCGACCGTCAGATCGTAAAACGTGACGACGCCATCCTTTTTCTGAGTAAGATCTTCGACGGTGAGAAACTCTTTCGATGTGGTGCCCTTGGGGTGATTGCCGCCCGCGCCGTTGATCAGGATGTCCACCGGTCCGAGTGCTTTCTTGATCTGCTCGTGGGCGTGCTCGATGCTGGATTTTTCGAGCACGTTGCACGCAAACGCCCGCGCCACGCCGCCGGCCGTGTTGATTTCATCGGCGACTTTCTGGGCGAACTCCGGTTTCAGATCCAGAATGGCGACCTTGGCCCCGCACTCGGCCAACGCCTTGGCCATCACGCTGCACAGGATGCCGCCGCCGCCGGTGATCACAGCGACCTGGTTCTTCAAATTCACATGAATTGGTACTGACATGGCTTATCGTCCTTTCAATCTGTGGAAACTCGCGGACGCAACTCTTACGGAATCAGCCTGCGGAATGCAACCGCAATTCTACTTGCGCATCGCGTTTGTATATAGCACATATGGATTGCGAGCAAACGAATCGGCCATGACCAAAGCCAACAAACCAAAGCCTGTGCGCCGAGCGAGATTCAGCCCGTGCTTTTTGTGCGGCGTCCCAGCCGCGTCGGCGCCCTCGTCCGTGCGGGAAGAAGCCGCCCGGCTGGTTGAAATTCTCAAACCGTATGGAGCCAGCCTGACCGAGGCCGTTGAGCACTACGTCAAAACTGTTTTAAAATTCCGAAACGCTCCGAAGATTGAGGAAATTGCCAAAGCGCACCTGGAAGCGGCGACCAGGAACGGGCGTCGCACCCGGACATTGCGGGATTTGAAGTCCTGCCTGGGACAATTCTCCAAAGCTTTTCCGAACCGGACATTGAGCAGCATCACCCTGGTCGAATTGGAACAGTTCATTGGCAACGAGACACTTTCCTTCCGGACCCGCAATCAGAACAAAGTGAGAGTCAGCCAACTATACAACTTCGCCATCCGCAAGGGTTGGGCTTCTGAGAACCTGACCAAACGCCTTTCGCCCATAACACCCGATGATGCTCGCCGCATGAAAGCGTTTCTCGAGACCATCGCCGGCACAATGGTGTCGAAGTAGAAACATCTGTGAGGGTCACTCGCCGGGCGTTCCCGGGCGGACGCGCCGTTACTGTCCTGAAGCACCCCTTCGTCCACAAGCTTCTGGAGCCCCGCGTCAATCTCCGCGTGCGTTAGGCAGGGGAATGGCGCTCGTTAGGGCTGATTCTTCGACATGGCTTCGAGGGCGAGATACAGCGCGTGGGTGCCGCTTTTGCCGTGGCCCTGGACCTGGACGGCGCGGTAGAGGTCGTGGACCAGTTTCAGGCCCGGCAGGGTCAGGTTCATGCGTTCGGCTTCGGCGAGGGCGATTTCCATGTCCTTGACGAAGTGATCCACCATGAAACCCGGCGCGAAATTGCGTTGGAGGATGCGTGGCGCGAGATTATCGAGCGTCCAGCAACCGGCCGCGCCGGGGCGAACGGATTGGAGCATGGTGTCGAGATTCAACCCGGCTTTGGCGCCGTAGAGCAGGCTTTCGCACACGCCGATCATCGTCCCAGCGATGACGATCTGATTGCACAGCTTGGCGTGTTGACCCGCGCCGGCACCGCCCTGATGGACGATGGTCTTGCCGAGGATTTGTAACAGCGGCAGCACGCGCCCGACGGCATCCGCGTCGCCGCCGACCATGATCGAGAGCGTGGCATTGCGCGCGCCGACGTCGCCGCCGGAGACGGGCGCGTCGATGGCATCGACCCGTTTGGCTTTGGCGGCGGCATAAATCTGTTTCGACAGGCTCGGCTCGGTGGTGGTCATATCGATGACGACGCTGCCGGGCTTGACCCCGGCGAGCACGCCATCATTGCTGAAGTAGACTTCGCGCACGTCGCGTGGGAAGCCGACCATGGTGAAGATCACGTCCGATTGTGAGGCGACGGCACGAGGTGAATCGGCCCACTGCGCGCCCTTATCGAGCAGCGGCTGCGCTTTGGGTTTGGTCCGATTGTGGACGGTGACGGTGTAGCCTTTTTCCAGGAGATGCCCGCACATGGAGACTCCCATCACGCCCGTGCCAATCCAGCCGAGCCGGGTGGTGGACGGAGAGATCGGCGTTGGCGTTATTGCTGGCATCGACCGGGAACGCTAGGCGAACCCGCGGGAGCTTGTCAAACGCAATTGGGGCGGGATGAGGCGCGAGGTCGGTAGCGGATTGGTGAATGGGCAGGTGGTGAGGCCGGGCCGCTTATCCCCCCTGTTGCTTGACGTGCCATCGGGTCGCATTTAGGATTTGACTTTCGTATCTGAGTTACGATATAACGGGTGTTGGGAAGAAGTGGGAATTGTTCTTTGATATAGGGGACTAGGGGGAGCGCGAAGGACGGAACGACGAACGCCAGAGATCCTTCGACAAGCTCAGGATGACGCCTTGAGGAAGGGAAACGGCGGGGCGGGCACGTAAGACGCGACGGGTTGGCTCGAGTGCGCAACTTGTGGCGCGGGTGGGGTGTGTCCACAGAGAGGGAAAGTTGGGTGCGCGGGGGATTACCAAACGAACCCAATTCTGTGCACGCCGGCTTGGGTTTCTGAAAAAAACGAACCCAAAACGAACCCAAATTCGTGGGTCGGTGGAGGGTAGATAGGGGTTGAAATGGGGCTGACACGTTGCTTTTGGGCACGCCGTTCGCTACACTGGCGGCGATGAAAGCGGTTACGACGGAACAGATTCGGCAACTGGACCAGGGCACCATCGCCGCGGGCACGCCCGGAGCGGAGTTGATGGAGCGCGCGGGTTATGCTGTGGCCCGCACGACCATGGGGTTCCTCCGGCGGAAGGATGCGCGGTCGGTGTTGCTGCTGGCAGGGAAGGGTAACAAGGGCGGTGATGCGATCGTGACGGCGCGGCATCTGGCGGGGGCCGGTTGCCAGGCCGCCTTGGTGTTGCTTTGTCAGCGCAACGAATTGCAGGGCGACGCGCTGCAGCATTTCCAGAAGCTCGTGAACGCGGTGCGGGTGGTGGAACTGCCGACGCTCGACCAATTTGCCGAGCTTGTCGGGGAGTTTCAACCGGCGGTGGTCGTGGATGGTTTGCTGGGGACGGGGTTGAACGGGGAGGTGCGCGAGCCGTACGCGACGGCGATCAAGGTGATCAACGGGCTGCATCGGCCGGTGGTGGCGATCGATATTCCGTCGGGGCTGGACAGCGACACGGGCGAAGTCCGCGGTGTGTGCGTGCGTGCGGACACGACGGTCACGATGGGATTGCCGAAGATCGGCTTGCTCAAACCCGCCGCGGCGGAATTTGTGGGACGGATCGAGACCGTGGACATCGGGTTCCCGCGGAAGCTGGTGGACGAGATTCAGGCCGACGTGGAACTGGTGACGGCGCGCGACGTGGCAGCGTTGTTACCGAGGCGTCCGCGGACAGCGAACAAGGGGGATTTTGGCCACCTGCTGGTGATTGCCGGTTCGGAAGGTTACACCGGAGCGCCAGTGCTGACGGCGCAGGCGGCGGCGCGGGCCGGGGCCGGGTTGGTGACACTGGCGGTGCCGCGGAGCATCTATCGGATCGTGGCGGCGAATTGTCCGCCGGAAGTGATGCCGCGCCCGGCGGATTTCGACAAACTCGATCCGACGGATTTTGCCGGGTTTAACGCCGTGGCGCTGGGGCCGGGATTGGGTCAGCAGGCGAAGACGCAGAAGGTGATTTGGAAGGTGGTGAGCGGGTGGTTCCCGCCGATGGTGGTGGACGCGGATGCGTTGAATGGGATTGCGCAAGGGGTGGCCGCATTGAAGAAATTGCACAAGCCGATGGTGTTCACGCCGCATCCGGGAGAGATGGGGCGGCTCATCGGCAAGACCAGCAAGGATGTGCAGGCGAACCGGTGGGAGGTCGCGCGCGGGTTTGCGAAGGAATACGACGTGGTCACGGTATTGAAGGGCGCCGGGACGGTGATCACGGAGAGATCGGGACCGCTGTGGATTAATATGACGGGCAATGCGGGGATGGCCAAGGGCGGCATGGGCGACGCGTTAACGGGGATCATCGGCGCGTTTCTGGCGCAGGGCATGGCGCCGGCGGATGCGGCGCGGGCGGGGGTATACATTCACGGGTTGGCGGGCGACCTTGCGAGCCAGACGGTCGGCGAACGCGCCATGTTAACCTCGGATTTGATCGGGCATTTGGGTGCGGCATTCGCCACGCTGGACTAAGCGCTCGGGCGATGGCATAGTTCCATTCGTTTTCACGCCGGCGTAGCTCAATTGGCAGAGCAGCTGATTTGTAATTACCGCCGACAGTTTTAGCCTCTGTTCGCTCACGTTTGCTGGAGTCCTCTAGCAGGAACAGAAGGCACATTCGCAAAGCGGACACTACTGCGCCCTTGGAGACGACGTTCTCTTCGGTTGACGATTGAACCGTGCCGCCAACCTCTGTCATGAAGTTGACCGAAGACAGGATTCGCATCTTATGGGAGGCTTTCATTCGTAACGCAGGGCGTCGATGGGATCAAGGGCGGCGGCCTTGCGGGCAGGATAGAAGCCGAAAAACACGCCGATCGCAAAGCTGACGCCGAAGGCAAGAATGATTGAGCCGGTTGAAACGATGGCGTTGAAATTGGCGACGACCACAACGAGTCTCGACACGCCAACGCCGAAGAGCACGCCGATGATTCCTCCCAGCAGGCTCAACGTGATGGCTTCGATGAGGAATTGGAGCCGGATATCGCCGGGTTGAGCGCCGACAGCGATGCGGATGCCGATCTCGCGCGTGCGTTCGGTAACGCTCACCAGCATGATGTTCATGATGCCGATGCCGCCCACCACCAGTGAAATGCCGGAGATCGCCCCGAGCAACAGCGTGATGATCCGCGAAATGGAACTCACCGTGTCGGCAATTTCCTTTTGATTGAAAATGTTGAAATCATTGTCACGGTCCGCCGTCAGGCGATGGCGCTGGCGGAGCAGGGCGGTGATTTGTTGCTGGGCAACTTCCATCCGATCGGCGCTGACGATCTGGACATTGATCGAGCGCAGGTATTTATCCCCGGTGACGCGCTTCATGGCCGTGGTGTAGGGAATGAGGATGCGGTCGTCCTGGTTCTGGCCGCCCATGCCTGCGCCCTTGCTTTCGAGCAGGCCAATGATGACGAAGGGAATGCCTTGCACCCGCACGGTCTGACCGACGGGATTGAGCGGGCCAAAAAGTTCGTTTGCAGTCTTGGAGCCAATGATGGCGACCTTCGCCACGCTGCGCACTTCGCGGTCGGTAAACATCGAGCCGGAGGCCAGCTTCCAATCGCGAATCTTCAAATAGTCCGGCGATTCGCCGGCGACGGTCGTGGACCAGTTGCGTCCATTGGCAATGGCTTGCGCGGTGGTGGAGTCTTCGGGACTGATCTCGGCGACGTCTGTCACTTCACGTCGAATGGCGTCAGCGTCGGCGAGGGTCATACTGCTGGCGCTGCCCAAGCCGGAGTTCACGCCGCCGGAGCGGCGGCTGCCCGCGAAGACGCTCAGCAAGTTCTGGCCGAGGGCCGAGACCTGGGATTCGATCCGGGCTTGCGCGCCGTTGCCCACCGCCACCATCGCCACCACCGAGGCGACTCCAATAATAATGCCCAGCGCCGTGAGGGTGGAGCGCAGTTTGTTGCGGCGCAATGCGCGCAGGGCAATCATGGCCGTTAGCAACGACCGCAGCAGGAGTGTTTGAATATAGGTAAACATGGTCAAGCCAGTCGGGCTTTCTGCTCGGCCTGGTCGAGCGTCGCCCGTTCCTCGTGGGCGCGCCGACGATTTTCATTCCAGCAGTCACTGATGATCTGCCCATCGCGCATGACGACGATGCGTTTGCAATAGGCGGCGATGTCCAGTTCGTGCGTGACCATGACGATGGTGATGCCGGAGCCGTTGAGTTCCTGGAACAGCCCCATGATCTCGATGCTCGTGCGGGTGTCGAGATTGCCGGTCGGCTCGTCGGCCAACACCAGTTCCGGCTGGTTCACCAGCGCCCGGGCCACGGCGATGCGCTGCTGCTGTCCGCCGGAAAGCTGGCTGGGATGGTGCCCGACACGGTCGCCGAGGCCCACTTTCTCCAATGCCTGCAGGGCGCGTTGACGACGCGTGCGCAGCGGGATGAGCGGATGACTGTAGAACATGGGCAGTTCGACGTTCTCCAGCGCCGTGGTGCGGGCCAGCAGATTGAAGCTTTGAAACACAAACCCCAGTTTTTTATTACGAAGGATCGCCAGTTGTTTGCGGTCGAGTGCGGCGACCCCGACGCCGTCGAGCACATAGTTTCCGCTCGTGGGCTGGTCGAGGCAGCCGACGATGTTCATCAGCGTCGATTTTCCCGAACCGCTCGCCCCCATGATGGCCACGAACTCACCCCGCTGGATTTCCAGCGTGACGCCGCACACGGCCTTCACCTCGACTTCGCCGGTCTGATAGGTTTTGGCGAGATCGCGGAGTTGGATGACGGGCGTGTTGCTTGTCGACGTGCTCATGGGCTTTGGGGTGGTGGACCGCTGCCGAAACCGCTGGACTTGGCGCTGGACGAAAGGGTTGAAGTCACCACGGGCGTGCCTTCCGTGACGCCTTCGAGGATTTCCGTGTCCACACCGTCGGTGATGCCGGCTTTGACGATGACGGGCCGAAGTTTCACGCCGTCGCTTCCGGGGGCATAGACGAGGCGCTGGCTGCGTTCCAGTTTCGCCGGCGGAGTTTGCTCGAACGTCGCGCCTTCCGGCGCCGTGTAGCGCAGCGCGGTGTTGGGGATTTTCAAGACATGGCTGCGTTCGGCGACAAGGATGGAAACATCGGCCGTCATGCCGGGAAACAATTTCTGCTCCGGGTTGTCCACGGTAATGATGGTCTCGTAGGTGACGACGTTCTGCGTGGTCGTCGGCGCTTTGCGCACCTGCGTGACGGTGCCGTGGAAGACTTCATCGGGGAAAGCGTCCACGGTGAAGTCCACCGGTTGCCCGTTCTTGACCTGGCCGATGTCCGCTTCGGATACCGAGGCGCTGATGTTCATCTTGGTAATGTCCTGTGCGATGGTGAACAGGACCGGCGTGGTCATGGTGGCGGCCAGTGTCTGGCCCTGGTCCACCTTGCGCGAGATGACGATTCCGTCCACGGGGGCGGTGATCTTGCAGTAGCCGAGATTTGCCCGGGCGCTCTCGACCTCCGCCTGATTGATGGTGACCGTGGCTTCGGCCTGCGCCAGTTCGGCGACGGCTTGATCCAGGTCCAATTGCGAGGCGGCCTTCAGCGGGACAAGAATCTTCTTTCGCTCCAAATTCTGGCGTTTCAGTGTGACATCGGCGTTCGCGCTCGCCAGTTGGCCCTCGGCCTGGCGCAGGGCGGCTTCATAGACGGTTGGATCAACTTCCGCAATGAGCTGGTCCTTTTTCACCGGCGAGTTGAAGTCGGCATACAACGCGGTGATTTTTCCGGAAACCTGGCTGCCCACGTCCACGCTGACCACGGCGCTGAGCGTGCCGCTGGCGGTGACATGCTGCACGATGTCTCCGCGTGATATGGGCGCGGTTTCGTATTTATTCACGCTGCCTTTGCGGTTGCAGCCGGAACAGATCGTGAGTGTGAATGCCGCGAGAATTGCTGGCAGCACGTGGGAGAGTTTTCTGTTTGGTCTCATCGTTCTGATTCCTCCGCCGTCATTTCCAACCGCCACCCAGCGCCGTGTAGAGCGAAATCTGGCTGGCGAGTTTGTTGAATTGAGCTTCGAGAAGACCCTGCTGGGCGCTGTAAAGGTCCTGCTGGGCGGAGAGCACGTTCAGGTAGGTGTCTTCCCCCTGGCGATACCGGGTATTGGCGAGATCAAAGCGCCGTTGCTGCGCGTCGATCAGCGTACCTTGCTCCTCAATTTGACTCGCATAACTGCTGTTGGCGACGAGCGCATCCGCCACTTCGCGAAACGCAGTCTGAATGGCTTTCTCGTAATTCGCCACCTCGATCCGCGCGCTCACCTTTGCGGCATCGAGATCAGCGGTGTTCTGTCCGCCGGTGAAGATGGGCACGGTCACCTGCGGAGAAAAGCTCCAGACGCCAGTGCCGGAGCGGAAGAGTTGCGAAAGCTGGGTACTGGTGGTGCCGATCGAGGCGGTCAAGCTGATGGTGGGGAAGAACGCGGCCCGGGCAGCACCAATATTGGCGTTCGCAGCCTTTAACGTGTGCTCGGCTTCGAGGATGTCCGGGCGACGCCCAAGAAGATCCGAGGGGAGGCCGGCAGGGATTTCCTCAAGAATATCGGTGGCATTGAAAGGCTGGGGTGCTGGCAGGTCGGACGGGAGCGGCTGGCCGACGAGCAGCACGAGGTAATTCTCCGCTTGGGCAATCTGGCGCTCATAGGTCAGCACATTGATTTTCGCCGTCTGCACCTGTCCTTCCGCCGTGCGCAGATCCAGTTCATTGCTGGCTCCGGCGTCAAACGTGGCCTTGTTGAGATCATAGGATTCCCGCACGGCTTGCAATGTCTGCTGCGCCAGATGGAGTTGCTCCTCCGCCTGACGCAGGGTGAAGTATTGATTGGCGACCTCGGCCACGACGGAAATCTGCGCACTGCGTCTGGCCTCGTCCGTGGCGAGGTATTTTTCCAGGGCCTGCCGGTTCAGGCTGCGCACCCGGCCAAACAAATCCACTTCATACGCGGTCGCGCCAAGACTGGCGCTCCATTGTTGAGACAAGCCTGTGCCGGTGCTGGTAGTCCCTTGACCGGACGTGGCCGAGGCATACTGGCGGGTGTAGCTGCCGCTGCCATCAATGGTGGGAAATGACGCCGACCGCGTGATGCGATATTGTGCGCGACTCTGCTCGACGTTCAGGATCGCCACGCGGAAATCACGGTTGTTGGCCAGCGCCAGCTCGATCAACTTCTTCAGACGCTCCTCGGCGAAGAAGTTCTGCCACGCGATGTCGGAGGCTGCGGATTCCTTCCGGGATTCTGTCGTCCCCGGATACTGCGCCGCCACCGGCGCGGCCGGGCGTTCGTATTTGGGAATCATCGTGCAGCCGGATAACACCAGGGCCGCAGCGAGAACGATGCAGGATGGTCTTGACATAGGTTCGCTATTTCCTTGGCAGCTTGGGTGGAAATGGCAGACGCGGACGATCCTTTGCTGAAACCGCCGGTGCACTCTGCAACCCCGCCGTCATGAAGGCCACCATTTCGCGCATCACAACCTCGTGTAGTTGCGGGTTCCGCATTCCCGGTATCTCGCCCGCGCGCATCGAAAACATTAACAACCCGCCCATCGCGAACATGGTGCGCATGTGAAGCAAATCCTCCGGCAGGTCCGGCAGCGCGCGCCGGAGAGCCGCAATGAACACCCTCATCCCCGGCTCAAGCTCCTTGTGGATCGCGGCATGAAGAAACGGCGGCGGCATGAAAAGATTGCGTGCCAGAAACAGTTGGAAAGCGGGATGTTCAAGCCCCGACTCGAAGGGGGGGCGGATCATGCATTCCACAATTCTCTCCACAGGCAAGGGTTTGCCGTCCGACCTCGCTTCGGCTTTCTGAAGCAGCCGCAGCCTTTCAGCATTTGTGGGGCGGAAGCGCCGCATGAAAGTTTCCACGTAGAGCGCCTCTTTCGAGCCGAAGTGATAGGTCGCCGCCCCCAGGTTGACCCCGGCTTCCTCCGCCAGCGTGCGCATCCCCACTCCGTCGTAGCCGTGCACGCCAAAAAGCCGTTCGGCCGCGTCCAACAGCCGCTCCGCCGTCTCCCGCTCGTCAACGGGCTGAGCAATGGGCTTCCTTTTCATGGTTCATAATAATACATACGTATGAATCATATGTCAAGCCGGCTTCTCAGAATGTTGAGGGACGAAAGGACCCGGGCGGTGCCGCCGCTTTCTTGATCGAGGCAAACATCGTCGTCGCGGGCGACCGGGGGACCTCTTCGTGGAGGCTACGTGCCCAACCCTCCGCACGATGACCCGATTTCGTTTACGTTGACCCTCCCACTCGCTCTCTGAGCCACATCAGGCCCGGGCGCACTGCATTACATTTCTGTAATCCTGCCGACACAGCCGCTGTCATCGTGGCGAGGTTCCACTTAAGCAGAGAGGAGGAGATCAGTGGGCCTGAAAAACACCATGACAGCTTGCAAATTCAAATCCGGCTGGAAGTGGCCATTGGTCTTGCTCGCAGCGCGCGCTTCCGGTTGGGTGGGGCGGTCAGTTTCGTCAGGATCTCACGCCACCAATGCCGCGATTGCGTTTCGCGCACGGCCAGTCGTAACGTCGGTCTCCCTCGCGCCCGCCAAAAAGCCACTCTACAGTGTCCAGCAGCCGCTCTGTCGTTGGAAAGCGATTTCTGCTTCACGATTCAATAATCCGGCGGTCCTGGTTTATACCGGCGACGCGATCGTGGTCGACTTTGTTCGCTCGCCTTCATGGTTCGCAGCAACCGCACCGTTGCTTCATCGCGGGTCAACACTCCGAATTCAATCCTGAGAACATGGAACCCGTCCGTGCCGCCTTTTCCCAAGACGACATATGTCCACTGATCGAATAACAGCCCCTCTGCAACTGTTCCAAGCGTGGTCTCCGCGTCGTCCGCGAACCATTCCACTTCCTTGCCGATGATTGGCTCGAGGAAGACGTTCGCGGTCAGCAAACGATCAAACCGTGCTCCAGGTATGCTGTTTATAGTCATAGCCCTATGTGGCACGCAGCACCAACGAGAACAATCGGCTGATATCCTTTCTTGTGTCGGCAAACGTGGTTCTTCAACCCAACCGCAACGACTCGCCATTCTGCTCAAAGCTGTCGAACTGGGCACGGACCGGGAACTGCTCCCGCATCGTCTTCCAAAATCGCTTGGATCTCGGCCGGAGCCATTGGGTGCCGCGGGGCCTCGTGAAGCGCAAGCACACCGGCCATCTGCCGGTCAGAACAATGGCGTTCTGTCTCCAGATCCTGGTAATGCCCGGTGACATCATCGTCGCGGGTGACCTCTTCGTGGAGGCTAAGAGGACCCCCACTCTGGAGGCCTCGCCCCCGGTTCACACCGCGACAGTTGGCATTCAGAAGCTCACCGTTGAGCCCTGAGTTTTGACAGACGGTTCAACTCCCCCCCAACCCCCCGGAGGTGGTGGGAACAACTCATCCCAGGTCAGTTTGCCGTAGCCGTTCTTATCGAGCGACTTCAACGCCGCCGGCGCATTGGCGATCTCGTTCGAATCGATGACACCGTCATGGTTGGCCTCCAATACCGCAAACACGCGTGACGGTGGGGGAGGCAGTCTGTTCGTGCCGGTGAAGACAAGGTTCGTACCGCCGTCGTCTTGGGCCAGTACCGTAAGCATTGACATTCCAAGCGTCAGCACAATCGTGGGAACTGTTCCTTTCATACCGTTACTCCTCTCGATTGTTTGTTATCTGGAGTTGGCATTCCTCCGTCTGTTCGAGACTTAATGAACACAACCACCATGACAAGAAGACATGCGGCCGCATTACAGAAACGTCATCGGAGCGCCGAGCAGATTGGCGCGCCGACAATTGAGATTGGACCGTGCCAATTGCTCCCTTACCATCGGCTAGACGGGTAGTCTGACTGCCGTGATTTTTTTGATTGCATAGACCCCTACTGGACGGGTTCGAGGATGACGAAACCGGTTTGATTCGTGCCCGGGAAGTACCCCGCACCGGAGTTGTCGATTTGCAGGAGCGAGCCACCGAGTTTGACGGTCTTGCCAACGGCCGCATTCAAGAAGCCGCCGCTGAATTGCCCGGTCATTGGGTTGATTTTCAATGTCAGTTGATCGCTGCCGGTTGGTGATACCGTGACGTTGCCACTCGCGGTAATGACCACACTCTTGACGAGGTTGCTCTCCAGATTGCCGCCGCCCAAGGTCAACTGTCCGCTCGCTGCGATCGACGGGCCTCCCGCTTTCGGCGAGACGTAAATCCCGCCAGTCAACGTGGGTGCCGTCGTGAATCCGTCAGGATAATCATGATCCGTTGTCCCGGACGGCTTGAACCAGTTCACAGTCGCAGAGAGAGTGTCGTTGGTCGCAAAGGATATCAAGCCGAGGCACGAACCCTGATTCTTGTACAAGGAAGCGTATAGCGGCCAAGTACCATACCCCGAGACAGGGACCATGCTGCTGATTTTCGTACCATCGCCAAGCACACCGCTCATTTGTCCACTGCCGGTTGTCGAAACGGTCAACGTCCCATAGCCGAATCCCTGCGGAACGGTCGGGTCACCGTCGTCAACGGGCTCCAGGACGTACGTGTATCGCCCCGCCCACGGGCACGGGTTGAGACGAGTGAACACAGCCAAATCCGCCAGAAGATCGGAGGTAAATGTGCCGTCCGAAACTGTTCCCACGATCTGATCTGTCTCATTGCTCTCTGTCAACAAGTGCAGGATGACATTCAACGAAGTCAGATTCTTGCGCGCCACGGTGTTCGTCGCATTGCCGGACGTATCAAACACTCCCTTGAATGTGGAGTCCGTACCACCGATCGCCAGACGCGCCGCAAAGGCCCCGGTCTTGCTGAGGGCGAGGCTGATGAAGCCGGAGCTTGCCTGCGAGGGCGAGTCGGCTTGCAACACGAGGCCATTGTACGTCCCAAGAAGAAAACTCCCGTACACAAGGGATTGTTGCGTTACTGTGAAAGTTTTGCCTTCAACGTCAATTGTGCCGGTGCGCGCGGTGCCGTTGGTATTGGCCGCCACGGAATAGGAGACCGTCCCACTGCCCAGTCCGTTGGTGCTGGAGGTGATCGTGATCCAATCCACCATACTGGTTGCTGTCCAGGGGCAGTTGGTGTTGCCGGGGGTGATGGTGAAGGTCCCGCTGTCGTCGCTGCCGGGAAGCGTCACATGAGTGGGAGAGAGCGTATAAGTGCATGGCTGCACAAGTGTGAAGACGGTGCCAGCGTCATCAGTCCCCCCGGCAAAGGTTGTGCCGTAGAAATTGCTCACGTTGCCTTGAACCAGACCGGCCTCGGGGTTGGCGCCATTAGTGCCCCCAAAACTCTGTAGCGTCGTCAGCGCGCCGCCCGAACTGATCTTGAATACAGTACCATCACCGGCGCTGCCCCCAGCACTGGTTGTACCGTAGAAATAGCCGTCACTGCCGATTATCAGACCCGCTTCGGGGTACCCGCCGTCGGCCCCGCCTGTGAAGTTATATAGTGTCGACAACACCCCCGTCGTGGTCACTTGGAACACCGTGCCCGAGCCGTAGTCGCCGCCGGCGAAAGTGGTTCCGTAGAAACGCTTGTTGCTGCCCTCGATAAGACTGGCCATCGGGTAGCCGCCATCACTGCCGCCGGTGAATTCATACACGGTACGCAGCATCCCTGTGGATGTAATCGAAAACACGGTGCCAGCGCCGTTGGAATACCCTCCGCCATAGGTCATCCCATAGAAATTGCTGTCGGTGCCCAAAACGAGCCCCGCCACCGGGTTCGCGCCATTGGTGCCACCGCTGAAGCCATGCAGCGTTGTTAGCGTACCCTCCGGGCTGATTTTGAATACCGTGCCCACGTTGCTTACTCCTCCGCTATAGGTCGTCCCGTAGAAATAGTTGTCGTTGCCTTCGACAAGTCCACTATATGGTTCCGCGCCGTCAGAATAACTGCTGAATCTGTACAGCGTCGTCAGATTGCCGTACGAGTCGATTGTGAACACGGTCCCCACGCTCTTCTCCAGTCCTCCGGAAAAGGTTGTCCCGTAGAAATTACCGTTACTGCCCAGGACAAGCGCTCCCCGCGGCTGTGCACCATCGAGGCCATCGGTGAAACTATACAGTGTTGTCAACGTCCCCTCCGCGCTAATTTGGAATACTGTGCCCGCGCCGTACAACCCTCCGCCGTACGTAACTCCGTAGAGATTGCTGTCACCACCTTGGACAAGTGCGCTGGGAGGCTCGGCGCCGTCCGAGCCGCCGATGAAGCTATACAACGTTGTGAGCGTGGTTGCGCCGGTCTTGCCGGGAAGGCCAGTCAACACCAAGAGCGTAGTCAGAGTGAGTAGAAGGCGTCGTTTCTTCATCAGCGGTTTTCCTTGTTTGTGCATTTCAACTTGGGTCCATATTTGAACTTTCGTTCTGCCGCGAACGCGGGTGACCGGGGCCCCCTTCATGGAGGCTAGGCCGTCCCTCTAGGGAAACCTTTCTCCCGGTCTACACCGCGTGCAATCGGGCTTCAGAAGTTCACACTCGACCCTTGGGGTACGCCAGGCGGCGAACCGCCATCCTGTTGGCCCAGCGGGCCGCTCGGACGAGGCCCCATATACTCGTCAGGCGTTAGCTTGCCGTCGCCCCTCTTATCGAGCGTCTTCAAAGCCGCTGACGCGTTGGCGATCTCATTGGAATCAATGATCCCGTCATGGTTGGCATCGAGCGCCGTGACAATGGGCAGGGGCGGCGGACCGTCTCCCCCCTTGTCACCCGCCGGTAGATCGCTCGGACGAGGCCCCCAATACTCGTCGGGGGTCAGCTTGCCGTCACCCCTTTTATCGAGCGTCTTCAGGGCTGCCGACGCGTTGGCGATCTCATTGGAATCAATGATGCCGTCGTGGTTGGTATCGAGTGCCGTGACCAAGAGTGGCAGCGGAGGCGGTTGGTGGGTGCCGTTGGGATCGCCGAGGGGCGGGCCGCCGGAGGGAGGCCCTCCATCGTCTTGGGCTGTTGCTCCAAGCGCCAACAAGCCGAATGCCAGTACGGCGATAATAATGCTCTTCATAAGACTACTCCGTTCTATTGTTTCTATCTGGGGGACTAGCCCTTCAGATGTTCTACCGATATTGAACGCTGTCATCGTGACAAGACGACAAGAGGCCCCATTACAAAAACGTCATCCGGTACTAGAAACGGGCGAAACCCCTCGATTAAACGGTGAGTACCTCTCCCCCGGAATCCATCAAGGCCGACGGCATTAAGACTGCCCCCCGCCTTTTCCCTCCTGGGTGAATTGCGCACTGGGGCTGGTGGTTGCGTCGCCGCACGAGAAGTGCCACTTAGCATTTCCAGATTTTTCGGCCTTGGCCGTGTAGGTTAATGTTGGGTCGGCTGCGAATCTCTCGTTGCCGATCAAGTGAACCACGCTCAACTGCACCGATTCCCCGGGCGACCGGATCGTCGTATCCGTCAATCCATCGTTCGCCCAGGCGTCTTGCCACGAACCGTTCTTCAATGTGGCTTTGATTGTCCACAAGCCAGTCTTCTTGTTGTAACTCGGCTGGCAGTTACCGTAGTCATTGATGCTGTGGCCCTTTCCATTTGCATCCACAGTGAATTGCCCCTGTGCCCCGCCGACATTCAGAGTAACCAGCTTGTTCGCAGGCTAGAGTTAGCACCGAGATCGAGTATCGCTCTCAGGTCACAAGCGTCTGCGTTGGCCTTGGCGGAGTTTAACTTCACCCGCATCCCGCGACAAATCCACATCTTCACGTCGGCCGTGCCTGTACGAAAGAGTTGATCTGGTCTACCTTGCGGTTCCCGATTTGCCGGCTTTGGCCGTGTAGTTCAACAATTGGTCAGCCACAAATGCTTCGTTGTCGATCAAAAGAATCACCTGCAATTGCACAAATACTCCTGGCGATGGGATGGTGGCATTTACCAATCCTTGTCCGGCCCACGCGTCCTGCCACGAACCCTTCTTCAAAGTGGCTTTGACTGTCCACAAGCCGTTCTCCTCGTTAAAAGTCCGCTCACTGAAAGTGCTTTGGCCATTGTGCGCACTGCCGCCTTTGCTCGGCAGGGTGAAGGACACCTCCGCGCCGCCGACATCCAGTGTCGCCGGCTTGCCGGCGAAACTGTAATCCGCCGGCAGCTCGAACATGCCTTCCAAAGTGCAGCTGTCGGAGTTGGTCTTGGCGAAGTCCAAGTTCACCTGCAGCTTGGTGATCCGCATCTGGCAGGCTACCGCCACGGTCAGATCGCTATTGGTCGAAGCCTGCCCGTCGCTGACCGTCACGCTCGCGCTGTACGGCCCGCACTCGTTGGTATACACGTGCTCGACCGTGCCGATCGTGGAATTGGTGCGGTCGCCATCGCCAAACACCCACTGATACTGTAGGGAGTCGCCATCGACGTCGGTGGCCGAAACGCTGAACATGATCGGCTCACCGACCAGCACAACGGCGGTGCTCCCAACTTGCAGCAGGGCATTGGTCACGGACAACCCCGCGGTGATCTGCGGTGGGAGGTTGGTTGGTATCATCGCATTCAAAACCGCATGCACCACTTGCGTTGCGGTGTTCATATTGGCGCTGTCGTCGGTCGCAATCACCGTGATCGTGTTGGTTCCGGAATTCAGCGTGAACGCCGCCGACCAGTTGGTTCCCGCCACGGACGCGGCGGCGCCATTGACGGTCACGCCGTTAATCCCGCTGGCGTCACTCGCCAGACCGGTGACGGTGATGGCCGCATTTGTGAACACCTGATAGTCAGTGGGACTGAGTACAATCAACGTCGGCGGCGTGGTATCAGAAGGCGCATTGGTGGTGCCCGTCCCCGTCAACGAATTGGTGACATTGCCGCCGTTACTGCTAAACACCACGTTGCCAGTGAAGTCGACGGGGCTTGGCGGCGTGAAGCTAACAACGACGTTGGCCGAACCAGAGCCTGGCACACTGAAAGAATTGCCCGACAGCACGGCGAACGGCTCGCCACCGGACGTCGCAGTTCCCGTCAGCGTCACCCCACCGGTGTTGGTCACCACAAACGTGGCGAGTGCCGTTGTGCCGGTAGTTAGCGTACCGAAATCGTAGTTCGCCGGGCTGACACCGAGTTGCGCCGGGGCAAGAACGGTGGTCGTCACGGTGGCGGTGTTGTTGGCCGGATTCGGGTCAGATTGGTCAGCAGAGACGGTGACAATACTCGTGATCACTCCGGTTACAGTCGGAATCACCACGAGTTGCACAGTGGCCGTCGCGTTTGCCGATAGTGAGCCAAGCGCACAGTTCACGCCTCCACCAACGTAGGAGCTGGTTCCTTGACTTGAGGTGGTTGAGACATATGTCACAGTGGCCGGCAGCGAGTCCGTGACGGTGACACTGGTGGCTGTGGCCGGACCATTGTTGATTACCGTGATCGTATAGGTCAGATCTTCATCCAGCACGACCGGATCGGGTGAACCGGTCATGGCCACAGACAAGTCGGCGCCGGACGGGTTGGCGAGGGCGTTGATCAGATCGCTACCGTTCGGCGCGCCCCAGCCGGTGCAGAGGTCGTAGCCGGTAACGGCCAAAAACTGGTTGCGACTGGCGATCCATTCGTTATTGCCGGTGGTGATGTCGTGAAAATCAGACGAATAATTCGCGCCCTGGCCGATTGCGTAGATGGCCGGGTTAATAAAACCAACTGTTGACTGACCGTTGGCTACGGCTTGTTGATTGGCCAAAGCGACGAAACTTGCCCACAACGGCGTTGCGCAACTGGTGCCGACAACTGTTTCCTGTTGTCCGTTGTCAGCTACGATTGAAACGTTATCAGCGACCATGGCGACATCGGGAACGTTTCGCATGGTCGTTGAACCTTGGTTGGATGACATGGTGATACCCTGTTGCCAGCTGGGGATTGAGTAGAGGGTGCTGATCCCGCCGCTGCTGCCGAGAAAACCTCTATCGCTATAGACAAAGCCCATGTTCCACACGGTTTCGGATACATAGGAGCCGCCCGGACCAGTGGTCGTCAAGGTCGTCCCGCCAACCTGTGTGATGTGAGGGTCATCCGACGGAAACTCTGAGGATGTATCACCGACAAAGGCATCACTGTCACCCGAAGCATTGAAGAAGGACTGGCCCTGTGCTGCCATTTGTTGGAAAAGCTGATCAGCCGTTGTGTCGGGGCCACCGCCCCACCCCCAGGAACAACTGAGTTGCTTCGCCAGATTGTCCGATACCATTTGGCTCAGGACATCGTCCGGGGTGCCAGTGGGCCCGGCTTCATAGACGATCACTTCGGATAGCCCCGGTGCCATTGAAATGGCCATTTCGATATCCAAAGCCACCTCGGCGTTGCCGCTATCAGGGCCGGTGGTCGGTGTCCCGTCGAACCCATCCAGCAATACATTCTTCAGGGTGACGCTGGACAATCCGTTGGTGGCCTCGTAGGCAGTGATATCATTCGCGTAGTATCCGTCAAACTCCACCAGACCGACCGCTTGCCCGGAGCCGGTGAGTGCGACACCCGGCGCGTAGGCCGCCCGGAAATCCTTTCCCATGTAGCTGCCGTCTGGCCCGGAGCCGGACTTTGGAGTTGCGTTCTGTGCTTGTCCCCTGCGACTACGATGAAGCCTCGGATGAGCGAGGGTATAATTGTCCAACCCGCTGATATGAAGAACAGGAGCAGAGAGATTGAGCGATGGCTCAACATCCGGCCCGTAGAACGTGCGGCTTTCCGTCGGGTGCTGGTAGACCCGCATCGTTACATGAAAAGCTTTCTCAATGTCCGTGACCGCACCTTTCACATCCAGGACCACGCGATTGGGATGCGTGCCGCTCACCGTCAACCCGTTGGCTTTCGCGAAAGCGATGAGGTCTTGATAATCCTCTTCTGTCGGACCGAACATCTCCGTAAATTGTTCCGGCGTCAGATAGTGACGGTATTGGGGGCTTGACGGGTCGTAGATCTGCTGCAGCAGGGTGGTGAGCTCTTCCGTGTTGCGCAACGGAAGCCCGACTGCCAAATACAGATTCGTTAAACCAGAAAGCTCACCCACCGGTTGCAGATGCGATTCCGTAACGGCCATGGGGATGTGACCTTGTAACACTTGTCTTTCTGCGGCCCTGGTCGTTTGGGCAGGCGAGATGGCTGTGATCAGGATTAGAAATAATGCCGTTAGCGTTTTCACATCAAATTTTGCCCTGTTGAGAACTACCCCAAGATGGGCCCTCGGTTCCCCTGCAAGTTATTGAATTAGCGTGTTGCTATGTGGATCGACCCATCCGCTGTAGAAGATGTCGCGCTCGTCAGAATTCGTGGTCGCGCAACCTGCCAACAGGAGCGCGGAAGACATGAGTAAAAACAGAATACATGTTCGGTCAGTGAACACGGCCACGCTCTTTCCGTTTGACGATTGAACCATGTTGGTGCCCTCTACCGTTCAATGGACGCCATCAGTGTTAATCCGACGGTTCCCATTCGTGTTTCCTGCTTGTATTGAACACTCGCCCCATGACGGAATGGCGTGAGGAACGATTACAAAAATGTCATCGACCTGCGGGAGGACCGCTCGATCAAGGCCGGCAAGGAACACTCAATTGCGGGTGCTACTGTTCAGAAGTTGATGCGCATACCGGCGTCCACGGCGTTCGCCTCGTAGCCACGCGACTGCATCACCGTTTGCATCGTGTAATGAAAGTAGGTGCTGACGGTTGGCTTCCACTGGATCGTGAACCCCAGGCTCATGATGATGCTATCGCTTCCCAGATCCGGGCCGTAGACGGTGAATACATCGCCGGCACCGCTGGCAAGGCGGGATTTAAGCGGGAGGCTGGTGTCCAAATACTCGTGCTGCCAGGCAAGATAGACTTCGGGCGTTACAAAGGTCAATGTAGGCTCTATATAATGGCGGCAATGCAGATCCGCACCGAGTTGTGTGTGTAACGAATCGGCACTCTGCGATTCGATGTGCAGCGGGGCCATCGATCCTGTTTCGTCGAACGCGTCGATACTCGCGGACATGTACTGGACGACCAACTGCGGCCCGAAACTCCACTCGGCATGTTGCCAGTCGTAGCCGCCGCCCACGAGCGCGGTGTACTCGAGACCATCGGTGCTGCCGGTGGCGACGCCCCCCAGCCCCTCCCGGCGCGTCCCGTAGGTATTAATGCCTCCACCGAGCATTCCTTCCACATGCAGTCCCTCTCGGAACCATGCCGCATAGAGTTGAGCGAGGTAGCTATCCAGATCGATGTGTCCCTTGTCGGTCAAACTTACCTGCCCGCTGTCGTAGGCGACAGCTCCACCCACGACCAACTGACGGCTGATTTGGCGGTCGGCCCCGATCGTGAAATCACCGCTGGACAGATTGTAGCCCGCGGCGTTGGTGTTCCCTGGTACAACCGCGAAATCGCCGCCGCCCTCGACATATACGCTCCACGGATTATCCAAAGCGCGGCTCAAAATGTCGGTCGAAGACTGGCCCGGGGAGGCGTCGGTCGACGAGGGAACCGTCACACTGCCATCGGCCACGGCACGGTTGGCCGCATCAATGTACAAATCACGGTAATCCGCGCGCAGTTCGTTCGCTCGTTGGAGGAACCTGCTGCCTTGTGAGTTCATATTCGCGAATGCCATGGTAAACATCGCCGTCAGTTGTTCGGGTGAAATCTCATTGAACGCGACCGGCAAGCTGTTCGACGGATCGGAAAGATTGTCCAGGTAGTTAACCAGCGCCACCGCCGATGAGATGGTGGAGCTTGAAACAGCATTCAGGTCCTGCGCCACGGCACGCTGGTTCCGCGTCAGCGCATACGGCACAAAGGACAACTGCTCCCATTTCAACGTCACGTCGTCCGTGTCATAGATAAGCGTTGGTTTCAGCAAAGAACTGTAGGTGAAGTCATTGGTGAACGTGGAGAACGTTCCAGTCACGCCATTGCTGGCGGTGACCAACACAAATTGATCGTTGTGCTCCGGCACATAGCCATTGGCTTGCGCGACGCTAACCGTGCCAGCGAGACTTGCCGTGCCGGCGATATTAAGTTGGCCGTATGAATTCGTGCTGCCACTCGTTGTATTCGTGCCCGCAATCGTTATTTCCAAGGTGCCGTCCGCGCCCTGCGTGTAGCTGCCGCCCACATAGACCGTGGTCTCATTCAATTTCAACGTGCCGTCGATTAGATTCACGCCGCCATTGCCCAGGGCATGGCTGTCCTGAACGGCAAGCGTGCCGCCGTTTTCAACCCACGTGCCGCCGCTGTAGGTGTTCACATTGGTCACTGTCAACGTGCCGGTGCCGGCTTGGGTTAGGCTGCCGCTGCCGCTGATCTGATTGGTGACCAGAATGTCGTCGGAGTGGCTGAAGATCAGCACCGAGTTGTTGCTGATAGCACCGCTACCCAATGTGCCGAGGGTACCTCCGTTGCCCACTTGCAGGGTGCCCGAACTGATGATCGTGAGTCCGGTATACGAATTGTCGGCGACAAGCGTGAGTGTACCGGCACCCGCTTGGTTCAGACTGCCGCCGCCGCTGATCGTGTTACTGACCACGACGCTGTCGCTTCGATTGAAAACCAACGCGGAGTTGTTGCTGATGTCGCCGGTACCCAGTGTGCCGAGGGTCCCTCCATCGCCGACTTGCAGAGTGCCCGAACTGATGAGCGTGCGACCGCTATAGGTGTTTGTTCCCACGAGTGTCAGCGTGCCGGCGCCAGCCTGGGTCAGGCTCCCGGTGCCGCTGATTGTGTTACTGAGCACGATGCTATCGCTACGATCAAGAACCAATGCCGCATTGTCGCTAATGGTACCGCTGCCCAACGAGCCGCTCGTTCCACCATTGCCTACTTGCAGCGTGCCTGAACTGATGGTCGTACCACCACTATAGGTGTTGTTGCCTGTGAGCGTCAGTGTGCCGCTACCGGCTTGCGTCAGGCTACCGACACCGCTAATCGAATTGTCGACAACGACGCTATCGCTACGATCGAATCTCAGGGCGGCGTTATTGACTACGTCGCCGCTGCCCAACGAACCGCTGGTGCCGCCATTACCTACCTGGAGCGTGCCCAGGCTAATTGTTGTGCCGCCGCTGTAGGTGTTATTACCCGCGAGCGTCAGCGTGCCCAGACTGCCTTTGATCAATCCGCTGGTGCCCGTAATCTGGCTGTTCACAACGGCATCGACACCGTTCGCTACATTGATGGTCGGGTCGGCGCCTGTGAGGATGATCGTGCCGGAAGAAGTGTCGGAATATGTGCCATTTGCGGCGATGCTGATGGTGTTCGCGGAGATGGTGCCAATGTTCAAGGCAAGAGTACCGGAGGTACCCAGTGTGCCAACGGATATTTCCCCATTAACCGTGAGGGCTCCTGCGCTAATATTACCAACCGTGACACTTCCGCTGTTGATAAAAAGATCGCCCGCGGTCGCCGTGGTCGTCCCCTCGATGATGGCGTTTGCGATGTTGGTATTGGCAACGAAGGCTTCGTCGCTGGAGGAAGGCAGCGCCCCCAGTGACCAGTTGGCCGAGGTGAACCAGCTCCCGCTGGTCCCTATCCAATTATTCGTATCCGCCCAAACACAATCACTTCGGCTGGCGAGAACAATCACCACTGCGGCGACGCTGAGGATGGTCCGCACCAGATCACACCCACGAGTTCGCGTTGTTGGTCTGACAGGCTGCTGCATCATGACGCTTCTCCATTCACTTATTGTTTCTCCTGCTTGTGCCCACCCACACCACTCGTCTATGGTCTTTCTACCCGACTGTCATGAACAACGGATGCTGGACGGAATTACAGATCTGTAATGCAAGAAAGCGGGCGATGATCTTGAGATCTCAGGCGACGACGGAGAGTGGCTAACCGAAGTCAGGCTGCCCACGAGCGATGCCGCGGGATAGCCTGTCCGTGGAACGACCAGGGTCGATTCACCGGTGGGGATCACGGAGCCAACCCATGCCGTGGATGGCAGTGCTCAGGGAGGACTGGTTACATCCTCTAGCGGGATCGTCAATGTGAACGAGATCCATTCCTCGCGGGTGGGGCCGAACACCAGGTCGCCATGATGCGCCCGCGCGATCTCGCGCGCGATGCTCAAACCCAACCCGACGCCGCCAATTCGCCGGCTCCGGGATTTGTCGACGCGGTAGAACCGGTCAAAAATCCGCTCTTGATCTTCGGGGGGGATTGGTACGCCGGTATTGCTCAATGTGAACTGTGCGACGCGACCGTTGGTACACAGTTGGAAAACCACCCAACCGTGCTCGACATTGTATTTCACGGCATTGCTCGTCATATTGCGAATTACCTGGGCCAACAGGTCGGTGTCGGCCTTGACGTGGACGCCACTGGCGATCTGTTGTTCCACCAACAACTCTGGCCCGATTGCTTTCACGTCTTCGACGGCTGACTCGACGAGGGCAGTCAGGTCCACCGTCTCCCGTTGCAGGGTCAATTGGCCGGCATCGGCACGCGCAAGCAACAATAGTTTTTGGACGATGGCCTTGAGCCGTTGCGCTTCCTCGAGCAGGCCGCTGTAACGCTGTTGCTCGTCAGAACCCGGCACGGAGCATTGGACAGCTTCCTCCAGTTCACCCTGCAATACGGTCAGAGGCGTCTGCAATTCATGGGCGGCGTCGGCGCTGAAACGCACAGCTTGACCAAAGCTCCTCTCCAGCCGACAGAGCATCCCATTGATCACCTCCGAGAGCAGGACCAGATCAGGATCAGCCGAGGTGAACGGAACACGTTTGTCGAGACCCCGCGCCGTAATCCCTGCCGCTGTGCGTGTAATGATCGCGATCGGTCCCAGCGCGCGCGCCGCCAGCAGCCAACCGCCAGCAGCCAGCGCGACCAAGCCGAGCGGCACGACGAGCAGAAACGCGTTACGGATCCGCGCGGCTTCGCGGTGGTATTCTGCCAGATTCACGCCGATCACAACGGTCACCGAATCATTACCCAGAATCCCGACCCGCCAATCGCCGCCGGAAGTTTTGACGGTTCGGAAAACAGGTTTCTTGACGCGTGCCGCCCGTAGTCGGAGCATCCCTCTTAGCCCGTTGGGCGGCCACAGCATCATTCCTGGTGCATTCGACAATCCTGACTGATCCGGTGCAGGCGCCAGTGACATCCACGAACTGCCTAGCCATATGTCTTGCGGGGGACCGTTGCTGAAAAGGTCTTCTGGGTCGGGGAGTCGCGGTCCATCGTCGCCTTGCTGTACGGAGTCCGTCGGCTGTGATTTTTCAAATTCGAGGTTCGGAAGCCGCATATTAGCGATCTCGGGCGGGCACTGGGTCGGTTTGTAGAGGATGCGGTTCTCGGAATCCCACACGCACGCGACAAGCTGGTTCGACAGGTTCTCGCCATGGACAATCTGCAGCGACTTGCCGAAGTCCCCCCAGAACATACGCGGCGACCGCCGCTGAAGTGGCAGGTTGCACAGAGCGGAAATCTCGCGATCAATGCGGTCCATCTGCACCCGGGAGATGACACCGAGGAAACAGATTCCAAAACCGACCAGAATCGACCCCGAGATCACGAGCGACAACAGCGCGATTTTGAGACGAAGCCTCATTTCCCTTGCTCCGGATGGCGAAAGCGATAGCCCACGCCGCGCACAGTTTCGATCCATGACGGTTCCGGCGACGCGTCAATTTTCGCGCGTAATCGCCGGATGTACACGTCCACGACGTTGGTTTGTGGGTCGAAATCATAACCCCACACGTGTTCGAGGATCTGGGTGCGAGTGAACACACGTCCCGGGGAGCGCATCAGTAGTTCGAGCAGATTGAACTCTCGGGCGGTAAGGTCGACCCGTTCGTCGTCCCGCAGGACATTGCGGGTGATAAGATCCACGACCAATCCGTCGGCTGTCAATTGCGTCAATTGTTCACCCGACGCCCGACGAGCCACCGCCTGAATGCGAGCAACCAGCTCTTCCACATAGAACGGCTTCGGGAGGTAGTCGTCAGCCCCGAGGTTCAATCCCTCGACGCGCTCATTCAGTCCCGAACGCGCCGTCAACAAGATAACGGGGACGATGCGTTTCTTCTCCCGCAACGCGCGCAATATACTCAGGCCATCTCGGCCTGGGAGCATGATATCGAGGATAATCACATCATAGATTTGCGAGATCGCGCGTGTGTAGCCTTCATCGCCGTCTGCGCACACCTCGACGACAAAGCCTTGTTCCTTCAGTCCCCTCTCGATGAAGGATGCAATTTTGCGATCATCCTCAACAACCAGTATCTTCATGGCGTAACAGTTCCTACCATACACTTCGACCCTTCCGCTAACCAGCACAGCATGATTACAATTCTGTCATATTCAAGGTCAAGTGGAGCATCGGTTAGCGCGTATGTGGTCGAATCGTCCGTCACTTTCCATGATGGCGTCCCGCGTTCCTGTGCGGATTGAACAACTTCTTGTGCGGGACAACTACGATGCTGCCCCCCGTAATGTCACCTGCATGCTCACTCGAAATCCACTACAGTCGCTTCGGGACGTAAGGATCAATCCCGCCACTGAGTATACGGAGTATGATAATCAGGGATCGGTTTGCGCTCGTCTCAGGCGCGTAACACCCTATGGAGACGTGAAGGGAACCACCTATCGCGTTCGACCGTCCAACAGGCGCGGCCGCAGGTTCGCGCGCCGCGCCATGTCCCGCTTGAACTCGAACATGACAAAACTGTAATGAACCTGTGTTGTTTCGTGGAACGAGCGAAGTCTATACTCTTCACTATGCGTCAAAATGCTCCAGTATGGCATGCCTCCCTCCGTCGGGGATGGACAAACTCAGAACCCTAGTGCAACATCAACAACAACCTCGGACTAACTCACTCCCTGGCTCGAAAAAGTGCGCTGTTCAGGGTTGTAACGCAGAAACAGGAGATTGCCCTGCAGACAAACAATAGGGAAATTGCGACTCGCGCTGACACGACAGGAAGCGGCGAGAGCCTTGGGCGTGACACCGATCACGGTTGACCGCTTGGTTGCTCGCGGACTACTGCGACCTTGCCGCGCATTGCGGCGACCGCTGTTTCCGCTCCCCGAGATCGAGCGTTTTCTGAAGGAAACCAGCGCTGAATGACGCATCCTTGCCCGCACCGCTCGTTGGACTCACCCGCCTTATTTCGGGGCAGTCATGGGCACCACGTTTTCGGGTTCCACAGCCGTGGCGTCAAAGGTGATGCGCTTTGCCATTTCGCGGCTGTGAACGTCACGCAGATGTCCGTAGGTCTTGGCGACCAACACGCCGCCGTCGACGTGCCCGAGCCAGCCAGCAATGACCTTGAAATCCACACCGGATTCGATGGCGTTGGAACAGAAGAAGTGCCGCATGGTGTGGTGCGTATATTGGGGCTGGCCGAGTTCCTTGCAGGCGTTAATAATGCTGGTCTTGGCCGACTCGATTTGAACAATCCTGTCCGTCGCTTCCGGTGGACAGGCCAGCCTAGCTTTGAATGCCAGGAGCAATCTCTCCAGTGGCGGGAACAGTGGCACGGTGCGGCTCTTGCCGGTTTCGCCGCTGCCCTTTCCGGCAACGGTGAATGTCTTCAACTCGAAATTCACGTCGCCCCAGACCATTGGCGGCTTGCCAAACCCACTGTCGCCGACGATCTCGGAAAGTCGGCAGCCAGAGTAGGCGAGGAACTCCACCAGATCGGCGGAATCCCTGCCGTTGTTCTTTCGCATGGTTTCAAGCAACTTGCGAAACTGCTCTTTGGTCGGAATGACCAACTTCTCTTTGCTCAGTTTGCGCCGGCTGATCTCCCTGGCAGGGTTCTCCAAGAGTAGACCGTGCTTGCAGGCGTAGTCCAAGATGCGGCGCAACACATCAAGATCGGCGTTGTACGTGCGAGCCGAACACCCACCGCTGCGCTGCGCCGCCCATTGCTCTATCTGCCGCAGGCCTATGCTACGGACCGTCAGAACGCCGAAATGTCGAGCCAGCATTGTTACTGAGTTGAGATACATGCGGAGTGTTTTGGGTTTGATCGCAACGGCAACCGAATCCAACCAGCGCTTCGCCAGCCCACCCACCAACTCCTTGGGCCTCTTCTTGTCATACTCGGCAAAAGGCAGGGTCTTCGCATCGTCCACCGTCAGACGTTCAACTTTACGACGGTATTCTTCGCGGCGGCGTTTGGCGAGTTCGGGGTCTGTGGTCTTCAGACTTCGCTTGACTTGTCTGCCATCCCGTCCAAAAATAGCGTAGTAACGATCTGTGAGGCTCGAACGATAAAGACAATCGCCGACATGAATGAGTTTTTGCTGCCTGCGACCCTTGGCTTGGGTGGTTCTCATATACGAATATTCTCAACCATGCAACAAAGCATTGCAACAGCAAATTTTCGCCTCACATTATTGGCATGTATGGCAGCAATTTGCTAATATAAGCCGGCGTAGCTCAATTGGCAGAGCAGCTGATTTGTAATCAGCAGGTTATCAGTTCAAGTCTGATCGCCGGCTCCAGTCTAGCCCACGCAATCTCAACAGGTTGCGTGGGCTTTGTGTTTGGAGTCACCGAAAGGGCAGGGGGCGCTGGATACCATACGTGGATACCACCACGCTTTTCTCGCGGTCGCACGGGACGAGGCTGAGAAGAGTTTTAAGCAAGGCGTCGGTACACCGAAGGAATGGGGTCGATAACAATGCAGTATGGTTTTTGGTTCGCGTGTGAAAAGATGCAATTCATTGGGGTTTTCGATGATGGATCGTGCAGAAATACGGTAGGAGCATGGTTGTATGGGGATCAGGATCGTCGGCGATTTGGTAGGTTTCAGCGAGGAGAAAACCACCCGTTGATTTGGAGGCACATAAGTCAATGTCTGGGATCGATTTGTTGGCACTTAGGTCATTTCGCTGCTAGAACGGTGGTTGAGAGTAGGTGCCTGTGGACATATCGGGAGCAAGGCGCATTAGTGAACCAAGGAAAATGTAGTGCTGAAACGGTCGCATAACAGCATGATCGCCGGAGTCTGCGGCGGGATTGCGGAATGGCTTGGGTGGCCTGCACAGAGAGTTCGGATCGTCTATATCCTCCTTTCGGTGTTGAGCGCTGGCTTTCCATCTGTGTTGGTTTATCTGGCGCTTTGGTATTTGATGCCCCCGGCTGAAAGTTCAAATTAAGGCACTACCATAAATCGGGCTGAGTCTCAGAGAATCGAAATTAGGACAACGCCGGCGTGGTCGTGGCACTGGTCAATTGATTGTCGCTATTCGCAGCATAGATAGTGGTGTTCGTCGTGCCGTAGTTCATCACGGAAGCGGTCACCCCGTGTTGGTCGGCAAGGGAGAACAAGGTCCCGACGGAATTGTCGGGGAGTTTCCCGAATGACTTTGTGTGAAGGCTCATTGTTCTTTCCACGCAGTCACGCCATCGACGAGGTTGCAGACGTGGACGGCATATTTGTCGGCGAGATGAGGCCAACGGCGCGGATACTGCGCGTCTACGGCGGCCTTGAGAGCGTCGACGCTCCCGGCGCGCACGAGCGCGCCCGCCGCGCCCTTGTCGCCG
>JBEKLM010000012.1:0-91281 GCA_050010195.1 Verrucomicrobiia bacterium
GAACGTCGCATCGTTGGTCAACATCCCGCTGCTCAGCATCCCGCCATTCATCACGATCGTCCCGCTGTTGAGCAACGGCGCGTTGGTATTGCTGCCGAAGATCATCTGGCTGCCGCCTTCGACCACCAGCGTGCCGCCCTGGTTGATCTGCAGGGCGCTGCCCGCTGGGTTGACGAACTGCAGCACGCCGCTGCCGCTGACCGAGGTATTGGTCGAGCGGATCGTGCCGGAGTTGTTCAACAAATTGGTCAGCGCAATCGTCCCGAAACCCTGGATCAAGCCAGGCAGGGACGCACTGACGAATTGATTGGTGATGCCCGTATCGGCTGTCAACGTGCCACCATTGATCTGGATCGTGCCGGTGTTAATGATAAAGTTGTTGGTCCCGGCCGTGGGCGAGCGCTCCAGAACCAGCGTATCCGTCGCGTTGCTCACGATCATGGTGCCGAAGTTGGCGATGCCGTTGCTGAGGATGGAATCGCCCGTATTAATCACCAGCGTGCCGCCGTCGGCCACGATCGTGCCCAGGTTCAGGATCGCCTTGTCAAAGCCGGAAGTGCTGATCCCGTACGCGCCGCCGCCGATGAGCGTGCCGTACCCGATGATATAGCCGGTACTGGAATTGGTAAACGGCTCGCCGCCGGCAAACGCGTTGGTCGGCCCGCCCGTGCGCAACGTGCCGCCCAACAGGCTCACCGTCCCGTTGTTCTGCCACGAGTTGGTCGCATCCCACGTCAGCGTGGCGCCGTTGTCGATCTCCATGGTGCCGGCGTTGATCGGGTACACCGTGCTGGTCATCGACAGCAGCCCGTTGGTGGCCCGAATCGTGCCTCCGGACTGGTTGACGATGCTCGCCGTCAGCGTGCCGTAGCCCTGGATGATGCCGCCCAGTGTGTTGGTGATCGTGCTGGTGCTCGCCAGCGTCCCGTCGTTGATCGTGATCGTGCCGGTATTGAGGATGGGCAACCCGTCCCGATCCAACGCCAGCGTGTTGTTCGACGACACAATCATCGTCCCCAGGTTCTCGATCCCGTTGCCGCTGGTGGCTCCGCCCGTGCTGATGTACAGCGTCTGCGACGTCCCGCTGATCGGGTTGGTCGCCAGGATCGTCCCGAGGTTGGCAAACGACTTGTCGAAGCCCGCACCCGTTTGTCCGTACGCCCCGCCGCCGATGATCGTGCCGTACCCGGCGATCAGGCTGCGGTTGGTGAAGATCGCGCTGCTGGCCGCGTTGGTGTAGCCGCCGGTCCGCAACGTGCCCCCGAGCAGGTTGATCGTGCCCGCATTGCTCCAGGAGTTCGACGAGTTGGACTGCAACGTCCCGCCGTTGCTGATATTGATCGTGCCGGCGTTGGCCAAGCCGTTGACCGCATTGAAACTGACCTCGCCGTTGGTCGTGTAAATATAGTTGTTGTTCTGGACAAAGGTATTGAAGGCCAGCCCGTTAATGCCCTGAATCGTGCCCTGGTTGCTCAGGATACCCCCGACCACCGATGGACCGAACTGGATCGTGCCGCCCCCGGCGCCGACGGGGCCGATCGTGCCCAAGTTCACCAGCGAGCTGTTTTCAAATTGCAGGGTCGCACCCGTACCGGCACTGAGATAACCACTGCTGATGTTGGTGCCGCCGAGCAGTGATACGTCCAGCGCGCCGCCGTTGACCGTCGCCTGGATTGTGCCGTTGTTGACGATGTTCGGCGTGATTGTGCCGACGCCACTGACAAAGAAATTGTTTGTGATCAGCCCCGGCGTGCCGTTGGAGATGACCAGTGCGCCGCCAATCATCACGATTGACCCGTTATTGTTGAAGGTGCTGCCCGCCCCGCCGCTCAGCACCACGTTCAGGATCGCTCCGTTGCTGGCCCCGATCGTCGCCGAGTTCACGCTGCTCAAGCCCACCGAGAAAACGTTCAACCCGCCGACCGGGTCCGCGGCCAGGATTGTGCCGTTGTTGGCTACCGTTTGGGTGACGTTGCCCACCCCCAGGATCACTCCGCCGATCTCGTTGCTGATCGTCCCGCTGCTGGTCCCGTTGGCCAGCAGCGTGCCTCCCGCAAAACTCAGTGTCCCGAGGTTGATCAGCGGCTGGCTCGCTCCACCGGGCATTTGTACATTCAATGTCGCGTTCGTGCCCAACGTGCCCATCGTCACGCCGACCCCGTTGGTGAAACTGCCCAGGCTCGCCGACAGCACCCCGTTGCTGGCATACAGGAAACTGTCGCTGAGGTTGATCACGCCGGAGGCCACGCTGCCGGTAATCGAGCCATTGCCAAAGATCCAGTTGGCGTTGGTGACCGCGCCCGCCAGCAACGTCCCGCCGTTCATATTGATCGTGCCCGCGTTGTTCACCGACGCCAGCCCGTTGGCGTTGCTGACCAACATCGTCGCCCCACCGTCCACTTCCAGCGTACCCTGCTGGCCGAACGCACCCGTGCCCTGTAGCGCCAGCGTCCCGCCCGTGGCATGGATCGTCGCCCCTGCTTGGTTCGTGACGCTGCCCGAGAAGACTCCAAAACCACTGATCGTGCCAGCGTTCTGCAGGAACCGGCTGGCATCTGAAACGCCCCCCGCATAGTTCGACCATGAACCGCCCTGCAAGCTGATCATACCCGCGTTCACGGGATTGCCATTGGTAACGGGGCCTGGGAAGACCCCGTAGTTGCTCCAGGCGTTGACCGTCCGATTTAGCACGAAAGCCGCGTTGGTGGCGATGGTGATCGTGCCCGCCGGCCCGTTGCTGAACCCACTGCTGCTGAACGCGTCACCGGGGTTAACGAACAATGTGCCGTTGGTCGCAATGATGGCCCCCGCGTTGACGATGTTCTCGTTCTGCCCGTCGTTGCCGGAAACCTCACCCGTGTTCAGCGAACCGTTGCCGCTGATCGTACCCGCGTTCATGAACAGGCCGCTGGTGTAGTTGGTCCCCACGAACGTGCCGCCGAGGAACAGCATCTGCCCGTTGTTCTGGAAATTGCCCGCGGTTTGCAGCGTGGTCAACGTCGCCCCGTTCTGTATCGCGAGCGTCCCGTTGTTGCTGAACTGCGCCGTGCCAGCCATGACCAGCGTGCCGTTGGTCGCGTTGACCGTGCCCAGATTCACGAGGTTGAAATTCAGGCTGCCATTCCCCGTGATCAGACCGCTCGCCGCGTTGGAAATCACCCGCGTATTGTCCGCCACCGGCGTGGCGGTCGTGCCCGTGCCCGTATTCGTATACGTCTGCACCGTGCCGCCGAAGAGTTGAATGACCCCGCTGTTGGACGTGTTGGTGGGGGCATTGACCCACGCGTTGGTGCTGCGGGAAATGCCGAATGTGGACGCGTTGGCGACCGTCACCGTCGCACCCGCAGCGTTGTTGAACCCGCCCTGCGTGAAGGCATCGCCCGTATCGACGATCAGCGTCCCGTTCGTGGCCAGGATCGTGCCCTGATTGATCACCGAAAAATCCTTGCCGCCACCGCCGATGACGCTGTCCGCCGTGCGCACAATGCCCGCGCCCTTGATGGTCCCGTTGGCGGTGTTCGTCAATGTCTGCAACGCGTACAGTCCCAAGTTGCCCGAGCCGTCCATCACAATCGTGCCGTTGTTGACCAGAGCCCCCGTCACATTGGTTACTTGCAGGTACGTGCCGGAAGCCGAGCCGCCAATCATCGTGCCGTTCTGCGTCACCGCAGCCGCGTTGACCGCCAGCACGCCGTTGGTGGCCTTCACAGTGCCTGCCGCGCCGTTGACCAACGCGCTGGAGGTGATCGTGCCGTTGCCGAGGATTGTTCCGCCGTTGGTGACAGCGCCGCCACTCAACGTGCCTCCGCCCAAGCTGATCAGACCGCTGGTATTGTTCCAATCCGGCGCCACGTTGAGCGTGCTGGCGCTGGCGATGCTAAAGTTGCCCAAGTTATTGACCGATTCCGTAGCGCCGTTGGTCGCGATGTTCAGGATGCCGTTCTGGGCGATCACAGTACCGATAGTGTCGTTGTACAAGCCGGACGAATAATTGCCAGGGCCGATGATCGTGCCGTCGTTGGTGATCGTGCTCCCGCCCATTACCAATCCGCCGCCGTTCAACGCGATCGTGCCGTTGTTCTGCAGGACCGTGTTGGTCAGAATGATGGTCGAAGCCGCATTCAAGTTGCTCAACACGCCGCCATTCGCCGCGATCAGGCCCAGTTGCAGCGTCCCATTGCTGGCCATGATCGTCCCGCCGACGTTGGCCACGTTCAGGTTGCCCGGAGTGCTGTTCGTCCCATAAATGATACCGCCACTGATGTTGCTCACCGCGCCCTGGCCGCCATTGAATGTGATGAACCCGCCGTTCAGCGCGATCCGGCCATGGTTGAACAGGTCCGTCGTGCCGCCACCACCAACCGTCAACTGCAACGTCGCCCCGCCATTGGCCCCCAACAACCCGTTGTTGGTGACCACGTTCCCGTTCAACGAGGCAATCAGGTTGCTCAGTCCCGAGATCGGGTTTTGCGCCACAAACGACGCGCCCCCCGCGTTGACCACCGACAGGGACGCCACGTTCCCCACGCCGGCAATCGTGTTGAAATTCGAAATGGTTCCCGTGCTGCTATTGAGAAGGATCGTGCCGCCGGAAACGGAAATCGTGCCGTTGTTCACGTACGTCGAGCCGCCCGGCGTCAGCAGATTCAGCACCGCGTTGGTGCCAATCGTGCCCACCGTCGCGCCATTGGCATTGGTGGCGCTGTTCATCTGCACCGTCAACGTGCCCACGTTCGCCCCATTGGTAATCGCCAGGACGAACCCGCCGTTGACGACTCCGCCACCGCTGATCGTGCCGAAGCCGCTGATCGTGCCGGCATTGGTGATGATGCCCGCCGTCAGCAGGCCGCCCGACATCTGGATCGTCCCGGCGTTCGAGAATGTCAGCCCAGTGCCCGCCCCCAAGTTCGTCAATATCAACGTATTGCCCGTGTTCATCGCGAGCGTCCCGCTATTGCCGAACCCGCCCGACCCGTCGATCGTCAGCGTGCCGCCCGTCGGGGCAATCGTGCCCGTCGCCGCGTTCGTAAAGCCCGCGATAATCACGCCGTTGCCGGTGATCGATCCGTTATTGATGAAACCGGCGGCGTTGCTCTGGACTCCGTCCGCCGCGAACTCTAACGTGCCGCCGCCCATCGTGATCGTGCCCAGATTGGTCACCGTATTGCCGCTATTGGCGATGGCGTTGTAACTGCGGTTGATCTCCAGCGTCATGTTCGTGGCGACCTGGACCACGCCCGCGGCCAGGTTCTCGAAACCGCCACCGGAAAACGCATTGCCCGTGCTGATGAACAGGGTCCCGCCTGACGCGCCGCCCCAGTTTGTGGCGATCAAGGTCCCGGAGTTCAGAAGGTGGGCGTTGGCTCCGCCCGTCGCGTTGGTGACGCCCAGTGTGATGGTTCCCTGGCCTTCAATGATCCCCAAGTTCGCCAGGGAGTTGCCGTTTTGGCCGACGTTTGTCGCGAGGAGCGCGCCCACCGCGCCGTTCCCTCCCAGAAAGATTTGACCCGTCGCTGTGTTGGTCAACGCGTTCATCGTCAGGACATTGAAAACGGATGTGTTGTTCGTCACGTAGATCGTGCCGGCGTTCAACAAGCCGGATCCCCATGTGTTGGTGGCCGGGCCGGTGCCCTGCGCGAAAATGGTCCCATTATTCACAATGCCAATATTCGCGTTGAGCCCGCCGTTCGTCTCGGCGCCGTTGTCATACAGCGTGACCGTGCCGCCATTCAGTACAATGGTGCCCTGATTGGCCAGAGGTCCGCTGTTGTTCCAGTAGTTCGCCGTCTTGTTGACCGCAAACGTCGCGCCATTGGAGACCGCAATCGTGCCATTCGCGGCATTGCTGAAGCCGCCCTGCGTGAACGAATCCGCCGCGTTGATCATCAACAGGCCGTTGCTGGCGAGGATCACTCCCGCGTTCACGAAATTCGGGTTGACACCGCTGCCTTCGTGCAAGTTGAACGTGGGATTCAAGCTGTTTGTGCCGAACCCGGCGATCACGCCACTGTTAAGGAACGTTCCCGTAAAACTTGCTCCGGCAACCGTGTTGGTGAACACCATCACGCCGCCCGAGAGATTGATGGTGCCGCCGTTGGTAAACGCGCCGCCGCTCAAGGCCATGGTCAGGGTCGAGCCTGATGTAACGGCGACGTTCCCGTTTTGGGTCGGATTGTTCGTGAGCGTCAGATTGCCGCCACTGGCCGTCAACGTGCCGCCGGCGGCATTCACCAGGATGCTATCGATGGTGCCGTTGCCCGAGATCGTGCCCTTGTTGGTCACGGCGCTGCCGGCCAATGTGCCGCCGGACAGACTGACCACACCGTTGGTGTTGTTCCACGCCGTACCGACGCTCAGTGTGCTGGCGCTGGCAATGCTGAACGTGCCCAGATTATTGACTGACTCCGTCGCGCCGTTCGTGGCGATGGCCAGCGTGCCATTCGGGGCGATCACCGTACCGTCGGGGTTGTTGTACAGGCCCGACGAATAATTGCCGGGACCAATGATCGTGCCGTCGTTGGTGATCGTGCTGCCGCCCATGATCAACCCGCCGCCGTTCAACGCAATCGTGCCCGTGTTCCGCAAAGTCGTGTTGGTCAGGATGACGGTCGACGCGGAGTTGAGGTTGGTGATCACGCCGGCGTTTGCGCCGGACATCCCCAGACGGAGGATCCCATTGCTGGCCAGCAACGTGCCGCCGGTCAGGTTGACCACACTGACGCTCTGCGTCCCAGTGCCGTAAATCAGGCCGGTCGTCTGGTTGGTGATACCCGCGTCCACCCCCGCCGCATTGGTGACCGTGATAAAGCCACCCTGTAGCGCGATGGTGCCGTTGTTGATCAACCCGCCGCCACTCGTGGTGCCGAGGGTCAACGTGGCCGCGGCGCTGACGTTACTATTCGCACCGAGAAGCGCCGTGTTGATGGTCCCGACGGTGGCGATCAAGTTGCTTAATCCCGAAATCGGCCCCTGCGCCACAAGCGACGCCAGCGTGCCGGTGCTCACGATGCCAAAGCTGCTGAGGTTGCCCACGCCGGCGACGATATAGAAGTTGGTGATGGTGCCGGTCCCGCCATTGAAGTTAATGCTGCCGCCGGACACCGAAATGGTGCCGTAGTTCAGCAGCACATTCTGGTTGCCCGGCGTAAGGATGTTCAGCACACTATTGGTGCCGACCACGCCGAGGGTCGCAGACGAATTGTTGGTGGTGCTGGCGACAGAAAGCGTCAATGTGCCCACGCTGCTCAGGTTGGTGGCCACCGCGAAGACCGAGCCGTTGTTGGTGGTAATGACCACGCTGTTGATCGTGCCGTAGCCACTAATCAGGCCGCTGTTGATAAAACTCGCCGCGTTACTGACCGCGCCATCGGCGGCAAGGTTCAACGAGCCGCCCTGCATGGTGATCGTACCGAGGTTGGCGACCGAGTTGCCGCTGTTGGCCCACGCGTTCTCGGTGCGATTGACCGTCAGCGTCATGTTCGAGGAAATCACGATCGTGCCCGCCGCCGTGTTGCTGAACCCGCCGTTGGAAAACGCGTTGCCGACGCTGACGAACAGCGAGTTGCCCGTTGAACCGCCCCAGTTCGTGGCAATCAACAGGCCCGAGTTCACGAAATTGGCATTGGCCCCGCCCGATCCGTTGGTGAGCCCGAGCGTCAGGGTTCCCTGGCCCTCGATTGTCCCCGTGTTAAACAGTGAGTTGCCATGCGCACCGATATTGCTGGCGATCATCGTCGCGACCGAGCCGTTGGCCCCCAGCAGGATGGTGCCGCTGTTCGTCATCGCATTGGTGCCCAAATAGCTTAAGACCGACAGGTTGTTGGTCAGCGCCAGCGTCCCCAGTTGGGTCATCGCCCCGGCAATATAGCCGGTCTGACTGCCCACCACCGAAATCGTGCCTGCGTTGCGGAAGTAATTGGTCAGGGTGACGTTGCCACTGGTCGAGTCCATCAGGGCGAATGTCCCGTTATTCAGCAGGATATTGCCCGAGTTGACCACGTTGCTGTCCACGTTGGCGTTAAAACCGGAGCCCGTGCCCGTAAGGTCCCAAGCCGCGGTGGTGCGCTGGATCGCCACCGTCGCGCCATTGCTGATAACAATGGTGCCACCGACGGCGTTGCTGAAGGCATTGTAGTAGGCCTGCCCCGCATTCACAAAAAATGTGCTGCCGCTATTGGTGGCCAGAATCGCTCCCGCATTGACAAAACCCCAGTTGAGGTTATTGGCGCCAAATCCGGTCTCGAACGTGGCGTTGCCGGCGCTCACAACGAACGTGCCAGCGTTCGTAAATGCATCCGATGCGGGCAGTGCGGTCTGGTTGGGAATGTAGATCGCGCTATTGCCGCCGCTGGTGCCGCCGTTAAACATGAAGGTGCCGTTCTGTCCCACCGTTACCCCGTCGGCCAGAACGCCGGCGGTGGTGCCTGCCGAGAGGGTCATGTTGGCGCCTGCATCGATCAACACGGTGCCGTTAAGCTGACTGGCGGGCATGAACGCGGCGCCCAAATCCGCACTGGCGCCCGCGGCGACCTCGAGCGTGCCACTGGAATTGACCACCCAAGAGGCCTCGTTGCCGCTGGCGATGTTGCCGTTAATCTGCAGGTCGCCGCCCGAAACGGCTTTCATCGTGCCGAATGAGCTACTCGAAGAAGTGAAGGTCGCTTGGGCCCCGTTGAACGTTCCAAAAACGCTCAGAGTGCCGTTGCTGGCGATCGTGCTCCCAGAACTGCCCTGTGCCACGCTGAGCGCCACCACGCCATTGCCGACAATCGCGCCGGTGTTGACGATCTGGTTGGTTGCACCCACGCCTGAGGTGTCTACATAAGCGGTGATTGTGCCGCCATTCATGAAAATCGTACCACTGTTGGTCGGAGCCTCGCCGCCACCCCACGCGCTAGCGGTTCGACCTATGACAAAGTTGGCGGTGCTACTGTTAACAAGGATTGTCCCCGTATTTATGAAGGCTCCGTTAAATGCGTTGGCCGAGTCGATGTCGAGAGTACCCCCATTGACAATTATGGTGCCATTGTTGAAGACGCCGAGGTTGTTAGCGCCGTAATTGCCTTCGAACGTACCCAGCCCGGCCCCGTTTTTGATAATGATACCATTGCTCTCGTTGGTAAGAGGTCCCCCGCTGGCTTGTCCGTAATTGATTTGGCTTGTTTGTGTGTTGGTAGCGGTAAGTGTAATGGTGCCGGTATTTTGCAATGCGTTGGCGCCGAGGTTGACGAAGACGGACCCGCCGTTGCTGATGACCAACGTACCGCCGGTATCGTTGAACGAATTGTTTCCTTCGCTCCAGCCGACGCTGCCGCCATTCACCACGAACGTATCCCCAGTATTGATTACCCCGCCGTACTCCGTGAACCAGTTGACCCCACTGGCGGTAGTCACCGTCAGATTGCCATTGGTCGTAATCATCCTGAGGTAATTGATGCTTCCGGGGTTATTAGCCAGAAAGTTCGTAACAAACAGGGTGGGATTTCCAGAGAAGTTTTCCTGAAAATCGACATCGCCGCTGCCGCCGTTCGGCACACCTCCACTCCAGTTCCCGCCGCTATTCGCGTCGTATGTACCGGAAGCGGTGGGCGTGAAAACGTCGGTGCCGGAGGCAGGAAGCGAGAAAGCACACGCCAGTAAAAGCGCTACACAAAAAATGCGCAGAATTCCCCTGCTCTTTTTCTTCACCGGTATTGTACCTCGCGTGCCCTGAAGACCCTGTGCTACAACCTACTGCGACACTATACCAAACGGTTTTAGTTCCCCTGCAAGAACGGTTTACTCACCTTGAAGAAGATTCTACAAAATTGAGTCAAAATGTCAATTACAAACAGGTGGCAGGAGGGCAACGGCAACACGTCAGTAAACGACCCATCTGCTGGGCTGTGCCGCTTTATCTTATTGGCTCTGCGGCAACAACTTAACCCGATAAAAACGCTGTGTCTGACCCACTGCTGTCGGGTCTACGATGTCTACCGTCCCACCGGTTCCTGCTACCCCATTGGTCAATAATTGCCACGGCACGTTTACCAGATCCGGGGTGTAATCGATCTCGTAGGTCATCCCCAGAACGCTCGCGAAGCCAAACCCGAACCCGTTTGAGGGTACCGGGAAGGAATTCACCCCCAAGAAACTCGCCGCATTCAGCGGATCAAGTCCAGCCAGATACTTGAACAAGTTGTCCTGGCCAGTGCCATCCGCGTCGCACGTCGCGCACGAAGTCGCATTCGTCGTCGTGGCCGACCCGAAATGGTCCTGGCGCCACGAATCGGAAATGCCGTCGCCGACGGAATCCGGGCCGAACGTGATTTGCGCCGAGCCGCCCGTGTGGTTGAATGTGACGTTGAGGAACCCGCTGCTGTCGTAATACCAACCGAAACTCGTCGCGGCGTAGTCCGTGGTGTTGCTGAACTGCGTCATCCGTATGCCGTTGTACTCGACGCCGAACGGCCGGGACACGAGGAAACGCATCGAGATCGGGCGCGGGTTGGAGCTCAACGTCGCGGCAATGACGGTGCCGTTGGATTGGCACGTCAGGCTGGTGCCGTCATACACTGTGAAATTCGAATTCGTTGTCGGATAAATGAGAAATTGCAACGCAGCCCCCGGCAGAACGAGATTGGGGTTGGAGGTGTAGCTGGTGCCGAGGAGTGTTTGGACGTTGGTCGAGATCATCGGGATCACCGCACCCTCGCGCACGAACAACGGCATCTGGTGCTGGTTGGCATTCGTCCAAATGATGGTCTGGCCACCGCTGTACCGGACATTGGCGAAGTAGTCGTACCAGTTGCCCTGCGGCAGGTAGACGCTGCGGATGGTGGGCCCGCTGGGCGGTGGATTGGTCACCACCGGCGCGACGAGGAATTCGTTGCCAAACAGGTACGAATGGCTCGTGTTGTACACGCTCCCGTAGGTGTTGGTGTCGGTCTGATACATCAGGACGAGCGGACGGATGATGGGCACCCCGCTGGTGTTGGCCTGCGTGGCGTAGCTGTAAATATACGGGAACAACGCCGCGTGCAATTGCGCGTAATAGATATAGTTGGTCAGCGCGTCGGCGCCGAAACTCCAGGGATACATCAAACACAGGCCCGTCGACCGGTGCATCTGCATGATCGGGCAGAACGCTCCGAATTGCGTCCACCGCATGAACAGACTGTTCGTCGAACTGCTCCACGGCGAGTCTTCATATCCACAGATATCGCTGCCCCAGATGGAGTAGCCGCTCATCGCGATCGACTCGCCGGCGATCATGACCCCCGGCAATCCGTCACTGTCGCCGAAATTCGGTTGATTGTCTCCGCCCCAAATGGCCGGATACGCTTGCGAGCCGGCAAAGCCGCTCCGCCCCCAGATGATACCGTTGGTGCCGAGCACGCCGCTGACGGCTTTCTGGTACTCGACGCAATACCCGTTCTGCATCTCGACGCCTGTTCGGCCGTCGAAATACTGGGCATTGAGCGGAATGAGGGGTGTCGGGCTGTATTGCGCTTCGCCGTCGTCGGACTTGAACCCGCCGATGACGTTTCCGCTTTGCGCGGCGAGATTGCTCAGCGTGCTCTGGAACCATTGCACCGCGTTCGGGTTGGTGAAATCAATCGGACTCCCCGTCCCTTTCCACCAAGCGACCGATAACACACTGGTCGTACCGCCGGACACAACATTGACGAAGTAATTGCTCGCCAAGGCCGTGGGATAGTTGGACGCCGTGCCGAAGTTCTCGTTCATGCACACGTCGTAGTAGCAGTTGGCATAACACTCCGGATTGTCGGAGCTGGTGTCGATGAACGGCGTGAACCAGCAGATCGCCTTGTAGCCGTTGGTCTGCAGGAAGGTCATCATGTCGCTGGTCGTGGCAAAGCCCTCGTAGTTGCTGAGGCCTCCGCTGCTCATGTTGATGTTGCTAAACGTCCCGCTGGGGCTGAACTGGCTGGTGTTCCAGGTGAAATCGTTGTACGAGTACTCCCACGGCGAATCATAAACGAAGATCGACCCGGGGATACCGTAGGCGCGCAATGCGGAGATCACGTAGCGCACCTCGCCACCGCTGCTCCAAACGTCCGAACTCATCCACGGCAGAAACGCCCACGGCGGCGGCAGCAGGGGCCGGCCCTTGTAACCGGTGTAGCGCGTGAGTACGTCGGTCAACAGCGGCCCATAGACCACGTTGAATTTCACCGCGTTGGTGACGTACCCACTGAACGTGCTGCCCACCATGTTGCTGATGACGTAGCGGTCGGGATACGTGCTGCGCATGTCGAACCAGCTCTCGTCGGTCGAATCCAGATCGAAGCCATACCCCTGCGAACTGATAAACCAAGGCGAGACGGCATACGTATCGTCGGCGACGCTCCGAGCTGACGTGTCGTAAGTCATGATGTGGACTTTGTTGCCCGCCTGGTCCAATGCGTTGAATTTCTCGCCGAACCCGAAGAAGTGCTCGGTCGAACTGGACGGAACGGTGATGGCCGTGGAGGTCAGGATCTGGGCGCCCCAATTGATGACTTCATAATGCATCACCCCGGGGTAGGGAAACGTGATCTGGGCAATGATGCTCGTCGAGCCGAACGCTTCCGTAATCTGCAACCCGTTCGTCAGCGGGACGGTCGCTGTGACTGGCCCGCCGGTGATCGAGTTGCCGCCGACGACTGCGGACGGCGCCAGAAAACTGATGGCGTTGGTCAAAGGATTCCCCAAGAGGTCGGGGCCAACCAGCGAGATGCCACCCGAATTGGTGAACACCTGCAACTCGTAGATGGTCGAGCCGACCACGTTGGAGTACGAGACATACGGCCCCGAGGGCGGTTGCAAGGGCGTGGCAACCGTGTAACTGAACGGGCTGCTCTGCGCGTCCGATTGCAGCTCACTGGTTTGGGAAGCATTGTCATTCCCGTACACGTACGTCGGCAAATGGTCGCTGTACGGGATCTGGAAATAATACTGGACCGTGTCGCCGGCGTTGAAGGTGTTGGCGGGAATCGAGTTCGAATAGTACTTGTTGTTGCCGCTCGCTCCGCCTGCATACCAGAAAAACAGGGGAATGGATGACCACGTTGAGTTGGTCGCGTTACGGTAGTAAATCGTACTGCCCGTCTGCAGTTGATTGCCGGCGTTGCCGCTGCCCTGGTACTGGTTGCCGGTGTACAGGAATACCGCGGTGTTGGACGTCATTCCGCTGACCGGGCTGCGCATGGTCGTGTTGTTCGAGTTCGATTCGATGTTGGTGGGAATGTGCCAGCAGTTGCCGAGGATGGCCTCGAAATTGATGTTCGTGGTGAGCAATACGCGGTCGATGTTCATCCCGGTCTCACCCATCCACAGGCTGAACGTCTGCGGGCCCGCACTCGACACGACCACGCGCGGTCGGGGGAACGTGCTAGTCAGACGATTCGACGTCCATCCCCATGCCCCAATCTGACCGGGCAGCACTACAATGGCCGAGCCGGTGTTCGTCGACGTCGGCGTCCCTTGGGCCGGCAAGCCGGAATTCACCAGATTGTTGCTCGCCGCCGGCGCGTAGGCGCGCACCCAGACGTAGTGGGTCAGGTTGGTGTTGAAATTGACGGAGTACTGAAGCTGGGGCGCGACGCCCAGCCAGTTCGCGTTGCTCAACGTCGTTCCATTGTTCGGCAACGCCACCACATACCCCGAGCCGCTGTATCCGGGGATCGAGTTGGTGGTGACCCATTGAATCCCGGCCGCTGCTCCGCTGCCCGCAACGCTGTTGGAGTAATTCTCCGCTTCGAAGACGATGACACCGCCGGATTCGGTGAAAGTGCTCTGGGCCATCACAGTGGATAAAACCATCAAACTGACCCCAAGAGCGCCAACAGCATGTCGGATCATGAATATCCTGCTCTTCCCTAGGACCTGTAAGCCAATTACTTGCATTTTCCGCCAGTTCGGAAAACAATAGTGTAGCCTGTTTCCTTGATAATGTCGAGGTCAAGCGCTTTACAAATTCGGCCATTTGAGCCATCATAACCTCATGCTGCGATACATGGCTCTCGGAATTCGCCGCTTCGGCCTGTACCCGATGTACATCCATCAGCGCGACAATTGGGAGTTCTTCGCCGTGTTGCGTGGCAAATGTGGGGCCGTGCTCGCCGATACCGATGAACCACTCCTCCACCAACATCATCTCTGGGTTTTCCCACCCGAGGTGGCGCACGGCTGGAAAGGCGAAGGTGCCAGTCGCTGCAAAATCGCAGTCTTTCATTTCGGTAAAGTCCCGCCCCTCCTCGAGAAAATCGTTCGCCAGCGCCAGTTCCTCGATTGCGATCTGTTGCCCCATCAAGCCCGCCGCCTCGTCGAAATCCAGGAGGAATTGCGCGCGCCCTACGGAAGCGTGACCGAGAAAAGTCTCATGTTCTTCGAAAAAACGTTGCTCGAGCTTTCGTTGGTCGCCCTCTCGGACACGCCGTTCGCCTCCGACCAGAACGGGGGGAATTACGCTCTGGCAAAAGTCCAGGAATGCCTCTCCTGGTACGGCGAGCACATGCCCGACCAGCCGAAACTCGACCAGGTCGCCCAAGCCGTCAATGTCTCCGTCCGGCACCTGCGCCGGCTGTTCTGGCAGGCCCGACGCGAAAGCCCGCAGGCCGCCTTCACCCGGCTCCGACTCGAAAATGCCATGGGCCTCCTGTCCCTCTCCAATCTCAAGCTCGACGCCATCGCCCGACAATGCGGCTTCTCCGGCAGCAGCGACTTCTGCCGCGTCTTCAAGTTTCACCACCACCTCAGCCCCGACGCGTGGCGCAAACACCGCCTCCCCGCGTATCAAGAGCCCCCGGCCACCCGGAAATAAAGCCGTGTCCCAATTCGAATTGCCCAAATCGAATTTCGACGGTTTGGGTGTAGCGGCGCTTCTGTGAAGCGCCGAATTTGTTCGAGAAATCCACAGCCTGTGCTTCGCAGAAGTGCAGCCACAACGCAGGGTGGCATTTGGGCAACAGGCCCTAAGGCGTCGTCCCCTTTTCTTCCGTTCTGCCGCGCCATACCGGTTCGCAGCTTGCCCTGAAGGCGGACCGGCGGCGGGTTCGGAGTGGGGAAGCGGGGAGGGGCGGGTCAGATCAGCTTGGTTCTTCAAACCCGATTCGTCGGCGCGGCGGGCCCGGAGGTGGTGCGAGCAACGGTTGGAGTTTGGTCCAGATCGCGCGGAGCGCATGGTCGTGTGAGAGGAGCGTTTTATCGATTTCCGCGAGCCGTTTCAGGATGGCGACGTTGGTGGCGATGGTCTCGCGCATCTGGACGAAGGCGCGGATCACGTACAGGCTCATTTTGACCGCTTCGGGGCTGTTCAGCACGGTGGCGGCCATGATCGCTCCGTGCTCGGTGAAGGCAAAGGGACGGTAGGCAGCGCCGCGATGACGTTTGGAACTGGTCGCAAATTGCGACCAGTTCGACTTGGCGCCCTCTGCTGCAAGCACTTGCGCACTTGAGGTCCCAATGTCTGACTTCAAGATCTCCCATTCCTTCGGCGTGAGCTGGAAGAGAAAATCCTCCGGAAAGCGATCAGCGTTACGCTTGACCTGTTCATTGAGCCGCCGTGTGGTTACGTCATAAAGCTCGGCCAAGTCGGCATCCAAAATGACCTTTTGGCCTCGAATGGTAAGAATGAGCGATTCGATGGGTTTCTTGGGTTTCATGGCGAAGTCAAAGCCAGCGACAAGGAGATTCGTGGGGTGATCACAGTTTGTGACCACCTTGAACTGGTGCCAAATTGGTACCAGTTCGGTGTGTGAGCTTCTGCTGCAAGCACCTGCAAACTTGAGGTCACAATTTGTGATTTCAAGTTGCGCCATTCGCTCAGCCTAATCGGAAGGTAGGGCGCGCTCTCCGAGCGCGCCGATCTCATCGCAAATCGCGATGAGATCGACGCACCACAATTAGTTGTAGGAAGTTCGATCCTCATGACACCTGCAGGTCGTAGGGCGTTTGCTTGAACGTAATCAGTTCGGACGACAACCTCTTATCGTGGCGGGAGAGGTCTTCGGCTTCCTTGCCGACGGTTTTTCCCAGCCACTGGCGGATCTCGGGGCTGTTGACCGCGTCGTTATAGACCCAGCCTTCGTTGCCGGTGTTGTACGGCGGGTCGATGTAAATGCATTTGACCTGGCCGGCGTAGCGCGGGAGCAGGGCCTTGAGCGCGACGAGGTTGTCGCCCTGAACGATGAGGTTCTCGGTGTCGCTGTTGGCTGGTGGGCAGGACAGGTTCGGCACTTCCTCCAGCAGACGGAAGGGCACTTCGGCGTGATGGCGGACGACGGCCTCTTTCCCGATCCAGGTTAGCTCAGGCACGCGGGCAGTCTACAAGCGGGTGATTTGCGACGCAAGACTGGCGTGGGGGTCAGGGCGTGGCGGCGTCCGCCTACAGCCGTTCGGCTACGGAGCGACACACGGGCGAGGCGGATAGGGCCGGACGCAGGCTGAAGCCGTGCGGCTACAGAGCGACACGCGGGGGGGACGAATAAACGGTCGTGCGGAAGCCCGACCCTCCGACCGAACGCAGGTCCGAGAAGGACTCGCGACTCCTGTCGGAGCTAAAGACCTGCGGCTACAGGGGGCGGCGGCGGCGTCAGTTCCACTCTTCGCTGACTTTCTGCCATTGTGCGCCCCGACAGTTCCAGCCATTTCATTTGAAGGCCTTTGCCGACCACTCTCAGGTGCGAAACGGTCGGGGAGCTTTTCAGTGTATGCGGCTGACGGGGTACACCTAGTTTCGGGCGTCAGGTTGTGCCACGATGGCGGCAGGACTTCATCAACTGATGTCCCGGTTCGCCGACGCAGAACCCCTGAGCAACGGCAACGGTTGGTAGCGCGTTTTCGCCGAAATCGTTTAACCCAACGGGACGTGGCCACTCGTCACGGCATCGGTTTGTCCACCGTGAGAGCGTTATAACCCGCTGAGATCGACCTTCTGCCCCAACAAACTGCCGGTAATCCCGGTGATGTTGGTGCCAGTCATCGTCACCGTCAGCTTGCCCCCTTTCCCCGTGTCGGTGCCGGTCAGTGCCAGTTGGGAAGCGCCACCTTTGGTTGCGCCGTTTACGGTGAACGGGAAGCTGCGGTCATTGGCCAGGCTCACGGTGGCAGTGCCAGCTACTTTCGTGACCGTCGAGGTCAGTATCATGCTCAATTGCCAGTCAATTGGAGTGAATCCATCCGGCACTGTGCCGGAGAAAGTTGGGTACGAAATCTTTGACGACCCCGCCTTGCGTCCCAGTCGGTAGCTGCTCGCGCCCGATTGCACGCCGGTCATGGTTCCAGTCAGGGGATCGATCGTGGCGAGAGACTTGAAGGATTCTGTGTATACGACATTCGTATAGGTTGGATCCCCACCCAAGAATGCGCCCGATTTATAGGTATAGGCGAGTGAGAACAGCACATTGCTGCCCGACGACCTCATCGTGCCCTTCAGACTGTACGTGCCGGAGTTACTGAAGGTGCCATCTTCGGCCATCACCAAGGAGGTTGTTCCTGTCGTTGTTGCGGTTATGACGCCAGTCATGGACTGCTCCACACTGACGTCTTGATTGAACGGCACTGGCGTGCCATCGCTGGCGGCAAAGTCCACAGAAAGATTGGTGAGGACACCCGTGAGATCATAGATTCCCTGAACCCCCGAAAAGGTTGGGAAGAAATGCTGCCGTTCGGAGCTTGTGCGAAGCCGGCGTGCGCAAGCAACACGCTGACCACTACGATCATCCAAGCCTGCAACAGGGTGTTGATCTTCATACGTTGACCCTTCTCCTTTCGATCGACGTTTCCGGTATGACCTGCGGCCCACGACCATCGCGAGCCATTCAGTTTCATTGACGCGTATTTTATCCACCCTGACACTGCAAGCAAGCCTTCTCCAGGCTCCGGAGACGATGCCTTCGACAGCGACCGCATTTCATGCGCGTCGAATACCCCAAAATTTGAAATTAGGACACGACCCGGAAATAAAGCCCGTTCGGCCCAATGCCGCGACTGATCTTCACCAGCACGGAATTCTCTCCCGCCCGCAGATTCACATCCACCGCGTCCTCGTCCGGCTCCGCGCTTCGATGCACCTGTTTGTCAAATACCCGCTGCCCGTTCAGCCACACAGTCAGGCCATCGCCGCTGCCCAGATAGAGTTTGGCCGGCCGGTCTCCCTCCGAATTGAATATCGCCCGGCCGAATGTCGTGGCCCCATTGTTGCCCTTGCCCAGCGCTTTCTCGAAATCAATATAACCGTCGTCCCGCACGCAATCGTCGCCGACCTCTTTCCATCGCGGCTTTCGCCCGCCCGCGCCTGGGTATTCGGCAGCCGAATCCGTCGGCAGGTCTCCGGTGAACTCCGTGCCCACGCCGCCGTCAAACGGCCCGATCACCTGCCAGTGCGTCGGCTCCTTAACGAGTTGTAGGGCAAGCGCTCCGCTTGCTGTCGCCCCGCGCACCGCGCAGTTGAGGGTCATCGGATAACTCCCCACCGCCAAATCGCCCGGCCACGCCACATAGAACGCCAATCGCGCCTCACCCCGTGCCGAAGCGCGAAACTGTTGTGTTGCGCCGGGCAACGCCGTGAAACCGCTGGGAAGACTCAGGCTCACCTCACCGTCGGCGGCACTTGTCCCGCGATTGCGCACGGTAACGAAAACTTTTTCGTACTGCTGGCCGCGAATGAAACGGCGAGTCGGCACAATGCCGCGTTCGTTGGTCGCACCCGCCAGTTCCAGTGACACGGTGCCAGAAGGGTCTGATGGCAACGGAGGAAACATCCGCTCCAACTTCGCCGCTTGTTCGGCCCGCGCGAACACCGGAATCTCCGACAGCCCCGGTCGCACCGTGATCGTCTTTGGCCCGCCAATCTTCTCCCTGGTCCATACATTCCCCCATTCGCCGCGTGGCAAATAAACGGTACGCTCGCCAAACTCCGTCAATAACGGCGCCACGAGCAGGTCGCTGCCGAGGACAAATTCGTCGTCGATGTTGTAGGTCGCAGGATCATCCGGGAACTCGTAGAGCAGTGGTCGCCACATCGGGACGCCGTCCTCCCTCGCCGACTTCGCCGCTGCCAGCAGGTAATCGCGCAACCTCCACCGCAGATCGAAATAGTATTTCGCGATGCGCACCGTCTCGTCGTCGTAATACCACGGCTCGCGCGGGGTCGTCCCGTGCAGTTCCATGATCGGGCTGAGCGCGCCGAGTTCCAGCCAGCGGATGTACAGGCTCTTGGTCGGCGTGCCTGAGTAACCGCCGATATCGTGTCCCCAATACGCAAATCCTGACAGCGCCGCGCTCAGTCCGGCGCGCACCACGCGCGGGAAATCGTTCCACGACGACGACTGGTCCCCTCCCCAAAACGTCGTATTCCCCGCGCACGGCGCCGTGCCCGACCGCGCAAACGTGACTCCCGCCTTGGCCTTGAGCTGGAACGCATCCAGCACCGCGCGCTGGTAATAGTACGGATGCAAGTTATGGAACCACTCGTCGGGCATGCGTTCGCCGCCGTCCGTCTTGAACCCGTCCACGCCCATGTCGATCAGCGGTTCGTGCAAGCCCTGCCACCACTCCCGCGCTGCCGGTTTGCGGAAATCGATCTTTACCGCGTTCTCCAGCCAGTCGATCCGCAGCTCGCTCCCGTCAGGCTTCAAAACCAGGAAACCGTTCGTCTTGGCGTCGAGATACGTGCTCGCGCTGTCCCACAAGCTCGGCGTTTCCCAGCACACGACGTGATAGCCGCGCCCGTGCAACTTCCCAATCCACTGTTTCGTGTTCGGATATCGTCCCGGCTCGAACCGGAAGTTCTGTAACCCCTCCGCCCACCCCTCCAGCACGACGGCGCTCGCCTTGAGCCCATGCGCTTCCATCTTGTCGATCACGCGGTCAACCTCGTACTCCGAAAGATACGAATTCCGCGACATCCACGGCTCGAACACCCAATCCGGCACCGCCTCCGGTCGTCCGACGAGTTTGGTGTAGGCCGCCAGAATCTCGCGCGGCGTGCCGTGGAACACGAACACGTCCACCCCGTCTTCGGGTACCTCGATGCGAAGCTCGTCGCGTTTGGTCGCCCCGCAATCGAATTTCACTTTGCCGGTGCAGTTCACAAACAATCCGTACCCCGTGCTGCTGATGAAAAACGGCGCGCAGATATAAGTCCGATTCCCGCCCCCCCACGCGTCGACAATCCATGTCTCCATTGTCCGCCCGCGCATGTTGAGCGAATCGAACCGCTCGCCGAAACCCCAGAGCGCTTCGCCATCGGCCAGCTTCCGTGTCAACACGCTCGGCATTTCCACAATGGCTACCCTCACGCCGTTGGTGTCCGCGAGTGGATAACCGTGCAACGGGTTGCCGTAAATCAATCGCTCGACGGGCGGTGCTATTGACGTGCGAGGTGCGTCTTTGTCTTGGGGATAACCAAGCTCCACCCCGCCGACAAACACCAGCGCCAGAATCGATGCCCGGTGCCATCTCATTTCACCACCACCACGGAGCGTCCTCTGGCATCGATATATTCGGCGTTTGGATCACGGATCGGATGATCCCCATCGATCACAAACTGGTACTCATACTCGCCCGGCTTCAGTTTAACAGTCGCCCGCCACACGCCGTCGGTGCCCGGACCGCTCATTGCCAGCTTCGGATCAAAAACAAGCCCATTGCGACCGTGTCCCCAGTCGTTGAAATCCCCGACCAGATACACAAGGAACGCGTCGGGAGCATAGCACTGGAGAATCACACCCTGCTCCGTCTGCTGTGGCCGCCACTTCGGGTTGTGCGCGCTGCGAATCACCACGTCACCGGACGCGTCCACGTGAATGATCGCGTTCTTGTCCCCGTCAAGTTCATCAATCGAATCGGGTGCGAACCATCCGCTCGCCTCGCCGTTGAGGTTGAACTTGAAGCGGTACACGCCGGGGTCGAGCTTGACGGTCTTGCGCCAGACGCTGTTCGCGTCCGGCCCGTTCATGGCGAACTCCGCCTTCGTGATCCGGCCATCCACGTTGCTGGCCCAACCATTGAAATCGCCGGCGAGGTAGACGACGTGCGCCTCGGGCGCGTAGCACTCAAACAGTACGCCGCCGGCCGTTTTCTGCGGCACGAGGGTAAAGGATTGGGGAGGGAACGAAGTCGCGGCGCCGGCGGTCACGGCGACCGCCAACAAAAACACCCACGCATGTTTCATTTGCGACGCACGATCGTCTCGTGTTGCTGCCGCAACTTGACGATGCTGCCGGCGGGACAAACCCCGCGCCAGAGTATGTTCGGGTACAGCACGGTGTTGCGCCCGATGATCGAGCCGGGGTTCAACACGCAGTTGCACCCGATATCGCTGCCGTCGCCGATCACCGCCCCGAACTTGCGCAGCCCCGTGTCGATGTCGTGCCCGTACTTGACCGTCACGTTGCCCTTGATCGATTTGACGTTGGAGAGGATCACCCCCGCGCCCAGATGCGCCTTGTACCCGAGGATCGAATCGCCGACGTAACTGAAATGCGGCGCCTGCACGCCGTTGAACAGCACCGCGTTCTTGAATTCGCTCGCGTTGCCGAGCACGCAGTCATTGCCCACAATCACGTCCTCGCGGATGTACGCGCTCGAACGAATCTGGCAGTTCTCGCCAATGATCGCCGGCCCCTTGATCGTCGCCCCGTGTTCGACAACCGTCCCCTTCCCGATGAATACGTTCTCGCCGATATACGGCGTGCCCACGGTTGTCCCGAGCCGCGCCGGCTTGAGGTGTTTCTTGATGAACGCCGACAAGCGCTTCAGCGCATCCCACACGTTCCCATCACCGTCGAACAATTCAGGAAACGCGCACTGTTTCAAATCCAGAAAATCTTCCGCGCGGAACATGCCGCGCATCCTAGCCACGCCCTCGCCCCCCGGCAAGCAGTTCCGCACACAGTGCATCTTTGGAATTCATCCCACGCCCCATCTCTAGAGTTTGTCATTCTGAGCGAAGCGAAGAATCTCTCGCCTTTCCACAGCCTCCCGCACAACCGAGACCCTCCGCTGCTCTCAGGGTGACACCCAATACAGCTCTCAAGATTGGTTCTGGGCTGGCATCTCCGCCAAAACCCGTGTACATCTCATAGGCGTGAATGCGCCATCGTTGGAAGAGTACCCATTAACTCCGCTGGACTATTACAACGTCGTCCGCGCGCGCATCGAACACGAGGACAACCTCGTCGTGCAGCGGCTCTCGTGGCTGGTCGCGTCCCAGTCATTCCTGTTCACAGCTTACGCCATCGCGACCAACGGTCTGGCCTCGCAACCACCGCCGCCCGGCTGCATCCACTTCGCGGCGCAACTCCAACTCCTGTATCAGTTGATCCCCGTCGTCGGGACTTTGACGTGCGCCCTGACCTACATCAGCATCCTCGCCGCCGTCGCCTCAATGCGCCACCTCCACAATTCCTATCATTCCCGATTCGCGGAAGACGAAAAGGGAATGCCCCCAATCGTGACCCGCCCGCCGATCCGCCTCTTCGGCCATTCCGCCGCCGTCCTGCTCCCGCTCGTCTTCATCACCATCTGGCTCGTCCTGTCGATGCACGGATTCGCCTAAACTTCACCCGGCAAAGTGGTTGTGGCTGAACGAACCCATGGCTGGAACACAAGCTTGGCCGTTTTAAGTATCTGTCGCCCTTGCATTCCTCATATCCAGGCGTATATTGCTCTAGAGAGTCGAGCGACCCTCTCGTCAAGTCAGATAGAATGAGGGCTACGAGCCCACCCTTGGGAACGGCTCGGGGGTTCTAATTCGAGAGTTGAGCCTCGACTCTCTACTTTTTTGTCCTTTGTTACCACTCCACCGATGCCCGCCTCAACACTGCCGCGAATACCACTTGCTATTCCTGGGTTCGCGCTTACGTTGCAGTGGAGAGTCGAGGGCAAGCAGAAGTTGCTAGCGCAGAGTAGAGCAGTTCGAGCCTCGACTCTCCCTTTCTTTTCCCACCAGATCAGGCCGCAGTCCTCGTCGAAACGTCGGCACTACTCTCCGAGCAACTCCGCCAACTTGCTTCGGTCGGTCGTCGGCAACTGGCAGGCGTAATTGACGCACACATATGCGGTAGCCTTACCATCAATCGTCTTGGTGGTTTCCAGAAACGGCAGCAGCTTTGTCAGCGTCTTCTGCGAATCACCACCGTCAGCCACGATTACAATCGCACTGGGCAAATAGCGTTCGCGAACCGCGTGCAGCATCGCCCGCGTGTCGGCGGCGTCGACCTTGCCCGCAATCACAATCTGTTTCGGCTTGCTCAGGTAAAAGTCCAGCACGCACAGCATCTGCGGGACCGTGCTCGGCGCCTTGCGGAGATGATCGCCGAAAAGCTGCAACGTCTTTTCCGCCGCCTCGCGGTAATTCGCGCGATCTGTGAACTGCGCCAACTTCAACAATAACAGCGCCGCCATCGAATTGCCGCTCGGCTCCGCCCCATCATAATCTTCCTTCGAGCGAACGATCACGCTCGGGTCGCGCCCGTCCGTCTGGAAGAACCCGCCGGTCTTCGCATCATAAAATCGCGCGAGCATCGTGTCGGCGAGTTCGGTGGCGGCAAGTAACCACTGCGGATCGAAGTCCGCTTCGTACAAATCGACGAGGCCATTGCCGAGGAATGCGTAGTCCTCCACCATCGCCGGCCCCGTCACCGTCCGTGTCAACTGGCCGTCCTTGAGCCGATTGGCCACGAGATAGCGGGCAGCGCGTTCCGCCGCGTCGCGATATTTGGGTTCGTCGAGCGCCTGCGACGCACGCGACAACGCCGAAATCATCAACCCATTCCACGCGGTCAAAACTTTTTCGTCGCGGTGCGGACGCACCCGTTTTCCCCGGACCGCGAACAGCTTGGCGCGTTCGTTGGCAAATCTCGCCGCGTCGGGCGTAGCCACATGCAACACGTTCAACCCATGCTCCCAGTTTCCTTCTGCGGTCACGCCATAAGCACAACAGAACGCGTCGGCTCGATCACCCAGGACTTTTTCGATCTCCTCGCGCGTCCAGAGATAGAATTTCCCTTCGACGCCTTCACTATCGGCATCCTCCGCCGAGTAAAACCCGCCATCGGGATTCGTCATGTCGCGCAACACGTAGTCGCAGGTCCGCCGCGCAATGTCCGCATAAACCGGGTCGCGCGTGATCTGGTAGGCGTCCACGTAACTGGAAACCAGTTGCGCCTGGTCGTAGAGCATCTTCTCGAAATGCGACACGAGCCAGCGTTCATCGACGCTGTACCGATGGAACCCACCGCCAAGTTGGTCGAACATCCCGCCCTCGCCCATCGCCCGCAAGGTGTGCAGCGCCATGTCGCGCGCCTTCAATGCACTTGGCGGCGTCCGCTCCTTCTCAGCTCCCCCCTCCCCTTGGGGGAGAGGGTCAGGGTGAGGGGTTCTTGCAAAATACCGAAACAGAAAATTCAGCCCAACCGGCCGCGGGAATTTCGGCGCGCCGCCAAATCCGCCGTTCACTTCATCATAACTGGAACGAAACTGTTCGAAACCAAGCTGCAACGGCGCGTCATCCAGCGCGTGGCCCTGGGAACCGTCCCCGCCGACGGTCGCGTATTGCCCGACCGCTTCCGCGATCTTGCCGGCCTGCGCCACCACGGCGTCGTGGTTCGCCTCCCAAACGTCGTGCACGCGCTGGAGCAACTCCTTGAATCCCGGCCGCCCATACCGCGCGTCCGGCGGGAAATACGTGCCGCAAAAAAATGGTTTGAGGTCGGGCGTAAGCCACACGCTCATCGGCCAGCCGCCCGAACCCGTCGTCGCTTGCACCGCGGTCATATAGACTCGGTCGATATCCGGGCGCTCTTCGCGGTCGACCTTGATGCACACGAAATACCGGTTCATCACCGCCGCCACGTCGTCGTTCTCGAACGACTCGCGTTCCATCACGTGGCACCAATGGCACGTCGAGTAACCGATGGACAGGAAGATCGGCTTGTTCTCCTGGCGCGCCTTCGCAAACGCTTCCTCGCCCCACGGATACCAGTCCACGGGATTGTATGCATGCTGCAACAGGTACGGACTCGTCTCGTGGATGAGACGGTTCGGCTTGTTGGTCTCGGTGGCGCCAGCCATGGCCCCGCACCATAGCACAGCCGCGAGGCCGCCGACCAGCCATCCACGTTGGAAATGTCCCGCCACCTCGGTTTCAGTATACACGCACATCAGGAAATGCGCTTTCCGAGAATCGTCGGGGCCGCGCGCGCATCTATATTGGCGGTGAACACGAGCTGTATGTCGATAGGGTCGGGACTTGCGGGATTCGCCGCTTGGTGCCATGATGGTGTCCCAAAGAGTGATTCACAGGTCGTGCCTGTTCCCATGTCAAAAACGGACGCCCAAATCGACGATGCGCAGTTGGTCGCGCGGCTCAAGCAGCGCGACAAATCCGCGCTGGATGAACTCGTCCAGATTCATGGCGCCAAAATGTACGGCGTCGCGCTCCAGTTCATGCGCAACGAGTTTGATGCCCGGGAAGTCATGCAGGACGCCCTCGTGTCCATCTGGAACAAGATCGGCTCGTTCGAAGGCAAATCGGCGTTCACGTCCTGGATCTACCGCGTGACCGCCAATGCCGGCCTGATGGCCTTGCGCAAGCGGAAGCGGCATGAGAACGACGTTTCCCTCGATGCCTCCGCTTCCGACGACGACGATGCGCCGTTGCCCTCGTTGCAGTTGAGCGACAAGCGGCCGCTCCCGGACAAGGTGGCGATGACCGGCGAACTCGGCGAACAGGTCCGCGCCGCGATTGATCGATTGCCGGAACCGTACCGAGTGGTGGTACTGTTGCGCGACGTCGAGGAATTGCCGATGGAGGAGGTCATGGAAGCGACGGGCCTCAGCGAGCCGGCGTTGAAAAGCCGCCTGCATCGGGCACGATTGGCGCTCCGAGAAGCCTTGCTGCCGTACTTGAAAGGGCGGGACGGTTAGCCGTTATGAGCAAGAAAAAGATTTCCAAGTTGTTCAAATGCCTGCTCCATCCAGCCGAATGCTGGCGGACGAAGAAGTTGCTGTATGAGTACGTGGAAAGCGAACTGGACCAGGACACCCAGCGTAGATTGGAAGAGCACCTCGGCGATTGCCCGTCCTGTCTGCAATACGTGAAGAGTTACCGTCAGATAATTGAACTGACCCACAAGCATTGCCTGCCCGAGACGCCGATGCCGCCGGCCCTCAAACAGAAACTCCGCGAGTTCATCGAGCAGAACCCGGATTTGAAGTAAACCACATCCCTGACGCGACGGACTACCAATCTGACGCGACCACTCTACCGCACCTTGGATGCGGTCATCTCCGCGCCCACCGTTTGCAGCGCGTTGTTCACCTGCCGCAACAATCCATCGGCCGGTCGTTTGAACACGATCTCGATCTCCTGCCGCGCGGGATTGGTGCGGACGCGCAACACACTCGGCAGTTGAAGTATCTGCTCGGCGGCCCGGCCCAAAAAATCCGTGTCCCCATCTTCTCGCAACGTGAACCTCATCATACCCACCTCGGATACTTGTGTGGTGTTATTCATGTTCCCATCCCGCCTCCTTGAAAAACACGATCGCAAACCCACGCAACAGCCGCGTGACGGCCCGTTGCCAAGTGTGTAACATACGTCGGCCAAAGAGCTTGGCCTCACGGCAAGCCTTGATTGGAATCTGTCAGCCTGATCCGACGAATTAGATCGCAAAGGTGTGTACAGCGAGAAAACGCCAGCGTTTCACGAGATGCGCCAGCACGCTCGGAACAAAATCTACCCGCGCCGGGTCACTTCGACAAATCAGCAACATCGCGCGCAAACGCTTCTACGTCATCCGCCGTTGAATCCCACGAACACATCAGGCGCGACCCACCGGGGCCGACATGCGTGTAGAACTGCCAGCCGCTTTCGTGAAGGCCGTCGACCACGCGCTTCGGCATGTCCACAAACACCGCATTCACCTGGCGCGGATACAGCATTCGCACGCCCGGCCGACCGCGCAACTTTGTTTCCAACAGCGCCGCCGAATCGTTCGCCTTCTTCGCATTTCGCAGCCAGGCGCCGTCCTGCAGCAGCCCAATCCATTGCGCGGCAATGAAACGCATCTTCGACGCGAGTTGGCCCGATTGTTTGCACCGATAGAGGAAATCCTGCGAGAGACCCCGGTTAAAAAACACCACCGCCTCGCCAAACGCCATCCCATTCTTTGTCCCGCCAAAACTCAACACGTCCACGCCCGACTCCCAGGAGATTTCTCGCGGTTTGACGCCAAGACTGGACACCGCGTTGGCAAACCGCGCGCCATCCATATGGACCAGCAGGCCATGACCGCGCGCGACTTTGGAAATGGCGGTTAGCTCGTCGCGGGTATAGACCGTGCCAAGTTCGGTTGCCTGCGTGAGGCTGACGGCTCGCGGCAACGAAACATGCACACTGCGCCGTGCGTTTGCCACGTGCTCGATTGCGTCCGGAGTGAGCTTTCCATTCTCGCCTTCGACGGCCTGAAGACGGACTCCGGGCGCGAAAAATCCCGGCGCATTGCATTCGGCAGTCGCCACGTGCGAACAATCGAACGCGATGACACTATGATAGGAGTCGCACAAGCTGGCGACCGCCAGCGAATTTGCCGCGGTGCCGTTGGACACGAAGAATACGTCGCAATCGGTCTCGAACAAGTCGCGAATTAGCCGCTTTGCTTTCTCCGTCCACGGATCATCGCCGTAGCCGGTCACGTGGCCGGTATTGGCTTCCTGCAACGCCGCCCAGACCTCGGGACAGATTCCCGAATTGTTATCGCTGGCAAAGTGGCGCAGTCGCTTGGCTCCGTGCATCAACCCCTCCGTCGGCAGCCACTGTGCCTGAAATCATGGCGACATTCCAGCGAAAGCCACTCATCCCAGTCACTGCTGGCGGCTTGAATCGCGCGGCATACGCCGATACACTGCGTCCCCAGTGACCACGACCACTTCCGAACGACCGTGGCGGCGCGGTTTCTGGAGTTTGATCGTCACCCAGTTTCAGGGCGCGTTTAGCGACAACGCGCTGAAGCAACTCGCCATCTTCGTCGGCATCAGCCTCGGGCTTTCCCAAGTCCGGCGCGACCAACTCGTCTCCGAAGCCACCGCGCTCCTGACCCTGCCCTTCATCCTCTTCTCGATGGCTGGCGGGTGGCTGGCAAACCGCTACAGCAAGCGGACGGTCACCATTTCCATCAAGATTTTCGAAGTATTCGTCATGTTGCTGGCCACCGTGGGGCTGGCGCTGGGGAAACTTCCGCTTGTACTGAGTTGCGTGTTTTTCATGGGCGTGCACAGCGCAATCTTTGGCCCATCGAAATATGGTTCGCTACCGGAGTTGCTCCCCGAGAAGCGGCTCTCGTGGGGCAACGGCGTGCTGGAACTGGGGACGTTCCTCGCCATCATCCTCGGCACCGTCGCGGGCGCGATGCTATCGCAGGCATTCACCCGCCAACCTGCCTGGTCAGGTATTGTCCTGGTGGGACTGGCGGCACTTGGTCTCCTCACCAGCCTGGGAATTTCGCGTGTCCCGGCCGCCGACCCAACGAAAGAATTCCGCTGGAACTTCCTTGGCGACCTGGGCTCGCAGATTCGGCTGATCCGTCAGGATCGTGTCCTGATGATGGCCGTAATCGGCAATACCTACTTCTGGTTCCTCGCTGTGCTGCTCAGTCAGAACATCATCATCTACGGCCTCAATGTCTTGCGCATCGACCAAACCCACAACGGCTACCTGCAGGCGGCGCTGGCCATCGGGATCGGCGTGGGCAGTTTCGCCGCCGGCTATCTGTCGGGCGGCAAAATCGAATACGGTCTCATCCCGCTCGGCTCGATGGGCATCACCGCCGCCAGTGTGTTGCTGGCGCGGCGCGGGCTGACATTCAACGCCGTCGCGATCGACCTCTGCTTGCTCGGGTTCTTTGCCGGGTTCTTCGCCGTGCCAATCAACGCGCTCATGCAGCATCGCCCGCGCAAAGAGGACAAGGCCGGAATCCTGGCAGCGCAGAACCTGTTGTCCAGCGGCGCCGCGTTTCTGGCTGCCGGCGCGTACTACGCATTGCAGACCATCTGGCCGCGCGACCCGTCGCAGATTTTCCTTACGTGTTCGGTGATCACATTCGCCGGAACCGTCTACGTGGTGTGCCTTGTGCCCGACTCTCTGCTGCGCCTGTTCATCTGGCTGTTCACGCACTCCGTGTATCGGTTGCGGGTGGCGGGACGCGATAACATTCCCGAAACGGGCGGCGCGTTGTTCGTGTGCAATCACGTGTCGTTTGTCGACGCGCTCCTCATCATCGGTTCCACCGACCGTATGATCCGGACGATCATGTTTCAGGGCATTTACGATCACCCCGTCGTGAAACCGTTCGCCCGCGCGATGAAGGCGATTCCGATTTCGTCGCAGTTGCGTCCGCGGGAGATGATCAAGTCGCTGCGCTCCGCGAGCGATGCCATCAAGGACGGCGACGTCGTCTGTATCTTTGCCGAAGGACAGATCACGCGGATCGGTCAATTGCTCCCGTTCCGTCGCGGTTTCGAGCGCGTCATGAAAGATGTGGACGCTCCGATCATACCGGTGTGTCTCGACCATGTCTGGGGTAGCATCTTCAGCTTCGAGAAGGGACGTTTTCTGTGGAAAATGCCGCGGTATGTCCCCTACCCGGTGACCGTCAGCTTCGGCAAGCCGATGCCCCCAACCTCGACTCCATTTGAAGTGCGCCAGGCCGTCCAGGAACTCAACACCGAGGCCTGGAGCCACCGCAAGAAATTGATGATGCCGATCCACCGCACGTTCGTGCGCAAAGCGCGCCATCATCCGCGCCGGTTCTTCATGGCCGATGGGCGTGTCCCGAAACTGCGGTTCGGTGCGGGGTTGACACGCACCATTTTTCTCGCGCGGCGGCTCCGCGCGGTTTGGGCCGGGCAGGAAATGGTCGGCATCCTGCTGCCGCCATCCGTCGGCGGCGCGCTCGTGAACTACGCCGCGCTGCTGATGGGCAAGGTGCCGGTGAATCTGAACTACACCGCCAACGATGAGGTCGTCGCGTCCTGCGCGCGCCAATGCGGACTGCAAACCGTCGTCACATCGAAGGAGTTTCTCAGCAAGATCAAGCTCACCGTGCCGGGTAGGACCGTCTTCCTGGAAGAACTCGCGGACAAACCGCGGTTTGGTGAAAAGCTCATCGCCACGTTCATGACGTGGATGTTGCCCGTCGCGGCATTGGAGAAAGCGCTTGGACGCGAAACGAAAGGAACGCTCGACGACCTCGCCACCATCATTTTCTCCAGCGGCAGCACGGGCGATCCCAAAGGCGTGATGCTCACACATTACAATATCATCTCCAACGCCGAACAGTTGGGACAAACATTCGCGTTCAGCGGACGCGACCGTATTCTTGGCATCCTGCCGTTCTTCCATTCGTTTGGATTCACGGGCACCCTCATCGTGCCGGCAGTGCTCGGGATCGGTGTCGTCTATCACGTCAGTCCCCTCGATGCGAAAGCCATCGGCGCGCTGGTAAACCACTACCGTGTTACCTTCCTGCTGGCCACGCCCACGTTCCTGCAAATGTACATCCGCGGCTGTGAACCCGAAGATTTCGGCAGCTTGCAATTCGTCATGACCGGCGCCGAGAAACTTCCCGACCGCGTCGCGCAGGCGTTCGAGGACAAGTTCGGCATCCGCCCGCTCGAAGCCTACGGCCTCACCGAATGCTCGCCCGCCGTCACGGTCAACACGCGCGATTTCCGTGCCGCCGGCTTCCGTCAGGTCGGCGCGAAACGCGGCAAGATTGGCCATCCGTTGCCCGCTGTCAGTGTGCGCATCGTCGATCCCGATAGCTCCCAACCCTTGCCTGTCGGACAGGCGGGACTGCTGCTGATCCGCGGCCCAAATGTGATGAAGGGTTATCTGGGCAAACCGGAAAAGACGGCGGAGGTGCTGCGCGATGGTTGGTACGTGACGGGCGATATTGCCACACTCGACGAAGATGGTTTTCTCACGATCACCGATCGCCTCACGCGATTCAGCAAGATCGGCGGAGAGATGGTTCCCCATATCAAGGTCGAAGACAAACTGCATGAACTGGCCGGGGCCACCGAACAATGCTTCGTCGTCACCGGTGTGCCCGACGAGAAGAAAGGCGAACGTCTCGTGGTGCTCCACACTCTCGACGACGTCAGGCTCGCGCCCATCCTCGAAAAACTCGCCGCCAGCGACCTGCCGAACCTTTGGAAACCGCGCGCCGACCAGTTCTTCCACATCGAAGCATTGCCCTATTTGGGCACTGGCAAACTCGACTTGCGAAAGGTGCGTGACCTGGCAACCAGCCGTTCGGGTCCGTAAAGAAAAAAGTGGAGCGAGCGAAGGGATTTGAACCCTCGACATTCACGTTGGCAACGTGACGCTCTACCAGACTGAGCTACGCTCGCTTCCGTTGAGACGCCCTGAAACTACCAAAAATCCGACGGACTGCAATACGGAAAATCCACCGCCCCCGAACCACTCCCCCATCCCCACAAAAAACTGCGGGCGGAGGGACTCGAACCCACACGGATTTCTCCACAGGCTCCTAAGACCTGCGCGTCTGCCAATTCCGCCACGCCCGCGTCCGGCCCCCAACATACTCAACCCGCGCCCCTCCCGCAACGTTTCCCTCATACTCGACCCCGGCAGAACCGACGCGAAATCGCCCAACCCAACCCAAAATCGAGGGGTGAGACCATCGCACAAAGGCCCGACCAAACCCAATTCTGGGGGGGACGAACCCAACCAAAATCGCCGCTGCCATACATCCCCAACAACCTGTCCCACAAGCCCATCCACAAGCATTTCCTGTCACGAAACCATTGGGTTCGTTTCGCAAAATCGAGGGTTTTGGGAAAACCCGAGAAGGCGTCGAGTCGTTTCGAGGCCCGTAGGGCGGCGTGATCGGGAGAGAGCGCCGCCAAGTGCCTTTTTGCGTGCGCCCTGTTCCCCTGCAACTCGTCCGCCGGGCGCGGAGCCGGCCGTCGTTCTGTAGCCACGGCGCTCCATCGCCGTGCGCCATGCCCCGTCCTCAATCTCACCCCACCTCGCACGAAATTGCAGACCCTGCCGACCTGACGCAATTGATGAACCCCTGCTGAGGGTGTGGGCTGTCGAGGCCACAATTCTAGCGGGTAAGAGTAGGAATTGGGGTCGGGTCTCAACATTGATACATTTGTAGACAAGCCCCACCTTCGCCCGCCTCCTCCAAGACCTCCAAGCCACCGATCCCAAAAAATCCTGACCTCCCGCCCGTCCTCCACAGCCGATCCGGCGAAGTGAGCCTGACTCCTCTTTCATCTTCTGGATTCTGTCCCCTGAATTCTGTCTCCTGTCCTCCCCCCTCACCCCGCATGCGGCAGGACCTCGTGCAGGCTGACGCTCTCGCCGTCATCGTCCTTCAATTCGTGGAACACAATCGCGGAGAGCACGGTCATTCCACCCAGGACGAGGAACCCCCGATGGATGCCGTGAATCATTTCCGGCCCGCTCGTGTGAAACCGGTCGGGAATGAACAACGCCGTGACCAGCGACGCCGTCGCGATGCCGAAGCTCATCGACATCTGCTGCATCGTGCTCGCAATCGTGCTGGCGCTGCTCGTCTGTTCCTCGGTGATGTCCGCGTACACCAGCGTGTTCATGCTCGTGTATTGCAGCGACGTGAAAAACCCCAGCACAAACGTCAGCGCAACGATGACCCACACCGGCGTGCTTGCGCCAATGGTCGCAAACAGGCCAATCAGCAGCCCCAGCATCACGGTGTTGGAAATCAATACGCTCCGGTAACCAAACCGCCTCAAAATGGCCGGCATCGCCACCTTCAGGCTCATCGACGCGATCGCCTGCGGCATCATCAGCAGCCCGGACTGAATCGGCGTAAACCCGAGGCCCACCTGGTACAGCAGCGGCAGGAGGAACGGGATTCCGCCGATGCCCAACCGCGTGAAATAGCTGCCGCTGACCGACGCGCGAAACGTCCGAATCCGAAACAACCCCAACCGCAGCAACGGAAACTCGGTGCGGGTCGCTCGCAGTCCGTAACTGGTCAAAAGACCGGCGGAGATCACCAACAACCCCAGGATCGCCCGCCCACTCAGCGTGTGCTCACCAAACACTTCCAGCACATACGACAGCAGCCCGATGCCGGAGCCGAACAGGATCAGTCCGACGGTATCGAGCGGATGGCTGTGCTCTTCCCGATAGTCCGGGAGATGCCGATAAACCAGGTACAACCCGAACAGGCCAATCGGCAGGTTGACGAAGAAGATGACCCGCCAATGAAAGTACCCCACAATCAGTCCGCCGGCGACGGGCCCGAGCATCGGACCAATCAGACCGGGGATCGCCACGAAACTCATCGCGCGGATCAGTTCCGATTTGGCGAACGCCCGCACCATGGTCAGCCGGCCCACGGGCACCATCATCGCTCCGCCGCAGCCCTGCAGGATCCGGCACCCGACGAGCACGTGGATGTTGCTCGAAATGCCGCAGAGAAACGACCCCAATGTGAACAGTCCAATCGCCGACGAGAACACCCGGCGCGTCCCAAAGCGGTCCGCCATCCAGCCGCTGATCGGTATAAATACCGCCAGGCTCAACGTGTAGCTCGACAGCACGGCCTTCATGCTGAGCGGGGCGACGGCGAGCGCCTTGGCGATGGTGGGGACGGCCGTGTTGAGAATCGTCGTGTCCAGCGATTCCATGAAGAACGCCACGGCAACAAGCCACGGCAACAATCGCTTCACGGTTTCGCTCAGCGCCGACGGCGGCGTGGTGACCGTGTTGGAATTGGCCTGACTCAACTCGCTCCCCGCTTGTCCCGAGTCTCGAGGGGCTCGCCTTCTTTTCCACCCCCCAGCACCACCGCCAACAAGATCCCTGCAACAAATCCGCCCACGTGCGCCAGGTTGTCCACCTGCGGTTCCAATCCCCCAATCGTGAAATCCGCCGCCACCATCAGCGCCAGCAAAACCAACAACCTCCGCCGCAACGCAAAATACATCGGCGACCGCAACCGCCACACCCCCACCGCAAACGCCCCGATCACCGCAAAAATCCCGCTGCTCGCCCCGATCGCCACATCGTAATGCGCCACATACGCGCTCGCCAGATTCCCCAGCGCGCCGCCCACCAGAAACACCACCAGCATCCGCCACCGCCCCATCGTCTTTTCCACCGCCGACCCGAACAACCACAACGCCACGCCGTTCATCGCCAGGTGCAGCAGGTTCGCATGCAAAAACAACGCCGTGAACAACCGCCACCATTCCCCGTCCTTCACCGTGTCGGCGCTGTTGCCCGCCCACATCAACAACTTCTCCTGCATCTCCTCCCGCAGAAATACGTCGTTCACCAGATGCACCGTCGCCAGCACGAGCAGCAGCGACAACGTCGCCCGCTCGGGCCGCCCCATGTGCATCAGCGCGCGCCAGCCCGCCGAATCCTTCTCGGCCCGCCGCAACAATTCCTGCCCATGCGCGTACGCCGGGCCCTGCGCCGGAAATCCAGTCGTTGGAGGGACGCGCTCCCGCGCGTCCGCCGCCTCCTCCGCCAGCTTCAATTGCTCCTGCACCGCCTCCCGCCACAACCGGTTCCGCGGATGAGTCAATCCATACGCCCGCGTCAGCATCCGCACCGCCTGTTGAGATTCGCCCCGCGCCAGCGCGCATCGACCCCGCCAATACGCCGCAAATCTCGAAAACCGTCGACCCGGTCGCGCATACTCGCTCTCCCGCAATAATTCCTCCAACGTGTCCCGGTCACCCGCCAGCGCCGCCACCGACACCCGCGTCGCCCACAATTGACCCTGCCGCGCGCCCAGCGTCCGCGGCGACAACAACACGAACTGCAAACTCCGCTGCGCCCGCTCGAATTGGCCCGTCTCCGCCAACGCGCGCGCCGCGAACATTCGTGCCTGTGTCGCCAGCCCCAATGTCCCCCAGTCGTACACGCTCTCGTAATACGCCAGCGCCGGCTCCCATTGCCGCAATGTCACCAACAACGATAATTCCCAAATCCGCACCAACCCGGACATCGCCAGCGGGATCGGCAGGTAGGCAAGCTCATCGAGCGCCGCCAACGCTTCCTCCCGATGCCCGCGCGCCATCAACCGCAGCGCCGCGCCGTGCCGACGATACAACTTTCCCGTTTGTCCCCACGCAAACCAGCCCGCCCACCGCCAGAACATCGCCGCGCCGCGCCAGTGCCCGCGCTGTTCCCGCGCCGACGCCGCCGACGCCAGCACCGGCGGCGCCACCACAAACACTCCGAACAACACCCACGCAATCACCACCCAGATAAAATCAGTTTCGAAATAAAACGCGCCGCCGCACGCCAGCACCGTCAGCGCCAACTGGGCGATCTGCGCCGCATACCATCGCCGGTCCCCCCGCAGCAGCGGATACAGCTGCATCAGCGCCAGGAACAACACCGGGTAGATAAAGAAACGTTGGGTCATGTCAGATGTTTGCCGAGTCGCCACGCCTCTGTAGCCACGGCGCTCTGTCGCCGTGCCCGGCCCTCACGGCAGGATCGTCACCTCATCCCCGATCTCCATCAAATCATACAACCGCTCGATTTGCTCGACGCTCATCGCGATGCACCCATGCGTCCACGTCACGTTCGGACACGGCCCGTGCAGCCCAACCTCGCCCCCGAGCGCCGTCTTCCACAGCGGACATTTCCTGGCGAAAATCGCCCCGCGAATCTGGTCATACTCGGCCTGCGTAATGATCTTCTCCCGCAACCCGCGCTCCGCATCTTCAATGTTCGGATAGCTCAATCCGAGGAACCGATGGTACTGGCTGGCAGGATTCTTATCGCAAATGTAAAACTCGCCTTCCGGCGTCGCCATATCCCCCTCGCGCCGTTTGTCGGCGGAATTCTTGCCGATCACCACGGGAATGCGCAGCACTTCCTCCTCGCCATCGAAAAGGACCAGCGTCTTCGTATGTTTGGTAATCACCAGCCGCCGCGCACTCATAGTCGTCCCGGCAGGACTCTAACAACCCCCGCCCTCCTTCCGCCAACTTTTTCGCGCTCGCCTCTGCCGTTGCAGGCCGCGTCCCCCGACGCGGCGCAACCTTCGTTATTGTAGGGCAACCGGCCCGGTTGCCGCCGTAGCCTCTCGCGTCACTTTTTCTACTTTCCTCGCCGTTTCATCAGCTGTTTAATGACCCTGTCTGTTAAGCACGTGAGAGGATACATCGAATGGCCCCCGACAAACTGAATTCCACGAAACTAAAAACCGCCATCGCCCCGCTGTTGTCTGTCCGACGCGGCGCGAAGGCAATCGAGTTCTACAGGGCCGCCTTCGGAGCCGACGTGGTGTTTCGCGTCGACGCCGATGACGGAACAGTCGTCGCTCAATTGTCCGTCGCGGGAGCCGAGTTCTGGCTCGCCGACGAATCCCCGGAGCATCTCAACTTCAGCCCGGAGTCTCTTGGCGGCGGTTCGGTCCGGATGATTCTCATCGTCGAGGACCCGGATGCGGCCTTCGCGCAGGCTGTCGCCGCGGGGGCCAAAATGGTGTGGCCTGTCGACAACCGACACGGATGGCGGCTGGGTCGAATCGTCGACCCCTTCGGTCACCATTGGGAAATCGGCAAGCCCCTGACGAAACATCCGTAATCATGCAGATCCGACGTCTCGACCATCGAAGTCGGCCACGAACCGGACCCGAAAGCTGCAAAACCCATTCCCGGTTCCGCCGATACAGGGACGATTGAGATTCGTGCGCGAGACAGGCGCGGCAGATGACGCCCCGCCTACGGACAACAATTAAACGGCGACAGCTTGGGGTCGGGCTGGCTCACTTGATTCGTTTGGACCCCATCCAACCTGTTCGTTCCCATCTGCTGTACTAATTGGCGGCGCCGTATCTCGCCCTGGCGCCACATCTCGCGCATGTTGGCAATCACCCGCCGATTGTGCTCATACGCGTGGATGCTGCCGGCCAACCCGATCACCAAGGCCAGTAACGCAAGGAACCGCCCCGTACCCTCCCCGCTCGCCAACGCCACCAGCGCGAAGCCAGCCATCAGCGCCCACGGTCGGAACGGTTCGCCCATGCATAGCGGCGAATAGAAAAACAACGCCCCAAAGAGACAGAGAAAACACCCAATCATTGCCAGGACGTACAGTGTGCGTCTCATAGACCGCATGGCCTCCCACGGGGTACCGCACCTATCCTCCAAACGGATTCCAGAAGCAAGGCCAATTCAGCCAACCCCGACCCCGCGCACACGCGTTGTCGCTCGGTCGAAGTGGCCCGTCCGACCCTAACTATTCCCGACCGTCTGTTGCCCTTTGCCGCCGGCCTCCAGCCGCTTCACCACGTCATAAAAACTCTGCCATGCCGCCACCGCTGGAAAACGAAGCCTCGCGCATTCACCGTCTAATGTGGTATCGCTCCTGTCCAATGCACGCACAGGGAGGACTCGATGAATAAACGTGACGTTCTTGAAATCGCCATCAAGCTAATGGGGCTCTACTTGCTGTTCACATTCCTGGGCGGCATCTTCACCCTCGGAATCGCCTTGTCTTCGGCACAAGTTGGCCAGATCCATAACAAGCCGATGTATATCTCCTTCGCTTGCCTGGAAATACTCTTGCGCCTCACGTTCGCCTTGGTTCTGTTGTACAAGGGCGATCTCATTGCCCAGACATTCGGCGGATCAGCGGTTCCGAGCCCCCAGCAACGAACCGTTCCATCTCCGCACGTTCACCTGTCACTTTGGGTCCGCATTCTGGGGCTCTACTTCGTTTTGTCGATTATCCCCCATCTCGTGTGGGACGTGGCCGAAGTGGTCGGCGTCGTTACCGCTCCCAATTGGTCAACGAGAATCCTGTCGGAAGCAGTGCAGCTCGCCCTGTCTCTGATCTGCATTCTCCGCAACGAGTCCGTCGCAACATTCATCGAAAAACATACCAAACCGGCCCCGAACAATTAGCCTCCCCGCCCCACCGTTGACTTTTCGCCACGCCATCCCTATATTGGCCCAGACAAACAAGACAATCTTACTCCGATTTAGCACATGCAAGTCACACGGGCAGGCGAATATGCGATCATCGGGCTGTTGTACCTCGCGAAACAGCCTGCCGATCGCACCGTCATGATCGACGAAATCAGTGAGGCCGAGGGCGTCCCGAAGAGTTTCCTCGCGAAGATTTTCCAGTCCCTCGCCAAGGGCAAGTTCGTCCGCTCCCACCGCGGCGCGGGCGGCGGCTTCAGCCTCGCCCGACCTCCCGCCGAAATCACCGTGCTTCAGGTCCTCCAATGCGTCGAAGGCGCGTTAGCCCTTCAGAAATGCGTCACTGATGACCCCGAATGCGTCGTCTCAATCACCCGCATGAGCAGTTGCACACTCTGCGCCGTGTTCACGGAAGCGCAGAACCGCGTGAACGAAGTTTTCGCCCGCACCACCCTTGCCGATCTCCTCCACCCGAAACCGCAGGTCGCCCAACCCATCAAGTCCACCGCGTCGCTGAATTGAGAGACCATGTCCGGCCGAGTTGATCATCCCCTGTCCGACGAGCACGTCCGCGAGCTCCTCAAGCACATCAAGTTCCCCGGCTTCAGCCGCGACATCGTCAGCTTCGGCATCGTCCGCTCCATCACTGTCACCGACACGAACGATGTCACCATCGCCTTGCACGTCATGACGCGCGACCCGGCCGTCCCGCAGCAAATCCAGCGCGACGTCGAAACCGCGCTCCGGGGACACGAGGGCATTGGCAGGATAAACGTCCAAATGACCGCGCAGCAGCCGCCGCAGCAAGGCCAGGTACCGATGGCTGGCGCGGGCGCCGCGCCGGCCCGCCCGCAAATCGTCGGCGTGAAACACGTCATTGCCGTCGGCAGCGGCAAGGGCGGCGTGGGCAAATCGACCGTCGCGGTGAACCTCGCCTGTGCGATGTCCAAACTCGATCAGCGCATCGGCATCATGGACGCCGATATCTACGGGCCGAGCGTCCCCAAAATGATGGGCGCAACCAGTCGTCCCACGATGTCGGGCGAGAAACTCGATCCCGTCGAGAATTTCGGCCTCAAGATGATGTCCATGGCCCTGCTTCTCGACACCGATTCCCCCGTCATCTGGCGCGGCCCGATGATCATGAAGGCCATCCAACAGTTCACCCTCGCGGTCAATTGGGGCGAACTCGACGTGTTGGTCGTCGACCTGCCGCCGGGCACCGGCGACGCCCAGCTTTCCCTCGTCCAAACCATCGCGCTCGATGGCGGCGTGATCGTCACCACGCCCCAAGACGTCGCCCTCGAAGTCGCTCGACGGGGCATCGCCATGTTCGAGAAGGTCAACGTGAAGATCCTCGGCATCGTCGAGAACATGAGCTACTACGTCTGCCCCCATTGCGGCGAGCACGACGACATCTTCAGTCACGGCGGCGGCAAACAGGAGGCCGCCCGACTCGAAGTCCCGTTCCTCGGCGAAATCCCGTTGTTCTCCGACATCCGCATCTGTGGCGACAAAGGCGTCCCCATCGTCGTCGCCGAACCCAATAGCGAACCCGCCAAAGCCTTCACCAAATGCGCCGAATCCGTCCTCAAACAGCTTTCGTAAATCCGTCCGCGGATCGTCCTCCGTGTTGAACAGGCGTCCCGCCTGTTTTCTTTGCCTCTGTCGTCGGTAGGGCGGGCGTCCCGCCTGCCGTCGTTCCCCGTGCCGTCATCTTCCGCTTTGGAGGGTCGCGCTCCCGCGCGACCGTAGCCGCAGGTCCGAGAAGGACTCGCGACTCCTGTCGGAGCTTCAGCCTGCGTCCGTTCTTGGGCGAACCTCCCGGTGAGCCGCGCGGCGTTCGCCATTCATTCTGTAGCGGCGGTCTATGACCGCCGTTCTAGTGATCGTCCATCGGTTTTCATTGGAGGGTCGCGCTCCCGCGCGACCGTTGTTCAACCGTGGCCGCGGGCCACTCGGCTCCTTCAGTTCGAGCTTGCAGCCAGAGGATTCGCGGCGGCGTGGCGCTCCACGATCAACCACCGGTCCTGCTGCCCGGGCGTCGGCTGAGTCGGGTGAACCGAGAACGGATGTCGGTCCAGTTTGGCTTGTGCTACCAGCTCTGTCAGGTCGCGCGAACGATCAAACACGTCGCTAGCGTTGAAGATCGCGCCAACCTTGTGGGCTTGGTCAATTGTGCTCAGACCCTTCCAATCTGCACGGTTGTTGATAATAACCGCGATCCATTTGAACGGGGGGAAGCTGTCCCGACCAGTGCCGCGAATCTGCAGAAGCGACGCCTTGAACCATGCTGGTTCGTTGGCCGGGTCGTAATGCTTTTCGTCGACATCGTAGGTGCATAACAAGTATCCCGGATGATACCTCCGAGTTTCGTAGAAGTTCAGGGCAATTGGTGGGGGCAGGCCCGGCCCAGCCATAAAGTTCGGCAGGGGGATTTGCCTCGGCGGCGGATTGGTAAGGGCTTCTTCGTACTCCCTTTTTGCTTGCGCAAGCGCGGCGTCCTTAGACCGCTGATAATCCTGGTCGACCGATGGAGCTGCAGCTTGGGGTGACGATCCCCCCGAATCGTGCCCACACCCTGCAAGCATACACCAGCCGATGACCAAGACGCCCCGCATTAACCGCTGAGCTCGCTTCATGGAATGAGTCTATGCCCCCTCCACGGACGTTTACAAGATTCCAGAATGTACCTCTATCGCAATGATATGGGGACTATCCCCCTCACCCCCCTGTCATAAACCGCGTCCTCATCAACTCCATATACTCTTTCTCCGGCGTTTCCCGTCTGGCCTTCACCAGCGGCAGGATGTCCGCAGTCGCCACATAACGCAATTGATTCGTCCCATCCGTAGCAGCCTCGTAAATGACCTTGGCAACATCCGCCTCCGTAGCCCGTCGCTCTCCCCGTAAGCCGGCAAACACCGCATTCGTGCGCGTCACGAAATCATCGTAGTCCGCAATCGAGGCATTCTGCAGCGCCTCATGACCGCTTCTCTTTCCGAAGTTGGTGCTGACCACCCCGCCCGGCTCGACGATCTTGACCACGATGTTCTGGGACGCGAGTTCGTAGGATAACGACTCGGAAAAACCTTCCAGCGCAAACTTGCTGGCGCAATACAGCGATATCATCGGCAGCGCGAAGATGCCGGCGCCCGAGCTGACATTGATAATCAACCCGCCCTTGTTCTTCCGGAAATGTGGCAGGATCGCCCGCGTCACATCCATGACGCCGAAAACGTTGACATCAAACTGCTCCTGGATTTTCTCCCGCGAAGTCGCTTCAAACACGCCAAACAAACCGAAGCCCGCATTATTGATCAGCGCATCGATCCTCCCGAACCGCGCGATACCGGCCTTGATCGCCTCCGCAACGCTCGCACGATCCTGCACGTCGAGCCGCGTCACGAGCAAGTCGCCGATGCCGACCAATTCCTTCTCCTCCTCCGGCCTCCGCATCGTCGCGACAACGTGCCAGCCGCTTCTCGCGAACAACTTCGCGGTCACTCTGCCAAAGCCGGACGAAGTTCCGGTAATCAGGATTGTCTTCTTCATTCGCCATCATCTTCCTTTCAGAAACCTGAAAATCGTAATCACCTCACCGGCAAATAGCAATGCAGGTAAACCGTACGGGGATTGACAGACGCGCCAGACAACACTACATCATAGGTATGGCCGTCACGGACGAACAACTTTTCGCGAAGCTCAAGGAGTGCTACGACCCCGAAATCCCCTGCAACATCGTCGACCTCGGCCTCGTCTACGACATCCGTCGCGAGCCCGTTGAAGGCACTCCCGACACGCGTATCGACGTGAAAATGACGCTGACCTCTCCCGGTTGTCCGCTCGCCGCCCAGATCTCCTCCCAGGTCCAACGCAAACTCCTCGAACTCCCCGGCGTCGGCGAAGCCAACGTCGAAGTCGTCTTCGATCCGCCCTGGTCCCTCTCCCGCGTCACCCCCGCCGGCAAAAAAACCCTCGGCCTGCCGTAATCGTCTTCCTTGTCCGCCGTAGCCTTGTGCGTAGGCGGATGCCCGTTGCTTTTTGGCCCGCAGCCCGCTATGCTGTTTCGGTAATTGGTCATGTCCGTTCGGGCAAACATCTGGCGTGTCCTGTTGACTGCGGGCTGTGTGTTCGTCCCGTGCCTGTTTACTCATGCCGACGACACCAATCCACCCGTAATCGCGACTCCGCCCGCGACCGCCTCCGCTTCGACAACAAACCTTCCAACCGCCGCCGCGCAACCCACTGACCCAGAGCGGTTCTTCAGTCAATACGCCAAAGCGACCGATCTTGTCCGCCAAAATGCCCGCCAGGAAGCCTCGGTCATTATGGATTTGCTCTGGCGCAACCTCAGCACTTCGCCATGGTTTGAGATCGCCCTCCTCAAGCACGCGGAATTGAACGAAGCGTCGAACCCCCAGGTCGCCGCGCAGGACTACGACGTGTTGCGCAAACGCGTCGAGAACGCGCCGTACTTCCAGGGGAACGCCGAGCGCGCCGCCGTGTTTCGCACCGCCCTGCTCGGCGCCGTGGGACGCGGAATCGATCGCCTCCACATCCAGAGCATCCACGAAGGCCTCAACCGCTACCAGACCCGTTACCATCAGTATCCGGAATCGTTGGTCAAACTCGCCATCTTCAACTACGTCGATATGGGAGACATCTACGATTCCGAGGGCCGTCTCTTCCGATATACTCCGACGGGGATCCAGTTCACGCCCACCATTTCCTATCAACGCTACGATCTGGCGTCGCTCCCGTCCGAACCCTTCTACGTGACCTCGCCAAAAGTCAGCGGCACGACCCGCGTGGACGACAAGACCGTCAAATACGCCGCGGTCATTCTGGTGCCCGAACGCATTGATTGGCAATCGGTGGTCGAAGGCCAGACGCTGGGAGGTTACTTCGTTGCTTCGGTCGATCGCGGCGGCGCGATCGTCTGCACCACGGAGCGCATCCTCGTCCTGCCGGTCCCTCAATAAACAATTCGCGGTGCGCTCAATGCTTCACCCCTCTCTTTCTCACACCGAAACCGTTAGCCTGAGACCATAATGAAACTGACCTTCTACGGCGCCACGCGCACCGTCACCGGCTCGAAGTACGTCCTCCAGGCCAACGGCAAAAACATTCTTATTGAATGCGGCATGTACCAGGGCCGCGATGCCGACTGGAAACAACGCAACAGCCATCTGCCGTTCGACGCCTCTACCATCGACGCCATGCTCCTCAGCCACGCCCACATCGACCATTGCGGCATCATCCCCGTCCTTGGCCGCAGCGGTTACCACGGCAAAATCTATTGCACCGACGCCACCGCCGATCTCTGCCGCGTGATGTTGATGGACAGCGCCCACATCCAGGAACAGGATGCCGCGTACATCACCAAGAAAAACGCGAAAAAAGGTCTGCCGCCCGTCGCACCGCTCTACACGACTGCCGACACAACCGCTGTCCTCGGACAATTCCAATCGATCGGCTCCTACAACCAGCCCACCGCCATTACCGACGGCGTGACCGCGACCTGGCTGGACGCTGGCCACATGTTGGGTTCGGCCATGATCGTCATCGACATCGAAGAAGGCGGACGCAAGGTGCGCCTCGCATTCAGCGGCGACCTCGGTCGCGGCCACAACGATATCCTGAGCGACCCCGATCACCCGCACGATGCCGATTACCTGATTACCGAAAGCACGTACGGCGACCGCGTCCACGAGTCCCTGGACGACGTCAACGACCGCGTCTGCGCCATCGCCAATCGCGCCCTGGAGAAAAACGGGAAGATCATCATCCCCTCATTTGCCGTCGGACGCACTCAGCAGTTGCTCTATACGGCCTACCAGATCATCCAGAGCCGGTGCATCCCGCCGTTGCCGGTCTACGTGGACAGTCCGCTGTCACTGCAAGCGACCGAAGTCTATAAGCATCACTTCGAGAGCTTCAACCAGAGATTCCGCGACGTGATGATGAACGCCAGCAATCCCTTCAGCGCTGCCAATGTCCACTATGTCCAAAGTGTCGACGAATCAAAGGCCATCAACGATTTCCACAAGCCCTGCATCATCATCAGCGCCTCGGGCATGGCCGACGCCGGCCGCATTCGCCATCACATCAAAAACAACATCGAAGACGCTCGCAATACCATCCTCATCGTCGGTTGGTGCGCTCCACATACACTCGGCGCGCAACTCGCCTCCGGCCACAAAGAAGTCAGCATTTTCGGCGATCCCTACAAAGTCCGCGCCACGATTGAAACCATCGACGCGTTTTCGGGTCATGCCGACAAGAATGAATTGCGGGCCTGGGCCCAACAGGTGACCGGCGCGCTCCGCGGCATCTTTGTCATCCACGGCGAAGAAACCCCCGCGCTGGCGCTGGCCGAGACGTTGCGCACGCTGCACCCCAAGGCCAATGTGCGGGTCCCCGAGTTCGCCGAGTCCGCGGAATTGTAACTGCCTCGTGGTGTTTGGGGAAATAGAAAGGGCCGCGCGGTTGGCGTGGCCCTTCCAAAACTGAAACGACTTGTGTCCGCTTACAGGCTTTCTTTGAGTCCCTGTCCCGCGCTGAAACGCACGGTCTTGGACGCCTTGATCTGAATCGCTGCTCCCGTCTTCGGGTTGCGACCCGCGCGTGCGGCCCGCTTGCTCACACGGAATGTGCCGAAGCCAACGATCTGCACCGGCCCGCCCGTCTGGCATCCGCGTTGAATCGAACGGAGCACGGCATCCAGCGCCCGTTCCGCTGCCGCTTTGCTGACTTCTTTCCCCATCTCCTTCTGCACGACATCAACCAACTGCGCTTTGTTCATGACTCCTCCTGGGTTGCGAATCGTTACATTGTCGCTGCTCGCGGCCGCAGCTTTACCCGCTGCGACCGCCCGTCTTGGTTTTTTCTGCCACAGAAGGCGGTTGCCGTCAATCAAATTCCCGCCGTCACAACCAGAGCAGCAGGGCTTGATCAGGAGAGCTCTTACGAACGAGAGGAGGGATCAGTCATCCAATTGAACGGCCGCCACGGCCGCCCACGCGATGGAAGCGGCGACCAGCAGCACTGACAACCACGGCATCGTGATTTTGGGATCGAGCGAAAGCAGGGCGGATGCGTCGAGTGGCGGCAAGCTCTCCCACGGCAGCCATCGGATCGCCAGCGCCGCCCCAATCGCCGCGGCCCCAAGCAAAACTATGGGTTGCAGCCAGGAACGACGGCGACGCGGCGGCAACGCGGCCATCACCCGGGCAGTGAAACCGCCATCATCCACGTAGTTGTTCTGCTCGCGCAACAGCGTGTCCAGCGGGTCCTTTTCTTCAGGCGCGTTCATAATCTTGATAGCCAGCCAACCACCGTTTCAGTTTCTCCTTGCCCCTCAGCACGTTGGTCTTCACCGTCCCGAGTGGGCACTCCAACACCTGCGCCGCTTCCTCATGCGTCAAACCATTCTGGCAACACAACACGATGGCCGCCCGCTCACCGGAATGTAACCTCTTCAACGCGTCGGTCAAGTCCAACCGCAACTGGCTGACCGACTCCCGGGCGGGTTGCGCCGCTCCGGCCTGCGATTCTTCGATCTCGTCCAACGCCAGCTCTTTCCTCTGGCGGGCAACGCTCCGAAACTCGTTGAAGGCAATCCCGAACAGCCACGTCGAGAACTGCGCGCTGCCGCGATAGGTATGCAATTTTCGCCACGCTTTCACAAATGTCTCCTGCGCCAGATCGTCCGCCAAATGCATGTCCCCGCGCGTCATCCGCGCCAGAAACGCGCGCACGGGCGACTGGTACCGCCGCACCAACTCGGCGAAGGCGTGCTGGTCTTCGCGCGTCAGGACCCGGGCAATGAGATCGGCGTCGGTCACGGACACGCGTTATTGTTTGGGCGGTTGTGTGTTTTTCTGATGTTGCCATTCGACCAGCCAAGTAACCAGAAACGCCACGCCGATAAACAACACGATCCATCCGCCCTTCTTGTCACCGCCGTGACCCGCTATCAACAGGGCCGCGCCAATTCCCGCCAAAACCAGTCCGGGGAACAAACCGCTCTTGCGCGTCAGGTTCTGCGCAATGCCAGGGGGACGCCTGCTCCTCAATTCCGCAACCAATTCGGGAGTGACGGGCATGCCCTTCTCAATCATCGCTCGGATGGTTTCATGCGCCAGCTTGGTGCGGCGATGCCCGAAATACCCAGCCAGGGCGACAATGGCCACGACCATGACGAACGGGCTGAGGATTGAGACGATTCCCATCACATTCCTCATTCCCTCCCGATGTCGCAGGTACGATGGCAACTCAACGTCTACAGGATTCGGCCCGCCGATATGAACGCCGGTCTCGTCGATCCGCACATCGGAATTTCCACCGCCCGACCGGCTCTTCGCATTCAGGTTGGTCTGCGCCGCGGGAACATTGGTTTCCACCACCGGCGCGGACGCCGCGACCACGCCGTTACTCGGCACTTCATCCGCGTACACCGTCACCGCCGCCCGCGCTTGTGCTGCGCCGATCGCCAGCGCAATCAGGGCGACCGCGATGATCCTCATAAATGTGTAAGTCTTCTTCATTGGCTCCTCCGCTTGTTTCCCAGTGTGACGCATTGAAGTAGCGATTTGGATTCAAAAACCGTTGCGGCAAAGTCCCGTCGCCAAAGAGAGTGCGGGATTCGCGCGCGCCGGGCTTCTACACCCACAACTGGCGATCCAGCGTGCGGTACTGGATCGCCTCGGAAATGTGCTGGGACTGGATGCCCTCCGCACGGTCGAGGTCGGCAATGGTGCGCGAGACCTTGAGGATGCGGTCGTAAGCGCGGGCGCTGAGATTCAACTCCGTCATCGCCATCTTCAACAACTGCTGGCACTCATCGTCGAGCTTGCAGAATTCCTTGATCTGCTTCGGCGCCATCCGCGCGTTCGTGTGACCGAACCGCGTCCGCTGGATGTCCCGCGCGGGCTCCACTCGTTCCCGAATCTTCTCCGACGTTTCGCCGGTCGCCTCGCCCGCCATCTCCTTGTACTTCACCGACGGAACTTCGACGTGGATATCAATGCGGTCGAGCAACGGCCCGGAAATCTTGTTCCGGTACTTCGTGATCATATTTGGGGAGCAACGGCACTCACGTTTCGGATCGCCATAAAATCCGCACGGACACGGATTCATGGCGGCGACGAGCATGAAGTTGGCGGGAAACGTCATCGTCCCCGTGGCGCGCGAAATCACCACCCGCCCTTCTTCCAGCGGTTCGCGCAACGCTTCGAGCACGTCACGGTGGAATTCGGGCAGTTCATCCAGGAACAGCACTCCATTGTGCGCGAGGCTGATTTCGCCGGGCGTCAGATTCGCCGTGCCGCCCAACAGACCGGCGTTGCTCGTCGTATGATGCGGCGCACGAAACGGTCGTGTCGCCACCAACGCCTGACCTTTGGGCAGCAACCCCAGAATGCTGTGAATCTTCGTGGTTTCGAGCGCCTCCTCGAGATTCGAGTTCGGCAGGACCGTTGGCACGCGTTTCGCCAACAACGTCTTCCCACTACCTGGCGGCCCGATCATCAAAATGTTGTGGCCGCCGGCCGCGGCAACTTCCAGCGCCCGCTTGACGTGTTCCTGCCCCTTGACATCGATGAAGTCGACGTCGTAATTGCGCTGTTGCTGGAAAATCTGCGACGGATCTTCGCGGAGCGGGTGTAACTCGCGTTTGCCCGCGAGGAATTCGGCGACCTCGCGCAGGTTCTTGGCCGGATACACGTCGACACCCTGCACCACCGCCGCTTCCGGCGCATTGTCGGCGGGAACGATCAACCCGCGCTTCTTCTGCTCGCGCGCGCAAATCGCAATCGGCAGCACGCCGTTGACGCTCCGCACCTCGCCGCTCAGTGCCAACTCGCCCACAATGGCGAACTCCTCGAGATTCGGCGCGATAATCTGTTCATTCACCGCGAGAATCCCGATGGCAATGGGAAGATCGAAACTCGGACCCTCCTTTTTCACGTCGGCGGGCGCCAGATTAATGGTCGTCCGACCCATCACGTACTTGAACCCGCTGTTCTCGATCGCTGTCTTCACCCGGTCCCGCGACTCCTTCACCGCCGCGTCGGGCAAACCCACGATGATCACCGCCGGCTGCCCCCAACCCGCGTTGACCTCGATCTCGATGGGATAGGAATCAATGCCCAGAACCGCCGCCGAATGAACTTTGGCAAGCATCCTCAATTAATAAACAAACACACTGCACAAGTCGAATGCGTTTTGCAGACCCTGTTTTGGCAGTCACGGAGAGCCATGTCAGGGCTGTGGCAGGTGCACGTAGGTCGCGCCCTCTTGGACGGGCGTCGTGCCGGGCTTGAAGTCGTTCCCGGTCAGCCCGATCTCCGGTGCCGGCGTGCCGCTCGTGCCGATGAACACCGCTGTCCCCGCATCCGGCCGCGCACCGGCGACGTACACATTTCGGCATTTCTCAAGGCCGATGGCTCCCAGCTTCCCGCCCGACGAACCCCCAGCAAAACCTTCGATGGAAAGGTCTTCTACCCGCCCACCGTAGATGGCGTGTCGGTCTTGTGGCGGTTCCGGCGTGTCCCAGACAACGTGGATGTCGCGCAGATTCAGTCCGTGCACGTTATCGAAAATCATCGCGGACGGTACCTCGGCGTAATCCGTCTCGGGCGTGGTGCGGCGAATCTTGCTTGCGCTCACTCCTCGCGGTTTGTGTTCCTTGTCGATAGCCTCGAATCCGGTCATGCGCATCAGAACGTTGCGGAAGCTGATATTCTCCAGTGGACGCTCTGGCGGTCCGCCGACCAGGACGCGGCCCTTGCCACGAATGTGAATGTCGCTGAAGCTTACGTCGCGAATCCGGCCCAACGCCGAGCCTTCTCCGCGCTGTTCGAGGTCGAGGAAAATCGGGTATGACACCCAGTCGCGCTGGCCACCGGTCTTTTCGTTCTTGAAGGCGATCGAGGTGTCGATGGTGATGTTGGCAAAATTAATCCCCTCCACCAGCGCGCCGTCCTTGATATACATCGCGAGGCCGTAGTGCGAGCCGGAAATCACGCAATTGGCAAACGCGCAATCGCGGAAATCACCCCAACTGGCCGTGCCGAGCTTGATTGCCGATTGGGCGCTGATGAGGACGCAATTGTCCACCGTAACCCGCTCGCAGGGCAGCGCCGTCGACTCCCCCGGGCGTTTGTCCGTCTTGAGGCAAATCGTGTCGTCGCCGCTTTCGATGTAGCAATCCGAGATCATCACGTTCCGGCTGGAATCAGGGTCGATGCCGTCGGTGTTCGGGCCGCGCAGGTCAGTGATCATGGACACGCCATGGATGAACACCCCGTCGCATTCCCACGGTCGGATCCCCCATCCCGGCTGGTTGCGGATGCGCACGTCGCGAATATGCACATTGTGGCAGCCGATGAGTTCGATCAACGGGCTGGGACGCGGTTCCTTCGCCTTGAACTTCGCATCCCAAAACGCGTCACCATTACCGTTGATGGTGCCGTCGCCTTCGATGGCGACATTTTCTGCATCCTGGGCGAAGATGAGATGATTGGTGCTGTAGTCCGCTATATTCCGGCTGCCCCACAACGTCGCGCCCGGCGCAAGATGCAAGGTCACATTGTTCTTCAGAAAAATTGTTCCCGCCAGGAAATTACCGGGCGGAAGATAAACGACGCCGCCCCCGGCCTGCGTGCAGGCATCGATAGCTTTTTGGATGGCGGCGGCATCGTTGGTCTGTCCATCGCCTTTTGCGCCATACGAAGTCACGTCGAAGGTGGAATGGGGTAGGTCAGCGGCGATGACCTTCGGTGGTGCGAGAACGCCGGCAACAGCGAAGGCGAAAACGATGGCGGGGTGAAACCTGACCAACATGGCGCGTCTTGTAACCGAAACGCGGCCGCAAGTCGAATACGTTGTGCGGGTGACAAAGACGAAACCGGGAGCAGCGTCGAAAGGCGGTTGCCTCCCGCGATCGGTTATTGTGAAACCAGCCCAAGAGCGTCGGTGGTGAAATGCCACTGGTTTCCAGGCACGATCGCGATGTTGTGCTCTCCAACTCGCTGTCGTTCAACCAGATCAACGCGCAACTCTGCGACGGCCCATTCACGCTCGTTTCGCAAGAACCAGTCTTGCTTACTCGCAAAACCTTCCCCGTTACAGCATCTGCAAAGATAGATAATGAGGTGGTCCTTGCAGCATTGTTTGGCTTGTCGGCTGTTGTAATCGCTCCTTACCGCGGCGCGGAATCGCCCTTCTTGTCAGCCAGACGGCTGTCGGATACACTCGGCTCGAAGAATACCGAAACGTGGGGAGACCCCAGACGAAACAACTGCGCACAGACGCCGATTGGCTGACGTTGGTCAAACTGTTGGTGGGGCTCACGTTCATCGCGTACCTGCCGGCCCTGCGCGGCGGGTTCGTTTTTGATGATGGCCCGCTCATCATCATGAACCGGCTGGTGCGGGCGCATGACGGACTTTATCGCTTCTGGTTTACGACGGAAGCGTCTGATTATTATCCGCTGACCGGGAGCTTGTGGTGGCTCCAGTGGCGGGTATTTGGCTACCATGCCATCGGGTACCACGCGGTCAATATCTTGTTGCACACCGCCAACGCCATCCTGGTGTGGGTGATCTTGTTACGCCTGAAGATCCCAGGAGCCTGGCTGGCCGGACTGGTCTTTGCGCTTCATCCGGTAAACGCGGCCACGGTGGCCTGGATCAGCGAACAGAAGAACACGCTGTCGATGCTGTTCTCCGCGGTGGCGATTCTCCTGTACTTGCGATTTTACGAAGATGGGCGATGGCGGTGGTATGGTTTTTCGCTGGCGGCGTTTCTGCTGGCGTTGTTTAGCAAGACAGCGGTTGTCATGCTACCCGTGGTGCTGCTGGGTTGCGTGTGGTGGGTGCGGGGGCGGCTGCGGTGGAAGGACCTGGTCTGCAGCGCGCCGTTCTTCGTCTTTTCCCTGGCGTTGGGATTGGTGACCATCTGGTTTCAGCACCATCGGGCTTTGCAGGGGCATCTGGTTCGGAGTGACGGTTTTCCTGCCCGCCTGGCCGCGGCGGGATGGGTCCCGTGGTTTTACCTGTACAAGACGTTCCTACCGGTCCATCTGACCCTGATGTATCCGAAGTGGTCGATCGACGCTTCGCGCTGGGTTTCGTACCTGCCGGGAGCGCTGTTGTTCCTTTGTTTCCTGGTTTTTTGGCGGGAGCGCAGGACGTGGGGACGTCCGCTGTTATTCGGGCTGGGGTATTTTGTCGCCACGCTTGTTCCGGTGTTGGGATTCTTCGATCAAGGCTTTTACAGCTACTCGCTGGTGGCCGATCACTGGCAGTACTACTCCATCGTCGGCGTCATTGCCCTGACGGTTGCCGCCGGGGAAGAGGTATTCCGGCGGATCGGCGACCAGCATCGTTGGTGGGGAATGGCCGTCGCCGTCGGGATGTTGGCGATGCTGGGTGCGGCAACCTGGCAGCGCGGTTGCGTATACGCCTCCGAGGAAACGCTCTGGCAGGATACCGTGTCCAAGAACCCGCAGGCATGGCGTGCCTACATCAACCTCGGGGCCGCCCTGAAGCAGGCCGGTAAACTGGAAGCTGCGGTCGGATGCTTCGAGCAGGCGCTGCGCCTCCAACCGGATTCAGCGGAGGCGCACAACGATCTCGGAGATGCGTTACGGCAACAGGGACAGATGCCCGAGGCGATCCGTCACTTCGAGCAGGCGTTGCGGATCAGGCCCCAGTATGCCGAGCCCCACGGCAACCTGGGGAATGCGTTGGCACAGCTCGGTCGAGACCAGGAGGCGATCCGTCACTTCGAGCAGGCGTTACAGATCAATCCCGACTTCGCCGAGGTGCACAACAATCTCGGTAATGCTTTGCTGCGGCAAGGAAAGATACCAGAGGCGATCGAGCACTACCAGCAGGCCCTGCGGATCTATCCCGATTTCGCCGAGGCGCATCTCAATCTGGCGATCGCGCTCGAGAAGGCGGGACGGGCACCGGAAGCAATCGAGCAGTACCAGCAGGCACTGAAACTCAAGCCCGATCTGACCGAGGCAAGATACGCCCTGACGCGGCTGCTGGGGCTGCGGGCAGTCCAGTAAGCGGCAGAGCAATCAAGAAAGTGTCCATGTTCGACACCGGTTTCCCCGTGAGGTGACGTTGGCTTAACCGGGGTTGCAGCCCGACCGCGCCAATCCGCTCATCAGACAGACCTTCCACATCCAGCAGGCTCCGGGAGACCTTCGGTCCCGTGTTGTGCCATGTCCGACCACTTTGCCCGCCACGGCAGAACAAGGGCGAATCAAGCCGAAATAGCCCGAATAAAGCCCCCGGTCCAACGTCTCGCCCAAAAACAAACGGGTCGTCCCGAAACCGGGACGACCCGTAAGGATGAAACCAATCTCAACTACGCGCTAGGAACGGCGGCGACGAATCGCCAACAGTCCCAGCAATCCCATACCAGCCAGCATGAACGCCGACGGCTCGGGAACAATCGATGTCACCGTGAACTCCGGAAGTCCGCCACCAGCCAGACCGGTGCTGGGGTATACTGACACGAATCCATAAACATTCACGGGGCCAGTCGGAACCGCTTGGCCACCCAACGCGGCGGCTGTCGAGTAGGACGTGACCCAGTCATAATCCGCTATGGAACCCGTGCCGTCCGTGAGCGTGTAATTCCCGTTGCCCTGCGTTTCCAAGGGGAAGACAGTCGACAAGGTGCCGCCACCCGAGAACGTGACGCCTGCGAGCTCGATATAATAGCCCGACACGTTCGAAGCCAACGCGGCAGTGTTGAGCGCATTAATCGAGAGAACCGTTGGCGCAAATGACGCCGTCGAATTCCCTTGGGAGGTCAGTTGAACGTAGTTAGTGGAACCGTATGGCTCAAGCTCCGGGAGCGAGTGATACAGTTGATATGCGCCGCTCACGGCGATACCATCGCCCACGGTGGGGGTCGTATCGGTGGGGCCGTACTGGGTGCTCAAGCCCGCAAGGGCGCTCTTCGCGACGTAAGTTACCATCGACCCAGATTGATCCTGAGCCGTGAACACCCAAGCGGTGTAATTCTTCCCACCGACCGAGCCGGGCGCTGACAGGATCGCCGTGATAACCGGATAGTTATTGGCATCGTAGCCCACGAGGTTCGAGTTGTTGTACACGGCGGGCGTGTTGTAACCCTGTCCCTCGATGTCGGCGGCGTCCGAGGCGTACACCTTCACGCCCGATAACGCCACCGCCACCCCAACTACTCCCAAAAATAATACACTTTTCCTCATGATATACCCTTTCGTGGATTTGGTTGTTTCGCCTTTAGAAATCCTCATTCCCTACCCTTTCTTCTCGCTATTGTTCTTCAGCTCTCACCGCGCCCCCCTCGCTAAGGAGGCAACCTTCCCTATCCCATGGCCCCGATCATATAGAACCGCGTTTTTTTTGCAAGACTTTTCTTTCACAAAATGCGTCAAGAAGCCGCGGCAAACATGTGCCGACTGTGTGTCAACCACTCCTGTTCCAAGGTGGTAACCTGCCTGATTTCCCGTAAAATCATGGGTTTCTAGGCCAGGTAGCCTCAATTTGCCCAGTTTTCGAGTGCCGGATACCGATTCTCCACAGCTCGAAAAGAATCTCTTCCGGTGGATCCTGCTCACGTACCCGTCTCTGCCCGAGGAAATACCCATGATTTCCAGCGTGCGGCGGACTGGTCGCGTTCTTGGATTCGCGCCTTTCCGCGGGCCGGTCAATCGTATGGGGTTGACGGAGTACGGGTAGTTTCGCGCGTCAAATTGTGAAACAATGGTGCCAAGGGCCTCAATCCATTCGATTATCTGAAGGATTTGTTCACGCGCCTGCCTTCGGCGAAGACCACACAGGTCGGGCAGTTCACGCCGCGCGTTTGGGCCAGAGCGAAAGCGAAAGGGAAAATGATTGCTCTGCCAGCTTAAACAAGTCGGCGGGCAGTCGATCTCAAACTCCCGTTTCCAACTGATACGCCGTGCCAGCTGCGTGCTCCCCCGCTGGATACCCTGCGGGTGCCCCGTCCACGCTTCCCGAAGAATTTCGGTGCCAAATGCCCCTTCGTAGAGCAGGCCGTCACTGGGGCCGAGAGCATCGCTTCCACACTCCCATGACGGATTCCCCTCTCATGGGTTGCGGGAATCCGTCACATTCCTGGGCTCGTAATACGCGCGGTCCGCCCGGTAGAGTTCCAACCGCATCTCGATGTTGCTGGCCAACTGTGTTTGCGCGGTGGAATCAGCCAGTTGAATGGCCTTCTCTGCCGTGCCGACGGCATCGTCGAATCGACCGGCGGTGGCATACGCGGCAGCCAAGGTATCCAGATACGTAGCCACTCGATTCTCAGTAAGCCTGCACGCCCGCTCGGCCAGCACCACCGCCCGAGCAGGGTCGGCGCCGTCAGTTGACACATGTGTCGCCAGCAACCAAGCGAGATTGTTCAGTGCCTGGGGATAATCTGGTTTGATACGGAGCGCCTCCTCGTATTGCTCCGCGGCCTCTGGGTCCTTACCCATCTGCTTTAGCGCGAGCCCCAAACCCTTGTGTGCCTCGGCGAAATTGGGGTTGAGCCGTAGCGCTTGTTCATATTGCCCGATGGCATCGCTAATCTTACCCTCCCGCAAGAAGGCGTCTCCCAGATTGTAGTGCGCCTCGGCGTAATCCGGCTTGATACGTAGTGCCTGCTCGTACTGTAGAATCGCCTCCGGCACCCGGCCGGCCTGCACCAACGCATTCCCCAAATTGCCATGGGCCTCGGCAAAATCGGGATTAATCCGTAGCGCCTGCCCGTACTGTACAATTGCCTCCGGCAGCCTGCCGACGTGCGCCAACGCAATCCCCAAATTGCCATGGGCCTCGGCAAAATCGGGATTGACCTGCAGGGCTTGTTTGAAGTGGGCGATGGCCTCCTCGATCTTACCCGTTTGCGCCAAAGCCATCCCCAAATTGTTGTGCGCCTTGGCGAAATCGGGTTTGATCCGCAGGGCCTGTTCGAAGTGGGCGATGGCCTCCCCGGTCTTACCCGTTTGCGCCAAAGCCATCCCCAGATTGTAGTGCACCTCGACGAAACCGGGTTTGATCCGCAGGGCCTGTTCGTAGTGGGCGATGGCTTCCCCGGTCTTACCCGTTTGCGCCAAGGCGACTCCCAGATTGTAGTGCGCGACCCAGGCCAACGGGTTGTGAAGCAGATTGTCCCGGAACAATGTTTCTTGGTCGCGGAATACCAGACAGCGCTGCCAACTCAAGGTCCCCAACACAATCACCACCACCCCGGCGACCGGACCAACAACCTGTAGCTGCTCGCGATGGAGGCGCGAGCCAAGCGCCACGGCACCGGCGGCTGCCAGCGCGGCAACTCCCGCAATCGAATAGTACTGCCAATGATCCGCCACCATCGAATACTGGTGAAAACTCTGGTCGAAGAACCCCAGCACCGGGAACAGCATCACGACAAAATACCCGAACCCAAACAACAACGGCCGGCCCCAGCCGTCGCGCTTCCACCACAGAAGCGCAACACCTCCCGCCAACGCAATCCCAGGCAGCCAACCGCTCCAACCCCACGCCGCAGGATTCCACTGGGGGTAGACCATGCACAGATCCAGCGGCAGGACCGCTTTGGAGAGGTAAAACCAAGGCGCCAAACCGGCAACCGCCAGACGGGAAAACAACCCGCTGGCGCGGACCACCTGTCCGTTCAGAGCCCGATGATACTGAAACCAGACAGTCGTCAATCCGAGGAGGATGGAGAGTGCAAAAAACGGCGCGGCGCGCAACCAGTCCCTGGATCGGAGCCGGCCACGCAACCACCAGACGCATCCCAGCAGCACGACCGGCAGCATCACCACCGCTGCTTTGCTCAGCAGAGCAAGTAAAAAGGCCGCCAACGAAAAGCCGTACCAATACCGTTCGTTCTCCTCGTCAAATCGCAAGTAGCACAGAATCGACAACGCGAAAAACAACATCGACAGTGTGTTCTTCTGCTCGCTGATCCAAGCCACGGAGGCCACGTTCACCGGATGAACGGCGAACAACAGCGCCGCCAGCCAGGCGCCGGGAATTCTCAGGTGCCGCAGGATGATCCAGATCAGCAGGACATTGGCGGCGTGCAACAGGACGTTGGCCGCGTGGTAGCCCTCAGCGTTCCTTCCCCACAACCGCCACTGGAGCCACCAAAAACTCGAAGTGAGCGGGTAGTAATCCAGGGCTTCTGTCGTAAACCAAAAGCGATAGAGCCCATCACGTGCCTGAACCATCCGGTTGTCCGTGATCAGCAGATCATCATCCCAGATAAAGCCCGCGTGCCACGTTGGCTGGTAAGCCACGAACGTGACGATCACCAAAACCAAAGCCAGGAACCAGGAGCGGTGCACCAAGCGGGTATTTGTTGCAGGGGACGACACCGTCGTCTGTTGACGCGGAGCGTCATCGCTTGGCCTCCGTCTTGTCATCGAGCCGATACTAGCATGTCTCCGATACGCCAAGCGACAGCTTCGGCCTCTTTCCCTAATGCCAGGTAAACGGGCCTCTACGGACTGATTACGAGTCCACAGGCACCAATCTCAATATGCGTGCTCCGTCAGCGTTTGCGACAGGAGGCCACAGGATGCGCGTGCCCACACCATAGCGCTCCGCCGACAGCAAGTTTGAACACGGTGTCGCATCCGCCGCCGCAATTGCCGTTGTTGTTGTACGTTCCGCCTTCGTAGAGCAGGCCGTCACTGGGGCCGTGAGCATCGCTTCCACGCTCCCATGACGGATTCCCCTCTCACGGGTTGCGGGAATCCGTCACATTCCTGGGCTCGTAATACGCGCGGTCCGCCCGGTAGAGTTCCAACCGCATCTCGATGTTGCTGGCCAACTGTGTTTGCGCGGTGGAATCAGCCAGTTGAATGGCCTTCTCTGCCGTGCCGACGGCATCGTCGAATCGACCGGCGGTCGCATACGCGGCAGCCAAGGTATCAAGATATGTAGCCACTCGATTCTCAGCAAGCCTGCACGCCCGCTCGGCCAGCACCACCGCCCGAGCAGGGTCGGCGCTTTCAGTTGACACATGTGTCGCCAGCAACCAAGCGAGATTGTTCAGTGCTTGGGGATAATCTGGTTTGATACGGAGCGCCTCCTCGTATTGCTCCGCGGCCTCTGGGTCCTTACCCATCTCCTTTAGCGCGAGCCCCAGATTGTGGTGCGCCTCAGCGTTATGAGGCTCGATTCGTAGCGCGCGCTCGTACTGCCCGACCGCCTCCTGCAGCCTGCCAACGCGGGCCAAGGCGACCGCCCAGTTGTAGTGCGCCAGCCAATTATTCGGATTTTGTGCCACCGTATCTCGCCAGAGAGTTTCTTCGGCGGCATATACGCGACTGCGCTGCCATGTTGCCGCTCCCAGCACCGTCAGCACCGCCGTGGCGGCCACCGTTCCCCAATAACGGCGCTGGCTGCCCATTCGGCGGCAAACCACCGCCCCCCCGCCTATCGCCAAGGCGATGGGGCCGACGATCGAATAGTATTGCCAGTGGTCGGCCACGAACGACTGCCGATAAAAGGCTTGGTCGAAGAACCCCAATACGGGGAAGAACATCACCACAAAATACCCCAACGCGAATAACAAGGGACGTCCCCAGGCCTGGCGCTTCCACCAGAAGAGCGTCAGACATCCCACCAGGGCCATTCCCGGCAGATAGGAAATCCAAACTGAAGGGTCGATGTCCCACTTCGGATAAATCACGCTCAGGTTGAACGGCAGAAAGGCCTTGTACAGGTAAAACCAAGGCGCCCAACCAGCCAGTGCCAGGTGAGAAGGAAAGCCATCCGTTCGGGTCGTGTGTCCCCCCAAATCCCGATTGTATTCAAACCAGATCGTCACTAATCCCATGACCACTGAAAGGACGAAGAACGGTGCGCTGCGGAGGAGGTCTGGCCACCGCACCCGGCCGCGCAACCACCACACAGACCCCAGCAAGACCACGGGCAGCATGACCACCGCCGTCTTGCTGAACAGCGCCAGCAGAAAGGCCCCCAACGATAAACCGTACCATCGCCAGCGACCGTCTTCGTCGAACCTCAAGTACAGCAGGATCGCCACCGCGTAAAACAGCATTGAGAGTGTATTCTTCTGCTCACTGATCCACGCTACCGTAGCCACGTTCACCGGGTGAATCGCAAACACCAGTCCGGCCAGCCAGGCTCCCGGAATCTTCAGGCGCCGTAGAACCATCCACACCAAGACGGCATTGATGGCGTGCAACAGCACGTTGACCGCGTGGTACCCCGGCGCGCTCTTGCCCCAGAACCGCCACTCCAGCCAGCACAAACTCCAGGTCAGCGGATAGTAATTCGCCGATTCTGTCGTCAACCATAACCGATAAAGCCCGTCACCGGCTTGGATCATCCGGTTGCCCGTGATCAGGGTGTCATCGTCCCAAATAAACCCGCCGCGCATTGCGGGAATGTAGACCATAACTGTCAATAGGATGATGGCGGCGGCGCCTGCGGCGGGGGATTTCCAGATGTTCTTCATTGCCTTCGTCAGACCCGTAATAGCCCGCGCTGTATGGCACACGTCAAGTCAAGAATGGCAGACTTCTCAATGTGCATCGATCTCCGCGAGACCCGTCCGTGCGCGAGGACTCGTGCACAACACCTGGATGCAGCGAGTTCCTCAAAGCATTCGGAAGAACTCTCTGCGGGGATCGTGGTTCGTCCTTGGGGCCGTGAGCATCGCTTCCACACGCCCATGACGGATTCCTCCCTCATGGGTTGCGGGAATCCGTCACATTCTTGGGCTCGTAATAGGCGCGATTCGCCCGGTAGAGTTCCAACCGCATCTCGATCCTGCTGACCAACTGTGTTTGCGCGGCGGAATCAGCCAATGGAATGGCCTTCTCTGCCGTGCCGACAGCATCGCCGAATCGGCCGGCAGCGGCATACGCGGCAGCCAAAGTATCCAGATACGTAGCCACCCGATTGTCAGTAAGCTTGCACGCCCGCTCGGCCAGCGCCACCGCCCGAACAGGATCCGCGCCTTCCGCCGGTGCCTGCGTTGCCAACAGCCACGCGAGATTATTCAGTGCCTCGAGATAATCGGGGTCGATGCGCAACGCCTGCTCGTACTGCCCCGCGGCCTCGGGTACCCTGCCCATCCTCTTTAGGGCGAGCCCCAGGTAGTTGTATGCCTCGGCATCATCAGGCTTAACCCGCAACGCCTCCTCGTAGTGCCAGGCTGCTTCCGGTATCTTGCCCGTTCGTTCCAGGGCGAGGCCCAGACCCGTGTGTGCCACCGCGAAATTGGGGTTAAGCTGCAGCGCGTGTTCGTACTGCCCGATGGCTTCCTGTAGCTTGCCAGCGTGCAAAGAGACATTTCCAAGATTGCCGTACGCCTCGGCATCATCCGGCTTGAGCCGCGCCGCCTTCTCGAACTGCCCGATGGCTTCCTGTGCCTTGCCTGCCAGCGATAAGGCAACTCCGAGATTGTTGTGTGCCATGTACGCGCCCGGATTCCGCGTCACGGTATCTTGCCACAGCGTCTCCAGGTTCTGATAGACATAGGTTCGCTTCCACGTGGATACTCCGAGTGCCAGCAGCACGATCGCCGCAACCATCGCGCCAGCATATCGGGCCACGGAACCGGTGCGCTCACACAGAACGGTTCCACCACCAGCGGCCAGGGCGATAATCCCTATGCTGGCCAGATATTGAAAGTGGTCGGCGACAAAAGAGTAACGAAAGTAGAATACGTCGAAGAATCCCAACACGGGCAATAAGGCCGCGAGAAAGAACCCGCCTCCAAACAACACTGGTCGACACCAAACCCGCCTGCGGAACTTCCATAACGTCACACTGACCGCCACCAGTCCGACCCATGCGGCCCACGATGACCAGGATAACGCGCCTACATCCCAACGCGGATACACAAATGTCAAACCCGCCGGCCACAGCACCTTCCCGGCGTAAAACCAGATTGCTCTCCCGGCGACGGCCAGCCGATCCCCCGGTCCTAATTGCCATTGCGCTATGCCGGCCCTCATGACATGGCCACGCTGCTCGATGATCGTCAACAGGGACATCCCGACAGCCAACCCAAAGAACGGGGCGATCCGGAGGAGGCTGCCACGCCGCCAGCGTCCGCGTTCCCACCAGGTACACAATAGCAGAACAAGCGGCAGCACCACGGTGGACGGTTTGCTAAGCATGGCAGCAGCGCCGAACGCCAACGCGAGCGCGTACGAACCCCGTTTGTTGTCGGCCTCGAACCTTAGAAAGCACAGCATGGACAGGAAAAAAAAGAAACCGGATTGGATGTTTTTCAATTCGGTCACCCACGCCACCGACTCGACGCCGACGGGATGTACGGCCCAAAGCGCGGCGGCGAGCCATGCGCCCGGGACCCGCAAGCGCCGCAGCAGGGTCCACAACAGCACGGCATTGGCTGCCTGCAACGCGATGTTCACCGCGTGATACGGCAGCGGATGCAACCCCCAGAGGCGGCGTTCGACCCAGAATGTGGTGAGCGTGAGCGGGTAGTACCGCGATACGGCCAGCGACGACCAAATCCGCTTCAAACCCTCGACGGAAAGCATCGCCGGATTCTTTGTGAAATGGTCGTCATCATCCCAGATGAACCCACAGCGAAAAGCCGGGATGTAGACCGCGATCGTCAACAGCACGATCAGGGCGGCACCACAGGGTGATTTTCCCGTCTTGATCATCGTGTTATTGGCCGCTTACCGAACAGTTCGTTGCACCAGAAGTTTGCTGCAAGTCAGGCCATTTCTTAAGATCCATGCTGATCGGCCTGTTTGGAAGAGCCGCTTCGGTTTTCGCGACGGAAGATTGGGCCTCGATGATGACGCCAATACCGGGAAACCTCATCTGCAGTTCTTCCAGCGATCCCTAAAGCTTGGCGATCCGGTCGCCTGATCTTGGCTATTTGCTCCATCTCCGCCGACTCGCTCTCTTGGTTCCCGAGCTCCGCATTTGTGTACTGTCCGTCCAATCTCGCCTTCCTTTAGCCAACTCCTCCCGTCAGGTATTCGTTCGCTCCTTCTCCTACCAGAATGAGTGGCCGACCACTTTCTGGCTCAGGCCACCAGCCGCACGCGGTGCAGCGGGCGGGCTCAGCATTGCCATCCTTGTTTAAGCCGTCCCCTCAGGGACCAATCTCAACATTCGTACTCCGTCAAGTGGATACGGTCAATCGCCCCCTCTGCGATCCCATCCCTCTTGTTGACGGTTCCGCAATCGCGCGAGGGCATCTTTGGCGGCCGTTAGATCCGGTCGAATTTTCAAAGCCTGCTCGTAGTGCTCGATGGCCTCCGGTATCCGGCTTTGTCCGCGCAGAGCGTATCCGAGGTCCATGTGTGCCTCGATGTCATCGGGCTTGAGTTTCAGCGCGTCCTCCCACTGCTGCATGGCTTCGGGCACCCTCCCCGCTTGGGCCAGGGCAACCCCCAAATTGACGTGCGCTTGGGGATCATCGGGGTCGAGCCGCAACGCTTCCTCGTATTGCGCTGTCGCATCCCGCACATCGCCCTGTCTCAACAGAGCGTTTCCAAGGTTCAGGTGTGCCTCGACAGAATCCGGGTTGATTCGCAGCGCTTGCTGGTACTGCGCGATGGCCTCCGGCAGTCGGCTTAACCGGTCCAACACAAGCCCCAGTGTCAGATGGGCCCGCCACATTCGCGGCGCGATTCTGACATCCCGTTGTGCATAGTCGAATGCCTCACCGGCCTTCCCATGATCCAACAACATCATTGCGAAAAACCGATTGGCCTCCTCCGAGTCCGGTTGCGCCGCGACGACGACTCGCAGCAGCGCTTCGTCGCTCTGCCAAATCGGTATCAGGCCACGGGTGCGAACGACGAGCGCGCACAGGGAGCCCGCCAGCAGGCCGATCAGCGCGGTGCGTGCGACGGTCGTTGTCGAATGCCGCCACAGCCACACCACCACTCCGCCTGCCAACAGCAGCAACGGTAGCATCGCCACGTACGCGTACCGCTGTGCCACCGCTTGGGCACCCACTTGTATCAGCCCGGAGACGGGAAGAACCAACATCACGTAGGCTCCCCAAGTCGCTGCTAGCATCGGCAGGCGTCGTCTTTCAATCACAGCCACTGCTGTCATCATGACAACACTCAGTACCGACCCCAATACCGGCCACTGGTCGAGCGACAAGCCCCCGTGAATCGGGTTGTTGGGCGACAGATACACCGGCCAAAGCAGCTTCAACGGATAAAATGTCAGGCTCTCGAACATCAGGAATACACGTAGTGACAGCGGGACCGCCGCCACCGGAGCCATCAGACCGCCCTCACGTGACTCGAAGAACATCGTCAGCAAGCCCGCCGCGCCCGCGAGGGCAATCATCGCTGCCTTCTCCCACACCAACCGGCCCCAACCCAATTGCCCGGCGCGCCGGAGCGGATAATAGTCCATCGCCAGCATGACAAACGGAAACGATACCGCCATCGGTTTGCACAACAGTGCCAGCACGAACAATACCCATACGACCCACCGCCGTCGGCCCGCAGCGTACGCCCACAGACAGCCGATTCCAAACGTCGCGCACAGCAGTTGCGTCCGTCCCGACATCCATGCCACCGACTCCACTTGCAAGGGGTGAACCGCGAATACCATCGCAACCCACAACGCCATCAACAGCCGTTCACCGATTGTCAGGGATGTCGCTCCCAACAGCGTCCACAGAAACCCGAACACGAGTGCGGCATTGAGTGCGTGCAGGAACACGCTCGTCGCGTGGTGCCCCGCCGCATTCTTTCCCCAAATCTGGTAATCCAGAACGTGGGACAAGCGAGGCAGTGGGTGATAGTACGGGTTCGTGGACGTAAACGCCCACTTCACCGCGCTCCAAGTCAGGCCATTCCACCGCACCGACTGCTGCAGGTATTCGGCATCATCCCATCGCAGGAACTCGCCTTCTACGCTTGGCCAGTGCAGCCAGAGCGCTCCAGCAAAAACCACCAGAGCCACTCCAACCAACGTTTTCCGGCTGACAGTCATGCAAACGAATCCAATCACACGTCCTGCCCACACGCAATCGAGAACGCTTCCGTCGTTTCGCGCTTGCCCAATCGCGCGCCGTCAGGAAATAAGGACATTGGGGCCGGGCGAATGCGTGGGAGGGAAGCGGCCAGTCTTGGGGTGCAAGCTCGTGGGCTTCACTGACCTGCCTGCAGTCGTGTCAGCGCGTTTCTCGCCGGGGCAAAATCCGGACGGAGCTTCAGTGCCTGCTCGTAGTGCTCCATGGCCTCCGCCGTGCGGCCCAGCTTCTCCAATGCAAGCCCCAGATTGAAATGCGCTTCGACGTAATCGGGTTTGCTGCGCAGGGCCTGCTCATATTGCGCAATGGCTTCCGGCAGTTTTCCCATGCGCTGGTAGATGGCTCCAAGGTTGCTGTGTGCCTCGGCATAATCGGGGTTGATCCGCAGCGCTTCCTCGTAATGGGCCATCGCCTCCGGTCCCTTGCCCTGCGTCAATAGAGCGTTGCCGAAGTTGATGTGCACTTCGGCATTATCGGGCCTGAGCCGCAACACCTCTTTGTAATGTCGGATGGCATCGGCGTCCCTGCCCAGTTTCTCCAATGCCACCCCGAGATTGAGATGGGCCTCGGCGTAATCGGGGTTGAAGCGCAGGGCCTGCTCATACTGCTTTATTTCCTCCTGTGGCTGCCCCCGCCGCCTGAGCAGTAGGTAGGCTAGATTGAAGTGCGCTTCGGCGCAATACTCGACGCTCACTAACAGATTAAACGCTACCGAGAAGCCCAGCATCAGGCCCCAGCCACAGCGTGCCGCACGCCGCCGGACCGGCTTGTCAGCCAGTGCGCGCTCCAAACTCAAGATTCCAATCACCGCTAACAACACCAATGCGGGCAGGAAGTCCACCTCGTAGCGGATGATCGCGCTCCAGAAGAGGCCAATGGTCAACGCGCAGATCCCAAAAAGCAGGGCCGTGGCCGTCGCAAACCAGCGCAAGGTCGAGGCCGCCTGGTCCGACCGGCCCCGCCATGCCAGCGGGACAGCCAGCGCCACCCACACCAGCGGGATGCTGGTCAAGACGCCAAACGGATGCTCGACGCGTGCATGGCCCACGGGCAAAGGTGGCACAGTGATGTCATGTACAAAGGGAAACCGACTGCTCCAGTGCGCCGGCTCCAGAAAATAGACCCGGAAATTGAACCAGAGATAACGCAGACTGAACAATTGACGCGTAACCTGGCGCTCACCGGCCAATTGGTAATGCTCTCCGAATTCAAGCGGATTATTGAATCGCAGGGCGTTGTACAGCATCAGCCCCAACCCGATGAGTATAATCGGGCCCGTTGCCGCCAGTAGCGAGACCCCAATCCGCCGCCGCTCATACCACGTCTGGGCCACCGGCACCAGCAGGATAATCGCGCCAAATAGCAAGGAGGGGCGCGCTCCGACCGCCAGTCCGTACGTCGCGCTTGCCGCTGCCAACCACCAACACCGCCGCTCCGTCTCGTGCAGGGCGCACCAGATTGCCCCCAGTGACAACATCGTCAGCATATACCCGCAACTGATCGCCACTTCGTAAACATCGGACTGCGGCAGTATTACCGGCACGACCGTCGCCAAGCCGAGCGCCAGCGCGCAAGCCGCCACCACCCCAACGCTCTCTTCGGAAAAGTACCGCCGCCACACCGCACGCAGCAACGCAACACTGGCCAGAAAGCCGATGGCACAGAAGATCATCACAGCCTGTGTAGGAAAAAGGTACTCGCCGGTCAGCGCGACGAACGGCCAGAACAATATCAAGGCGGGCGTGACCCCGTGGTACAGGTAGAGCCGCCCCTTGTAGTAGCTCAGGTCATGTAACCTGTCGGGACCAAAACGGTACGGTTCACCAGCGTCCGGATCGTAGGGGTCAGCGAGGCGCGTGAGTCCGGGCGGCACCTCTTTTTTCAGGCTGAGCTGGCCGGCCTGGAAGCCCTCCACCAATTGATTGTAGTGAGCGTCGGCAGCCTGTTGGTCCGGCGTTGCCATGAAGCCGGAATAGGCCGCATACGCATAGACTCCAACGACCAAGACACACACTGCGGCCAATACTCTCCACTCATTCTTCATCGCGCTGGCGGTCCCTTCTGGTTCGAGAGCAGCGACTCCCCCTTCTTGTAACAGGCGAAGTGGAGTCTAGCAAGATTTCGCATGAATCTTTGACGGAACCACACGGCGTCGCCCACACACAATCGAGAACACTCCCTGTGTTTCGGCTCGCGCAATTGCGCTGTCAGCATGCCCGGCTCCCCGGCGTTCCCGGCAAGACCGTCAAGAAGCTGGAGACTTGAGCTTGTCTAATACACGCCAGGAACCGTCCAGCCCTTGTGGTGCACGCTCATGGGACTTATTGATCTGCCCGCAGTCGCGCCAGCGCGTTTCTCGCCGGGGCAAAATCCGGGCGGAGCTTCAGTGCCTGCTGGTAGTGCTCGATGGCCTCCGCCGTGCGGCCCAGCTTCTCCAATGCAAGTCCCAAATTGAAATGGGCTTCGACGTAATCGGGTTTGATGCGCAGGGCTTGCTCATACTGCGCAATGGCCTCCGGCAACTTTCCCGTGCGTTGCAAAACAGCCCCGAGATTGCTGTGCGCCTCGGCATAATCGGGGTTGATCCGCAGCGCCTGCTCGTACTCCCCGACTGCCTCCGGCACTTTGCCCGTTCGAAGGAAGGCACTTCCCAGATTCACATGCGCCTCGACATAATCCGGATTGGTCCGCAACGCCTTCTCGTAGTGGTCGATTGCCTCAGCCGCTCGACCCACATTCTCCAACGCGACGCCCATGTTGTAGTGTGCCCCGGCGTCGTCGGGATTGATCCGCAGCGCCGTTTCGTAATGTCGGATGGCGTCGTTGGGCTTGCCCATCTTGACCAACGCCACCCCCCAATTGATGTACGCCGGCGCGAACCCGGGCTGGAGCCGCACCGCTTCCTCAAAGTGGCTGATGGCGTCATCGACTTTGCCCGCTGCGAGCAGCGCGCTCCCAAGGTTACAGTTCGTCTCGGGGATGTCCGGCTTGAGTCGGAAAGCCGCACTACTCTCAACCGTTGCTTCCGCCACCCTGCCCTGTCTGAATAACTCTTCCGCGAGATTGGTGTGCCCCAGCCAGCCCTGAGGGTTCTTGGCGACGGTGTCCCGCCAGAGCGTTTCCGGGTCTTGATAGATGCGCGCCAACTGCCAGGTCAACGCACCCAGCACAACCAGAAGCGCGCCCGACAGCGTGCGTCGCATAGCATGGCCCAGTTGCCACGCGTCGGCATGCCTGGATACGCCCCCAGCGAACAGTGCGATCAGGCCAATGCTGGCTACGTACTGGTAGTGGTTGGCCACGAACGAATAGCGGAACGTGTAAACAGGAATAAACCCTAATAACGGGGACAGAGTCGCCCCAAAGAAAACGACCGCGGCGACCGGGCCACGCCCGATCGCCTGGCGTCGCCACCACAGGAGCAGTGCGACAGCGACGCAGGCGATCAGCCATATGTACTGCCGTGGATCGTGCGGGTTGATTTCCCAGCGCGGATAAATGAATGTCAACTGCGTCGGCCAGGCGAGTTTTGCGGCGTAGAACCACAGCGCGTGGCTCGCAATCAGCAGCCGCCCCACAGTCCCGTATGAGGAACGAAGTGCCTCGCCGTAATTACCCGAGTGAGCTTCGCACCACATCGATAGCAAGCCAATCCCGACGCCGTAGCAGAAAAATGGCACAATTTGGAGGAATCTGCGCCAGCCAATCGGCTGCCTTCGCAACCAGAGCACGAGCAGCATCGCGGCGGGCAGTGTGCTGGCCGTTGTCTTGCTGAACAACGCTGGCCCGTACAACAGCAACGCCAGTGCGTACAATCGCCACGGACGCGTGGTTTGTTTATCTGTGAACTTCATCCACGCCAACAATGTCAGCAGATAGAACAACGTCGACTGCGTATTCTTTAGCTCGGTAATCCACGCGACCGACTCGACGTTGATGGGATGAACGGCCCAGATCGCCGCGGCCAACCACGAGCCGGGCAGCGCGAGTCTTCTCAGGACCACCCAGACAAGCAACGCATTTATGGCGTGCAGCAGGATGTTGACAAAGTGGTAGCCAGCCGGATTCAAGCCCCACAACATGTGCTCGAACCGGAGGGTGGTGTTGACCATCGGGAAATAAGCCGTATAGGGGTGCGCCGTAAACCAGATGCGGTTGAGCCCATCCGGTGCGGTCAGCAACGGATTCCGGGTGACGTAGACATCGTCATCCCAAATGTAGCCGCACCGCAGAGCAGGCAGGTACGCCACAAACGCAAGCAGGAGGATGAGAGTCGCGCCAGCAGCGGGTGATTTCCACTCATTCTTCATCGTGCGGGTGGCCTCTTCTAAGTCGAGAGCAGCAACTATCCCTTTCTTGTAACAGGCAACGTGCAGTCGGGCAAGATGGCGTTCGCGCCAAAGCCGCCAAGAGGGTGGAGATTTGAGCTTGTCTAATACACGCTGGGAACCGTCCAGCCCTTGTGGTGCAAGCTCATAGGACTTATTGACCTGCTCGCAGTCGCGCCAGCGCCCTTGTGGCCGGAATGAAGTCCGGTTGGAGCTTCACGGCCTGCTCGTAGTGCTCGATGGCCTCTGGCGTGCGGCCCAGCTTCTCCAAAGCCAGCCCCAGATTGAAATGCGCTTCGGTGTAATCGGGTTTGCTTCGCAGGGCCTGTTCATATTGCTGGACGGCCTCTGGCAGCTTTCCCATCTGCTGGTAGATGGCTCCGAGGTTGCTGTGCGCCGCGGCAGAATCGGGGTCGATCCGTAACGCCTGCTCGTATTGTTCGATTGCCTCCTGCGCTTTGCCCATTCGGAGCAAAGCATTTCCCAGGTTGACATGCGCCTCGGCGTAATCGGGGCTGAGCCGTAGCGCCTGCTCGTGTTGCTCCACTGCTTCCGACACCCTGCCCGCTTTCAACAATCCACTCCCAAGGTTGTTGTGCGCCTCGGCATCATCAGGCTTGAGGCGCACCGCCTGTTCGTAGTGCCACACCGCCTCCGGGAAGCGGCCCGCATACAACAAAGCCCCGGCGAGATGGGTATGAGCGCGTGCATTGTCCGGGCATTTGGCAACCGTATCATTCCAGATGGATAATTCGGTTCGATAATCCTCATTGCGCCGCGTCGTAAGAAATCCAAGCCCTACGGCTAGCGCCAGAAACACCGCCGTGCTGCGCCGCCGCACCATCCGGGCGTCAATCACCATCACACCCAGCGTCACCACCGCTGCCAACGGCAGGTACATCCGGTGTTCTGCCATCGGTTGGCCCACGAGAGGGACCACGCTGGAGGTCGGAGCCAGAATCAGGAAGAACCAGGCGCCAACAAGCCCGATGGCTGGCCGTCGCTTCAGTTCAACCAGCACGCCCGCGACCAAGACCGCCAACATCACCGCATGGGGCGCCACATCTCCCATGTGTCGTATCGGCACAAACTCGCCATAATCGAAAACCAGTGGATGCGGCCAGATCGCCAGCCACAGGTATTGCACCACCGTTCGACACTCGACCAACGCATAAGCCCACCATGGAATCCCGAGGCCATAGCCCGCGCCGCGGTAATGCAAACCCACCATCAGCCAGCCCAACAACACCCACGTGCTGGCCAGCCCAAGATACAGCCACCGATGCCGCCTCCCTGCTTCCCGAAAACTCCCACTGACAAATGTCCGGTCGTACAACAGCACCATCACGGGAGCCGTCACCATCACTTCCTTGCTCGCCATGCCCAGAAAACACGCCGCCATGGACAGCGTAAACCACCAGGTCGATCTCGGGGCGTTCGTCCCGCGAATAAAGCAATACAACGTCAGCAGGTAGAACAGCCCCATCAGCAACTCGCAACGTTCCGATATGTAGGTCACCGCTTCCGTTTGGAGCGGATGCACCGTCCAGAGAACCGCCACCGCCAGCGCCAAGCGCATCGCAGACGCGCCGAATCGCTCCCGCAACACCGGGCTCAACAGTGTCCGCCGCACGATCCCGTACAAGGTCAGGGCCGCAAGTATATGAACCACCAGATTAAGCGCGTGATAACCCCACACGACCGTGCCTCCAAGCCCGTAGTTGACCGCGAAAGAGACGTTCACGATAGGCCGACCGCCAACGTACGAAGTGGCCGATGGCGACAGGGCGCCCCACACCGGCCACATATGCCGAATGCTCAGATTCTGCGCGATCGAGGGTCTGTCATCCAAGAGAAACGGCGCGTCGAAGCAGTTGTGGTATACCGCCAGAGCTGCAAGGATAATGACCCCACCACCAAGAATGATGCCCCATCGGTGCGATGATGAGCCGGCCCGCGCAGTATTGGTTCGACGGAGTGCCGTTGTGCCTCCCGACATGCCCGAATCGTAACAAGTGCCCCCACCCCAAGTCCAGTGCTTCAACCCATCCGATCAATAAACATACGGCTCACTCAGGTCAAAAGCGTTCTGGATGAGGCGGATATCCTCGGGCTGACGCGCGCCCTTGGGCTGGACGACTTCGACCACGTCGAAACGGAAGTGGATTCTCGGGTTGCCCAGCAAGCGGAGATAGTCCAGGGCTGCTTTGCTCAGGTTCCGCTCCTTTTCGCGATCGACGGCCTCGCTCGGCGCGCCAAATTCCTCCGTCTCGCGGGTCTTGACCTCGACGAATACGAGCCAGTCCTTGTCACGCGCGACGATATCCACCTCCGCCTTGCCGCTGCGGAAATTGCGGAGCAGGACTTTGTACCCGTGCCGGCGCAGGTATTTGGCGGCGGCTCTTTCGCCGCGCGCACCCAGTATCTGACGCGGCGTGCGATGATCTTCTCTTCGTTTGAACCAGCCGAAGAACATATTACATCGTGGCAAACTCCGCCTGCACAGGCTCGATGGCCTCGCGCACCGGGGCGAAGGTCTTGCGATGCACGGGCGACGGGCCGTATTGGCCGAGTGCGGCGAGGTGTTCGGGCGTGCCGTACCCCTTGTGGCGGGCAAAATTGTATTGCGGGAACTGCTCGTGAACTTCCAGCATCATCCGGTCCCGCGTCACCTTGGCGATAACGCTGGCAGCAGCAATGGAAAAACTTTTTGCGTCGCCCTTCACGATGGCCGTTTGCGTCACACCCATCAGCGGTACCCGCAGGCCGTCAACCAATACGTGATCAGGACGAACCTTCAGCCCGTCCAGCGCGAGCTGCATCGCCCGCCACGTCGCGCGGAGGATGTTGTAATGGTCGATGACTTCGACATCGGAGACGCCAACCGCCCAATGGAAATCCGCGTTGGCCGTCAGCTCGGCGTAAATGTCTTCACGCTGCCGTTCGGTGAGTTGCTTCGAGTCGGTGAGCGTCTTGTGACGGAATTTTTCTGGCAGGATCGCCGCCGCCGCCACGACCGGCCCCGCCAACGGCCCGCGCCCGGCCTCGTCAATACCGGCAACAACCTTCGCTCCGTTTTTGTACGCTTTTTTTTCGTACCGGAGCATGGCGCGCCGCGCGGGTTACGCTTCCGCGACCTTGGTGGCGGTCTTGCCGATGCGTTTGCGCAGGTAGTAGAGCTTGGCGCGGTGGACGTTGCCGGCCCGATCGACTTCGATCTTTTGGATGAAGGGCGAGTGCAGCGGAAATATGCGTTCGACGCCTTCGCCGTAGCTGATGCGGCGGACGGTGAACGTCTCGGCAATGCCGCGGCCCTGCTTGTTGATGACGATGCCCGAAAACATCTGGACGCGTTCGCGGTCCGCTTCCTTGATGCGCGAATACACCTTGATGGTGTCGCCCACCTTGAACGGCACAATGTCGGTCCGCAACTGCTCCTGCTGGATCTTCTCAATCACATTCATGTTCTTACTCCCCTGTTATCGCGTATCGCGTCTGAAATGCAAAGTTCAATCTTCCTTCAACAAATCCGGCCGTCGTTCCTTCGTCCGCTGGCGCGCCCAGTCGGCCCGCCACCTGGCAATCGCCGCGTGGTTGCCGCTCAGCAGCACCTCGGGCACCGTCAAACCACGAAACTCCGGTGGCCGCGTGTACTGCGGACCTTCGAGCAATCCGCCCGCGAACGAATCATCCCCCGCACTGTTCTCGTCGCCGAGCACACCCGGCACCAGCCTCACCACCGCATCCACAAACACAGCCGCCGCCAGCGCGCCGTTCGTGAGCACGTAATCGCCGATGCTGACCTCGTCGTTGACCAGCGCCGCGCGCACCCGCTCGTCCACACCTTCATAGTGGCCGCAGATGATGATCAGGTGCGCCACGCACGAAAACTCCTGCACCCGCGCCTGCGTCAACGGCGGACCTTGCGGCGTCATCAATACCACCCGCGACTCGGTCCGCCGAAACTTCTCCACCGCTTCAAAGATCGGTTCGGGCTTCATCAACATGCCCGGTCCACCGCCATATGGCTTGTCGTCCACGACACGGTGTTTATCGTGGGTGAAATCGCGCAAATTGTGGACACGGACGCTGACCAGTCCCTTCTGCTGCGCGCGCTTCAGGATGCTTTCTTCGAGCGGTCCCTCGAAGATGCGCGGGAACAACGTCAAAACGTCGATTTCCATTCCTGCCCCGCGGCGCCGATCGCCGTTATTCGGCCGGGGCATCCGCGGCCGGCTCGGCCGGCGCGGAACCTTCGGGGCGTCGCCCTTCGGGCTCAATAATCTCAAGCATCGCGCGCTTGCCCTGCTTGGCCGCCGCGCTCGTCAGGAGCGTGCGAATTGCCGTGATCGTGCGCCCGCTCTTGCCGATGACCTTGCCCACGTCGGTTTGGTTCAGCCGCAGTTCGAAGACCACGACGCGTTCCCCGTCCACTTGCTTCACGTCAACTTCATCGGGGTGATCGACCAGTGCTTTCACTACGAATTCGACAAACGCTTTCATGTCGTGCTCCCGTCTTTGCGGCCCGCCAGGGTCGCGTCACGCATCCGCGACGCTGCGATAGATGTCCTCAGGCCGCCACTTTGACTGCCCGCTCCGCTTTCTTCAAAATACTGCGCACCGTGTCACTGGCCTGGGCGCCCAACCCGATCCAATACTTTGCTCGTTCCAGGTCCACGTGAAAATTGTCGCTTGCTTTGCGCGGGTCATAGGTCCCGATATTCTCAATAAACCGCCCATCTCGGGGACTGCGCCCATCCGCCACGACGATACGATAGATCGGTACGTTCTTGGTTCCAACTCTCCGCAATCGAATTCTTACCGCCACTGTCTCACCTCCCTAATCTCATTTTCGGCAACATGCCTTTCCGGCCCATGGCCTTCTGCATCTTGCCCATCTCTTTCATCATCTTCTTCATCGCATTGAACTGCTTCAGCAGGTCATTGATCTCAGCTACGCTCGTCCCACTCCCGCGCGCGATGCGCGTCCGCCGCCCGGCATTCAGAATCTCGGGACGACGACGCTCCATGGGTGTCATCGACTGGATGATCGCCTCCAGGCGCTTCAGTTGCGACTCGCCAACGCTGAGGTCAGGCATTTTACTCATTCCCGGCAGCATGCCAAGTAGATTCTCCAACGGCCCAAGTTTCTTGAGCTGTTGCAGTTGCGAGAGAAAATCCTCCAAATTCAGGCTCTGGTCGGCGATTTTTGCCTGCATTTCCTCGGCTTTTTCCGCATCAAACGTCTCCTGCGCCTTCTCGACCAGGCTCACCACATCGCCCATCCCGAGGATCCGTCCCGCCATCCGCTCGGCATAAAACGGCTCCAGATCGTCCAACTTCTCGCCCACACCCGCAAACTTGATCGGCTTGCCCGTCACCGCCCGCATCGACAACGCTGCGCCGCCGCGCGCATCGCCATCCAGCTTCGTGAGCACGATTCCCGTAATGCTCAGCGCCTTATCAAAATGCTCGGCAATATTCACCGCCTCTTGGCCCGTCGCGGAATCCGCCACCAGCAAAACCTCCTGCGGCGCGAGCGCTTCCTTCATCCGCACCAACTCTTGCACGAGTTCCCGATCGACGTGCAATCGGCCCGCCGTGTCAAAGATCACAACATCTCGCCCCTGCGACTGCGCGACCGACATCGCCTGCTTGGCAATCTTCACCACATCGGTCTCGCCGCGCATCGAAAACACCGGAACCTGCACCTGCTTGCCAAGCGTCTCCAATTGGTCAATCGCCGCGGGCCGATAGACATCGCACGCGACCAGCAACGGCTTGCGTCCCTGTTTCGCGAGCAGTTTCGCCAGCTTCCCGCAGGTCGTCGTCTTGCCGCACCCGTGCAGCCCCACCATCATCCAGTTGCCGGTGGGAAACTCCTGCTTGGACGGCCATCCTCCACCTTCCAAGCTCCCGCCCATCAACGCCACCAACTCATCATGCACAATCTTGATGATCTGTTGTCCCGGGGTAACGCTGTTGAGAACCTCTTGTCCGAGCGCGCGCTGTTTCGTACGCTCGATGAAATCCCTGGCGACCTTGTAGTTGACGTCGGCTTCCAGCAATGCGAGACGCACCTCGCGCAGCGCATCGGCAACGTTCTTCTCCGTCAACTTGCCGTACCCGCGCAGGTTCTTGAACACCGCCTGCAGCTTCTCTGAAAGGGAATCGAACATGGTTACTCGCCGCGCGAAATATCGACGCAGTCAGCAGCAAGGGCAAGGAAATTTGCAATGCGGTAGTGGGCGAATTTGAAATTTCTCGCTCATTCGCCCCTTGCTTTCTTAATCTGGTATGACACACGACTTTGACGGCACTCTTGGCATCCGTTACGGGAGGCAATTCCAAGATCGTGATAAACTCCTCTGGCTCGCCATACGTCCAGCCGTAACAGCGTTTGGCCTTTGGATGGCCGATCAGGTCAAAGACCTCGACATCGGCTTCCCAAACGGTCTTGCGCGCGAAATACCTCATGCACCAGCACTGATTCAACGCGGCTTGAATCGCACCCGTGCAACTGAGCTACCTGTCGCACTTCCCAACAATGAATGAGGGATCTACACGTTGCTGGGCAGTTGTCGGCGGCGCGGTCTCGGTCCTTTCGCCTACGTTAAAGATTCGTTCACGCGGCCGCCCTCAGCGAAGATCACGGAGGTCAAGCAGTTCACACGAGCGGCGTGGGCCAAGGCGGCATCCACTCGCCTCACCATAGCGCCCTGAACTTGTCCCAACGCAGAAAAGGGGAGCGCAGCCGGGGATGGTTCACCGAGTCGTGAACGCGGCTTCGGTTGTTTGATTGCCGTTTCGTCCTCTCGGCTGCGCTCCTATGCTGCGCTCACGGCAACAACACGCGGACGCGGTAGAACCGGTTGGTCGGAGTGCTCGGGATGGCTGTATCTGTCATGTTGGTGACGATGCCGGAGCCGTTGCCGCCACTGAGAACATTGGTCTGGCCCGTGTCCTGCCAACCGCCATTCGTGTAGTTGCCGTAGGCGTCGCCGGTCATGTAATCCAGCACGTTCGTGCGTGACGCAATCCCCGGCGTATAGGTGTTGTCCCCGTTAGCGCCGAGGTACGTCACGACGACGTTGTTGGTATTCCCTCCCACCGACTGCTCCGCGATGCTGATGATGTGCAAGTACGCCGCCCCGTTGGTAGGATTGAAGCCCGTCATGAACTTGTTGGTGTTGCTCATGCCATCGCCCGTGTAGGAGGCGTTCGGACCGCATAACGCGCAGTTGTTGGTCAGACCGTAGTTCTGCTGCCACCACGCGAATGGATCGTACACCGTGATCAAGTTCACCACCGTGTCAGTAGCAGATCCACCATTGCCGGTCACGATCTCCTGCACCGTATACGTGCCCGGATTCACGTAGATGTCCGACGGGTTCTCGCTGCCGGATGTATTGCCGTCCCCAAACGCCCACGCCCAGCCCGTTACCGAACCGCTCGACTCGTCCGCGAAGCTCACGCCCAATGGCGCCGCCCCGCTGGTCGGAGTGGCGCTAAAACTGGCCGTCGGCGGCGGGACGCCGCCCAAATCCGTGTACACAATCCCAAAGTTGTCGTCGACGACGACCCGGCCGATCGTGCCACCGGCGCTGGGGATCGAGCCACTATCCAACTGCGAGATCGCAAACGAACCCACCGAGGCTCCGACCGTGTAGCTATTCTGCGCGTACGGCGTCTGCGCCCCGAGATTGCCGCTGGTCGGGTTGACGTACAGAATCACATTGGTGCCGGCCGCCTCGACGATCACGCGGTACTGGGTCCCGTAGCTCAGGCCCGTGACGCCGAACGTGTAGGGGTCGCTCCCCGACAGCGAGACGCGCACGCCGAGCACATAATTCGTCAGGGCCGCGTTGGGTGACTCCGCGGCCAAACGATAGAACGACGTTCCTGTGCCGTTGGTGGTGTTATACAACGCCGCGAAGTACGGCACGCCGTTGGTGTTCGGCGCGTTGGTCACGGTCAGCGTCAGACCATAGAACACGGTCTCGTTGGTCAGTGTGAAGCCCTTGTATGCCGTTTGGTTGTTGGCCGTCAGCCCGCCGGTAAATCCCACATGGCCCCCGCTGATCTGTAGCGGCGAACCGGTGTATGAACTGACCTGGGTCCAGCCCTGCTGGCCGACAAGGTTCCCGGACGCAAACGTGCTGAAGTCGCTGAAGAATCCGAAGTTGCCGACGCCGACAGTAAGGCTGACGGCACGGGTCGTATTACCGGCACCACTTGAGGTGTTGGTAAACCCAATCGTATCCGAGTAGGTACCGGCCGACAGGCTGTTGGCATTGGCGTTAATGCTGGCAGTGACGCTCGTACTGGCACCCACGCCCAGCGACCCGCTCGTGGCGGAGAGCGTCAGCCATGTGGTGGACTTGTTCGCTGTCCAGTTCATTAAGGCGTTCCCAACATTCGTCAACGTGTAGGTCTGGGTGATCGGGCTGAACGGCCCCCCCGGCGGGCCCGCCGAGACGAGTCCGGACGATGGACTCACCGAGAGTTGCGCGGCTGGATTGCTAACGCTCAGGCTCACAAACCGAGTCGTCGTGCCTGAACCGTCCGTCAGATTCACGAAGGAAACCGTGTCAGAATAGCTGCCCATGGCCAGACTGTTGGCGGTGGCATTAAACGAGGCGGTGATATTGGTGCTCGCGGCTGCGGCCAGTATGCCATTCGTGGCCGACAACGTTAGCCAACTGGAAGAGTTCGTGGCGATCCAACTCAGAGGGGCTCCGCCGGTATTCTGCATAACGTACGTTTGACTACCAGGACTGAATGGCCCGCCTATCTGCCCGCTGGAATTCAGACCTAATGCCGGCGTTACCGACAATGCCGCTGGGCCGAAGGCAAACAGGTCACTTAAATCCGTGGCGTTGACCGCATCGCCAAGCAACGGCCCAACATTGAAGATCTCCTGCATCGTCAACAGCGTGGAACTGTGCGTGTAGTAAACGCTATTGGAATAGCCCCCTCCCTTGGCCAATGGCGAGATCACGATCATGCCAATCGGACCGTCGCCACCCTCGCCTTCATCCCACGTGACGAAGATGACGCCGTTGTTGCTGTAAGCCTGGGAACTCACGATCTCAGCCACCGTGTTGGACAGCCACGTGTCACCGGCCGTGAGCAGTGCGTTGCCAGTCAGGCATCCCGTGTTCCCGTGCATGTCGTCGCAGAGGTCCGGTGTGATGAAATTGTAGCGCGTAACCACATTGCTTTGCAGATCGCCCGCCAGCTCGGTAAACGGTCGCACATTGGCGATGCAGTAGGCGGAGTTGGCATTGTTCGTGTTCGTCACATCATCGAAGAACACCATCGGGTTGTGCTTCGGCGCGTACTGGCCGACGTCCGTGAGCGGGCAGACGCCAGTAGGCATGTCTTCCTGATACGACGTCCAGGAGATACTGGCGTTGTTGAGCAACGTGACCAAGTGGTTGGTGCTGGTTTGGGAGTACTGCGACGGATCACCATCCGCCGTGACGCCAAAGTTTGTGCCCGCCTCCAGCCACAAATAGTTCGGCAGGCTGGGATGATTGCCAGGGGGGTTGTAATACTGGGTGGCATACGAGGCCATCGGCAACAGACTGTTGTTAATGTACGGGCACGCCGCATTGCCGCTGATCGAAGCCCAGTTCTGGTTTTCCTCCAAAATGATGAACACTGTCTGGACATTCAGGAACGGGCTTTCCTGAACGGTCAGGCTGACGGAACTCTTGGTGCCGCCGCCGCCATTGGTCGTGTTGGTGAACGTCACCGTATCGGAATATCCTCCCGGAAAAAGGTTGTTCGCGTTCGCGTTGAAGGACACCGTGACATTCGTGTTGGCGCCGGCTGCCAGGGTGCCGCTGGCGGGCGAAATCGTCAGCCAACTGGTGGTGTTGGTGGCGCTCCAAGCAACGGACCCGGAGCCGATGTTCACCAGATTGTATGTGGTGCTGGATGGATTGAACGGCCCGCCCTTGCCGCCAGTTACTGAGAAGCTGCCTGCCGTCGGCGTCACGTAGAGATACGGCACCGGTGAGGGCCCGGTCAGACCCAGCAGGATCAGCTCGTTGGGGTATGCGAAGGTCTTGCTCTGGTTGGTCGACAACGATGCGATGGCGTTGGACACCACCAGCATATCCGTGCGAAGCAGCCCATTGACGACACTGAGCGCCTGATTTGACGACAACCCCGTGGCATTCATTGCCGCTGCCGTGTTGGTGATGACGCGACAGCGCACCGACACGCCCGGCACACTGGGACTGGTGGGATTGAAGTAAAAATAGGGACTGACCGAATCAACCAGCAGGGGGGACAATGCCGTGCCGCCATATTGAACGTAGTTAACGTTCGGGCTGGGATAGGTGAAGATGATGTTCGTACCGTCGGCCATCACTTGGGCCGTCAAGGTTTCCGAACCGTTGACCGCATCAACCAGTGTACTGCTGGCGTGCGTCGTCGCGTTCGGGTCAGCAATGATGTTGCTGTGGTAGTCGCTGTCGAACACAAATGTGCCGCCGTTGTTCGTGTCCACCTCGGTGATCGGGTGAATCTCGAACTGCCGTTCGCCCAAGTGCTCGGTGTAGAACCGGAAGATGCCGTGCGTCCTGGCTTGTTTCCCGCTCAGCGAGTTCAGATGCGAGACCTGGGCGGACGTTATGTTGATAATCTCGGTGTGGATCGGTGAATAGCCTTCGTTTCCGCCGTTATCACCGGTCCCCGACGAATTGATACCCATCTCGATGTCTTCATCGCCATCGGAGTTGATGGAGCCACTGGGGAAGGTGAACTGCCACAGGTTGGTCCCGGCACCGATCGATGGATATTGCCCGTTGGCCAAAGGAGAAACCTGAAGACTGTCGACCTCCCACAAAGTCGCCATCAGATTGATGTCAGCAAAGCTATTGGTCTCAACGGTTTGCGCGCGTGTTTCCCCGGCGCACATAGCCATAGCGACCCCAACGACCACCAACTTTCTCGTCACCATCTGTAAAGCATCTCACAGATGGGCCGACATAGCAAGGAAAACTTGGGCTAGACCGACTTTTTTCCGTGTGGTGAATCACTTGTGCGCGGCCGGGACGGCGGCAGCGTTCGTGGAGCTACCGGCGTTCGAGTCTGTTGTCCCATTGAAATAGTAAGACGTCCTCGTGCCATCCTTCTTCACCCAATGCAGACGACCGCCGACATGGTTGCCCTGGATATTGCCGAGCCAGTTGACCACCTCGCCGACGCCGTTGGTCTGTTCGACTTCAAACTCGGCTTCGTTCTTTTCTCTTTCGCCATTGTAGAGTGCGGGTTGAAACCCCTTCGCCTGAAAGGCGGCCGAGGAGAATTTTCCGTCGGCAAAGCTCAGCGTGTCGTCGAACCCTTTCTTGTCCTGATCCGTGGACGCGTCCGCGCGAGCCACTTTTACCTGGGCCCGCGCGCCATCCAACGCCCCGGCCCAGCAGTTCATCGCGATGACCGTCAACACCACCACGGCCAGCGCACAGGGGGTGAGCTTCATACCAAGTGTCGTCTTCGCTTTTGGGTACATACCTCGGTCTGCCTTCGTAATCCGCTACTTCATGTGCAACGATGCCGGGACAACACGCTCGGGAGGCTCGGAGCCCGGACCGAAGTCGACGCCGAAAAACACGAAGGTTTCGACCCATGGCGCCCAGCCGGTGACGCCGAACAGGCATTCGACGTTGAGGTGCGTGCGCGATGTCGGGCGCCACTGCACGTCCGGCCCTACTTCCTGGTTCAGGAACGCATGGCGGCTCGTGACATCGTTCTCACTGTCGGTTCTCTCTTCCACGCCGATGGCGAGTTTCTCGTCGAGCACCGAATAACTGACAGCCACACTGATCGCCTTTTCGGTATGAAGGTTGCCGTCGACCCCCTGCTCCCAGAAGAAATCCGAGCCCCAATGCCAGCCCTTGGTCAACTCGTCGCCGAGCAACAGGTCGGTTTCCCAAGAGTCTCCCCCGCCGTTCACATGTTTCCATTCGGCTTTCAAAGTCGGATTCGCGAGGATCTTGCCCCAGTCGGCCAGCGCCCACCGCAATTCCCATTCGCTATCGGCGTAATTCCAGCGGCCATGACCGGGAAGACCAGCGTTGGGACCGGCCACATTCGAGGCATCGATGAAATTGGCCCCATGAATCTCATAATCGACTTGGAATCGGTACGGCAAGCCGAGTTCAAACTCCTGCTGGATCTCGTCCTGGGGCGAGCCGCCACGGTCATACATCCTGTCCCAACTGAATTCCGTCTCCATCTGCCACGGCGGATGAACGTAAACACGGGTGATCGCGAACGGCCGCCGCGCTACCCACTCCGGCTCGTTGTACGGCCCCATGGGCTGCTCCTCTTGAAGCGTGTTTGTTCCGACCACCGTCACGGGTTCCAACTGCTCGGGGGTCGCATTGGAAACTTGGTTGGACTGGGCGAAGGCGACCGTCGAAATGCCACAGGCCGCCAAGAACGCACTGAGCCCCAAGAGACCACACATCGTAACTGATTGAATTGGAAGTGCTTTCTTCATTAGAATAGTTTTTCTTGTCTCACCGACATCATTTCGGTTGCCAGTTCTTTCCCACATCTTTCCGTTGCCCTGCAAGGAAAAACGCGCCAACAGATCGGTTTTGGGGAAGTAGGTAACAATGAAGGAGGCGGTAATGAAGCGGTCATTCTTGAATTGCACCCTTTCTGTGGGGGCTTGCATTAGTCAACCCGCTCTCTCTCGAACTTTGGGAGTGTCCTAATTTGAGTTCCGAGGCCATTGCCGCGGTCGACACGGCTACGAACCACTTCAAATCCCCGCCGTCTACCGCGAGCTTGTCGAACCGGTCTTCCCCGACTACACTCCGAATCCATGCCCCTCTCGTGGAACGAGATTCGCCACCGCGCCATCGCCTTCAGCAAGGAATGGAAGGGTGAAACCCGTGAAGCCGCTGAGCGACAATCCTTCTGGAATGATTTCTTCAACGTCTTCGGCGTCCGCCGCCGTACCGTCGCCACTTTCGAGGAGCCGGTCAGGAAGCTCTCCGGCGATTGGGGGTTCATTGACCTCTTTTGGCCGGGACGCCTGCTTGTCGAGCACAAGTCCGCCGGGTCCGATCTCGGCAAGGCGCATGCCCAGGGCATGGCCTACATCCGCGGCCTCAAGGATACCGGGCGGGACCGCGAGATTCCCCGTTGGCTGATCGTATCGGATTTCGCGCGCATCGCGCTTCACGATCTCGAACCAGAACAAGACCCCGGCGCCCCGCTGCTCCAGCGCCTGCCGCCCAGCATCGAATTCCCGCTGGCAGATTTCCACAAATGCGTCCGCCACTTTGCGTTCATCGCTGGCTACACCCACCACAAGCTGAATCCCGAGGACCCCGCCAACCTCGTAGCTACGCAACTCATGTGCGACCTGCACGATGCCATGGAAGCGGGCGGCTATACCGGCCACGAGCTCAAGCGTTTCTTGGTCCGAGTCCTTTTTTGTCTCTTTGCCCAGGACAATGGCATTTTCCCACAGAAAGCCTTTGAATTATTCCTTCGCGACCGCACCGCCGAGGACGGCTCTGATCTGGGGGTCCGTCTGGAACAACTCTTTCGAATCCTCAACACCGACATCCCGCAACGGCAACACAATCTCGACGAAGAGCTCAGTCAATTCCCGTACGTCAACGGCGACCTCTTTGCCGAGCGCCTTGACTTTGCCGAGTTCAACACCGACATGCGGAATGGCTTGCTCGCCTGCTGCCACTTCCGTTGGGAAACAATCTCGCCCGCTGTATTCGGCTCCCTTTTTCAAGCCGTCATGGACAGCAAGGAACGACGGCAGATCGGCGCGCATTACACGGCGGAGAAGAACATCCTCAAAGTCGTCCGCTCCCTCTTTCTCGACGAGCTTCGCGGCGAGTTCGAGCGGCTCAAGACGCTCAAGATTGGACGGAACCAGCGGCTTGCCGAGTTTCAAGACAAGCTCGCAAAGCTCCGGTTTTTCGATCCCGCTTGCGGCTGCGGCAACTTCCTCGTCCTGACCTACCGCGAACTCCGCAAGCTCGAACTCGAAGTTCTCTTGGAGCTTCACGGCCAGCAACACGAAATGTCGCTCGACGACGTGAACCGGCTTTCCAAGCTCAACGTTCACCAATTCTACGGCATTGAGATCGAGGAGTTCCCCGCACGCATCGCGGAAGTTGCGCTGTGGCTGACCGACCATCAAGCCAACGTCGCGCTCTCGCAGGCCTTCGGTCAGTTTTATCAACGACTGCCGCTGCGCGCCTCGCCGCACATCCACGTCGGCAACGCGCTCCGCATGGACTGGCGCGACGTCATCTCGACGGATGAGTGTTCCTATATCCTCGGCAACCCGCCGTTTGTCGGAAAGCATTATCAGAACGCTGACCAACGGTCCGACATGGTGGCTGTGTTCCGCGACTTCAAGAATATCGGTGACATGGATTACGTCGTCTCGTGGTTTTACCGGGCCGCCGAGTACATTCAGGGGACGCAGGTCCGCGTCGCCTTCGTCGCCACCAACTCCATCACCCAAGGCGAGCAGGTGCCGGTCGTCTGGGGACTTCTCTTTGGCCGTTACAGGGTGAAGATTCACTTCGCGCACCGCACGTTCGCGTGGGAAAGCGAGGCGCGGGGCAAGGCCCACGTCCACGTTGTCATCATCGGCTTTGGCGCCTTCGATACTGGCAACAAACGCATCTACGATTACGACACCAACGCCGAACACCCTCTAGTCAGCGAAGCCAGCAACATCAGCCCATATCTGACTCCTGGCCCTGATAGCTTCGTCACCAAACGTACCACCCCGGTCGCTGACGTGCCGGAAATGCGCTGCGGCAATAAACCATCCGACGGTGGCAACTTGATCCTCACCGATGCTGGCAAGAGGGAACTCCTTGCCGTCGAGCCGTCAGCCGCGAAGTTTCTTAGACGCTTTACCGGCTCCGAAGAGTTCATCAACGGCAACATGCGCTGGTGTCTCTGGCTTAAAGACGCAAGCCCGGCAGAGCTACGCACCTTGCCGGAAATCATGAAGCGCGTCCAAGCCGTGAGAGAATTCCGTGAGAATAGCACTGCCGCGCCCACGCGCAAGGCCGCCCAGACGCCGACGCTGTTCTTCTATATTTCGCAGCCGACAACGAAGTACATCCTCATCCCGGAAGTGTCATCCGAGCGTCGTAACTACATTCCCATGGACTTCATGTTGCCAGACGTGATTTCCGCAAACACAAACTTCTTGGTGGCGTCGGACAGTCTGTATCTGCTAGGCGTCCTCACGTCGGCAATGCACATGGCATGGGTGCGGCAGGTCGGCGGTCGCTTGAAGTCAGATTACCGATATTCCGGCAGCATGGTCTACAACACCTACCCGTGGCCAGAGGCGGTCACGGACAGGCAGCGGACGGCGGTGGAAGCGGGAGCCCAGGCGGTGCTGGACGCGCGGACCCGGTACCCCACCTCGACACTAGCCGACCTCTATGACCCGTTGACGATGCCAGCGCCACTGATGAAGGCGCATCAGGAACTCGACCGCGCCGTGGATCGCTGTTACCGGCCAGAAGCCTTCGACACCGACCGGCAACGTGTTGAATACCTCTTCGCCCTCTACGAAAAGATCACCGCCCCAATCGTGGCAGCGGCGAAGCCGAAGCGGAAACGGCGAAAGGTCTGAAGGTCCTGCCGTGGTGAGGAACTAGGTAACTCAGTCGCAAGGAACTTTGCCCGCAAAAGCCAAGGGCGGGCCGAAGCCCGCCCTCATCCTGAATTCAATCCGCGCCCCGCAAATCCGGCTACGGCGTGGGCGACTGTTCCTTGTCCATGTCTTTCAGCGCCTTCTCACTCGGCGACTTGAGCCGATTCTGCTGGGCCGCCGCGTTCTGCTGCACCTGCTGTAAATACTTCCACGTGCCGTAGGCGACGCCCACAATCAGAGCCAGGAACAACAGCTTTTTCATCGCTACTCGGAAACGCGCTCGATCTTCGCCCCAAGCTGCCGAAGTTTCTGGTCGATCCGCTCGTAGCCGCGGTCCACGTGATAAATGCGATTGACTTCCGTCTCGCCATCGGCGCACAGCCCTGCCAATACCAGGCCCGCGCTCGCGCGCAGATCGCTCGCCATTACGGGCGCGCCGCTGAGGCGTTTGACGCCCTTCACGATGGCGCTGCTGCCTTCCAACGAACAATCCGCCCCCAGCCGCGCCATCTCGCTGATGTGCATAAACCGGTTCGGGAATACTTTTTCCGTGATCACGCTGATGCCCGGGGTGACCGTCATCACCGCGCTCATCTGCGCCTGCATGTCTGTCGGGAAACCAGGGTACGGCATCGTAATCACGTCCACGGGTTTGAGTTCACCATTGCCTTTCACGCGAATCGTACCGTTGGCGCGCTCGACGGTCACGCCGGATTCTTCCAGCTTGTCCCGCACCGCGCACAGATGTTCGGCGCGCGCGCCTTTGATCTCAATGTCGCCGCCCGTGATCGCCGCCGCGGCCATGAATGTGCCCGCCTCGATGCGGTCGGTAATCACCTTATGGTCCGCCCCATTGAGCGTTTCCACGCCTTCGATCTCCAGAATATGGCTGCCCGCGCCCTTGATCTTCGCGCCCATCTTGATCAGAAAAATCGCCAGGTCTTCGATCTCCGGTTCGCATGCCGCGCCTTCAATCCATGTCGTCCCCTTGGCCAGCACCGCCGCCATCATTACATTCGCCGTGCCCAACACGGTCGAACCAAACCGTCCGCCCATGAACACGTCCGAGCCGGTCAGTTCGCTGCACCGGGCGTGCACATAACCATTCTCCACGAGCACATCGGCACCCAGCCGTTTCAACCCCTTGAGATGCTGGTCGATCGGGCGATCACCGATGACGCACCCGCCGGGCAGCGAGACTTTGCAGTTATGCAGTCGTGCCAGCAGCGGCCCGAGCAGGCACACCGACGCCCGCATCTTGCGCACCAGTTCGTAGGGCGCCACGCCCAGCGGATGCTGTGCCTGAATCTCGATCACACCCTCCGTCTTGTGGTGCGTGACCTTCACGCTCAGCCACTTTAGGATGTCGCACATGAACTGGATATCGCTGAGATTGGGCACGCCACGAATGGTGCACGGCTCACTGGTCAGCAATGTCGCGGCGATAACGGGCAGGGCCGCGTTTTTTGAACCGCTGATCTCAACGGTCCCCCGAAGCGGATTCCCTCCGCTGATAATGATTTTTTCCATAGCTCCCTCCTTGGCTTGAGCTATTAACAACTATTGTAGCCGCGAATCTCATTCGCGGCCATTCCCCCACACCGCGAAAATGTTTCGCGGCTACAACGGTCGGGCTTCCCCAAACCCGACGTTTTACTTCCGGGGCTGAGCCACGACCACGCGCTCATGCCCCTGCAAATCCTTCACGACCTCGACCACGTCATATCCCTGCTGGCCGAAAAATTCTTCAACAGCCGCTCGCTGCCCGGCGCCAAGCTCCAGCGCCATAAATCCGGAGAGAGACAGAAAACGCCTGGCATCCATGACCAAGCGTCGGATGACTTTGAGTCCATCCTCACCCGCCTGTAGCGCGCACACAGGCTCAAAGTCTCTGACCTCCTTGGGCAGCTTCGCCATTTCCCCATCGGCGATGTACGGTGGATTCGACACAATCACATCCACGCGCAAGCTGTCGTCCAGATTCTGTAACAAATCGCTCTCCAAAAAGCGAATGTTTTTTTCGATTTGATGCAGCGTCGCGTTCCCGCGCGCCACGTCCAACGCATCCCGGCTTGCGTCCAGCGCGACAATCTCCGCGTCCGGAAATTTCTTTGCCAATGCAATCGCAATACACCCGCTCCCCGTCCCCACATCCACAATCCTCGCCGCTGCTTTCCGCTCTTCGCCTTCGCCTTTCACTCTCCCCGCCACCGTCTCCACCAACAACTCCGTCTCCGGCCGCGGGATCAACACCCGCTTGTCCACCATCAACCTCAACCCGCAAAACTCCGCCTCGCCCGTGATGTATTGCAACGGTTCCCCCGCCACCCGCCGTTTCACCATCCCGCGCAACGCCTCCAGCGTCGTCTCATCCAGGTCCCGCTCGAACTCCAGATACAGTTGCAACCGCTTCTTCTTCAACAAATGCCCCAGCAACAACTCAATCGTCAGCCGCGGACTCTCAATCCTCTGCTTCTCAAAATACGGCGTCGTCTTGTTGATGACCTCCAATATCGTCACGCAGCGAGAGTACCACGGACGTCGAACCCGTTGAAAGCGCCCTCTCCCATGCCGCAACTTGGTGCCAGATTCCAGGCTGTCGACCGTTAGGCCAACGCCGTGTCGCAGGCCGCGTGCCCTCACGCTGCGTCCCGTCCCCATTACGGCCCTCTCCGAAGCCCGCCCAACACGCCCTTTCTGTCCCACAACCCTGCCCGGAAACGCCTCAAAAACCTCAAAATGCGGCAAATCCGCCAAAATCGGATTTCGTGAGCCAAACACACCCAACCCGTTTACCATCAACAGCATACCTGTAAACTCCTCGCTAAGACCATTTGGGTTCGTTTTTGGCTTTCCGAAAATGAATTTTCCACGCCGGCCTGCACAGAATTGGGTTCGTTTGGTAATTTACCCCCCACGGGGTCTGCTCCCCCTCCTCCATTCCTGCCCCTGCCCTAAAAACCGCTTGGGTGAGCGCCGCGTCCTGAACATCCTTGTCGGTCTGCGTCAGCCATTCGTGGCATTCGCGACGACTTCCTGCCAGCCTATTCTTCACGCGAGGATTCTAACAGAAAATCGCTCCCCACACGAGACCAATCTCAAAAAGCGATAAGCGACGCTCCCGCCGAATTCAGTCCTCGACTTGCCCCCACCAGAATGCTAACGTCAACCCCAGATCGGCGAGAGCGCTCGGGTCCTGATCGAAGCGAGGCAACGGTTGGGAGAGGAACGTTGGGTATGAACAAACCGGTTCGAGTTGGTCTGACGACGCCGAGCGCGACCGACGACAAGGTCGCCAAGCCGCGGCGTTTTCCCGATCCGAAAACCTGCCAAACCCGGTATCTCGGGGACTATCTCCCCTTCTCCGATTGCCTGGTGAAAACCCCCGACGATTGCGCGCATGTGTTACGGGCGGGCTTTAGCTTCCTTTGCAACCATCCGAATCGCCGTCGCTTCGAAAAACCTGGCCCCTCCATGCCCATCCAGTAGCCCGGCCCGCCAGAGCCATGCCACACGCGAAGCGCCGGTACATCCCAGATTGTCCACGAAGGCCGCTACTTGAGACACAAAAGACCGGGTTGCTCGAAACCCCCGGGCAATGCGCCCCTGCGGATGCCGTCATGCTGAGCTTGTCGAAGCATCTCTGTCGTAGACGATCTGTGATAATTTGAGTAGAAGGCACTCCCGTCGCAAAGGAAATACCCGAACCAACGAGCAGGACGATCTTCTTTTTCAGGTTTTCACCCCTCCGTTACACAAGCTTTAGTGCCGGAGTTATCCGCTGCAAGAACAGAGAGCCCACCCCACCACTTCCACTGGCGCGCAGACTCGCACCATCTGCGCGAGACGGTTCGCATTCCAGTTCGCCAACCGAAAACACCCGTGCGACAGCGTCTTGCGGATCTGGTCGCGATGCGACGTGCCGCGGTAAATAATCACGAGGCCGCCCGGGATAGGCAACGCGGTCGCTGCTCCCCGAAAACTCAAGGAATTACTTCGGTTGATCGTTCCCGAGTTGGCACAGGGTCAATACCAGAGGCAAAGGCCGGCGCGCAGGGCATGGCTGGTTTCGTTGTATTGCAGCAAGGTCTGGCCGTAGCCGGTAAAGTACTGCACTTGAATTGACGGGTTGAATTTGCGCAGCACAGGCAGGTTGGCCAGGTTAAACCTCAAATCGTATAGCAGCCCGGCATGAGATCCCTCGTCGCCGATGAGGAATTTCGTGGACAACTGAATTTTCTCGCCGGAATTTGGATCGAGCCACGTCAGGGCGGCGAGCAGATCGGCGTATCCGTGGTACTGGTCCATGTCGGGATTGTTGTCACCCACTCGGAAGTAGAACCAGGCGCGCGGTTGGAGGGAGAACTGCAAATAGCCCGGCAGGTCAAACGTGGCTTTGGGTTGCAGGTAAATCGTATTCATGCTGCGCTCCAGGGTGCCGCCACGACCATTCGATTCGTGCTCGCCACCAAGTTGGAGATCGAGCTGGAAGAAGCCGTTCTGAAACACATCGGGATAATAAAAGAACCCCGATGGTTTGTAGCTGGTGTCGTAGAAGGACGGGGACTTGGCGAAGACATCCCAAAAAGAGGTCTGCGTATAGGCAAAATAGACGTGAGTCAACGGATCCCAGTTGTCCTTGAAATCGAAGAGTTTGTATTTCAAGCTAAACTGAAATTCAACCGCGGGAGCTGTGCCCATGATGAAATAAATCGGCTCGTAGAAGGACATATGCGTGCCGAGATATTCCCCCAACTCGTACTCAGGAGCCGCGTTGGTCGAAGGGGACGTTGACGGTCGCGGCGTTACCAATGGAATCCCCGTCGAGGCTGCTTCCACAAGGACCATCACCTGATTATAGTTTCTGATATCCAGCGTGACCTGACCTCTGGTCGTTAACGGAAGGTCCAGCAGGTATTCCACCTTGACGAAACTGCCGGGCGCAATCGTCGCCGCCATCGGACCGCTGTTGGTATTCAATAACAAAACCGTTTCGAGCGAGACGGATTGCGAGATGAGGGTACAGTTGAGACTCGGTTCGAAGATTCGACCTATAGAATTGGTCGAATTGTTGAAGCAGTAGAGCCAAAGACTCGAGCGACTGCCCGCCGCCAGGGACCCGGACGGCGGAACGAAGACAGCGGTGACGTCCTGTGCCAGAGCGGAGGTTGCGCTTGCCAGGAGCAGGACTGAAAAAAGCAACGGGGATCTGGCGCCACCCCAAATGAACGTTCGGGCCCGCCTCAGAAGACGCTTCATCGTGGCGGCACTACATAGATGAAGGGATACCTTGTCAAGTGCATAACGGAACTGACTAACAGTCAGGGTCGTGATCCAACAGTTTGTTGCTACTAGCGGGGGCGGAAAAAGTCAAGACTGCCTGAACTGACGCCAAAAACGTGAGAGAGCCGAGGCTTGAACTGCACTGCCCTACACGTGGCAGCCTGCAACTTCCCCTCGACTCTCCACCTTCCATATACGTCGGAATGTGGGAAACACAAGGGATATCTGTGCCCAAGGAGCAGCGGGTTTTCTCGTCATCCATGACCGCCGCTTGAAGCGCCGGTGCTATTCCACCACGTCCACCGCCGTGCCGATCGGCACCATCTGCGCGAGACGATTGGCGTTCCAATTCGCCAACCGAAAACATCCATGCGAAAACGTCTTGCCAATCTGGTCGGGATGCGGCGTGCCGTGCATCCCATAACCGACCCGGCTCAAGCCGATCCACGCCGTGCCGACCGGGTTCTTCGGGCCGGGCGGAACGATCAGTTTGCCGTACCCCTTCTGCGTGTCGTCCAACTCGGGAAAGTTCACGGGATCAAATGTGTAGTTCGGGTTCACGGCCACCGTCTGCACGGTCAATTGCCCCGGCGTTCGCTTCTCCTTGTCCGCCGCAATCGAACACGGAAACAGCGCGATCATTTTCCCGCCATCGTCGTACGCCGTGATCGTTTTGGCCGACAAACTTACCCGCACCTTCGCCGCCGGCACGAGCCGCGACGGCGACAAATTCAACATGGTGATCGATTGACCCACGGCCACGCCCGTCCAATTCGTGATCCCGGGATTCAGCGTCTTGATCAATCCCTCCGACGCATGAGACTTCTCAGCGACCATCTGCAACACGGTCTCGAACCACATATTGGTCAGTTGCGATCGCGCCTTCCAGTCCTCGGGAATTTGAGTCAGCTTCGTCAGGTCGGCCGCCGTGACGACATAATTCGTATAATTCGCCTCGCCCGCCGGGAAATTCGCCGCCGTGATCGCATCAAACTCACCCGACGCCTTCAACCCATTCGCCTGTTGCCACGCCGCCAGCGCCTGCCGCGTCATCCCGCCCCATTTCCCGTCAATCTGCCCGCACGAAAACCCCGCGTCATCGAGCCCGATTTGGATGGAAATCGCATCCTCGCGTGAAATCTTGGGAGCGGGCTCCTGCCCGAAGCTGAAGACAGCCGTCACCAGCAGCGCCATCCACGCCGCCATTACGGCAGCTCTCTCACGCACGCGAACCATCAAGAACGATGATTAGCACAACCCTCACACCTTGTAGAGGCACTTCTGCTCGCCGCTCAACTTCAGCCCGTAATCCAGCAGATTGTTCCCACTGGACGCCCGACAGCTCGCAAACATCCCACCCTGCCGTTACGGCACCGGGTAGTTGTCAGTGAATGGCCAGAGAGAGGCACTCGCCTGTTGGCAACACGTGGTTCCTGCCTGGTTCTGCTGCGAAGTGTTGCTGCTGACCGCCATATTGGCGCAGCCGACAACCATCAGCAAGCCCGTGACAAGTACCACCGCTTTTAATACCCTTAATACCCTGCTCATGGCTTGATTGTAGCAATATCGCCGTCATTAGTCAATCCGCTCGTCCGGACGAATGACGCGCTATCTAACAGATTATCGCTAAATGAGTTGCCTCTCTGTTTGGCACCGGCATTCCGACCGCATGCCTGCACCGGACCGCCAGCGCTCCAACAGCTCCTTCAGCTCCTTACTTCGTCGTCTCGGCCAGCCGCTTGTTCAAATCATCCGTCATCAACGCGCCGATCAACTCCTCCAGATCCCCCTCCAGAATCGCCGGCAGATTCTGGATCGTCAGATTGATCCGATGGTCCGTCACGCGGTTCTGCGGGAAATTGTACGTCCGAATCTTCTCGCTGCGGTCGCCTGACCCAATCTGGTTCTTGCGCGCCGCTGACATCCGCGCTTCCTCTTCCTCCTGCTTGTGCGCCAGCAACCGCGACCGCAGCACCCGCAACGCCTTCGCCTTGTTCTTGATCTGCGACCGCTCATCCGCGCACCGCACAATCAATCCGCTCGGCTTGTGATGAATCTGCACCGCGCTGTCGGTCGTGTTCACGCCCTGACCGCCCGGCCCGCTCGCCCGGCACACCGTGATCTCCATGTCCTCGGTCTTGAGTTGCACGTCCACTTCCTCCGCCTCGGGCAACACGGCCACGCTCGCCGTGCTCGTGTGAATCCGCCCTTGCGCCTCGGTCTCGGGCACGCGTTGCACCCGATGCACCCCGCTCTCGTAACGGATCTTCTTGTACACGTCCTGACCGAGCATCGAGAATACGATTTCCTTGAACCCGCCCCGCTCGCTCGGGCTCGTGTCCATCAACTCAATCTTCCACCCCTGACCGTCCGCATAATGGCTGTACATCCGGAACAGATCGCCCGCAAACAACGCCGCTTCTTCCCCGCCCGTGCCCGCGCGAATTTCGACAATCGTGTTGCGCGAGTCATTCGGGTCGGGTGGAACCAGTCCCATCTGGATGTCCAACTGCAGCTTCTCCAGCTTCCGCTGCAAATCGTCGAGTTCCCCCTTCGCGAGTTCCGCCATCTCCGCGTCACCCGACGCGGCCAACTCGACGTTCTCGCCGATCTGTTTGATCACCGCCGCCGCCGCCGCGTAGTCGCCCAACAGCTTCTTCAGCCGCTGGAGTTCTCGCGCCAAGACGCCCGCCCGCCGCTGATCAGAGTACACCGCTGGATTGGCGAGTTCGGTCTCCAATTCCACCGCTCGCTTGCGGAATTTATCAATGTTCGGAAGTGTGGTCATGGCTGTGTTCTGTCACCCATGCTTGCCCGCTTCTTATCCGTATTGTAGCAACTGTCTTTTCATGTGGGTTGGAATTGTGGATTTTTGAGCAGTTGGTTGAGCAGGATGATCAGCTTGCGCATCACGGCGACGAGGGCCACTTTGGGTGCTTTGCCGGCCGCGATCAG
>JBEKLM010000013.1:0-89814 GCA_050010195.1 Verrucomicrobiia bacterium
GGCGTTGGCTTCTCTCGGCGGAACATCGGAGCCGACAGTTCGACGGAAGCCGAAGTTCACCAAGGCGGGACTGGAACGAATCGCGGCGGCTCAACGCAAGCGGTGGAAAAAGCTTAAAGCGGGGAAATAGTTCGCCGGCTCTGTTCTACAACTCCGCCATCGCGTCACGGTTGACCAGAGCAGGGCTTTGGCCGCAGCTCTCTCACACAGGGGACGACCACTCCCCATCCTGCCTCAAGAATTAAACCTCGACGTTTTGTGGGCTTCCACAAGCCGCGTCAATGACACGACGACGCCACGAATCCGGGCCAGCCGAACCGTATTACTTGCTCGGGCTCGGCGCCTGGACAGGGGCTGTCCGAACGGTCGGGGTGCTCGGAACGGTCAGCGTCGACGGAGACGGTGCGGGCGCGGGCAAGAACACCTCGACCTTGGCCGAACTGCGCAGGTCGGCCACATACGTGCGGGTGACATCGCTGCCCTTCTTTTGTTTGAGATAGTCGGTGAGTTTATCCTTGACCTCATCAAACGGCATGGTCTGCGCCGGTTTCCGGCCCGTGACCTGCAGGATATGGTAGCCAAACTGGGTGGTGATGACGCCACTGATTTCGTTCGTCTTCATCGAGAATGCGGCGGTGTCAAACTCCGGCACCATGCGGCCGCGCGGGAAGTACCCGAGATCGCCACCGTTTTCGGCGCTGCCCGGATCCTCCGAAACCTTCTTGGCCACTTCGGCGAATTTCGAGCCGCCCTTGACCAACGAGAGCGCGGCGTCGATCTGGGCCCGTTTTTCCCTTTTCACCTCGTCGGTCGCGTCCGGCGAGCAGCGGATGAGGATATGACTGGCGCGGACAAGCTCGGGTTGCTTGAACTGCTCGGGATTGCTGTCGTAGAACGCCCGGGCATCCTCCGGCGAAATCTTGACCCGTTTGTCAACGACGGACTGAAGCGTCTCGCGGATGATGATACCGTCACGAACCTCGCGGGTAAACTGTTCGAGCGTGACGCCGTTGTCGGCGAGCGTCTTCTTGAATTCTTCGTCGCCGCCCTTGCCCGCTTTTGCCTGATCGACTTGTTCTTGCACCTTTTTTTCGATGTCCGCGGGGACTTGCTTACTGCCCTCCTGGAGGATGAGTTGGCGACCGATCAACTGGTCCAACGCGTTTTGCTGGAGCGCCGCCGTCTGTCCCGGAGGAACCCGACGCCCCTGCCGCGCCATCTGGTAACTATATGACTGGATCGCCATGTCGAGATCCTTGCGCGTAATGTCCGCCCCGTTTACCCGGGCCACGACTTCGCCGCCCGCGGCAGCCGTGGCCGCAACCGAGGTGGATTTATTGGTCGAAGCTGCTGGTGCCGCGGTCGAATCGGCAGAAAATGCCTGACCAACCAATGTTCCGGCAACGGCGAAAGCGGTAAGAACGACACGAATCTTCATGAATACCTTCCGGGTGATGTGATTTGTCTTTCGAGCTAAAGTGCGGGGGACGCTACCACGCGATTCCCGACGCGTCAAGTACCATTCGGGGGAGACGAAAACGTGGAAAACTGCGCAAATATGAGCTTTCCCGATGGATGTCCGCTCAAAAATGGACAACCTTACCCTCGAAAGTGATTCGAGCCAATCAGTTGGGTGAGGCTCCGTGGAGTGATCGGTCGTTCGGCGCGCGCGAACAGCGTCTCGATGGCTTCGTGCGCCGTCAGGTCAATCTGTTCGTCCGTTGCCCCAGCGTTTACGGCCAACGTGACCAACTTTTCGTACTGCCAGGTGGCACCCTTGAGGATGGCTTCCTTCAGCGCGCGCAAAGCCAGACTCAACTGGGGGGGCTGGCTGCGCCTGGCTGTTTTCATTCCATTTTCGCGAAGAGCAGAGACCGCGCCAACTTTGCGCGGTGAACCGAAAAGATTGCGGTCGAGCCCCGATGATTCTTCCGGTGGCATGGAATCCGACCTTGGAGAGAGGGCAACGGTTCCGAATCGGTTTGTCAGCCCTGTAAATGGTGGTACACTGATCAAAGGCGGACTGCACACAGTATTCGTGGTCCGGCAAATTGTGGTTTGGTTCTGACAAATTCTCGTTCAGCAGCAAAGGGGGACTTCATGAAGGAACTTAGCCGAATTAGTAGCCTTGCCACCGCGCGGCGGTGGCGGGAATTGACCGCAGCCGCTCTGCTGGGTCTCGTGGCCGCGTCAGCGCCGGCGGCGGACGTGAAGCCGGCGGCAGCGGATGCGAAACCGGCGATTGAACCGCGTGCCGATGAACTCCTGCGGCGCATGGGTGATTGCCTGGCGCAAGCGCAGTGTTTCTCGGTCAACGCCGAAATCTGGCAGGACGTGCAACTGGCCTCGGGACAGAGGGTCCAGGCCGGCCGAACTGTTGAGTTGCAGGTGCGCCGCCCCAACCGCTTTCACGCGGAAGTGCGTTCCACACGCCGCAATCGCGGGTTGTATTACGACGGCAAAACGATCACTCTGCTCAACCGCGTCCAGAATTTCTACGGCAGTATTCCCGCACCCGGCACACTCGATGAGGCGTTGGACGCGGCCTGCGAGCGCTTCGGTGTCACGATGCCCTTGGAGGACTTGATCGTCAGCGACCCCTACCAGAACGCAATCCACAAGGCCGTTTCCGGAACGGACCTCGGGCCGGTGACGGTCCTCGGCGTGCCGTGCGAGCACCTGGCCTTTTCACTGGGGATGGTGGATTGGCAAATTTGGATCGAGGACGGCGCCAGGCCGGTGCCGCGTAAGATCGTCATTACGTACAGGGACGAGGCCGGGTCGCCGCAGTACACCGCGGTTTTTTCCCAGTGGGACTTTGAAACGAAGTTGCCGGACTTCCTGTTCAACTTCGAGCCGCCGTCGGGAGCCGCCAAAATCAGTGTGGCGGAGATCAAAGCGGAAAACCAGACGCACACCAGCGGGGGCAAATAACCATGAACCTTGCTACGACGGCTTCACGGAAACGAATCGGGATTGGCCTTTTGGTGTTGTTGGCCGCCGCGCCGATGAGTTATGCCCAGCGGCAGGAACCATCACGGGCAGCCGAGGCCCCACGACAAGCTGAGCCTCCACGAGCGACGGAGCCCCCTCGCCAAACTTCGCGACCGGCGGTGCAACAACAGGCCGCCGTCGTAAATCGTACCAATCATGGAAGCATCCGCCATGTGGACACACACGTCGCTCCGCAACCAGTCGTGGCGCCGCGTAACGTCGGAGCGCCGCGTGGCGTCGAAGGCCCGCGCGGTGGTGGTGGCGGTGGTGGTCAATACCAACATGTGGTCGGGCATCACGACGTGGACGCGGACATCGGTGGACAGCACTTCTGGCACGGCTTTGTGTTTGGCGCGCGGATACACGGCCTGCGGCCGGGATATTTGCAGATCTACGTGGGTGGAATCCCCTACTTCTACGATGACGGGATCTTTTATCAACAGACAGGCGATGACTATCAGGAGGTTTACGCGCCCGTCGGCGCGGATGTCCAGGACCTGCCCGATGGAGCCATTGAAATCGACGCGGGGAATATCGCCTACTATTACGCCGGCGGCGCCTTTTATGTGCAACAGGGAGACGGATACGTTGTTGCCCCAACCCCGATCGGCGTGACCGTTCCCGAACTGCCGCCCGGGGCAATCGAAGTATCATACAACGGCGGCATGGCGTACCAATTCAACGGGATTTATTACCAGCCCCAGTTTGTCGACGGCGTGACGCAGTACGTGACATTCGCACCCTGACGACGGAATGGTCCGCGATCGTCGCGGGGGGGCGTCAGTCATCGGTGAAATGTCGGACAAGATGTGAAGCGAGCAATCCGATTTCAAATGGAGGCGCTCCCCCGCGTCAGCCGGGTTTGACGACGTTGGTTCGCTGGTGTAGTTTTTGCCTTCAATCACCAGAGGTGAGGACAACCGCCATGATCTCAACCGTCTCGCCGATCTCAAAGCGCAAACGAAACAAGTTCAACCGCCTCGCCCGCTCGACAACCGCCCGTTCACCCCAGGCTGCGGACGCCTCGGCTGACGGGCAGTTGACCCCGCAGTTGGTGACCGAACTGCGTCATGCGTTCCGGTCCAATCCCACGTACAAACTGGCGATGAATGCGGTCACGCAGACACCCGTGGACGATGTGGCGTTGAACCGCGACGTCGTCACCAACACCGACTTCACCTTCTCGCATTGGCTCGATGACTGGGCTGTGACCCATCAAAAACAATCGGGCCGCTGCTGGATGTTCGCGGGACTGAACCTGCTGCGGGTCGGCGCGATGAGGAAAATGAAGCTCAAGGAGTTTGAGTTCAGCCAGAACTACACGCTGTTTTGGGACAAGATCGAGCGCGCGAATTATTTCCTCGAGAACATCATCGAGACCGCCGCCCGGCCCGTGGACGACCGCATCGTGGCCTTCCTGCTCTCGGAGCCGCTCAACGACGGCGGCCAGTGGAACATGTTCGTCAACATCATCCGCAAACATGGCCTCGTGCCGAAGGCCCTGATGCCCGAAACCGAAAGCTCTTCCAGCACCTGGCGCATGAATAGCATTCTCCTGCAGAAGTTGCGCGAAGGAGCGAAAACGTTGCGCGAACTTCGTGGCCGCGGGGCCTCGCTCAAAGAGATCCGCGCCGCCAAACGGGAGATCCTCACCGTCGTCCACCGCATCCTCTGCATCCACCTCGGAACTCCGCCTACGAAGTTCCCCTGGCAATGGAACGACAAGAACCGGAAATTCCATCGTGCGGGTGAAATGACGCCCCAACAATTCGCCCGGCAGTACCTCACACTCCCCGTCAACGAATACGTCTGCCTGGTGCACGACCCCCGACCGACCAGTCCCTTCAACCGCACCTTCACCGTGCAGCATCTCGGCAATGTCGTCGGCGGCGGCATCGTGCTGTACCTTAACGTCGAAATCGGCCTGATGAAGGAACTCGCCATGCGCAGCATCATCAGGGGCGAGCCCGTCTGGATGGGCTGCGATGTCGGCAAGATGATGCGCCGCGACCTCGGCCTGTGGGACAAGAATTTGTTCGATTACGAGGCGGTCTACGACACGGCCTTCCGCCTGGACAAGGCCAACCGCCTCGTCTATCACCAGACCGCCATGACTCACGCCATGTTGTTCACGGGCGTGGATGTGGTCAATCACCGCCCGCGTCGCTGGCGGGTCGAGAACAGTTGGGGCGAGGACAAATGCGGCCGCAAAGGGTTCTTTGTGATGAACGATTCGTGGTTTGACGAATACATGTTCGAGATCGCCACCCGCAAGAGCGCGCTGCCCAAGCCCCTGCAACAGGCGCTCCAGTTGCCGCCCATTGTCCTGCCTCCATGGGACCCGATGGGTTCGCTGGCGCGTTGACGGCCCCGGCCGGATCGACGACGAACTCCCGGTCGGACGACTTCGACGCTGTGCGCGAAGAAGGACGGCAGGGGTGAGGTCCTTTTCGAGCGACGGCAAATGCTGAGAATCGGCTTGTGAACAGTTTCACAAGGTGGTATGTACAGGTGTCCGACGGAATTGCCGCGATCGACGCGGCATTAGTCGTGGGGGGAATTCAGGTTCGTGTCTGTTTCCCCGTAAGGTAACACCCGTTCAGGGTACTGCCCTCCGAACACGCCTCGTTTGAGCCGCCAAGGGGGCCGGGCCATGGTAGGGTTTTGCCCTATGGCATACGGTTTGTCCGTGGCGTAGCATATCTTGGGAAGGAGTAAACGAAAGCCGTGAATAAGAAAGTCCTGTTGACCACCGTGTGTCGCCCGATGGGGCCGCAGTGCGGGGATGCGACATCCGTGGGTTATGAATTGCTGTACCGCCAGGTGACACGGGCCCAGGGCATTTTCAGCCCGCGCACGGTGAACGTCCAGTTTTCCATCGAGTATATCGCTGAGAATCTCGACACGCCGACGGTCGTCTTGCAGTACCCGTCGAAGCGCGAGTTGATCAAGGAACTCAAGAAGGGCTACGACTACGTTGGCATTTCCTTTCTAATGGCGATCTTCCACAAGGTCAAGGACATGGTCGCCGTGATCCGCGAACACGCGCCCCATACCAAGATCATCCTCGGCGGCTACGGCACGGTGCTGACCGATGAAGAACTTACGCCATACGGCGACTACATCTGCCGCGAAGAAGGCGTCGGCTATATGCGCCGGCTGCTGGGCGAGCCGGAAATTTCGATGCCGTACAAGCAGCCGTTGATTGTGAGCTGGTTAAAAGTGTTTGGCTGGAAGGTGTCGGGCACGGGCAAGATTTTCGCGGGCCTGGGCTGCCCCAACGGCTGTGATTTCTGTTGCACGTCGCATTTTTTCAAGCGCAAGCACATCAAGCTGCTGCCCACCGGCAAGGACATCTTCGACGTCACCCAGCGTTATCACGACATGGACCCGAGCCTCGTGTTCCTGATCATCGACGAGGATTTCCTGCTCAACAAGAAACGGGCAATGGAGTTCCGCGATTGCGTAATCAGGAGCGGCAAACAACTTTCGATCTTCGCCTTTTCCAGCATCAAGGCCCTCAGCCAGTACACCGTCGAAGAGATCCTCGAAATGGGGATCGACGGGTTCTGGATCGGCTACGAAGGCACGCGGTCGGGGTACGCCAAACAACAGGGCCGACCCGTGGAGGACATCTTCAACGAGTTCCGCGCGCATGGCATCACGATCCTGAGTTCGATGATCCTCGGGTTTGATTACCAGACACCCGAAGTGATTGCGCAGGAACTGGACGGGCTGATGAAACTCAAGCCGTCGCTCGGGCAATACCTGATTTACGGTCCCGTGCCCGGCACGCCGTTCAATGCCCGGGTCGTGCGCGACAACCTCATGCTCCAGGAGTATGTCGACCATCCCGACCGGCTCTACCACCAGGCGGACGGGTTTACCACCACGATGAAACATCCGACGCTCTCAGCGGCCGAGATCGAGCGCTTGCAGCAGTGGTGCTTTGACGAGGATTTCCAACGGCTTGGCCCGAGCATCTTCCGCGTCCTCGAATCGCGGTTCCTCGGCTACCAGACGCTCAAGAACTCGCCGAACCCGATCCTGCGACGGAAGGCCGCGCACTACGCCGCCGATTTGCGCGTCGCGCTCCCGATCTTCCTCGCCGGCCGGTTACTCGGTCCCAACGCCGCGGTGCGGCGCTGGATTGGGGACCTGAGGCGGCAGATTTGCGCCGAACTCGGTCGTCCCACGCTGAGCCAGCGATTTCAGTCCGTACTCGCGGTCGGGGCGGCGCTGTGGACGTGGGTGACATTGAAGTTCGACCTGTTCCAGCATCCCAAGATGATCCGCACGGCGTATCGCATGCCGGCGAAACGCTGGAGCGAATTCCGTCTCTGGGAAGAAATCCCGGACAAGATCGCGATGCCCGACCTGTCGATCCAGGTCGAACTGCAACACGCCAAGAAACAGGTCTGGCTGCGGTTGAGCGGCGCTATGTCGGGTGCCCAGGCGGAAAAGTTGGGGCAACGCATCCATGATTCGCTGGCGCGGAGCAAGAGCAAGCTGGTGCTGGACCTGAACAAGCTCCACTGGGACAAGGTGGACAACCTGAAACCGCTCGCCGAAAAACTCGCGGTGTACCGTTCCCAGATTCGGCTCGTGCTGCCTAAAGTGCAAGCAGCGCATCCCGAACTGATCCTGCTCGCCAGCGCCTTCCAACATTACAAGGGGTAGGAGTTGCGGTTACCGCGGTTGGGACGCGAAGCACTAACTCATTCCAGCAATTTGCTAGCGTCGGGATTTGGCCGCGGCTGACTCCGAAGCGGGCAGCGGTTGGGTGAACCGAGTTGTTAGTGGATTGTGAACCACTGTGCAAAAAAGGATATGACGACTAGGCCAACGATGCCAAGAATCAAGAGAGCATACCCACAATAGCGACATACGTCGGATTCCGAGAACGTCCAACTCTCCCACGCCAGAATGCCGACGCCAACAAGCGCGATGGCGAGCGCGACAAGAAATGCCGTGGCCCATACCGGGTCGTGTAAGTTGACTTTGGCAGCGCCGACTACGGCAACAAACGCGACGAGGCCAAACCGGAGCAGTAAAGCGAACCATCCATACCCAAGATGCGGCGGCGGCAACTGCCTGGCGTTTTTCATTGTCGTCTATGGCCCATGCTTGTGCACCCCATTTAACCTCTTACAGAGCCACGAGGAAAGCTCGAAAAAGAGTGACTGACGAGAATCGCTGTCCTCGGTTCCTCACGGTGTCTGGAGCCACTGGTTGAACAGCGGACTGGCAGGGATCCAGCGGACTTGCAGCGCTTTGTTCGTGAAGTCATTCAACGTTACGAAGCTATCCACCAAGTACGCCGGCCCCGACGGTTCCTTGTAGACGTTTGGGTTGAAGGCCAGACCCGGCAGTTGGTCACAGATCAGCCAGACCCCATTCAAATTGCTGATGATGCCCGAAATGGCGGCGAGCGGTGGCGAGGTGACCGAGGTTCCATCCCGCAGGGTATGGATGACGTCCTCGATCAGCGCCGGATCGGTCGTGCGTTTGTGCGCACTCGGGCCGATTTGCGCGGTATACTCCATGGACCGGAACGTGGCGTGGCGCCAGTCGAACGGCGGCCGTTGGCTGTTGCGGAACACCGCGAACGCCGGCATCTCGGAGCCTTCATCCACGGCGATATACGCCGTCGGTGGCTGTCCGGGGATCGAGCAAATCTCTCCTCCGCCAAATAAGCTGCGGCCGATGACGTGGTTGGGATCGTAGTTTTGCAACTGCAACATCTGTTCCTCAAAGTCGCTGACGTAGACGTTTGTCCCCGACGTGGCCGTGGTGCGACGGTAACCGGGATGTGCCGACGCACCCTGGTCAATGGTATACACCGGCAGCAAGGGGTTGATCGGCGGCGCGCCCACTACCAGGAAAACGCTGACAAGAAAGGCGATCGACACGAGCGCCACCACACACAGCGCCACTCCCAAACCAATCAGTATCAACCATTTTTTCTTGGACATGCTCAATTCCTTTCTCGACCACCAATTCCAGAGTCACAAATGTCGACCGTCACACATTCCTATAGCTTACAAGATGCCTGGCATCTTTGGCCGAGGGGAGAACATCGGACGGCGAGAAGTTCGTTTCACGGCGACGCGTTGATTCACTCCATTTCCCGAATACAATCGCCGACGTGGATGACGCCTTCCGATAGAATCTGGGATCGCAGCCCACCTTTATTGACGAGTCCTTTCGAGGTTTCCGGAAAGGACACTTTGGCCAGATAATTGCAGGGTTTACACAGGCGAACGCCTCGGATGCGGACGTCCCCGACCAGGAATTCTTTGCCCGCCAGTTCATTCAGGTCGACCTCTTCCGTCACAATGTTCCGTCTCGCGAGCGATGCGGTAAACGGAAGGCCCGAATCGCGGGCGAACGTCTCGATCTTTTCGCGTTCGATGAACGTGATTTCGTAGTCGGGTTTTTGCGGATGCGGAGAAAACGTGCCGTCACCGGAACAATACCGATCTCCCACGAGACCCTTGCCGGCGATGGCGCGCACCTCTGGCGTCGGCTGCATGGCAGACGCGGGAGAGGGTGCGATAAGAATTTGTGCGACTTGTTTCATTCCGTCCTCGATCTTTCGAGAATTGCCACTTACTGGCCGGCTTGCAAGCGTGCGAGCGCGTTCTGTGCTTCGGCGTAGTCGGGCTTGATTCGCAGGGCTTGCTCCCAATGTCCCCTCGCCTCTTGCAGCCTGCCCAGTCGAGCGAGAGCGAGCCCCAAATTGTAGTGCGCTTCGACGTAATCGGGCTTGATCCGCAGGGCTTGCTCCCAATGTCCCATCGCCTCCGGCAGCCTGCCCAATCGGGCGAGAGCGAGCCCCCAATTGTAATGCGCCTCGGCGAAGTCGGGTTTGATCCGCAGCGCATCCTCGTAGTGTCCAACCGCTTCCTTCGTCCTCCCCTCTTGTTCCAGGGCAAACCCCAGATTGTTGTGCGCTTCCGGGAAGTCCGGCCGGATCCGCAGGGCCTGCTCATAGTGTCCGATCGCTTCCGGATACTTGCCCACCTGCAGCAGAGCGTTCCCCACGTTGTTGTGCCCCTCGGGGTCGTCCGGCCTGGCCCGCAACGCCTGCTCATAGTGTCCGATCGCCTCCGGATACCTGCCCGCCTGTCGCAGAGCGTTCGCCAGGTTGTTGTGCGCCTCCGGATAGTCCGGCCTGATCCGTAGCGCATCCTCGAAATGCTCGATTGCTTCCTGGCCCCTCCCCTGTTCAATCAAGGCCAGCCCCAGGTTGTTGTGCGCGACCCACGCCAAAGGGTTGTGAAGCAGATTGTCCCGGAACAACGTTTCCTGGTCGCGGAATACCAGACAGCGCTGCCAACTCAAGGTCCCCAACACAATCACCACTACCCCGGCAACCAGGCCAATAACCTGCTGTTGTCCACGAGGGAGGCGCGTGCCAAGCGCCACGGCACCGGCGGTTGCCAGTGCGGTAACCCCCACCATCGAATAGTACTGCCAATGGTCCGCCACCAGCGAATACCGGTAGAATCCCTGGTCGAAGAACCCCAGCACCGGGAACAGCATCACGACAGAATACCCCAACCCAAACAACAACGGCCGGCCCCACCCGTTGCGCTTCCACCACAGCAGCGCAAAACTTCCCGCCAACGCAATCCCGGGCAGCCAGCCGCTCCAACCCCATCCGGCCGGATTCCACTGGGGGTAGACCATGCACAGATCCAGCGGCAGGACTGCTTTGTAGAGGTAAAACCAGGGCGCCAAACCAGCAACCGCCAGGCGGGAAAACAACCCGCCGACGTGGACCAGCCGTCCACTCAGATCTCGATTGTACTCAAACCAGATGGTCGTCAATCCGAGGAGGATGGACAGAGCAAAAAACGGCGCGGTGCGCAACCAGTCCCTGGATCGGAGCCGGCCGCGCAACCACCAGACGCATCCCAGCAGCACCACCGGCAGCATCACCACCGCCGCCTTGCTCAGCAGCGCCAGCAAAAACGCCGCCAGCGAAAGACCGTACCAACACCCCTCGTTGTCCTCATCAAATCGCAGGTACCACAGAATCGACAGGGCAACAAACAGCATCGATAGCGTGTTCTTCTGCTCGCTGATCCAGGCCACGGTGGCCACGTTGACCGGATGGACGGCGAACAACAGCGCCGCCAGCCAGGCACCGGGAATTCTCAGGCGCCGAAGGACCATCCAGATCAGCAGGACATTGGCCACGTGCAACAGAATGCTGACTGCGTGCCACGCCGCGGCGTTCTTTCCCCACAACCGCCACTGCAGCCACCTGATACTTGATGTGAGCGGGTAGTACTCGTGGGCTTCCGTCGTAAACCAAATGCGATACAGCCCGTCGCGAGCCTGGACCATCCGGTTGTTCGTAATCAGCCCATCGTCGTCCCAGATGAATCCGTCACGCAGTGCGGGCATGTAGGTGACTACCGTCACCAGCAGAAGCAGGCCGGCCGCCGTCCAGCGTCGCACGTTCCAGGTATTGTTCATCGGTGTGCGGGGCAGCAATTCAGCGCGGTGCGACAGGTGGATTCGTCATGGGATTCACTCCATTTCCTGAATGCAATCGCCCACGTGGATGACACCTTCCGAAAGGATTTGGGCTCGTAACCCACCCTTATTGACGAGTCCTTTCAAGGTTTCGGGAAAGGAAGCTTTGGCCAGATGATGGCAGGGTTCACAAAGGCGAATGCCTCGGATGCGGACTTCCCCAACATGGAACTCCTTGCCCGCCAGTTCATTCAGGTCGACCCCTTCCGTCACAATGTTCCGTCGCGCGTGCGATGCTGTGAACGCGAGGCCTGCGTCGCGCGCGAACGCCTCGATCTTTTCGCGTTCGATGAAGGTGATTTCGTAGTCGGGCTTCTGCGGATGCGGGGAAAAGGTCCCGTCACCGGAACAATACCGATCTCCCACCAGCCCCTTGCCGGGAATGGCGCGCACCTCTGGCGTCGGCTGCATGGCAGACTCGGGAGAGGGTGCGATAAGAATTTGCGCGACTCGTTTCATTCCGGCATCGAACCGTGTTGACTACAGCCCCGCGTTAGGCGACGTGCTCATGTCTCAACTCGGGATGTTGTCACGAATGCTTCATCTCACGGCGAGCAAGGTCCGAAACAACGATCTTCGCAACAGCGCCAACGAAAATGAATGCCCATGCGGCCAGGATGGCGTAGTGAAAACCTCGCAACCATGTATAGCCCAGTCCTGCCGCAATCAAAAGGCTTCCGACTCTTTCGATGAAGGCCAAACGCTTGTGTTGAGTCCTATCCATCACCGCACCTTCCTTTCCATTCCCTCCACATCGGTCAAGGGTGCGAGCCCCATTAAACCGCTGATGGAACCGCGAGGAAAGCAGAAAGAGGAATTCCCGCTTTGGACGATTGGCGAACGTTGTGCTTTGAACCTCCGCCTACCGTCTCAAAGTGAGCGACTGCCGGTCTCACCAGCGGCTGGCAGTTTACTCAACGGGGTGGTTAGCACTTTTCTCATCTGCTGGCCTCGTCCGAAAGAGCCGTCCGGATCCCACGTTTGAAGTTCGTAACCACATTTGGCGTAAAATCCGACGGCGTCATCTGCTGAAAACACGACCGCGGCCGTACGTCCATTTTGGAGGGCATATTTTTCTGCGAGCGAGAGCATGATTTGGCCATATCCCCGGCGCTGTTTATCCGTTGCTACGGCCACCGTCCGCATAATGGCAAAACCCTGTTCGGGCACAATGTCAATCCTCATGGCCGCAACTGGCAAGCCGTCGCACGTAAGAATCACCGGATGGTTCTGCGCCTTGCGGTCATCTGGATGGTTCTGGTCGTACACCCCGAAAAGACCGCGGTCTTCAAACAAGATCTTTCGGCGAATGGCATGGAAGGCCGTCCACCGGTCGCTCGTAACAACTGGGACCAACAAACATGTGTGCTCAGCCACTCTCCTCCTGAAGCAGCCCACCCATGGTCCCAACCTAAGCCATGACAATTCGAAATGCGAGCCTTTCGAATTGCATCCATCAATCGATCTTGCTATAAGTTGCCCAGCAAGATCGGTCGTTGCGAAGGTTTGGGGTCAAGTGAAAGACTACTACAAGGTCTTGGGAGTTTCTCGCACCGCTTCATCGAACCAGATCAAGCAGGCGTACCGGGGTCTCTGCAAAACCTATCATCCCGACAAGAACCCATCGCCCGAAGCCACCCGAATCATCCAGGAGGTCAACGCGGCTTACGAGGTATTGTCGGATACGACCGGAAAGGCCATTTACGATTCCGACTTGCGCTCGCCGAAGGGGTCGGCAACTTCCTGGGCGGAGTCGAGCCCGTCACCGGATCAAGCGGAGGAAGAGATTCGGGAAGTCTTCTGCGATCGGTGCCACATTCAGGATCCGAGTCTTCGTCTCTCGGTGTTTTATGATGTGTCGAGCTTCGTGCTGGCATCCCGAAGAACTCCGCATGTGCACGTCCTGTGTGCGGCCTGTCGGTCAAAGGGAAGCCTCTGGTACAACCTGCGAACGTTGATTCGAGGATGGTGGCATCCGGTCGGGTTCTTCTGGACGCTGCAGGCGGTGTGGTACAACACGATCGGCGGCCAGCAACCGAACCCGTACAATGCCGCGTTGCTCGCGTCACTTGGCCGCGACTTGTACCGAAAGGGGAACATGGAGGATGCCTACGTTGTTCTGAAGCGCAGCCTGGCTCTCCGACCGAATGCGAGTATTCAGGCGATGCTGGATTTCCTCCGTGTGCGCCTGAAGCCACCGCGGCCCCGTTCGTGGAGGGAAGGCCTGTTTTCATGGAAGGCGCATCCCGCTATCTACAATGCCCCGTTCGTAGCACTGGCGGTTGCCGGTATGGTGGCTCTCCTTTCTACTGTGGGAAGCCAGTCAACGATTCTCATCAAGAGCAAACTGCAAAGCAGTACCACCAACCGGAGTAAGAGGATTCTGATCTATCGCGGGACACAGAGTGAAACCGTCAAGACGCCCTGACCTGACGGTGTTGTTTCGAGCCGCCGGTGTTACGCTGCGCGCTCGTACACGACCCGCTACGGATTGTCTTGGCGGGCAACGTTGTGGTCCGGCCCTGGGTGGTTCGACTGTCGCTTGAGGGTGCGGACGGTGTCGATGAAGTCGGGAATCCGTGGGTTGTACCGGTCGTGTTTCGCAACGTCCTCCAGGACAGCGAGCGCGTCGTCGTATCGGCCCAATTCTACATAGAGTTGGGCGAGACGGAAGTTGGCATCAGGACTTTCCGGACAAAGCGCGATCGCCTGCCGAAACGCGTACTCCGCCTCGGGAACCATGTGACGGAAGGCATACAGTCCGCCGAAAGCCGAACGCAGTTTGGCGAACGTCCTCTTCGCGGCTTCGTCGCGTTGAAACCGAGGATCGTTGTGAAGATCCTCGAACAACGCGTCCCACCAGGCACGATCGCGGGCGATCATGTTTGGTGTAAGTTGCGGAATGGGATCCTTGTTGATTCGGAAAATGAGGCCGAACGGCTCCAGGTACGGATACATCCAGGGGATCGTGTAACTCTCTTCCACATAGAATGTGTGCCGGTCTTTATTGTGGTCGAAGAGCGATTTCGCCAGGTAACTGTTGACCGCCATCACGCTGGTGACACCTTGGAGGCTGACGCGGCCACCTTCGATTTTCACCTCCTCGCCGGGCAGAGGGTGGCGCGTTCGGAGTTCGTCGAGGTACTGACGAATGGCGGCCTGAACATCGTCGTCATTGGGCAACCAAATCGGATCCTGTGGATAGGTTGTGTCGCGCCCCAGATGGCGCCATCCGAACTCGAACACTGCGCGTTCCCAGGCGGAAAGGTCGCCCAAGGTTTTCGGATTCCGTGGATCGGGACGACCGGCCCCATAATGATCGCGGACGTTTCTGAGGTAGCGCCCGTCGGCCAGTGCGTTTTGGGTGATGATGTATACATCCTGGCGGTCGAACACATCGCTCCCGGGATACTTCGCCATTCGAGTTTTTGCGGATGGCGAGACCTGACTCTCGACAAAGATCATGTACGTCGGCAGGAATCGGCCCTGGTCCGTGCCCCCGAGCAGGATCGCTCCTTTGTCCATGTCGGGATAACCACCGCCGGGCTCGAACACTCGATAGCCGAACTCGTATCCGAAATCGTGGGCGTGTTGGTCGGACCCGGCCCAGTTGAGGGCGACCGGTGCCAGTGGCAACGCCGCGACGAGGGCCGCCAGTGGCAACGTCATTCCGCGCAGTGAGGGCCTCTCCGACACGAGGTTTCCGCATCCGAGAATCAACCCGTAGCCGATCCACAGCGCGTACAAACAGTGGCACGGCAGAAAACTGACAAGTGCGGGATATAGTTTTCGTCGTTCGAAGCTCGGGTTCGAGAAAAAGATGAAATCCAACGCCAGAAACAGAAAGGCGATCAGCAGAAAGAGCAACCAGCGGCGGTCTTCACGGGCCAAATCCCGGTAGAACAACATCGCCAGCAATGCGATCAACGCGTAGACGATGGTGAACTGCGATTTGAGATCGTCAAAGAACATGTTGATCTGACCCCAAAATTGGAGCGGGCTGCGTTCGGCATGAACTTTTTCGCACTGACCGATCGTGGCCTGATGAACCACGGCAATCAGGCCGTGCCCGTAACCCCCGCTGATCGGCGGGTTGGTCGCGGATGACAGGGGGACATAGGCGTACAGAGCCATCCCGAGAATTACAGCAGCATAGATCGCGAGCGCCCGTCGCCACATTCCCATCAGCCCGGGACCCTGTTTCCACAAGTAGCGCAGCCACACGGCGGCACCGACTCCATGCCCCAAGACCAGGGCCGCTGCGAACGCCCCCTGCCAGAACAAGCTGGCGGGTGACACGATCATTTTCACCACGGCCAATACAATGACCGCCAAAATCGGCGCCAATACATCCCGACCCAACTCACGGTCGACGAACCACAGGAATGTCGGGAACGCCACTGTCAGCAGCACCAGTGTCTGGTGATCTGTGAGGCTGACACCCCACAAGAACCCCGCCAGATAAATCCGCCACCGGCGTTCCGGCTCGAAACTCCAGCGGTAGAGGAGAGCGAGGATCGCCACGAGAAAGAACACGTTCAGCGTCCCCACCTCCGTGACCACCGATTGGGACCACATCGCCGGGGAAAATGCGAGCATCCATGCCGCCGAGACGGAGCTTGCCAGGATGATCCAGTTCAGCCCCGCACCGCTTTCCCTCCCTTGCAAGAATCCGCACCGGGACGCCATGACGCGTCCGCTCTTCGAGATGAGCCATGCCATCAAGCCGACGGCCAGAGCCCCCACGAGGGCGCACATCAGGTTGACACGCCAAGCGATGTTGTTCAAGGGAATGATCCGTTGCCAAATCGCGGCGAGAATCATCCACACCGGGTATCCCGGCGGATGCGGTACGCCAAGGCTATGCGAGGCGGTCAGCAGCTCGCTCGAGTTCTCCAAGGTCACACCCGGAGCCAGCGTGCACAGATACACGGCAAAGCTTACGACGCTCGCCAGCAAGAACGCGATCGTGTCGCGGGCACTGAAGAACCGCTGGTGCGCCTGCCGAATGGATCGCGCGGATTCCGTCGTCCCGATCGGCGCAAGGGAATCGCTCATGGTTACGGAGATTGTCGTATGCGTATGCGGGAACGTCCCGGTTCATCCAGAGGACTTTCGTGAAACACGGGGCGTGCGTCGAAATCCATGTTTGACCGCCAAGGCCCAGACCATCCACAGGGCTTCTCGAACAATGTGTCCTGACATTTTGGACTGGCCGGCGTACCGGTCCGTAAACGTAATCGGTATCTCACGAACGCGGAACCCTTTCATCCACGTCTCGTAGGTCATTTCGATTTGGAAAGCGTAGCCGTTGCTGCGGACCGCGTCGAGGGCGATCGCTTCCAGTACGCTACGACGGAAGCACTTGAAGCCGCCTGTGGGATCGTGCACGGGCAAGCCCGTGATGAATCGCACGTAATAGGACGCGCCCTTGCTCAGGAACAAACGGGACAGTGGCCAGTTCACCACGCGCACGCCGTCAATGTACCGCGAACCCAGCACGAGATCGGCATTCTCCATCGCCATTTGCATGTTGGGGATCTCGTGCGGGTCGTGCGAGAAATCGGCGTCCATCTCGACCAGGTAGGCATAGCCCCGCGACAGGCCCCATTTGAACCCCGCGATATAGGCCGTACCCAATCCGAGCTTGCCGGCGCGGCTCAGCAACTGCACCCGCGGATTGGCCCGGGCGATCTCCGTGACAATGCCCGCCGTGCCATCCGGAGAGTTGTCATCCACCACCAGCACATCGAGGCTGGGAGCCTGTGCCAACACCAATTCGATCACCGAACGGATGTTCTCCTTCTCGTTGTATGTCGGAATAATGACCAGCGTTCGTTCGTTTTGTACCATGTTACGGAGTCTCCTTCACCAACTGCGGGTTGGCCAAAACCAAGTACGCGCCCTGATGAAACACGACGGGCCACTTCTCGTCTTGGGTGCGCTGGACAATCTCCCGGACACCGCGCAAACCCAACGTATACACCGCATCAATGCCGATTGGCAACTGTGCTTGCCGTCCGTCCGGAAGAATCCGCTGCTCCACCCCATATTCCATCACCAAGTATTTCGCCTGCTCCAGGCGGCAGTCGAACCAAAACAACTCGCGGGGAATGTGGGCCGGCACGGGCATATCGTTGTCCACGCCCTCGTAGCGGGCGCAGAACGTCAGCATGCTGCGCCGGTCGCAATGCGCCAGCCAATAAATTTGCTTCGGCACAATCACAAAGTCGTCCTTCGTCGTGTGCGCGTTGACGAAGGCCATCGCCGCCTCGGCGTCCGGGGCGGATTGTTGTGTCCACAGGTCAATTCGGGTGTGGAAATGGCCCCAAGCCCCCGTTGCCGACAACCAGGCAAACCCCGCCAACACGAGCACGGCAATGGTGCCCGCCGCCTCTTCACCGGATTTGACCGCCAGTCGTTTGGTCAACTCACCGGCCCATGCGAGCACACCGGCAAAGCCGACGGCCATCAGCGGGAGAAAGATCGTCGCGGGATAAAAAAACAGCGGCACATTGTTCAGCTTCTGGAACACGCCGTACATCAACACCAGCAACCAAATGGGCATCCACAATCGCAAACGCCAATCCCGTGTTGGCAGGAACACAAACCCGATGGTCGCCACCGTGAGCCACCAATCATGCCCCGACCATGGCAACGGCGGGCCTTGCGTCGGCGTATGAAATCCCAGATTCCACACGTTCTCAACGAACCGTTCCACCTCGCCGCCAAACGTCGGGCGGACCTCGTTGCTGGCCACACTGGTCAGGCGCCCGACCTGTATCATCAGGTGTTCCCAACCGTGCACCGTGCTGTACCACAACACGAACAACCCGCCGTACGCCCCGGCCGCGATTGCCGTCACAGCGACGTCCCGCCAGGCACGCGCCAGTTTCCAGTCACGTCCATTCACTACCGCCACCGTCACGACAACGGCCCCAATCAATGGATAGGTGAAATAATTCGTGGCCGTCGCCAACGAACAAAACAGCCCCGCCCCAATGGCGTCGCGGAGGCGCTTCTCCTGCACGTAGCGAATGAGAAATCCGACCGACGCCAGCGCCAACGTTCCGGCCATCGGATGAGAACGCACCCAACGAAAATTAGTGTTGGCCTCGGAATACGCCAGGAACGCCGCGGCACAAAGGAGTCCAAAGCGCTTGTCGCGCAGTCGCGTCCCGATCCAGAACAGGATGGCTCCCGCCGCCAGCGCCGTCACCGCACCCACCGCGCGCGCCACGACGAGGTCGTTGCCAAATACCCGCAGGAGCGTGCCGGTCACCACCATATAGAGCGGCGGATACGGATACGGAAATACAAAGTCGTCGATGATCGGGCCGACCCGCGGCGTCCCATGAATGAAGGTCCAACTTTTCTCCATCCACTCGCCTTCATCGCCGTACCAGTTCGGGTTTGTCCGCAGATTCGGCAGGAAGAGCGTGGCCCACGCCACCACCAATGCGATGGCAAAGACACGTTCCCACTTCGTTTCTAACGGTAATTTCATTGTCGGTTGATAATGTAAACGCGCACCGGTCCGAAGTTCGTCCCCGTTCCGCCAAAACCCACCCGGCTGGCGTCGTAGCTGGTCCGATTGTCATCCACCACGAGCATGATCGAATTCGTCGCTAATTGGTTCCCCTGCCCCTGTCCGAGCATCGTGGCAAGGAATGGCAGGTCCAACTGTGCTGGTTCCACGCGCTGCCACCGGTCCATTTGTAGCAATCGGTTCTCCTTGACAAATTCCCGGGCGTCTCCGCGCGCCGAGACATACTCCGCCGCTGCTTGCTTGAACCCGAGTCCCGATCCATACGTCCCCTGAGCCCCGCCGTACTGAACCAAATACCGGTTCACATCGAGCATGAACACAATGTTACCGACGATGAAGGCCGCGATTCCCACCAGCAGGATCTTTGGCGGGATAGCTCGTTGCGCGAGCGCCCCAAGAGCCACGAAATAGACGGGATACAGAATGACGTAGTACGATAGATATGTCCAGAGGCCGGCCACAAGATATACGGCGAGTGGGACCACAACCCACAGGATCAGTATCCACGCCCTCTTTGACTCTTCGTCCGCTGTCACTTGGCGGCGAAACAGGGTTTTCACGGATTTCAAAGTCTTCACGCCAAACCACACCAACGCGATGGAAAACGCCAGCTGTTGCAGCCCCGGCAGCCAGTCTCCCAATGTGAGCGTGGTATCGAAATACCGGTTCTGTCCCGAGCCTTTGCTGGTCCAGATTCGATTTGAGTCAAATGCCTCGCTCGTGCTCAAGCCCAATATGTCCTCGATTTCGCCGGCGTTCATGATGGCCAGCGCGTGACGCCACGCCTCGGTCGGCCGACGCGGAAATGGGTACCCGCTTTGCGGGTTAATCGTCATCCCCCGCGGGAGTTGCTCCCAATGGCGACTGCTGCCTTCTTCGGACATGCGCTTCCACTCGGCCCAGCCGGTCTTCTGCTCCGCGATCACATACGGCAGCGCCAGCACGACCGCCAGCGCGACGCCGGCCACCGCAAATCGCCAATCGATCCTGGGGCGGAGTAGTACCACAACGGCGATGGCGCTCGCCGCCAGCGCAAACCCACTGTAGTGAATCTGGATCACACACAGCGGCAGGCACAGCAGCCAGAAAATCGCCTTCGGGTTCTTGCCAAGGATCAGCGAGTGCGCCGCCCACATCGTCCCGGTGGCAAGCACCGGCACGAAATCCTGGGCCCAGATTTTTCGCGAATATACCACCGCCCACGGACCCGACGCGAACAGCGCCGCCGCCACCAGACCGCTCACAGAACCATAGTACTTTCGCCCGATCCACCAGGTCGCGACCACCGCGGCCAGTCCCAGCACGGAAATCATGCCGCACACGATGGCGATGTTCGACGTCAGGAAAAACATGGGAATCAGCAGCCAGACGAACAACGGTGGATTCGATACCCCCACACTCGACATCAGACCGGATGTGGGCAATTTGCCGCCTCGGACAAATTCCAGGGCCTGATTGGCCGCGAACGCTTCGTCGCTTTTGAACTCCAGCAACTCCGGGTGCTGAAATCGCAACCAGGCACCCACTGCAATAATCCCCGCCAGCACCAGCCATTCGACGGCTGCCGGGATATGACCGCTGGACTTTGTGGGTTGTGCGCTCACTGCGTTCGCGCTTTCAGCGACCAGACGACCTTCTGGGCACGATTAATTCGAAACAACTCCATCCAGATCCTCACCGCGCGACGCAGGTTGTACGGGATCCGCGTATCCGGATCGTGTACCCACTTTACCGCGACCTCGGCGATGCGGTACCCTTCACGGGTCGCGACCACCAACATTTCAATGTCAAAGATGGCGGTGTTCGATGTGACCTGGGGAAATACCTTCTGTGCCACCACGCGCTTCATTGCCTTGAAGCCGCATTGGGTGTCGTGGATTCCATGGATGCACAACAACCGGGTTCCGACCCCAAACAACTTGCCGGCCAGCGCACGATGCCACGCTTGTGGCTGTTCGACGCGGGCGCCCGGCATCGACCGGGAGCCAATCGCCATGTCGTATCCGTCCGCTTCCATTTTCGGGAGCAGTTTGTCCACTTCGGATATAGGCGTACTCTGGTCGGCGTCAGTGAACAGAACGTACTCGCCCTGCGCGTCGAGCATACCGGCTTTCACGGCACCGCCTTTGCCGCGATTCGGATTCAGGTCGATCAACCGCAACATCGGAAAGGTCTGGGACAGCTCGCGCGCGGCCTGCGCCGTGTGGTCCCGGCTGCCGTCATTGACCACAACAATCTCGAATGGACGTCCCTTCGATTGCAAAAACTCGACCATTCCCGGCACGTACCGTTTGAGTCGCTCCTCCTCGTTGTACGCGGGTATGACGACCGAGAGGTACGGGCGCGCTTCCATCGTCGGTTCAACCGGCCTTCCGCAATGCCCCCATTTCGCGGAGCTTGGCGAGCGCTTCGGCGGCGTAATCCTTCTCCAGGTTCTGGCGTCGGATCCACTCGATATAATCGCGCACGCTGTCGCGTGGCGTCCGGGTCGGCTGCCAGCCGAGTCGCTGGAGCTTCGCGATGTCTGAAACGCTGTGGCGCGTATCGCCGACGCGATATTCGCCGCTCACGTTCGGTTCGATTCTCGCGCCCAGCGCTTCCGCCACGATGCCGGCAAATTCGACAACCGTATAGCCGCGTCCGCCACCAACGTTGAATACCTGATAGTTCGCCTCGTCACTTTCGAGCACGAGCCGATTGGCCCGCGCCACATCGCCCACGTTGACGTAATCCCGCAACTGCTGGCCATCCTCAAACACCGACGGTGGCTGTCCCTTCATCATCTGGAGGGTGAAAATGCGCAGCACACCCGAGTAGGCGTTGCGGAACGACTGATGCGGTCCCTGCACGATCGAGTACCGGACCGCCGTGCTGGGGATGCCATAGTTGCGACCCAGCGCGATGGCCATCAGTTCCTGTGAGTATTTCGCGATGGAATACTGGTTCTTCGGGTTGGCGTGCGTCTCCAGCAGTGGCAACGGCTTGATGGGGCCGCCGCACTTCGGACAAATCGGCTCCCAGAGCCCTTTGGACAACCGTTGCGGTTCGCGACCATCCGGAAACACTTCGCCGTCCTTCGGGCACTGGTATCGGCCTTCCCCGTAGACGAACTGGCTGCTGGCCACGACGACCTTCCGCACCGGCAGCTTCTCCGCGACGATCAGTTCATAGAGCAAGGCCGTCCCGACCGAGTTCACGTGGAAGAATTGCGAAAAATTCGGCAATAAATCCTGATAGGCCGCCAGATGGATCACGACATCAATCCCGCGCAGTGCTTTCGCCCAATCGTCGCGGTTGCGGACGTCCCCCGTGACGCGTTCGACGTCCTCGGACAGCCAGTCGGGCCACGTCCCGTCGCCGATATGCACCGGCGGGGTCAAGTTGTCGAGCGCGCGCACGTCATAGCCGGCGCGCAACAGTTCCACCGCAGTATGGGATCCGATGAACCCCGCCCCGCCCGTAATCAGCGCTCGACCTTTGCTCATGCGCTCACCGGGAGTGCGTGGCCTTCAACTTCTCGTAAAGATAGCTGGTGATGATATGGTCAAGGATCATGTGGACGTCTTCCACCGGGCCATAGCCATCGGAGGGAACGACCAGCGACACATCCGCCATCTTGGAAAGTTTGCCACCGGTGAATCCCGTCAAACCGATCACCGTCACACCGATTGGCTTCGCCGCTTCGACGGCTGCGATAATATTCGGCGAGTTTCCCGACGCCGATATCGCGACGAGGACGTCCCCGCGTTGTGCCAGATTCTTGAGTGGCTCGCTGAATATGTGATTGAAGTCGGTATCGTTTGCCCAGGCGGTCATCAACGATACGTTGTCGGTCAACGCGATTACGCGCAACCGCGGCCAGGGAGCGTCGCCCTTGTGGCCAAGCGTGCCTTTGCACAAATCGTTCATCATATGCGATGCGGTCGCCGCGCTGCCGCCGTTGCCGATAACAAAGATCTGCCGTCCCTCGTCCCGCGCCTGTTCGATAGCACGGACGATCTCGTCGATGGGTTTGAGTGGAAGCCGATCCAGTACGTCTTTCAATCCGCTGAGGTAATCTTTCGCAAAGTCGCTGGCTGTTTTCATGGATTAGTATCGTTGCAAATTCAACACGATCCGGCTCCCCCCCCGCTCCAGTCGGAACGGCATTTCGCGCAGGTTGGCCAATGCCTGCCGGACCGATTGGCGTTTGTCGCTGGGGACACACAGGAGGAAAAAACCGCCCCCGCCGGCCCCGGAAATCTTACCGCCAATGGCCCCGGCCTTTACCGCACGCTCGTAAATCTCGTCCAATTCGTCACTGCTGACCCCCTGCGCCAGCTTCCGCTTCGCCTCCCACCCCTGATGAAGGATGGCGCCAAGGCCGTCGATGTCGGCCAACTCCACCAGACGCCGCACCTGATGGGCCTGGCGGGTCATCTGCTTCAGGACCTCAATCTTCCCGGCAATGTTGGACTTCTGTTGCGACAGAATGGAGGACGCCTGCCGGGTCTTACCCGTGTAGAACAACATAAGCATGTTGTCCAGATCCTCCAGCGCCGTCCGCGTCGTCTCAACCGATGAGACGGTCACCGCCGGCCCCGGCCCAAATTCGAAGCAGCGCAATCCGCCATAGGCGGCGATATACTGGTCCTGCACGCCAATGGGCTTGCCGAGAATCCGAATTTCGATGTCACACGCCTCGCGCGCCAGCCGTTCCGGCGTCGGAACGGCCCCGACATAGTGGTACAGGGCGTTGAGGACACCAACGGTCACGCTGCTGGATGACCCCAAACCCGACCCTTCCGCCGGGATGTCCGAAAGGAAGGAAATCTCGATGCCCTTGGTCACGCCGACCTTGCGTAGGGCCTCGCGCACCAGTTCGTGCTCGATCTGATCAATGGACTCGACAATCTCTTTCTTCGTCCAGTTGACGTAAATCTTGTCGTCGAACCGTTCCTTGGCAATGCAGTACACGTACTTGTCGATGGCCGTGCTGACCACGCATCCACCGTTCTTTTCATAGAAATCGGCAAAATCCGTCCCCCCGCCGGCAAGCGAGATGCGCAACGGTGTCTGGGTAATGATCACTTCAACGCTCCCTCTTCGAAATCACGCTGTGCTTTGGCCAATCGTTCCGGCGTTCCCACGTCCTGGATGTACGCCTTGGGCTCCATCGCGTACACCGGACGATGTTCGGCCAGCAACTTCGGAAATACGTCCCGTCCGAAATCATAAAACTGACCGGCTGGAATCACATCCAAAACTTGCGGCTCAAGCACCAAAATACCAGCACTGATCAGATTTGTCGAAATCTGTTTTCGGTCGGGTTTTTCGACAAATCGAAGCACCCGGCCTTTCGAATCCGTCTCTACCACCCCGCCTGTCCACGGTTCGGGTGAGGCAAACAAGGCCACCGTCGCCAAGGCCTGATGTGTACGATGAAACTCCAGCAATGGTCCGAAGTCCACCCGCACGAGATTGTCGCCGTAAAACACTATGAATGACCCGCCGCGCAGTTCCGGCTCCATTTTCTTCACCGCGCCGGCGGTGCCCAGCAATTCCGGTTCGAGCGAATAGGTAATGGATACGCCGAACTTGCTGCCGTCGCCAAAGTAATCAGTAATTCTCTCGGGAAGGTAGTGCAGATTGACGATGAACTCACGGATCCCCTGCCGCTTGAACAACTCCAGATGGTGCTCCAACAATGGTTTGCCGCCAATCGGCACCATTACCTTCGGCACATCCAGTCCCAGCGAGCGCAGCCGCGTGCCGAGGCCTGCGGCAAGAATGAATGCCTTCATGCCCGCTCGCGCCGCGGCGGAACCGGCGAATCACCCGTTCCCCCACCCTTCTCCCTCAGGTACCGCGACAACAACGCCCACGCTTTCTGCATCGCCTTGGCGCGATGGCTGATGCGGTTTTTCACCTCGAGCGAAAGTTCCGCAAACGTTTTTGTCTGGCCGTCCGCAAGGAAGAGCGGATCATATCCGAACCCGCCGCCGCCGCGCTCGGCTTCGAGGATCGTCCCGTTGCAGATTCCCTCGGCGCAATCGTACAACCCGTTCTCGTCCGCGATCGCCACCACACAGCGAAACCGCGCGGTGCGCTTCTCGTAGGCCACGCCTTCAAGCATCTTGAGCAGCTTCTTGTTGTTCTCGTGATACGTCGCATCGTCGCCGGCGAACCGCGCCGACAGTACCCCCGGCTCGCCCTTCAACACGTCCACTTCCAGCCCCGTGTCGTCGGCGAGGGTCAATTTTTTGGCCATCCGCGCCATCTGCACTGCTTTCTTGACCGCGTTGTCGCGAATTGTCGCGCCGTCCTCGACGACTCCGGGCAGATTGGGCACGTCCGCCAACGAGAGTACGTCGAGCTGCAAATCGTGCAGCATGGCGGTCAGTTCCTTGAGCTTGTCCCGGTTGCGCGACGCGAGAAGTAATTGCATGGCCGCGCATTATACCGACCGCCGCGAAAAAATGAAGGACAGAGTGTATGGCACGGGCTCGCCACCCTGGAGACACAGCAATCGTTGTCCCCGAGTATGACCTCGCTCATCGACAATCTGGGCTAGGGACGGGTATAGTCCGCCGCACGATATGCCAAGCCAGCTTCCGATTCTGTATCTCGTCTCGCTCTTTATGGACATGAGTGTGGCGGCGGTGATCTTCGCGATCAGCCGTCGGGCGGCCGAGCTGGGGGCGAGCGCGTCGGACCTCGGTTGGTTGGGGGCGGTGTGGATCGGCCTGTACGCGGTACTGGCGCTGGTGACGGGGCGTGTGTCCGACCGTGTCGGACGCCGCAAACTTGCTGTTGTCGGTTGCGTCATTGCGGCGCTCATGACGCTGGCGTGTTCGTTGACGACGCAGATCGGTCTCCTGCTGGTGTTCAGCGCCCTGTTCGGCGCCGGCCTGTCGTGTTTCTGGCCGTCAATTATCGCATGGCTCGGGGAAGGACTCAGCGGTCATGCCCTTGCCGCGAGGCTGACGACCTTCGGTGTCGCATGGAACATTGGCCTGTTACTCGGTTACTGTCTTTCGGGCGTTCTCTTCGAGCACTCCCCCCGTCTCGTCTTCTACGCGTCGACCGGTGCGATTCTGCTGGTTGGACTTTTGTTGCTGATACCGGCGCGCCAGCCGCCTAATACCCCGACGCGCACTGCGTCATCGGACGAGAGCCTGGAAATTCCCAAGGGACGCGGTTTTCGCAAGACGGCATGGCTGGCGAATTTTGCGACCAACTTTGCGCTCGCCGGCACCGCGGCGCTGTTTCCACAATTGGCGACGCATCTTGGGATCGGCGCGGACATCCATGGCGGCTTGCTCGCGGCTGGACGCGCGGCGGCGTTGGTGGCTTTCGCTGCCTTGCAGTTCCTCATGTTCTGGCGAACGCGGCTCTGGCCCCTGTGGATCGCCCAGCTCGGTTGCGCGGCCAGCATTGTCTGGATTGGTCTCGCCCACGCGACATGGATGTTTGCGGCAGCGTGGATCATCGGCGGCGCCGTGTCGGGCTACGCGTATCAAGCGAGCATTTATTTTACACTGGAAGAAATGACCGAGAAAGGCAAAGGCAGCGGATTCCATGAGGCTGTCGTCGGCAGTGGAATGTTCTTCGGGCCGATGCTGGCCGGCTGGGTCGGGAACAGCCATGGTCTGCGCGTCCCCTATTTCTTCTGTGCAGCCATGCAGGTCGCGCTCGTTGCCCTGCAAATGATGGTGGTGTGGACCCGGCGGCGCGTGACCGCTACGGCTTGATCGGTACCGGTTTGCCGCTGGCCGCGCTTTCGTAGATCGCATCGAGCAATTCCATCACGACCAGTCCCTCCTCGCCCGTGGCAATGTGCGGTTTGTCGTGCACGATGCTGTCGATGAAATGCTGAAACTGGTTTGGAACGTCCGGCCCCGGTGGATGATGCAGTTTCATATCGTAGTGGACGCCATTGCGCTCGACGAAGAGTTCCGATTCAAATTTGTAGCCTTCACCCACGTTGCGTTGCACGGCGCCGCCACGGGTGCCGAACAACCGCGTCTCCATCAACTCCTGCTCGGCAATATGTGACGTCCACGATGCTTCGAGTTCCAGCGTCGCGCCGTTTTGGAACTTGATCAGCGCCACACCGAAATCCTCGACATCGAATTTCGCGCCCTGTTCTTCCGCGACGCGCGACCCGATGGCGTTGTAGGTGCTCGCCAGCACCCAGACCGGTTTCGGATACCCCATCAACCACAACGCGAGGTCGAGTCGATGCACACCCAGATCGATGATCGGTCCGCCACCGGAGAGTTCCTTCTGCCCGAACCAACCGCCGAATCCCGGTAGGAACCGCCGGCGGAGCCAGATCGTCCGCGCGAAATAGATGTCCCCGAGCGCGCCCGCATCGACCTGCGCCTTGAGCGCCCACGATTGCAGGTGAAAGCGATAGGAGAAATTGATCATCAACCGTTTTTTGGCGGCCTTCGCCGCGGCCAACATTTCGCGGGCTTCCGCGGCGTTCATCGCCATCGGTTTCTCACAGAGCACGTGGCAACCGGCCTTCAGGGCCGCCAGCGTGAGCGGTTTGTGGAACTTGTTCGGGGTGCACACGCTCACGATATCGAGCTTCTCTTTCGCGAGCATCTCGTGCGCGTCGCGATACCGGTGGGGGACCTTAAACTCGTCGCCCGACACCTTCAGCCGCGTCTCATCGAGGTCGGTGATGGCCACGACCTCGGCGCCCGGATGCGACTGATAGCCGCGGATGTGCGACCGTCCGATGCCCAACCCGATAATCCCACAGCGAAGTTTGGTCACTGTTGAACCCCGGCACGACCGAAATGCACGTTCTTCTTCTTGATCGACTCGATGGCCGGGGCATTCGGCGCTTTGTCGGTCGGCAGTGTCACGTTGCGGCGGGCCCAACGGCAGGCGTTGCCGATCACGCGGATGACATTCGCATCGTGATAGGTCGGATAGGCCTCGTGGCCAGGGCGGAAGTAGAACACGCGGCCATTGCCGCGTTCCCAGCAGCAGCCGCTGCGAAATACTTCGCCGCCTTCGAACCACGAAATGAACACGAGCTTGTCCGGTTCGGGAATGTCGAAACGCTCGCCGTACATCTCTTCATACGGCAATTCAAAATACTCACCAAATCCTTCGGTAATCGGGTGACCCGGTGCGATGTTCCACAGGCGCTCCGTCTCGTCGGCTTCGCGCCATTTCAGGGAACAGTTCGTCCCCATCAGCGCGCGAAAAATCTTCGAGTAATGTGCCGAATGCAGCACGATCAGACCCATGCCGGAAAGCACTTCTTGATGAACGCGCTTTACGATTTCGTCTTTCACATCGCCGTGGGCGACGTGGCCCCACCAAATCAGGACATCCGTTCCCTTCAACACACTCTCGGTCAGGCCGTGCTCGGGTTCCTCCAAGGTCGCCGTCTTGCAGACGAAGTCTTTTGAAGCGGACAATCCCTTGGCAATCGCCGCGTGCATGCCGTCGGGATAGATCTTCTTTACCGCCTCGTTCTTGCGTTCGTGGCGAAATTCGTTCCAAATCGTGACGTTGATCTTGGCAGTCATGGTGGGCCGCTCATAGCAAAATCACTGCCGCGACGCGAGAGTTTTATGGAGAGGCCCCACACACACCCTTCGAACTCGATGATCAGCGGAAATCCCAGGCTGCAGTGAGCCCTAACGAGGTGTGTCAAGATAGGTACTCCGGATGATTGTGCAAAACCCACCACATGACAACATTTGCCGCGGTGAAGGCAGAAAGCAACATCCAATCAAACCATCGGGGGCGCTTCCCATCTGTGAAGTGCCGACCTCGAAATGTCATGGTCCGCGTCCGGCAGACCGGACACCGACGGACAATCGATCCGGAAGCTGAACCTGTGATTATTCCCACAATCAGACCGAGGGGTATTCCGATAAGAAAGAGTGCCAGAATCTCACCAGCCAAGATACCGAAGAAATCATACCAAGGAAGACTCCAGGGGGCACGAAACAAAACAAACGATAGTGCGACTGCCCCAATTACTGCAACCGCCAAGTACGGGAGCGACAAGGTACTGGAGTGTTCGGAATGCGTACTAGAGCATTGGTCACAATGATACTCAGCTGTCACGTAGGAGAACTTCATATCTCAAACCCCAAATAGAGCGCCGTTAGAGCAAACAAACCCGCCTACTCGTGCCGCTTGACGATGAGGGTGGCGTTGTGGCCGCCGAAGCCGAGGGAATTGTTCATGCAGGCGCGCACGTTTGTCTGCCGGGCCTTGTTGGGCACGTAGTCGAGATCACATTCGGGATCGGGATTCTCGTAATTGATCGTTGGCGGAATCATCCCGTCGCGGATCGCCAGCGCGCAGACAGCCGTTTCCACCGCACCGGCGGCGCCGAGCAGATGGCCGGTCATGGATTTGGTGGAACTGACGGCGAGTTTTTTCGCATGAGTGCCGAACACCGTCTTGATCGCCTGGGTTTCACACTTGTCGCCCACCGGGGTCGAGGTGCCGTGGGCGTTGATGTAATCGATGTCTTCCGGGTTGAGCGCGGCGTGACGCAAGGCCATCGCCATGGACCGCGCGGCGCCTTCGCCTTCGGGAGCGGGTGCGCTCATGTGGTAGGCGTCGCCGGTGATCCCGTAGCCGGCCACTTCGGCGTAAATCTTCGCGTGTCGCTTGCGCGCGTGTTCGAGCGCTTCGAGAATGCAGACGCCGGCACCCTCGCCCATGACGAAGCCATCGCGCTGCGCGTCAAACGGACGGCTGGCGCGTTCAGGCTCGTCATTGCGCGTGCTCATGGCTTTCATGGCGCAAAAACCGGCATAGCCCATCTGGGTAATCGCCGCTTCGGTGCCGCCGGCGATCATGATGTCCGCGTCGTTATGCACAATCGCCCGGGCCGCTTCCCCGAGCGCATGGGTCGCGGTCGCACAGGCGGAGACGACCGCCAGGTTCGGGCCTTTCGCCCCCACCAACATCGACACGTAGCCGCTGGCCATGTTGACAATCAGCATCGGAATCATGAACGGCGAGACGCGACCCGGACCCCTTCGGATGAGGGTTCCCACCTGGTCTTCGATAGTCTCCATGCCGCCGATGCCAGAGCCGATCAGCACGCCAACGCGGTTGGGGTCACCTTTCGCTACGTCGACACCGGCATCCGCGATCGCCTTCTTGGCCGCCCCGATCGCATATTGCGTGAACCGATCCGTGCGGCGGGTTTCCTTGATCGGCATGAACTCCTCGGGCTTGAAGTCCTTGACTTCACCGCCGATCTTGCAGTCGTAGGCTGTGGTGTCGAATCGGGTGACGGGCGCGATCCCGCTCTTGCCCGCGAGGAGATTCTGCCAAAACACCTCCAGCTCACTGCCAAGTGGCGTGAGGACTCCAATCCCTGTGATGACAACGCGTCGTTCGCTCATCGATTCTGAAAGCGGGGAAAAATTGGGGCATAAAGCGTGAAATTGCAACTCACTTTATGCCCCGCAATTTTTCGGCCCCGGTGTTGGCCCTGAGCATCGGGCCGGGCCGGGGCGGTGTTCGGGTTACTTGTCGCCGCGATCCTCGATGTACTTGACCACGTCGCCGACGGTCTGGAGCTTCTCGGCGTCTTCATCGGGGATTTCCGCGCCAAACTCCTCTTCAAATGCCATGACCAATTCCACCGTATCAAGGGAGTCTGCGCCCAAATCCTCGATGAACTTCGCCTCGGGTGTCACTTGATCGGGATTCACGCCGAGCTGTTCGACAATGATCTCCTTCACACGGTCTGCTACGGATTTATCTGCCATTGGCTTCTCCTCCTTCAAAAACCCTTCGTTTCTTTATGCGAAAACTCGCTCGCTTGTCAAAGTTTTGTTTCGGCCGCTCTCGCACGGCCCGCAATCACATCGCCAGACCGCCATCCACCGTGATGACCTGACCCGTCACGTACGCCGCGAGGTCGCTCGCCAGAAACAGCACCACGTTGGCCACGTCCTCGGCGGCACCCAAACGTCCCAGCGCAATCCGCGTCTTCAACATCTCCCGCGCCGGTTCTCCCAGCGCCTCCGTCATTTCGGTCACAATGAAACCCGGCGCCACGGCGTTGGCGGTGATGTTGCGCGACGCCAACTCGCGGGCCACCGATTTCGTGAATCCGATGAGACCCGCTTTGGACGCGGCATAGTTAGATTGGCCCGCATTACCCGTCAAGCCTATAATTGATGTGATATTGATGATGCGGCCGCTGCGTTGTTTCAGCATCGCCCGGCTGAGGCTTTTGGTGAAATGGAATGCGCCCTTGAGGTTCGTGTCCAGCACTGTATCCCACTCTTCCTCAGTCATGCGCAGGAGCAACTGGTCGCGGGTGACGCCCGCATTGTTCACGAGCACATCCACGCGCCCGAATGCCTTGACTATCTTCTCACACGTCTCGGCTACCTGGGCGCCGTTGGCCACATCCACCGCGTAGGCGGTCGCCTTGCCGCCACCTTTGACGACCTCGGAAGCCGTTGCCTCAACGTTGGCCAGCGTCCGGCCGCACGCGGCAATCGTCGCGCCTTCGCCCGCCAGCCGCAACGCGATCGCTTTGCCAATCCCCCGCCCCGCCCCCGTCACCACCACCACTTTGTTCTCGAGCAATCGTTGCATAGCGTTGCCTTCTTACCGGCAAGTGGGAACGATTGTCAACCCCGCAACTCAAAGGGCAGTGCATCCCTTCGGTGTCGTAGGTAGGGCGCGACCGCCGGGCGCGCCGAGGTTTAGGCCGCATCCTCTCATCCGGGCCTCAAGATCGCCTTTTCCACCCCCTCATCGACCAACAATTGGGTTCGTTTTTGGCTTCGTTTTTTTAGAAACACAAGCCGGCGTGCATAGAATTGGGTTCGTTTTGCAATTTTTACTTTTTTGGGGCCTTCCCCCTGTCCGATCTCGGGGTTCGGTCGAAAACAGCCCCAAACGAAGCCACTTTACACCCTATGGGATCCCCTTCGGCCGAATCTCACTAAAAGCGAACCGGTTGCCTCCGGATTGTAGGGCTGGATGCCCCGTCCGACGGGTGTATCCAGCCGTTCGTGTGCCGCAAAGTCGGCCCTCTATCAAAGAACGTAACAACCGCGCGGACGGTAGCACGGTTTCACCGTAGAGTCCAGACGGAATATCGTTTGCTTATAACTGCCCGATTCTCCGCCCGTCACCGGGGCACCCTGTTGCCGGCCACCAAGAGCGACGTCGTCAGCGTTCAACAGGGTTTGATCGTAGCGCAGATCATTTACCCGCCAGATGAAATGGATTTCCATCCGGTGTCACGGGAAGCCAACTCACCAGCGGTTGGCAATGCATGCAACGTCGAACCTCTTCGCCGACCATGTGATTGAAGCCCACACACTACAAATCTTCACCGTCGCAGTCCGAAGCAGATGGAGCCGTCTCCCCATTAGCGTTTGTGGCACCAGATGGACTGCAATAGGTGATGCCGATTATCGCATCCCGTCGAACCTCGTACACCGTTGGTCTGCTTGTGCTACTTCTCCACTCCGAAGGCCCGCCGGCATCGTTCGTCGCCGCCAAGTAGACAAAGCTGCTGTTTGCATCGAGCAAGATTAAGGTTTTCGCTCTTAGCTTTTCCGCGATTCCGGGTGATACCGAACCAGCGGATTTGCTGTCAAATTCCAGTTGGACAGGACGGGACATTGTGCAGTCACCACCTCCCTTCACAGCGGGGAGCCACCGAAGGCGAAGTTCCGCCTTGAATGCCTCTAATTGGCGGCCAGCATCCGCCAGCATTTTAACCTTGTATGCCTCTACATCTTTGTCGAGGAAATGGACGACGATTTTCTTGACCAGCCATGCAACGGCTCCAAGGAGTAATGCCGTCCCGCCTAACGCGGTAATGATTGTTTGCCAAACGTTCACGGCCTAGGCGTACCCCCGAACGGAGCGTGAGACAAACAAAAAGGGGCCGGTGGGCGCCCTGTGGGGCTGTGCCCCCCTTCCGTGCTCTTTTCCTTGCGTGGCTCCAGCCGGGGGCCGTTGGGCGCGCGAGAAAGTCGCTCCCGTGGGGCCGTGGGAGCGGGGTGCTCCGCCGTTGCCTTCTTACCGGCGATTGAGAGCCAATGTCAACCGCGCAACTTCGCTGCCGTCGCCTCGAGCGTTGCCCCGTCGCTGACGGACAGCATCTCCACATCCTTGTTGACGCGTTTCATCAGACCGCTGAGGACGCTGCCAGGACCGAGTTCGATAAATCGGGTGAAACCCTGGGAAACGAGCCACTGCATGGATTCACTCCAGCGAACCGGCGACGTTACCTGACGTACCAACAGTTCTTTGATCTCGGCGACGCCTCCCGCCGGGCGCGCGGTGAGATTTCATGGAGACATTTCTATCGAGTCCACAAGGGGACATTCTCACGGTGTCACGACACCGGCCCAGCGATGTCATTGACGATGCGGGCGCAAATATGGTACTCTTTTTCAAGCATACGGCTGCGAAACCGGTGCGGCCCTCTGGGAATCGGCCATGAGGAACGTGTTAAACGAGAATGTGTTGGTGCTCAACCGCCTGTGGCAGGCGATCAACGTCTGCACGGTGGAGCGGGCCTTTATGCTCCTCTACATGGGCCACGCCGAGGTCGTCATCGAGGATCAGGGCGACTTCCAGACCTTCGATTTCCAGGAATGGCGCGAATTCAGCCAGGGACACCATGGCGAGGACGTCGTCCACACGGTGTCCTTCAAGATTCGCGTGCCGCGCGTGATTCTCCTGCTGTTCTTCGACCGCCTGCCGCACAAGGAAGTGAAGTTCACGCGCCACAACATTTTCGAGCGCGACCACAATATGTGCCAGTATTGCGGCAAACATTTCGACCGCCGCGAGTTGAACCTCGACCACGTCATCCCCCGCGACCGCGGCGGGACGACCACGTGGGAGAATATTGTCTGCGCCTGTATTCCCTGCAACACGCGCAAAGCCAACCGCACGCCGACCGAGGCGGGCATGCACCTCATCAAGAAGCCGAAGCGTCCGAAGTGGCGTCCGTTCGTCAACGTCACCATCGCCACCGTCGCACACGATAGCTGGAAACACTTCCTCGACCTCGCCTACTGGAATGTCGAACTGGGCGAGGATGCGGGATAGGCTGACGGTGTCGGCCTGCGCCGAAGGACGCACAGGGGCTTCCGTCTCGGACTCGTGCTTTGACACGCTGGCATCTCATCGACAGTCTCTCGCTGGTATTCACCAACGGAGAACAATTATGCGATCTGTCTCTCGGCTTGTGGCGTTGATTCTTGTCTCACTGCTTGCACCGCGCGGCGCGGTGGCGGCTCCCGCCGATACGAACGTAGCCGCGACAATCCGCATTGCACTGGTCGGCGATTCGACGGTGGCCGATTACCTCAAGACGGGTGACATTCACCGGGGTTGGGGACAACTTTTCCCGGAGTTTGTCGACACGAATCACGTGACCGTCCAGAACTTTGCAGTCAACGGGCGCAGCACGAAGACATTCAAGAAAGAGGGGCGTTGGGAGAAGGTTCTCGCCTTCAAGCCAAACTACGTTTTCATCCAGTTCGGCCACAATGATTCACATGCGAAGGACAAGCCCGAGTCGACCGATGCGAAGACCGATTATACCAGCAATCTCGTCGGATTCGTCGAAAGTGCCAAGGCACAGGGGGCCGTTCCGATTCTCGTAACGCCCATGCACCGGGGAAAGTGGACGGACGACGGGCATCACCTGACCCAGGAACTGCTGCCCTACGCGGAAGCGATGCGCGCCGTTGCCAACGACGAGAGAGTGCCGCTGGTCGATTTGTATGCGATGAGTGAAAAGGCGTTCGAGGCGATGACCGACGACCAACTCGCGACAATCTTTGCAATTCCGGCCAGTGATCGGACACACTTCAACGAAAAAGGCGCGCACCTCCTGGCGGACATGGTCGTCCAGGAAGCGGGCCGACTCGTCCCTTCGCTGAAGGCGTATCTGAAAAGCCTGCCGCCTTAAGCCTTAAACCACTGGTCTTGCGCTTTGACACCCCTGTGGTTCGAGGATAATATTCTATCTGTGGCTTCGAAGCTGGATCAACTCAAGGCGGTGCTGCGCTCGGGTGGACGCACGTTGGTGGCCTACTCGGGCGGGGTGGACAGCGTATTGCTGGCCAAGGTAGCGCATGACGCGCTGGGCGGCGACGCGCTGGCCGTGATCGCGGATTCGCCGAGCCTGCCCCGGCGCGAGTTGGAAGAAGCGCTGGAAATCGGGAAGCAGTTCGGTTTCCCCGTGCGCGTGATCAAGACCAACGAGATGGCCGACGCGAATTACACCAGCAATCCGTCGAACCGCTGCTATTTCTGCAAGGGCGAGTTGTTTGAGAAACTGTCGGAGACGGCGCGGGGCGAGTGTTGGCAGACGATTGTCTATGGCGAGAACGCCAGTGACGCGGGCGATTTTCGGCCGGGCGCCGTGGCAGCCGGGGAATACCGGGTACGCGCGCCATTGAAGGAAGTGGGGATGACGAAGCAGGAGATTCGGGATCTATCGACGCAGTTAGGGCTGCCGACAGCCGGCAAACCGCAAATGGCCTGTCTGTCGTCGCGGATCCCGTACGGAGAGCCGGTGACGGACGAGGCGCTCCAAATGATCGAGGCGGCGGAGAACATTTTGCGCGATGCGGGGTTTTATGAAGTGCGCGTTCGCCACCACAAGAACGTGGCGCGTATCGAAGTGGGTGCGGACGAATTTCCGCGGTTTCTGGAAGGGGAGGTGCGCGAGTCCGTGACCCGCGCCCTGAAGAAAATCGGCTATGCGTATGTCACGTTGGACCTGCAAGGCTATCGGCGTGGCAGCGCGAACGAAGTCGTCGCCAAACCAAAGGAGGACTGAGTGATGAGAGTCAATGCTGTCGCCATGGGGATCGGGGTCGCCGGCGCGGTCATGTTGCTGGCGGGTTGCGGTCGGGACGAGAAATTGCAGGAGACACAGCAACAGTTGACGACCGCGACCAACGAGCTCGCGGCCGCGCGGGCTGAAGCCGTCGAGGTCAAGACGCAGATGCAGGTGAAAGTCGATGAACTGCAGCAGGATATTTCGAAGTTGACCCAGGAGAAGGCCGATACCGAAAAGCAGATGGACTCGCTGAAGGCCGACCTGGAGCAGAAACTGACGGAGCAACGGTCGAAGGTCCACTCCCTCGAAACGGACAAGGCGAACCTGACGACGGAGTTGGAGTCCCTGAACAACCAGATTGCGGACGTCAATCAGAAGCTGGCGGACTTGACGAAGACCCACGCGCAGACAGTCTCGCATCTGCAGGCGATGCGCGAGGAATACGTCAAGCTGACAACGGAAAAGGCCGTACTCGAAGCCAGGTTGCATGATTTGCGGGCGCTGAAGGAACAGATCAGCGTGGTAAAGCTGGAACTGCATCGGAAAAAGGTTGAGGAACTTCAGCGCCTCGATCGCGCGGAGTTCGCCATGGGCAACCACGGGTATTTGCTGAAAGAAGGTTCGTGGTCCGTCGCACGCACGCCGGGCAGTTATCCGCTGAATCAGGATCTGTACCGCGTGCAATGACCGACAAACCGCAAAAGCTGCGTATCGCCAACCGCGATTTCAACTCGCGCCTGATTCTGGGCACGGGCAAGTTCGCTTCGGGGGAGATCATGGCGTTGGCCCTCGAAGCGAGCGGCGCGGAACTGGTGACCGTGGCGCTGCGGCGCGCGGACCTGTCGGGGCAAGGTGACAAGTTCGCCAATATCCTGACGTTTATCGATGCGAAGAAATACTTGTTGTTGCCGAACACCAGCGGCGCGCGCAACGCCGAGGAAGCCTGCCGGCTCGCGCGCCTGGGACGCGAGGCGACGGGCTCGGCCTGGCTGAAACTCGAAATCCACCCCGATCCGCGCTACTTGTTGCCGGACGGGGTGGAGACGTTGAAGGCGGCGGAGATATTGGTGAAGGAAGGCTTTACGGTATTGCCCTACATCAATGCGGACCCTGTCCTTGCGAAGCGACTCGAAGACGCCGGTTGCGCAACGGTGATGCCGCTCGGGTCGCCCATCGGCAGCGCCCGTGGCATCGAGACGCGGGCAAGCATTGAGATCATCATTGAGCAGGCTACGGTGCCCGTCGTGGTCGATGCGGGGCTGGGCGCGCCGTCGCATGCCGCCGAAGCCATGGAAATGGGCGCTGATGCGGTTCTGGTAAATACGGCGATTGCGGTCGCCAGCGATCCCGAACGGATGGCGGAAGCGTTCAAGGCCGCCGTAACAGCAGGCCGCGCCGCCTACGAGATTGGCCTGGCCGTGAAGCGCAAGGAAGCAGACGCCACGAGCCCGTTGACGGGATTTTTGGAATGAGCCATGAGTTTCGCCTCTGAGTGTAACAGCCTTGCGCTGGCCGAGCTGTCGTCCTTTGCCCAAACCGCGACGTTGGCCGATGTGGAGGCGGCACTGGCGCGGAGTGAGGCCAGTGGGAAACGAGTTATGCTGGTGGATTTCGCGGCCCTGATTTCGCCCGTTGCGTCCCAACCGGCGTACCTCGAAGCGATGGCGCAACGGGCGCATGAATTGACCGTGAAACATTTCGGGCGGGTGATGCGGTTTTTTGCGCCGCTGTATCTCAGCAATGAATGCATCAATGTCTGCAAATACTGCGGTTTCTCGCGCGACAACCCGATTCTGCGGGTGACGCTGACCGTGGATCAGGTGGTGACGGAAGCGCGGTATTTGCGCGAGCAGGGCTTTCGTCACATTCTGCTCGTGGCCGGGGAGCATCCGCATTTTGTCTCGGACAATTATCTGCGCGATTGCGTGGCGCGGTTGCATTCCGAATGGCCGAGCATTTCGCTGGAGGTCGGCCCACTGGAGACCGAGCAGTATAGGCCGATTATGCAGGCTGGCGGCGAAGGCCTCGTGGTGTATCAGGAAACTTACGACCGAACGGTGTACGACGCCATGCACGTCAGCGGGCCGAAAAGGGATTTCAATTGGCGGGTGGATACTGCCGAACGCGCATATGCGGCTGGTTTCAAGCGACTCGGTATCGGGGCGCTCCTCGGTTTGGCTCCGTGGCGTAACGAGGCCATCGCATTGGCCGCGCATGCGAAGTACTTGCTGAAGAAATGTTGGATGGCGCAATTGACCATCAGTGCGCCGCGGCTGAGGCCGGCGGCCGGCGAATTTGAGCCATTGGTAAACATGCGCGACCGCGAGTTGGTGCAGTTTGTCTGTGCGCTGCGGATCGCGTTTCCCGAGGTCGGTTTGGTGTTGAGCACACGCGAGTCGGCGAAGTTGCGCGATCACCTGATTCCGCTCGGGATCACCATGATGAGCGCCGGCAGCCACACGGAACCGGGTGGATACACAGGGCAGGGCAGGGAGACGCTGCACCTGACCAAGGGCGGGCGGATGGTGAAGCCAGACTTGCCGATGATCCAGTCGGAGGGGGAACACGCCACCGTGCAATTCCAGATTGCCGACGAGCGTTCACCAGCCGAGGTGGCGGCGCGGTTGCAACAACTCAAATATGAGCCGGTTTGGAAGGATTGGGAGGGCGCGTTGAATGAAGCCTGATCCCATCACAATAACCGCGAATGGGAAACGAGAACATCTGGATTCCGCCTGTTCCGTGGCTGGATTTATTGAGGCGCATGGATGGAAGACGACACAGGTCGTCGTCGAACGAAATGGAAATATTCTGACCCGCAACGACTTACACACGCAGATGCTGACAGATGGCGACTGCCTCGAAGTGATCGTGCCAGTGGCGGGCGGTTAGAGTTTTTGGATCTGATTTCCGTGATTTGCGCTAACGGTTATCAAACTCCTCCCCAACCACCTCGGTGACGTGATACCAAATTGCGTCTGTAGTATTCTCTCTATCAACGGCTTGCTTCTTTACGATCCGGACGACGGGACGCTTCTGATTCCAATAATCGTTACTGGTGACCTCAAGCAGCGCCTTATTAATTCGCAGGCTAACTATTTCCAGCATACCAAGTTCCGAAGAATGACGATCGCCCCATTTGACCTCATCGGTAAGAGTCTTCAACTCGTTCCGACCCTCTCTCGTGCCTTGATCCAGTATCTCGACCTTTAAGACATAGAGGTCCTCCGCTGTATTCAAGGGCTTAATAATCAGATAGATACGGCTATAATTCCAGTCCTTGTCTGAATAGTTTCGCAATGCCGCGTTCACTTTTTCCACAAGTTCTGGTTCGTAGGCGCTTTCCGCGTATCTGTCTTCTGGCTCTTCGGTTGTGTTCGGGGTGCTGGTCATGGTCATGCAAAAAACTAGTTGCAATCCAACCGGACAAATTATATTCTGTGCTAGAGATAGTATAAACAGTTTTTTGAAGATTCAGGAGCTTGCACGTTCTTCAGAGGGGTTCCCCACCCCCACCTCCTTGGCGTGCAACTCCTGAATCTCATTTTTACGCGTTTCGCTCATAGGTTTTCCCTACCAGACACGCCGAGGGACCGCGATCATTTATCGCCAGGGACAAAAATGCACACGCTCACGCTTCAAAGAAACCCGTGAATAATCGACGGCAGACGATCACCGCGCTGTCGTGGTACGTCAGGTACATTCTTGTACTTCGGAGCCTGGGTGACGAGACATTTGCACAAGGCGGTCTCGGCTTGGTTCTGCCGATTCTCTTTTTGCAGAGGTACAGCGAGCACTGGCCGTCCCGGGTTCCGCAGGCTCGCCACGTCCCGCGTGCCCACGGGGAATCACCGAAGAGTTTGCGACACGCGCGACCACCCCGCGGCGGCTGAATTTGCTCCGCCATTCTTGTTCCGCTTTCAAGCTTGCGTTTGCCATCACGTTCACCTACAAGCTTGCCCCAGAGTAGTGGAAAGCTGCCGATTCTCAACTGCGAATTCTATCCCGGAGGACAAAAGTATGGGCCAGATTTTCGGCGACATCACCAAAACGATTGGGCGCACCCCGCTGGTGCGACTCAACCGCGTCGCGGCGGGTCTCGACGCTGAGATCGCCGTCAAGTGTGAGTTCTTCAACCCGCTCAGTTCGGTCAAAGACCGAATCGGCGTGGCGATGATTGAAGCGGCCGAGCGGGACAGACAGATCGGCAAAGAATCCACCATCATTGAGCCAACCTCGGGCAATACGGGCATCGCGCTGGCATTTGTTTGCGCCGCGAAGGGGTATCGATTGATCCTGACGATGCCGGACACCATGAGCGTCGAGCGCCGCGTGCTGTTGCGCATGCTCGGAGCGGATCTGATTCTCACACCCGGCGCGGAAGGAATGCCCGGGGCGATTCGCAAAGCGGAACAATTGCTCAAGGAGATCAAGGGCTCGTTCATGCCACAACAATTCAACAACCCGGCCAACCCGGAAATCCACCGTCGCACAACGGCCGTCGAGATTTGGGAAGACACGAATGGTCGCGTTGACGCCTTTGTGGCGGGAGTGGGCACGGGCGGCACGATCACGGGCGTCGGCGAAGCAATCAAGTCCAAGAAGCCGGCGTTCAAGGCTGTCGCGGTCGAGCCGGCGGATTCTCCCGTGATCGGCGGTGGCAAACCCGGGCCGCATAAAATCCAAGGCATTGGCGCGGGCTTCATCCCCAAAAACCTCAACACCTCGATTCTCGACGAAGTCATCACCGTCTCCAACGACGACGCGTTCGCGATGGCGCGTCGGCTCGCGAAAGAAGAGGGAATCCTCTGTGGGATTTCGTCCGGCGCCAACGTGTGGTCGGCCATTCAATATGCCCGGCGACCGGAAAACAAAGGCAAACTCATTGTCACCGTGGCGGCGTCCACGGGCGAACGCTACCTCAGCACCCCACTCGCCGCGGAAGCGCGTGCCGAAGTCGTCCGAAGCACGTAATCCCCCTCAAAATAGCCAATGATGAAGACCGCTCTCCTTTTTGCCGGGCAGGGCAGCCAGAGCGTCGGCATGGGGCGCGACCTTTGCGACAAGCACGACGTCTGCCGTCAACTGTTCGCGCGTGCCAACGCCGTTCTCGGCCGCGATCTCCAGACGATCTGTTTCGAGGGGCCCGAGGATGTGCTGACGAAGACCGACAACGCACAACCGGCGATTTTTCTGACAAGTCTCGCCTGCCTCGAAGCATTGAAATCCCTTATCCCGGAGCTTCAATTCGATGCCACCGCCGGGTTGTCCCTCGGCGAATTCACCGCGCTGACCGCGGCGGGGGCCGTAAGCTTCGATGACGGTTTGCGGATGGTGCAAATGCGCGGTCGTTTCATGCAGGAAGCCTGCGATTCGACCAACGGGGGCATGGCGTCCATCCTGAATCTGGACGACGCCATACTGGCCGAAGTCTGCCGCGATGCGGATGTCGATATTGCCAATATCAATTGTCCCGGCCAGACCGTCATTTCCGGGGACAAGGACAAGATTGCCAAAGCGGTTGAGCTCGCCAAAGCGCGCGGCGCGAAGCGGGCCATCCCGCTGGTCGTCGCGGGCGCGTACCATTCGCGATTGATGGAAGGTGCCAAGGTCAAGGTGGCCAATGCCCTCGCAAGTCTCCCGATGCAACTCCCGAGGGTTCCCGTCGTCTCCAACGTCACCGCGCGTCCGGCGGGAGGCGTCGCCGAGATCAAAGACCTGCTGGTGCGTCAGGTAACGTCGCCGGTTCGCTGGAGCGAATCCATGCAATGGCTCGTCTCCCAGGGGTTCACCCGCTTCGTCGAACTCGGTCCCGGCAGCGTGCTTAGCGGCCTGATGAAGCGCATCAACAAAGATGTGGAAATGCTCTCCGTCAGCGACGGCACGACATTGGAAGCAACGGCGGCCAAGTTGCGCGCATAAGCTCGGCGTTGGCTCAGATCAATCGGACTGTGCCGGTTGTGGGGCAATTCGCCTCACAGTCGGGACTGGCGGTCGGCACCGGTCGTAATTAGAATGGCGCCATGTCCAGGTCCAGACCGCGGCTTCGCCAGCCAGTTGGAATGGGAAAATCACCCGCCTCCCATCTGTTCCAGTGTCTTTCTGCTCGACATCGACCGAGCTTTTCATCAATAACGAACGCGAACCCAACTCAAACTTCAGGACACCTATGAATCGCAAAGTCACGGTCTTCGGCGCGGGATTTGTCGGCTCGACCACCGCGCAACGTATCGCCGAAAAACAACTCGCCGACGTGGTGATGGTAGACATCATCGAAGGCATGCCGCAGGGCAAGGCATTGGACATGATGGAGTCGGCCTGCCTCGAAGGCTTCGATGCCAAGATCACGGGCGCGAACGATCCCGGCGCGTGCGCCGGCAGCGATCTCATCGTCGTCACCAGCGGCATCGCCCGCAAACCCGGCATGAGCCGCGACGATTTGTTGAAGACCAATGCCGGGATCGTCGGCAGCGTGTGCGAGGCGATCAAGAAGAACGCTCCGAACGCGACAGTGATCATCGTCAGCAATCCCCTCGATGTGATGACCTATCTCGCCGGCGTGAAACTCGGTTTCCCGAAGAACAAGGTCATTGGCATGGCGGGCGTGCTCGATAGCGCGCGGTTCCGCTGTTTTATTGCGATGGAGCTGGGCGTCTCGATGCGCGACGTGGATGCGATGGTCCTCGGCGGACACGGTGACGACATGGTTCCTCTCGTCCGGTACGCGACGGTTGCGGGCATCAAGGTCGAAGACCTCATCGCGAAGGACAAACTCGATGCGCTCGTCACCCGCACGCGCAATGGCGGCGCGGAGATCGTGGCGCTGCTGAAAACAGGTTCGGCGTACTACGCCCCGTCGGCGTCGGTTGTCGAAATGGTCGCCTCCATCTTGAATGATGAGAAACGCGTGCTACCTTGTGCGGCGTGGTGCACCGGCCAGTACGGCGTGAAGGAGATGTTCGTCGGCGTACCGTGTGTGCTCGGCAAGAACGGCGTCGAGAAGGTCGTCGAGTTGAAGCTGGGCAACGACGAACTCGCGCAGTTGAAAGCGTCCGCCGACCACGTTCTCGAGAACGTGAAGCGGTTAAATTTGTAGTTTGGTTGGTGTAGAGGCCGCCGCCTCGGCAGCGTTGTGTGATGCGCCCGAGACGGGTGCCGCTACACCAGTTTGGGACAAGACAAGTTATTCGAAGCAGCGCTGGGGTCTCCGTTGATACCCCCTATCAGACGGAGACTCAAGGCGGGGGATTTTTTGTCTCTAAATTCCGTGGCTGATGAGGCGAAACCATTCGCCGCTTCCCTACTCTCCCAAATCGCGAACTGTCCGATCCTTCTCGTGACGGATGGATTGAAGTCACAGGAAGCGTTCTTCAACGACTTGCAGACACTGCTTCCGGGCGTTCAGTTTTACCCCGCGTGGGAAACGCTGCCACACGAGGATAAGTTGCCGCAAGCCGACACGATCGCCGACCGGCTGAAGGTGCTCACGAATCTCAATGCACCGGTTACGGTCGCTTCGGTGCAGGCGCTGATGCAACGGACATTTGCGCCCGAATACTTTATGTCGCTGCGGATGGAACTTCGCCTCGGCCAGACGCTGGACATGCAGGAGTTTCTCAAGACGCTCACCGAACTCGGTTATCGCGCCGAGTATCAGGTGAGCGATCCTGGCGACATGGCGATGCGCGGCGGGATTGTCGATTTCTTCCCCATCGACCGCGACGAGCCGGTGCGCGTCGAGTTTTCCGGTGACGAGATTGAGTCGATCCGCACGTTCGACCCGGTTACGCAGCAATCGCGCGAGAAACGGGACCGACTCGTCGTCACGCCAGCCGGCGAACTCGGTCTGCTGAAGCAGGCCACCGACAAGACCGCGCCGCTGGTCGACCTCCTGCCGCGGAATACGCTGCTGGTGTTGGATGAACCGGACAAACTGGCGGAAGCGGCGGAAACCTATGCGCGTCAAATTCCCGAAGGCGACAAGTTCTTCGTCGAATGGCGGCACACGCTGGAGTCGGGTCTGACCCTCGTGCAACTGACCGAAGCGCTGGCCATTGATCCGCCGCCGTCGCACATCAATTTGCGGCTCGCGTCGCTCGATGCGTTTCGCCCGCTCGACACGCGCTCGCCCGAACCCGAAGTAGCCGAGCAGATGCGGCGCGTGTTCTTCGAGCAGATGCAACGATGGGTCGGGGAAGGCTGTGCGCTGCACGTTTTCTGCAGCACGGACGGCGAGAAACAACGGTTCGAGGAATTGTGGCGCGAGCAGTTCCAATCCATTCCCAAAGCACTCACGCTTCATCCGTCGTCTTTCCTGTCGCGCGGCTTTTTGTGGTCGGAGGCCAAACTGGTGGTGGTGACGGACTCGGAGGTTTTCGGGCGCTACAAGCTCGTGCGACCGCGCCGGAAGTTTCATCAACTGGCACAGCCAACAGATTGGACAGATCTACAGGAAGGCGATTTCGTCGTTCACCTCCAGCACGGGATCGGGAAATATCTCGGACTGAAATCGCTCGAGTTCAACGGGACGAAACAGGAAGTGCTGTCGATCGAATACGCCGATGAGGCGCGGCTGTACGTCCCCATCGACCAGGCGCATCTGGTTTCAAAATACATCGGCGCGGGGAAACGTCAGCCGCCGCTGCATCAATTGGGCGGCATGCTCTGGCAACGGCAGAAACTCACGGCCGAGCGCGCGATCATGGATCTCGCGGCGAACCTGCTGGAGATCCAGGCGGCGCGCAACATACTCGAAGGACACGCGTTCTCGCCGGACACGGCGTGGCAGCACGAGTTCGAGGCGGCGTTTATTTACGATGAGACGCCCGACCAGCTTACCGCCATCGAAGAAGTGAAACGCGACATGGAATCGAAACGGCCGATGGACCGGCTGATCTGCGGAGATGTTGGCTACGGCAAAACGGAAGTCGCGATCCGCGCGGCGTTCAAGGCGGTCATGGACGGCTATCAGGTCGCGGTGCTGTGTCCGACGACGGTGCTGGCCGAACAACACTGGAATACGTTTCGCGAACGGATGTCTGGTTATCCCGTCGCCATCGAGATGCTCTCGCGGTTCCGCACGGCGCGGGAACAGAAGAAGGTCGCGCAACTGCTGCGCAAAGGCGGCGTGGACATCGTCATCGGCACGCACCGGCTGTTGAGCGGCGACATCCTGTTCAAGAACCTCGGGCTGGTTGTCGTCGATGAGGAGCAGCGGTTTGGCGTGCTTCATAAAGAACGGTTCAAGCAATTGCGCAAGCTGGTCGACGTGGTCACGCTCAGCGCTACGCCGATTCCGCGGACGCTGTATCTCTCGCTCACGGGCGCGCGCGACATGAGCAATATCCAGACGCCGCCGCAGGACCGGTTGCCCGTGGAGACGATTATTGCCGGCTATGACGAGCGGTTGATCAAGCAGGCGATCCAGCGCGAACTCAACCGCGGCGGCCAGGTGTATTTCCTGCACAACCGCGTGCAGAGCATCGAAGGCGTGGCGGCGCGATTGCGGACGCTGCTCGAAGGATCGAAGATTCGCATCGACATCGGGCACGGCCAGATGAGCGATGACGAACTCGAAGATGTCATGCGGCGGTTCGTCAAGGGCGATATCGACGTGCTGGTGTGCACGACGATCATCGAGAGCGGGCTGGATATCCCGAACGCGAACACGATCATCATCGATCGCGCGGACCGGTTTGGGTTGAGCGATTTGTATCAGTTGCGCGGTCGGGTGGGACGCTACAAGCACCAGGCGTATGCGTACATTTTGTTGCCGCGGCACATGCAACTCGTTCAAAGCGCGCGGAAGCGGATCGGTGCGATCAAACAATATTCGTCGCTGGGCAGCGGATTCAAGATCGCCATGCGCGATCTCGAGATTCGCGGGGCGGGCAACATCCTCGGTTCGGAACAAAGCGGGCATATCACGGCGATCGGGTTCGACCTGTATTGCCAGTTGCTCAAGGAGAGCATCGCGCGGATGAAGGGCGAAAAGCCCAAGCATCGGACGCTGGTCACGCTCAAGCTGGATTTCCTGAATGACGAACTGGGCGAATCCTATGCGCGGATTCCGAACAATTACATCTCCGACACGCGGCTGCGCATCCAAGCGTATCGCAAGATTGCGCTGGCGCTGGAATTGGCCGATGTCAAGGCGCTCCGCCGTGAATTCCGCGACCGGTTCGGCAAAGTTCCGCGTGAAGTGGAAATCCTTTTGCAATGCGCCGAGGTACGAATCCAGGCGGGCGAAGCGCACATCGAGACGGTCGAAACCCGGGAAGACCGGATCATGCTGTCGCAGCGGGGGGTGCTGTTCCAGGTCGGCGGCAAATTTCCCCGCATGACCGGCACCACACCCGAAGAGAAGTTGGCAGGAATTAGGGGCGTGATAGAATCCGTGGCCAAAGTGGTGAACGCCAAATGAGCGACATTCAAGTAATACGCGATCCACAGTCCAAGGAACTCGAACAACGAGGCGTCACCGGTTGGCCCATATGGGAGAAGGAAGTGTCGGAGTTTCCGTGGCATTATGACGAGCAGGAGATTTGTTACCTGCTGGAAGGCGATGTCACGGTGACGCCGGACGGCGGCCAGCCCGTGCGGTTCGGCAAAGGCGATCTCGTGACGTTTCCCGCCGGCATGTCGTGCGTCTGGAAGGTCCACCAGCCGGTGCGGAAGCACTACAAGTTTGGGTGAACGCCCCGATTTGTCACAAGTCAGGCGTTGAACCCGGCGACGACACCCGCGACATTGGTCGCGAGGGTGATCGTTGCCGATGTTGTGATTGCATCCACGATTGGACCGGACCCCCAAGGACACTCTAGACTTGATATGTCCAAACGATCGGCGGGGGCTGGGAACTGCCGGGTCCTATTTCACAGGATCCCACACGCCCTCCTCCATGGAATTGCGCCACTGGTTGGTGCCGATGCCGGTGCGCAGGTCCAATTCTTTGTTAATCGGAGCCTTCTCGGTTATCAACTCGTCTCCTCCCAAGTTGGCCAGGGACGAGACCACGCTGTTCGTCGGGACGATCTCGTATCGTTGGAGAATCGCATCGTCAATAGGGGACTCGAAGTAAGGATTCAATTGTGAGAGATCGGTTGGGAATTGGCCGTTGTTGACCTGGACATATTGTTGGAGCGCCGGCAATGCCCTCCGGCCAAACTCGAGGTCCGCATCGGCGCGCAGCCGGCTCGCCGCGCTGCGGTAATCGTCGTCCGTAACCAGCGGATCGTCGACCACCCTTATCCAGTCGTCTTCGGAAAGGAATTGCAGTTCCGGAATCTTCTCTCCCGGCATTTCGTCCAACCACTGTCTCAGCCGGGCGACCCGCGCCTGCCTCCGCGGCATTTCGTCCGCCAACAGGGCGGTATAGTCGTCGTGGCCTTCCTGCTCCTCCCTGGCCGCATCCTGCAAGCGGTCGCGCAATCGCTGTATTTGGCGCCGAAGCTGCTCGATTTCTTGAAGGGTCTGTTGAAGCTGTCCGAATTCGTTTCGCGATTTCGTCAGGCTCGCGAGTTGCGCATTGGAAAGAGACTGCGAACTCTCGGCCTGCACAATCATATTGGACAGCCGCGCATTCTCTGCCGACAACTGGTCGAGGACAGCCGCTTGCCGCAGCAACGCTTGCTGTTGCGCGCGCCAGCGGACTTCCGCATGATGTCGAACCAGCCACGGGGACGCCAGAGCGCCGGCCAAGACCGTGCCGATGATGCCGAGTTTGAGTGTTTTCATTCGTTCGATGACTCGGGCGGGACGATGCGCTGCTCTTCCCAAGCCCCAAAATCGTCGTACGGCAGACTGACAGTCCACCTCCGCCCGTTTATTGCCTCATAAACTTTCATCCACTTCCCGTCGGTGTCTTTCCAAGGTTCCCGTTCCCGGATGAGCAGGAGGCGCTTCGGATGCGCATAGGTGTCGTTGAACGCGTCGGACATGTTCCCATGGTAAACGATTTCAAATTGAGCCGGCGTAAGATTGGTTTCGTTGCGGACCCGGTCTGAGAAGAAAGCCGCCGCTTCCTCAAAGCTGCTGGGAAACTGATCGTGGTTGTTCCGAGCGTATGCGCGGATCGCAAACCCCAAATCGCTCATATAACCTATTTTGGGACCTGTCTCCTTGTTGAATACGAGATCGCCCGGGTTTGAACCGATCAAATCCTGTCGGGCTTTGGCTAGCGATGCCTGGAGCCGCCGTTTTTCCTCCCGCAAGACCGTCAGTTCATTGGTTCGACTGCGCAGGCCGGCCACTTCGTCGCGCAGTTTCTGCAGATCGCCCGGGTTTTTCGGGCTGTTTGCCTGCGTCAGGAGATTCGAAAGCCGCGCGTTCTGGCCCTGCAATTGGGCCAGTTGACTGGACTGTTGCTGCAAGGACACGTCCATCTGGCGCATTTTGGCCCGGGCTTGATGTTCAATCTGCAAAGAGGTCACCGCACTGGCGACAGCGATGCCACACACAATTCCAGCCTGGACCTTGGTCATCGCCATCAGTTTAATGAGGGTGAGTGTGGTTCCGGTTCCCGCCGCCGCGCCAGCCAGGGCCACGCTGGAAATCGTGACCGCCAGACCGACGGGCGCGGCCGTGACGGCTTCAGCGGTGAGCACGGTTCCCAAGGCCGCCACGGACAAAGTGACGCCACGATGTTTGAGCAGCGAGTGCAGTTTCTCCAAGGCCCGAGTCACCCGCATTCGGGCGGCATCTTCCGTGCTTCCCAACGCGTCGCCCACCGAGCGGAAGTCGCGTTGCTCGAAGAAGCGCAGCAAAATCGCGGTGCGATCCCCTGCACCCAGTTGGTTGATCGCCTCGTCGAGGATGGGAGCAACCCGCAGCAGATCCGATTCGGAATGGTCTTGGAAGGAGTTCATTTCGACAGCGTGCCTTTCACGGGACTGACGACGACGTTCACTCCGCATGGTCTTGGAGGCGACAAAGCAGGTGTCGCGATGGAGCCAGCCGCCCAGCATCACGTCGCTTGGAAGCGTGCGCGCCTTGCGCGCCAGGTCCACGAAGACCGTTTGGGCGACATCCTCCGCCAGATGCGTGTCGCCGCCGACCAACCGAATCGCTGTGGAATAGACCAGCGCGAGGTAGCGCGTTACCAGTTCACGAAAGGCGTCTTCCGAGCCGTTCCTGACATAATCCGCAAGCAATTGTTGGCTGTCCGTCATCTTCAATTCGTTATTAAAAACCCGCCAAAGGCCAAAACCGAACAAAATAGTTTGAAACCGCGTCGCCTGAGGCGAGCAAACGCCGGTGTCACAAGGGCGCGGTAGCGACGGCAGGTGGAGTTGGCCTCGGAATCGGAGTAACGCCAGCCCTCCGTATTCATGGCCTGATATCCACTTTGATTTGACGTATTATCTTTTTGTTATATCATGTCTGCGCCATGAGCACATTGTTGCCTGAAGTTGAGGGTGTGATGGTGATTGCGCCGGGGGCACGCCATGGTTGCGTCTCCACTCCGTGTCGGCTCCGACCAGCTCGGCTCTGCCGGGGGGAGGGATTACCAAACGAACCCAATTTTGCGCAGGCCGGCGTGGAAATTTGCAAATGGGAAAGCCAAAAACGAAGCCAATTGCCGCATACGACAGCGGCGGCTCGTCCGACTCGGCTTTTTGGAGTGTTGTGCGTTGTAGATTGGCTTGATGGAGAAGGTCTTAGAAGTCCAAGTGTGTCATTTTGTCACTTGGCTTTGTTTTGGGAGGTCGGACGTCATTTGGAGGGGTCAAGATGAGCAATTTGCGACAAGATTTGTGCGTATGTGGGATGGATGGCAGGTTCCGAAAAGTTCAAACCTAACGACAGGAGGCAAGGATGAAAGCTGGCATATTGGTGGCGGTATCGATGATGAGTTTGGCGGTGGTTTCGGCGCGGGCGGATTCGGTGACCAAGGCGGTGGCGGTGCTATCGTCGACCAAGGGCAATGATGTATCGGGAGTGGTGACGTTCACGAAAGTCGATGGCGGGGTGAAGATCGTGGCGGACGTGACGGGTCTGACGCCCGGTTCGCACGGGTTTCACATCCATGAATTTGGGGATTGCAGTGCGCCGGATGGCGCGTCGGCGGGCGGTCACTTCAATCCGCACCACATGCAACACGGCGGGCCCGATGCCGAGATGCGGCACGCGGGTGATTTCGGCAACCTCGACGCGGACGCGACGGGCAAGGCGCATTACGAGCGGGTGGACACGGTGATCGCACTGGAGGGGGCGGACTCGATCATTGGTCACGCGGTGATCGTGCACGCCAAGCCTGACGACCTGAAGACCCAACCGACCGGCAACGCCGGCGCGCGGGTGGCGTGTGGCGTCATCGGGGTGGCGAAGCCATAGGCAGGAGACGCAGGGTGGCGAGCGGAATCAATGTTTCGCGGCCGGGTCTGTCGGGGGATTCGGCGGGAGATTGGTTGTGGTTGATCCGCCGGTCTTCTGGCTCAGTTCGGCAATTTTCCGCTCGATCAAGCGCCGTACAGACATCTGGTCGCTCGTGGAAATTTTCGACACCCACTGTTTGGCCTCGTCGATGCGCCCGAGACGGATACACACGCGGGCCAAGTGACCACACACAAATTCGCGCTGCCGGTCGTCGAGTGGTTGGCGGAGACAAAACTGCCAGGCCTCGTAGGCACCCGGCCAATCCGGTTTGGGCAACTGGTAGAAAGTCTCGGCGTACGTGCTCGAGAGATCGTAGTTTTGCGGGTCTAGGTCACGGGCCGCGCGATACTGTTCCATGCTATGTTGAAAAATCTCATCCACGCTCCAGCCATAGACGGCGCGCGACTCGTTGCGGAAGAGTTGGCACGTCGTCGCCCAGTTGAAACGGAAGATCGGTTCAGTCGGCGCGAGGTCGATGGCCGTCTGGTAATACTGGAGCGCTTTGGCGGCGTGGCCGTCGTGGCCGTAGACATTCGCGAGGTTGTTGTACGCGTAGGGTTCGCGCGGATCGACCGCAATGGCCTTTTCCCACCAACGCGCGCCCTCGTCTTCGTCCTCTTCATCGTAGAGCAGACCGCCGTACGCGACCATCGCGCGCGCGTGCAGCGGATGGTCGTGGAGGAAATGTTGATAATCGCGTTCGAGGTGTTTCAAGTGCGCCTTCCAACGTTCGGTGACCACGGGCGGCGTCTGTGGGTCAAACCGGTCCTTTTGCGCCCGCAGTTCGTCGCCGCGCGACAGGAGGAAACGAAACTGGCGTTCCGCGTCGCGAGGGTCTTCTTCGCCGTAAACACCATGCGCGAGCGCCACAGCGAACAGACCGATCATCAGCGCGCGCCACATGAAGCGTCAGCGCCCCTTCCAGTCGGCGGCAGGGTTTTCGGCGTGGGCGCGCTTGTCGAGCGGGTCATACTTTTCGGCAAGGCCCAATTCGAAGGGTTGATTGTCCGGGTTCGGCGCGACCTCCCGGTATTGCGCATAGCATTTGTAGCAAATCGTCACATCGGGCAGAAACTTGTAGAGCAACCCGTCAGCCAGCACAAAGGCCGCCCACACCAGCGTGCCTTCGACGAGACGGTTTTTCCACGCACAGAGCAGGAACAGGATCGCGCCGGCCACGAAAATGCTTACGCCGAGAGTGCGGTTGAAATCTTTTTGGACGTACACGGTGTTGCAATCGCACACGGCGCAACGGTCCACGAGGTTATTGCGTCGCATTCGCTCGGTGATGCGCAGCCGAATCGTTTTCTGGCACAGCGGACACGGCGCCTCATCCTGCGACAGATCCTCGAACTCCAACTCGTGTTTGCAATGGGGACACAAGAACTGAATCTTCACGGGAGAAGCCTAACACAAGCGTGCGCCCGTTCAAGACTGGACAACCCCGTGGCCTTCGCGTATTCAGCTGCCCGATGAAAGCCGTCGTACAACGTGTTTCAAGAGCGTCCGTTCGGATCGACGGCCAGACTGTTGGCGAAATCGGACGCGGCCTGCTCGTGCTGCTGGGCATCGGCAAGGATGACGCCGCGGTGGACACGGAGTGGATGATCAAGAAGCTGCTTGCGCTGCGCATTTTTCCCGACGACACCAAGAACATGAATCGCTCGGTCACGGACATTCGCGGCGGGATTTTAGTGGTGTCGCAGTTCACGTTGTACGGCGATGCGCGCAAAGGCACGCGCCCGAGTTTTACCGATGCCATGCCGCCGGCCGACGCCGAACGGTCTTACAACGATCTTATGACAAAGCTGCGCGCGGCCACGACACTGAAGGTCGTCGAAGGCAGATTCGCCGCGATGATGGATGTGGAATTGGTGAATGACGGCCCGGTGACGATTGTGTTGGATTCCCATGCGTAAGCCCACGGAAAAGCATCCGGAGCCGGCGTTGACGTTTGGCGCGCCGCCGAATCTGGTCAATGTGACCGTCATTCTTGTTGAGCCGGCTGTGCCGGGAAATATCGGGTCGGCGGCGCGGGCGATGAAGACGATGGGGTTGACCGACCTCGTCGTGGTCAACGGGCCGAAGGGTTTTCAAACGCACCAGCAGGCGATCATGTTGGGTCACGGCGCGGGTGATGTACTGGAGAAAGCCCGCGTAGTCACGACGTGGGAGGAAGCAACGGACGGTCTGCATTGGCTGGTCGGCACGACGCACCGCAAACGCCGGGCGCAATTCCCGCAGATTATCGAGGCGCGACAGGCCGCCGCAAAGATCGCCGAACTTTCCCACAAACATCGCGTGGGAATTGTCTTCGGACGCGAGGAAGCGGGGTTGTCCGACATGGAGCTGCGCCTGTGTCATGATATCGTCAGCGTGCCGCAAGCGACGGAGCATCCATCGCTCAATCTTGCGCAAGCGGTCATGTTGTTCGCGTACGAAGTGTACCTGGCGAGCCTCGGGGAAATCCCGAAGCCCAAGTACAATCTGGCCACCGTCCATGAGGTCGAATCGGTGTTGGACCATCTCGCGCAATCGTTGGCGAAGATTGGCTTTCGGCCGCATCAGGGTGATCCGGATTCATTTCTGCGCTCATTGCGCCGCGTGATCGCCCGGGCGCCGCTTGAGAAACGCGATTGCAACGTCCTGCACCGGATTTGCCAGCAGATTGACTATTATGTGAAAGACCATCCGAAAGCGTAGCGCGGGATGGGTCGCAAGTGCGCCAATCCTGAACCCTAGTCGCTTCTCGCTTCCAGCGCCGCGATACGCTTCATAATCTCACGCCCGATGTCGAAGTAGACGGTCTTCAAGGCGTCGCCACGGAGATCCTCGAAGTTTGCCGGGAGCGGATAGAGGAACGGCTCGCCAAATTTGATCTCCACCTTGACCGGTCGCGGCAGGCTTGCCCCTTTCGGCAGCGCCCGCTCCGTGCCGAAAATGCGCATCGGCACAATCGGCACGTTGGCCCGCGCCACAATCATTCCGATCCCCGCGCGCGGCTCCTGCAACTGACCATCCTGGCTCCGCGTCCCTTCGGGAAACATCAGCACCGCCTGGCCTTCGCCGAGCATCCGCAACACCGTTCGCATCGCGCCGATATCGCCGCGCTCCCGGCTGATCGGCACGCAGTGCCAGCTTCGCAGGATCCAGTTCGATACCGGGTTTCGGAAGAGCGTGTCCCGCGCCATGTAGAATGCCTCGCGCTTGCAGGCCAGGCCAAAGAATGGCGGATCGAGAAAGCTGATGTGGTTGCCGGCCAGAATATACGCGCCGTTGTCCGGCAATCTCTCGGCGTTGTACACGCGACCCCGGTGATACAAATAGAAGTAAACGCGAAACCAAAACCGGCAGAAGCGATACCACCACAGTCGCATAACGCGCTCAGGCCCCGCCAACGCTGAAACTGCCGCGCCGCAGCGATTGCTGTCGGATATGATCCAGAATCACCTTGGCATTTTCCTCGACCGACAAATTCGAATTCTCGATGACGGTTGCGCCGAGGGCGATTTGCAACGGCGACGCGCTACGCCCGGAATCCTTTTTATCGCGGCGCTGGAGCGATTCCTTCACGCCTTCCTGACTGGCCGGAATCTCCATCGCTTCCAGGTCGCGCTTCCGACGCTGCGCGCGGATTTCGGGGCTGGCTTCGAGGTAAAACTTGTGGGGTGTGTTGGGGAACACCACCGATCCGATGTCGCGCCCTTCCATCACCAGGCTGCCGAACTTCGTCAGCGACCGTTGATGCTGCACGAGCACCTGCCGCACCTCGGGAACCGCCGCAATCGTCGACACCTTGTCCGTCACGCGGGGAGCGCGGATGGCGTTGCCGGGATACTTCCCATCGATCAGCATCCGCACCTGGCCATCGACCACCTCGAAACTGAGCTTGATGCGATGCATCATCGCGATCACGGAAATCGTGTCGTCGACGTCGATGCCTTCCTCCAATGCCTTCCAGGTGATCGCGCGATACATCGCGCCCGTGTCTACGTAGTGATAGCCCAGCATCTTGGCCAACGACCGCGACACCGTGCTCTTGCCGCTGGCTGCGGGCCCGTCCACTGCCACCACCGTTACGTTCTCGCTCATAGTTTGGAGGATCGCGCTTCCGAGTGGCCGCGCTGTTTTCCGGCTCGCTTGCGCGAGTCTCTCTGAGTTCAAGTTCTTAATTGCTCCAGCTTATCAAAAAAATTCGGGAATGTCTTGCTCACACAGCCGGGATTCTTAATCCGAATGCCCGGGACTTTCAATCCCAACACCGCAAAACACATCGCCATGCGGTGATCGTTGTACGTTTCGATGTCCGCGCCATGCAGTTGCCGCCCCGGCATGAGGTGATAAACTGAAAAACCGTCCGCGTGCTCTCCGACTACTGCCCCGACCTTTTTTAGTTCAGTTACCATGGCCTCGATACGATTGGATTCCTGCTCACGTAGCCTTTCGGCGTCGACAATGTGCACGACGGGGACTTCCGCGAACAGAGCGCAGATAGCCAGCGTCATTACGCTGTCACCCAAGTCGTGCACTCGTGACACGAAATCGGGAGGAGGCAGAAACTTTGGAAATCTCCCATCGATCTGTAACGAGTTGCGGGGCCAACCGGCTACCTTCACGCGACCACCTGTGATAGCTTGTACCGTGACGAAATATGACCCGCTCGATAGATCCGGTTCGATCGCGTAGTCGTGGCTGAATTCGCGAATCATTCTACGAGTCATCTCGACGTAGCTGTACGGTTCGTCCGGCTCTGCCAGCTTCAGGTTGATTTGTGCTTTATCTGCAATCAGCAAGAGCGCGCTCGCGAACTGACTACTCTGTTTCGCGCTTATCGTGACCTCACCACCCTTCAATCCTCGCGCATGGATGACCGCCGGCAAACAGCCCTTCTCAGCTTCGACTTCGACGCCCAATTGGCGAAGCGCGTCAAACAAGTCGCGCATCGGTCGTTGGTTCATCCGCGAATCACCAGCAATGCGATACTCGCCATGACCGAGACACACCAGCGCCGTCAAAAATCGCGCGGCCGTGCCGGCGTTGCCGACATACAGTTCCGCTTTCTTCGCCGGGATTTCGCCGCCACGGCCGACAACCGTGATGGTGCGGTTACATTCTTCGAGTGGATCGGGCTCGACGGTCACTTCGAATCCGAGCTTCTGAAGCGAGTCCACCATCACTTGCGTATCATCGGCCCAGAGTGCGCCGTGAAGCGTGCACTTGCCGTCTGACAGCGCGGCGAGGATCAGGGCGCGGTTCGTGATGCTTTTCGAGCCGGGCACGGTGATGGTGCAATTCGGCGGCTTCGCCAGAGGCTGGATTTCGAGGATATCGGGCAGAGGCTTCACGTCTTGAACCTCAACTCATCGCGGAAATGCTTCGCGCGTTTGAGCATGGTGCGGAGTTCGACCGCGTCGCTGTTCTCGACCGCCGCGCGCACTTTGGCGAGTTCTTCAATCAGCACATCGAGCGCACGGCCAATTTCCTGGCGGTTCTCCAGACAAATCTCCGTCCACATCTCGAACGGGCCGCCCGCAATGCGCGTGAAATCCTTGAATCCGGGCCCGACAAAGTTCAGCGGATGTGACCCGTCGCTACAAACCACGTTGACCACCGCCGCGGCAACGAGATGCGGCAGGTGGCTGATGCGGGCCACAATTTCGTCGTGCTCCAGCGGCGGGAGCGTTTTCACCGTGCATCCGATCGCCTTCCAAAAATCGTATACCAATTGCAGGGCCGACTTGTCCGTGTCCTCGCGCGGCGTGACGATGCACACGGCGTTGTCGAACAGATCGCGGCGCGCCGCGTCGATGCCCGACTGCTCCGAGCCGGCCATTGGATGCGAACCCACAAACCGTGCTTTGCCCGCGAGCGCATCCGACAGCGCCGTGACAATCGGGTATTTCACGCTGCCAACATCGGTCACCACGCAACCTGCCGGCAGAACAGGAAGGATTTGCTCGACCAATCCGCGCATCGCGCCAATGGGTGTGGCCAGCACGACCAGATCGGTATCGGCGATGACCTTCGCGAGGTCATGCGTCGCTTCATCCGCCGCGCCGAGTTGATACGCCTGATCGGCGGCGTCGGGCCGGCGCGCCCACATCGACACGCGCCTGGCGACCTTGCGTTGTCGGGCCGCAAGGCCAATCGAGCCGCCGAGGAGGCCAGGGCCGAGGATGGAAAGTTTGCGAAGCGTCATCGAGTTCCTTTGTAACAGCAAATATTTCGTTTGGCAACATAACGGGATTCTGCTAATAGTGACCGCGGTTTTTGGAGCACGCCGACTCGTCGTTGCATTGGGGAATGCAGAGCGGTGACAAGCTGGCCACGGTTCACGTGGTCACCGCACTCCAAGGCCACAAGGAGACACATGAGGAGGTTGGGGAATTATTTGGCGGCAACGCTGGCCGTTGTTGCCGTCATCAGTTTGTTGAATTCGTGCACCTGGCGCGGCTCGACGTACGACCAGAGCCTGTCGAAGCCGACACCCGCACCGGCCTACATCCCCTCGCCTTCCCCTCGCGTCGCGCGCGTCAGCGAACTACGCGGCGTGTGGGTGAGCGATACGACGAAGCTCGACTGGGACAGCGCCACGGAGAACCTTCGTCGCGCAGGGTTCAACACGATTTTCGCCAATCTCGCCTCGGGCGGCGCGGCGTTTTACCCCAACAGCCACGCGTTGCCGAGCGTCGTGCATGACATCGCAGACCCCGTCGCGCGCGGGATCGATCTGGCCCACGAGCGGGGGCTTACCGTCGATGCCAAGCAAATCGTCACGTTCATGTTCAAGGCCCCGCCGGCGTTCCAACGCCAACTTCTTGCCGCCAACCGCGTGATGCGCGGGCCGGACGGCCATCCGATCCTGCAGTCGGGGTTTACGTGGCTGTGTCCGTCGGTGCCGGCGAACCGCGAGCTTGTTGGGTCGTCGGTAACCGAGATGGTGAAACGGTATCCCGTGGACGGCATTCAATTCGATTACATCCGCTTCTCCGAACAGCCGTGCTGTTTCTGTGAGAATTGCCGGCGCGAATTCGAGCAGAGCATCGGGACCCGCGTCCGCCACTGGCCCGCCGACGTGTTGGAAGGCCCGTATGCCGCGAAGTTCAACCAATGGCGCCAGCGCGAGATCAACGCGTGGGTCGAAGACCTGTCCACCCGCGCGCGCCTTGCCCGGCCGGGCATCGCCGTGTCGGCAGCGGTGTTTTCCGATCTCGAACGCGCCAAGGAAGAAAAGGCGCAGGACTGGAAACTGTGGTTGGACCGCGGGTATGTCGATTACGTGTGCACGATGACGTACACGCCCGACATGCGTGATTTCGAGTCGAAGGTTCGCAAGGAACAGATGTGGGCGTCGCAGCGCAACAAAGTCGTGGTCGGGATCGGAAGCTGGAAATTCGACCGCATGAGCCAGTTGACCGCGCAAATTCTGATGACGCGACAACTTGGCGCGCCCGGATTCGTGCTATTTTCGTACGATGACGCGGCCACGCGCAATTTCCTGCCCGAATTGGGACCATCGACGGCCAAATTCTAGATCGCTCGCCCGTTTCGTTTGCCGAAAAGTGGCCTTTTTTCCGCTTGCAAAGCCCTGATATGGGGCTATGATGACAAGTCCTGCCACGAGTGGTCGAGGCAGTATAGAACCGTTCCGAAAGAGATTCGGGACATAAAAACACTAAACCAAAATCCAGTCGTTATTCAGACGGGATGTCCCGCGTCAGAAACACGTTGTGTCGGCGAGGGATGAAACAGTGGAGGATACATTGGCAAGCGTAACAGTCGCAGAGTTGTTGGAAGCCGGGGTTCATTTCGGTCACCAGACCAAGCGGTGGAACCCCAAGATGAAAAAGTTCATTTTCGCCGCTCGCAACGGCATTCACATCATCGACCTCAACAAGACGCTCACCCAGATCGAAGTCGCCTGCGGGTTTCTCCATGATACGGTCGCCAGCGGCGGCTCCGTGTTGTTCGTCGGGACCAAGAAACAGGCGCAACAAGAAATCAAAGAAGCCGCGATCCGCACGAACATGCCGTATGTCGTGGATCGGTGGCTGGGCGGCACGCTCACCAATCTTCGCACGATCCGCAACAGCGTGAAGCGGATGCAGGAAATCGACCGTCTTCTCACATCGCCCGAAGGCGAGCACCTGCCCAAGAAAGAGGTCGCGTCCCTCCGCCGCGAGCAAAGCAAACTGCATCGCAATCTCGATGGGATCGTGAACATGGAACGGGTGCCCGCCGCGATGTTCGTGGTCGACATCTTGCGCGAAGCCATCGCCATCCACGAGGCGCAACGACTCGATATTCCGATCATTGCCATCGTCGACACCAATTGCGACCCCGATCAGGTTACGTACCCGATCGCCGGCAACGATGATGCGATTCGCGCCGTCAAACTCATCACCAACGTGATCGCCAACACCGTCGCCGAAGCGCAGGCGGAATTGGGTCGGAAGTATCCCGCCCCGCCTCCGGAGCCGGTCGCGGTGGCGACCGAGGTGGCGCCTCCACCACCGGTGGAGCCCGCTCCCGTCCCGGAACAAACCGCGGTGTCGGCCTAGACAATTTAGCGGGCAACTATTCCCCATGACTACGAGCGCAATGCAAATCGACCCCAAACTCGTCAAAGCCCTTCGCGAAAAGACCGGTGCCGGCATGATGGACTGCAAACAGGCGTTGCAGGAAGCCAGCGCCGACATCGGCGAGGCAGAAAAAATCCTCCGCAAGAAAGGCATCGCGGTCGCCGGCAAGAAAGCCGGGCGCGCCGCGAAGGAAGGCTGTATCGCCAGCTACATTCATCACGGCAGCAAGCTCGGCGTGCTGCTGGAAGTGAACTGTGAGACGGACTTCGTGGCCCGCAACGAGGGTTTCCGCGAACTGGTCAAGGACATTACCCAGCATATCGCCGCGGCCAATCCGAGCTATGTGAGACGCGAGGATGTCCCGGCGGTCGTTATCGAAGGCGAAAAGGAAATCTACCGCGCGCAGGTGAAAGACAAGCCCGCGCCGGCCATCGAGAACATTGTCAAAGGCAAATTGGAGAAGTTTTATTCCCAGGTGTGCCTGCTGGAGCAACCGTTCGTGAAGAACCCCGAGATCACGATCAACGACCATGTCACCGCCAAGATCGCACAGTTGGGCGAGAACATCGTGGTCCGCCGCTTCATCCGCTGGCAGGTCGGTGAGGAAATCCCGGGGTCGCCGCCGGCGGCCTAAGGTGCTGTAGCCGCGTTTGACAATTGCGAGAGGCCGGTCACCCGGCCTCTCTTCTTTTCCCGCTTGTTCAACGCAGCTTGAACTGCATCGTCATCGGCTTGCCGTTCACCTGGTAAGTGGATTGCAGTTGAAAGCCGTTCGCGGTTTGTGTGTAGACAAACGGCTGGCTGCTCGATGGATCCGGATTGGATGGCAGCGTGTCGACTCCACCCTGCGCGACCGCCATACCGGCTACCACCAGCGCCCGATCGACCTCGGCGTACCTGGCACGTTGTACAAACGACTCTGCCGTCTCCATCATGGACTTTGCGAGAGGATCGGAGGTTTCGAGTTCGGTCGCGTGCTGCTGCCAATTTTCATAGGCGGCCTCTGACGACGTCGCCAGCGCTTCCGCCAACTCACGTTCCGAGTCGGCGTTCTGTTTGTAAGCGGAAACAATCGCAGCCTGATCCAAATGGGTAGGATATCCCTCCCCAAATTGGGCCATTATTTGGGCAGAATCTGAGAACTCCTTCTCCGCTTGAGCAGCGCGCATCGTAGACAATTCCGTGGCGTAGCGGTCGAGCCTGTCCGCGTCCTGGTACATGGCCTGACTCGCGGCCTCTCCGTAAGCCGGATCATTCAAAGCCGCGGCTAATTGCTGTACATCAGCCCCACCGAGCAATCCGACGTTGTCAGCAACGCACGCCGCTGCCAAGCCCTGAAGGCCGTGGTCGGTAAGGCAGCCGAGGAGCCCAGAGTGCGAGATGTTGTGGCCCAGTCGCAGCACCGCCAAGGTATCATCGGTTGCCCCCGCCATGTCGTTGGACCGGCAGTGCACCGCGTTCCATAGCGCTGCCCGTGCGATGTTTCGTGAAGCCTGAAGGTGCGGCAACCTTGTGCCGACCGTAATCGGTTCGATACCCCAATCACAATTCGTCACCGCCGCCGCTTGATGCATGAGGTCGCAAATCGGGCGAAGTCTGTCGCAAAGTTCCGCCTCGACGGACGCATCGACATTCGTTCGCCAATCACCGAGAATAAACTCTTGGTCTTTCGAGAACTGATCGAAAAGATCGAACGCTTGCCGGTAGATCGCCGCGGCGTTGGTCGACGCCGAGCCGTCTGTCTGGCCTGCCGTCCGCTTATTCGCAGGATTTTCAACTGGCTCCAACACAGGCACGACGGGCTTGACCGTTTCGACCTTCACGGGTTGCTGGTCCAGAGGCGACCGCTCTTCATGGAACGCAACCCAACCGAGGACAATGAAGAGGCAGAGAAGAGCAATTCCGACAATAACATAACCGCGTATCCTTGTTGGCGACGCGTTCATATGCCTACTTGAACTGCATTGTCATCGGCTTGCCCTTGACCTGATAGGTGGATTGCAGTTGAAATCCGTCGGCGGTTTCTGTGTAGACGAAGGGCTGTCCGCTCGACGGATCGGGGTACGAAGGCAACGCGTTCGCTCCGGCCTGTGCGACTGCGAGCCCGGCAACGATTAACGCCCGATTGACTTCCGCACCCTGCACCTTATCCAGGAATCCGTCAACAGACTCCAAAAGACCTTTCGCCAGCGGGTTTGACGCTTGAAGATCGGTGGAAGATTCCAACCAAGTCTCGTAGTCGTTTTCGGAAGATGAAGCCAGCGCACCTGCCAACTGCCGTTCTGAATCGGCGATTTGTTTGTACGCGGCCAGGATGGACGCCTGATCCAGATTTGTCGGGTATCCGTCCACAAATTTGGCCACCTCCTGCGCGGAGTTGGAGAACTCCGCCTCGGCTTCGGCGGCAGGCATCGCGGCCAGCTTCGCGGCGGCGTTGTCAGCCCTATCTGCTTCTTGTTCCATCGCCCGACTTGGCGCAGCTTCATAGGCTGGGTCATTGAAAGCAGCCGCCAGCCGTTGAGCGTCCAAACCCTGAAACCTCGCTAGATTTTCCGCGACATAAGACCACGCCAAACCCTGTAGCGCCATGTCAACGAGACAGCCAATCATCGCACCTCTTGAGACTTGTTGACCAAGCTTTAACACCGCCACCGCATCATCCGTTGCTCCCGTCACATCGTTCGTTCGGCAATGTGCAGCGCTCCAAATCGCTGCCCGGGCGATGTTCCGCGCCGGGCCGAGATATGGCAACAAAGTGTCGGTCGTTACTGGGTTGACACCCCAATCACAATTCGTCACCGCCGATGCCTGGTGCATCAGGTTGCAGATCGGGCGAATCTTCTCGCACAACTCCGCCTCGACCGCCGCATCAACGTTCGTGTGCCAACCTCCGAGTAAATGCTTTTGATCATTCGACAGCCCATCGTAAAGGGCGAATGCCTGGCGGTAGAGATCGGCAGCGTTGGTTGTGATGGAGTTCTCCGGCTGGTTTGTTGGCATCTCACTCGAGGAATCATTAGCGGGCTCCAACACAGGCACGACGGGCTTCGTGGCTTCGACTTTCGCGGATTGCTGGTTCGGAGGCGGCGGCTCTTGGTGGAACGCAAACCAGCCGAGGAGAATCAGGAGGCACACAGCAACGACTCCCAAAAGGTAACCCCATGTCTTCTCTGAAGACGCGTTCATCGAAATGAAACGGCGATGGCGAGAAGTATGCCAAGATGGAGCGATGGGAGCAAGCACCGTGGCGGTGCCAGCGCCCAGTCAGAAATGACTCCAGGAGTTGGGAGGGCGAGCCTCCCGGCGAGCCGAGAATGTGAACGCCATAGTGCAGCGGCTCGGCAGGAGCCTCGCCCTCCCATAAAGCCAGACAAAGCCGCCACGACGGATCCCCGAAAAGGTTCGGGGCCAGCGTGGCGTTCCATTTCGAACCTGCGCTTGCCAAGAGTGGGGGACAGCGTGTACAAGGGTTTCCATGACCACAAAGTCTGCGCCGCATCCCAAATACCATCGTGTGTTGTTGAAGTTGAGCGGCGAGGCGTTGCTCGGTCCCCGCGGACACGGCATCTCACCGGAAACCTGCGACGCCATCGCCAAGGAAATCAAGGAGATCAAGCATCTCGACGTTCAACTGGCCATCGTGATTGGCGGCGGCAACATTTTCCGGGGCGTGGCGGGTAGCAAACACGGCCTCGACCGTACCGCCGGCGATTACATGGGGATGCTCGCAACCGTGATCAATGCCCTCGCGTTGCAGGACGCGCTGGAAAAAAACCATGTGCAAACCCGCGTCCAGTCGGCCATCGAAATGCGGGCGGTCGCCGAGCCGTTCATTCGCCGCCGTGCGATCCGCCACCTCGAAAAAGGGCGCGTGGTCATCTTTGCGGCCGGGACGGGCAATCCCTATTTCTCGACCGACACGACTGCCGCGTTGCGCGCCAGCGAGATTGGCGCCGACGTGTTGCTGAAAGCGACAAAGGTGGACGGCGTGTATTCTGCCGATCCGAAGAAGGACTCGACGGCCAAGCGGTACAAAAAACTCAGTTACATGGACGCGTTGAAGGGACGGCTCAACGTGATGGATTCCACCGCGTTCTCACTGTGCATGGACAACCGCATCCCCATCGTGGTCTTCAACCTCTTCGAGTACGGCAACGTCCGCCGCGCCATCCTCGGCGAGCACATCGGCACGCTCGTGAGTGATTAGCTCACGTTCGACGGGACCGGAGTGCGAGGCCGTGCCCGCCGCAGTTACGCGAAGTGTTGGATGAGCTGACCGAAATTCTCGAGCATGAGCGTGCCACCGCCCGGTGCGATCTCTTCCAGTTCGTGTTGCCACGTGGTGTGGTACGGGATGTACACGGTGCCGAGCCCGGCGGCCCGAGCGGGGTTGATGTCGGAACGCGGCGAGTTGCCAATCATCCAGGCTTGAGCGGGCGCGAGGCGGTGCTTCGCGATCATGTCGCGGTAGGTTTCGACCGATTTCTCGAAGACGACCTCCGTGACGTGGAAGAATGCCGCGAGGCCCGAACGAGCGAGTTTGCCGAGTTGTTCTTCTTCGCGGCCCTTGGTCAACAGGATCAGCCGGTTGGCCGCGTGGAGCTCGGGAAGCGTTTCGCGTACACCGGGCATGAGATCAATCGGATGGCACCGAATCCAGGTCTCTTGCTGTTGAATCCACGACTCCAGGTCGGTGGCGCCAAGTTGCCGGGCGACCTCGTGCAGCGACTGGCAGAAGGCCTGACTGCCGTAGCCGGTGACCTTGACGTTGCGTTGTTCGGTTTCCCAGAGCAACTGGTCGACCCGTTCGGCGCCGTGCCCTTGTTGCCCGAGCGCTGTGACAAACTCGGCGATGACCCGCTCGAAGTAGATGTTGTTCTCCCAGAGCGTGTCATCCGCGTCGATGAACAATGTGCGATTTGCGGGCATGGCTGCTTTTTCCTTGAATGACCTCGGGCGACTTTCTAAGCTGAAACACCATGACTCTGCAAGAAGTCCTCGACTCGATGGAAGAACAAATGATGAAGACGCTCGAATTCGTCCACAGCGAATTCGCCTCCGTCCGCACCGGCAAGGCGTCGACGTCTCTCGTGGAAAACATCCCGGTGGAAGCCTACGGCTCGCACATGCGGTTGCGGGAGTTGGCGGGCATTTCCACTCCCGAACCGCGCTTGATTGTCATCCAGCCGTGGGACGCCACACTCGTCCATGCCGTGGAGAAGGCGATCATGAAGTCCGAACTCGGCGTCAACCCGCATGTCGACGGCAAGATCATCCGCATCCCGATCCCCGAGCTCGATCAGGAACGTCGGCGCGAACTTGACAAGGTCTGCAAGAAAATGGCCGAGGACGGCCGCATCGCCATCCGCAATGAACGGCGTCACGCGCACGACCTTGCGAAGAAGCTGCAAAAAGACGGCGACATCACCGAGGATGAACTCAAGCACGCGGAAAAGGAAATTCAGAACAAGACCGACGAGTACATCAAAGAGATCGACACCGTCCTGTCCCACAAGGAAAAGGAAATCCTCGCCGTGTGAATTGGCGGCGCGAATCGGGCACGCGGCCTATGGGTTTCGTTCCGAAGTCGTTTCGCGCCGACGGCCTCCCCGGAAGTGTTACGCGGAAAACTTCACCGTTGCGATTCGCGGTCGTTTCGCTATAGTCAACCCGCGCACACGGCAATTTCGGCGACCCCATCGTCTAGCCCGGTCCAGGACATCGCCCTTTCACGGCGGTAACACGGGTTCGAATCCCGTTGGGGTCGCCATTTTGTTCTCCTGAAAGCGCCTCGGCTCGTCAATCGTCCCTGAGACCGCCGGTCAAATCCCCTCCCCCCGAATTTCGCCCGATGCTGGAATGAGGGCGAATCTCTGGTATTCTTGAACCAAGGAGTTTCGTGGTTTTGGTGATCTATGGAGCGCGTGAACCAAACGAGCGCAGCGAAGTGAACGACATGTCATCCAGGCCTCGTCCGTCATCCCGACGACAGTCGACACTTACCATTGTCGGCGTGACCGTGCTGGTGCTGGGGCTCAGCATCGCCAGCATCGTGCTGGTGGCGGGCGCGGGCCGGTCGAAAGCGACAGGGGCGACTGGCGCGCCGGGCGACTGGCAGGACAGCAGCCTGTCGATCGAGGACTCGAAGGTCTCCACTCGCGACGTGGAAATGTATGACGGCAAATTGGGGATGTTGGCGCTCAAATTGTCGAACGCGTTCCATCAGCCCGAATCGCTGGCCCTGATCATCGCCGCGACTTCCAGCCTGTTTGCGGTGGGTTGTTTCTATGTGTCGCACCGGTTGAACTCCAATCAACCTCCCGGGGATGACGACCTTCTCCCGTAACGGCCAGGAACGGCAGGACACGACATGCTTCACGTGACAAATGCCGCATCGTGATTTATTCTCCTACGCGCAAACAACATGGACACAGCACTGATCACAGTTGAGCCCGCGCGGCGACGGCGATTGCCCGAGTGGATTCGGCAGCGAGTCCGCGGCGGCGAGCGCTACGGCTACCTGAAAAACGTGGTGCGCGAGTTCAAGCTCCACACGGTTTGCGAAGAGGCGAAATGCCCGAACATGGGCGAGTGTTGGGAACATGGCGCGGCGACGTTCATGCTGATGGGCGATACGTGCACGCGGCGCTGCAACTTCTGCGCGGTTGACAAGGGCAAACCCGGCTACCTCGATGCGGCGGAGCCGGAGCACGTGGCGACGGTTGTCGCAGCGATGAAACTCGATTATTGCGTGCTGACGTCGGTGACGCGCGACGATTTACCCGATCAGGGGGCCGACCACATCGCCCGAACGATTGAAGCGATCCATCAGCGGTTGCCGTCGTGCAAATTGGAGATGCTCATCCCCGATTTTCGCGGGGAGGCTGCGTGCATCGGACGCGTCGTGAACACGCCGCTGGCCGTGCTCGCGCACAACATCGAAACCGTCCCGCGCCTCTACAAGCCGGTCCGGCCCGGCGCGGTGTACGACCGTTCGCTACGCGTGCTGGAAATGGCGAAGGAATTTCGCGGCGACATACTGACGAAGTCCGGCCTGATGCTCGGGTTGGGTGAGACACGCGAGGAATTGCTTCAGGTCTTCCGCGATTTGCGCCAGCACGGCTGCGACATTCTCACGCTCGGTCAATACCTGCAGCCGACGGCGGAACAATTGACGGTGGTCCGTTACGTTCCGCCCGAAACATTTGCGGAATTGCGTGAAGACGCCTTGCGTCTCGGGTTCCGCCACGTCGAGTCCGGCCCGCTTGTTCGCAGTTCCTACCACGCGTGGGAACACGTCAAATAGCGGCGCGGCCACGACGGAGCGTCGCCCTCCAAGGACGGAATGGGCGCGTCCCTGGAGCGATCAAACTCTGACCATCAAGCAGTCGTACTCGATCACGCGGCAGGCATCGAGCGACACGGGAAACAAGCCAGCGACTCCAAACCCGGCCTTTTCATAAAACGAAATTGCATCGATCCAATGTGGCATATCCTCGTAGATGGGGATGAGGGACACTTCTGATTGCATGGCGACGACATGTTGCAGCTTGTCGCCGAGTCCCTTGAACACCTCGAGATCGTACCCTTGCGTATCCATTTTCAGGAAGATGCGTCGGCGAGTGCAGTCAGGGGCGACTTCGTCCAGCACGTCATCGAGTCGTCGGACCGACACGACTTCCTGTCCCGTTGTCGCGGCGCTTTCCCCGAAGCGCCCCGTACAATACGCGTTCGTTTTCAGGAGAGAACTGAGCTCGGTGCGCCGACACACATTCATGGTCTGGGTTGAGTTCTGGCCGCCCAGGGCGACTTGGTAAGCCTTCCAGCGCGGATCACGCGAGGCGGCGCTGGCGAGGCGACGGAACGTGGCCGAGACTGGTTCGAATGAGATCAGGTCACCTGTATAACAAAGTCTGAGGTCTTGCGCGAATTGCCCGATGTTTGCGCCAACGTCCAACACGAGATCGATGGCGAAGTCTTTAAACACCTGTCTTCGTTGAATGATGTATTCGATGGTGCCAACTGACTTGGCTCGTCTGCGTGCGAGTTTCGAGCGAGCAAACAGCTCCACACAATGTCGGGCGGCTGTTCTGAATGCTTCCATATAACGCTACCGCTTCATTTTTCGAGCTGACAACCCAAACGCGCAATCGCTGTGCCGGTGCAATGTACTGCAATACAAGCGGCTAAGGGAGATTTCACCGGGACGGCAGCAGCACGGCTTTCAAGGCATTCAACATGAACTGCATCGCCACGGCCGCCAGGAGCAACCCCATCAGGCGCGTGGCGATTTTCATGGCCAGAGGACTGATCCATCTCACCCCGTGGGCCGACATGCGCAGGATGAGATAGCTGATCGCGCACACGGCGACGATGCAGACATACAACGCGATGTGCTGGGCCACGCCCTCCGCCTGGTTCTGCATCAAAATGGCCGTGGTGATCGCGCCGGGCCCGGCCAACATGGGAACGGCCAGCGGCGTGATGGCGATGTCCTCCTTGTCGGCGCCGGCGGCGGTTTCCTCGGTCGTTTCGCGGACTTCGGAGCGGCGGGCCCGGATCATGTCCAGCGCAACCAGCAGCAACACGATGCTGCCGCCCATCTGGAATGCCGGGAGCGTGATGCCGAGTAATCGGAAGATCCACTTTCCCGTCGCGGCGCAAACGATCAGGACCCCCCCCGCCACACAGCAGGCCAATCGCGCCATCCGGATGCGGCTGGCAGGCGAATCCGTGGGCGTCATCGCCAGGAACGCGGGCAGCGTGGCAATCGGATCCACGATGATAAACAGCGAACTGAACGCGAGCAGAATGTATTCGTGAAGGCTCATCGCTTTCTCCGAAGCGTCGACCATCGCAAACTCCGGGCCACAAGGCAAGCCGTTGGTCCCCTGCCCGACCAAGGCCACGGCGGGATACCTACACGACAGGCATCTCGCCCTCCAATACCCCTCCGGGCCGGGCACCAGCCGCTACGGGACGAGCCGGACGCGGTAGTAGCGGGCGGGAAGATTGGTCGCCGCGCCGGTGTCGAGGTAGTTGGTCGTCGTGCCGACGGTGTTGGTGACGGTGAAGATGTCGGAGAAGCCCTCGGTACTATAGTCGCCGAATCCGTCGCCGACGGTTACTTGCAACGCGTTGGTCCGGTTCGGGCCCATCGCCCATGTCACGAGCAGACTGTTGCCCGTTGGCACAATCGACGTGATGCGCAAGGCGGCGGCGGGGTTGGTCGGGTCAACGCCCACCAGGTAGTCCTGCAAGTTGTTGAAACCGGTGCCATCGGAGTCACATAGTGTGCATGACAGGTTGTTGGTAGTCGCGCCGGTCGGATCAACATTCGGGAAGTACTGTGCGCGCCAGGCATCTGGTATCCCGTCGCCGATGCTGTCGACCAGCACCAGATTGGGGGACTGATTCAATTGAATGCGGTAGAAAGCGACTGACTGGCTGGCCCCGCCGACGTCCGTCGCCTGTCGGATGCTGCCCGTACCCGGAATGTTATCGACGAGGGTCGTCCACGCGCCGCCGAGTGACTGGCAACGCTCCAGCGTGTAATACTTTCCGCTAACGGAAGTGAAACTCACCTGCACGTTTCCGGCAACCTGTGCCAGAGAGACAATGCGCAGGAGGCTCGCTGCGTTCGTCGGATTGGTGCCGGCGAGGTACTCCTGCATGTTGTTTTGTCCGTCGCCGTCGGGATCGCAAGTCGCGCAGGAAAGATTGTTGGTAGTCCGGCCGGTCGGATCGACACCGGGGAAATATTCTGCGCGCCACGCGTCCGGGATGCCGTCGCCGACCGTACTGAGGTTTGTGTTGAAGATTGTTGTCCCAAACGACACCGAGCCTCCGTCATTAACGAACAGGCCGCAGGTGTTGGTCATCACGAACACGTCCGCCACCAAATGGCCGGTGCCGCTCACCGTAAGCGTGCCGTCGCGCAGGTCGAGATAGCCGGTGTGGGTGGCATTGGTCACGTAGAGCGTGCCGCCGTTGATGGTGATCTGGCCGATGGCGTTGGACGCGCAATCGCCGACGACGAGGCTGTCGAAGACGGTGACCCGTCCGCCGGAAATGTCCAAAATACCCGTGTTCGTTGCATTATTCCACGGAACGATCATCGAACCGATTACTGTGCTCCCTCCAGAGATATTCATTAGACCGGGGCCGCCTTCGCCGAGTACGAACGTGCCTGTGGGTTCGAACAGTTGACCTCCCGTAACCCACACAGCCCCGGTGCCTCCGAGACTGACGATGGTATTGCTGATTATAGAAAACGTTCCGCCGTCGATTGTCAGGGTGCCCAAACCGTTGATCAGACCATCATAGACGTTGTTGAATGTGACGAATCCGTTGGTCAGAACCCATTGTCCTAAACCTGAATCCTCTCCTAAGAACAATGTACTATTGTTGTCGACAGCCTGGATGGTACCGTTATTAATCCAGACATAGCCCTGCGCGCCCGGCCCTCCGCCTACGAACCACGGGCCACCAGCATATGGGGACGACAAAAGCGTTCCTCCGTACATGGTAAGCGTTCCGGTGGAATAATTGTTTCCTGCCACGATTAGGGCGTTGCCGCCGGACTGGCTTCCGACCAGCACTGTCCCGTTAGAGATCGTCATCTGTGCTGCAGAATACTCCCCGAACCCGACAGAAAGAGCTTGGTTCGTAGCCACCAGTTGGCCCCCTGACATCCAAGCGGCTCCAGCGCTATTGCTCGCGGCAGCAATAGTCAGGGCACCCAAGTTGGCGTAACCGCCCGCTACGGTCAATGTGCCGGTCGCCGCGCTTCCGTCACCGAGCCAAGTAGTCCAGCCGGTTAGCGTAGCTCCGTTTGATATCGTCATCTGGGCGTTTCCAAATCTGCCCACTATTGACGAGAGGACTCGATTCGTCGAGGTGAGGCTACCGCCGGTCAGCCAGACGGAGGCCGAGGAATTGGAGCCGACGCCGAACCAGACGTTGGAGTAGCTCACGTTTCCACCTGTCATCGTAAATGTGCCTGAGGAATACGCATTCGACGCGACGATGAGGGTGCGCAGGGCCGCGGAGCCGCCGGTCATCGTGACCTGACCGGTGGAGACGACGCCGATGTACATCGAAGCGTTTGTCCCGATGAGTTGACCCGTGGGTGGCAGTGTCATGCTGCCGTCCAGTGCGAACGTGCCATCTACTTGCAGGACGGAATTGGTGATGTTGATCGCGCCGCCGTTGGTGACGGTCAGTGAGTTGATGACATGCAGGGGATTTGTCGGCCCGGCACTTGTGAGGTTAAGGGTGTTGGTGGCGCCGGCTGGCGAGAAGATGGTCAGATTGCCGATTGTCAGGCATTGATTGACAGCATTGCTGGCGGCGGTCACCGCATCGATGGTCACGGTCGTGGTGTTGGCGTTGGTGATCAGCAATCCCGATTGAGCGCTGGACGGGACCCCTTGCGACCAGTTGGGGGCGATCTCCCATTTGTCACTCAGCGGATTGATCCAGACGTTCGTGCCGGAAGCGGTGGTGGCGTTGGCCAGGTTGCTGAAAGGTGAATCACCGCTGACGTTCGTGGCGCTGACGCGATACCAGTAGCGGGTCGTTGGCGCGAGTCCCGTGTCACTGTAGGTCGTGACGGTGTTGCTGGGGGTGGCGATTTGCGCCCAGGTTCCCGGTGAGCCGACGTTGTCGAGAGCTCGCTGAAGGGCAAACCCGGCCTGACCGCTCGAATTGTCTTTCCATGACAAATTGATTTGGTTCGTGGCCACTCCGGTGGCGATGAGGTTGGACGGCGCAGGTGGAAGAGCGGGAACGGTTACGCTGGCGGGGAATGAGAAAGCGGAGTCACCGTAAGAATTGTAAGAGCGAACCCAATACGTGTAGGTCTTGTTGGTTGTAACCCCGAAATCGCTGTAGATTGTGGTGTTCGAATTAATGTTTGCGATCAGGGTGCCCTCTGCTCCCCGGCTAATCTGGAACCCGGTGACGCTCCCGGCCACTTCGGCCCAACTCAGGTTGACCTGATTGCTGGCGACCACGACGGCGACCAGATTGGACGGCGTCGGTGGCGGCCCGGCGGTAATGGCGCTGGCGAAGTTGCTGTACGGGGAGTAACCGATGTCGTTGTAGGCTTGCACGGTAAACCAGTAGATCGTGCCGGACGCGAGGCCGGAGACGACGAGGTTCGTGGTGTTGGTTGCCGCGTACCCGTCAAGCGTCCAAGTTCCCGGGACGCCGCCATTATCCAGAGCACGCCAGATGATGTTTTCTGATGCGTTGGTGGCGACGTTGACCCAGAACAACGTAATGTCACCGTATGGGGTGGATGTTGCGATAAGGCTCGTGGGTGCCGGGGGGAGGTAAAATGTCTCTGCGCTAGCGAGGTTGCTGTAGGGAGAATACCCACCCCCATTGTAGGCGCGAATGCGGTACCAGTAGGTTGTGCCCATCGGCAAGTTTACGTCGCTGTAGCCGCGATAGTCCCCGCCGACCTGCACGGCAATTTGGGCCCAAGTACCTGGCACACCACCGACATCTGGCGCACGCTCGATGGTGAAGCCGTCCTGGTTTGTGGAGCTCTCCGCCCAGCCGAGATTGATCTGCAGACCGTAAGCCCCGATAGCCGCAGTTGCGGTGAGCCCGGATGGAGCTGCTGGAAGTGCAATGACCGCCAAGCTGACCGGACGGGCGGTGCTGCCGTTGCCGGACGTGAGGTTCGCAAAGGAAACGGAGTCCGTATAAACACCGGCGACCAAGGCGTCGGCGTTTGAGTTAATGGAGATCGTGACAGTTGTGCTGGCTGCTGCCGCGAGAGTTCCGCCAGTGGAAGAAAGGCTCACCCAGTTTTGGCCGTTGGTGGCTGACCAAGCCAAAGAGGCGGCGCCGCTGTTCGTGAGTGTATAGGCACAGCTCGGCGGGGTAAATGGTCCACCGGGTCCGCCGCTGGAAACGAGACCGGCGTCTGGCATTTGGATGCAGACATTGAACGAGCCGCCGTCGTCGAAATAATCGTCGTCGTTAACGTATACGGACAGTAAGCCGGTGGCCGGAGAGGTAAAAGAACCTGATGTTCCAAGCTGGATGCATTCTCCGTTCACTTCACCGACCAGTGAGTAAGCGATCAGCCCCGAACAGGCGAAACCTTCCCCTGCCGTGGTGTTGGTCGAGCTACCCACACAGATGTTGGTCGAGTACTCGTTTCCGTTCGGGTCTGCTGAATTGCAGCTGCTTCCACAACCTACGTTGATCGTGATACATCCCGACGCTTGATAGGTGCATCCCCACCCTGCGGTAACTTGTCCGACTGGCTGTCCTGAGGAGGAATTGAACCCATCGAGGGTGAGACAGATGTTCGTGACAGACGGGATGACTTCCAAAACAGTCTGCGCGTGGGCCGCGGGCATGGCGAGCATGCCCCAGACAAAAAGCCCAACCATCACGCCGCATTTCGTGACTTTCATCGCGCTTCTCCCTGCGGCCCAAGACCAACCCGCCTGTTCCCAGCCTGTGGGACGTATGGTAGGGATTTCGCTGTCGGATTGCGAGCAAAAAAGGAGTAGCCTCACTATCCAGCCAGCGCTTATGCCGCGTCGAGAATTACGACTTTTTAACCTGCTCGACACGCCTGGTTTCGCTTGCGGCCTGCGGAATCCGGCTGGATGTTGATGCGGAGGCGGACGCGACCGTTCCCCTCACCTTAATCCTTTGCGACCGAGGCACGACGAGATCGCTCCTCGCGGACTCGGTTCCCCCGGCGGAGTCGGGGCGAGGAGACAGGAGGCGGAAGATGGGGGATGGTAACAAGCGGGACGCCCGTTCAACGTAGGCGACGGCAGACGGGCGGGACGCCCGTTCCACTTTGCACGACGGCAAGCGGTGCGCTTGCCACAATGGGGAAGAAGGCACGGCGACAGAGCGCCGTGGCTACAACGACGGCGAAACCGATTCGCGCATTGCCGCCAAGGCGCGACGAGGCGGCGCGCTGGGACGGCACGCCCGACCCACGACCGCAAGCAGGGACGCTCGCGCCACCAACGACGGTCGCAGGCTCCGACCCCGAAACGAATTCGGGGCAGGCCGGCGCTACAGAAGAAAATGGCTGACGTCGATTTTTCGAGTTGCGTTTTGAATCGGTTTACGATAGGCTTGCCGGGTAATGAGAATAGATGCAAGCTTGGCCGGACGGTGGGGGACGTGGACGGAAACGACAGAGATGGTTCGACAAGCTCAGCATGACACCCGGGGAAATGCGGTGCGGCTCACCGGGAGGTTCGCCCTCCCCTGCGAACGGCGCCGCGTCGGGGGACGCGGCCTACAACGGCAATGCGGCAGGTCCGCGCTCACCGCGCGCGGCTACAGGGGGACGGCGCCGCGCAAAATAGTGAAAACGGCGAAACGAAGCCAATTTGTTATGCACCGGGCGCCTGCCCGTTGACTCAATGAAAACACCGGACGAAGTTGAGCAGCGAGCCCCGCCCCTAACAGGGGCGAGGAGATTTGGCGGACAGTGCGGACGGGTGCGGGCCGCCCCGAAAGGGATTCGGGGTAAAGTTGACGCGATGGAGGGCGACGCTCCATTTGACACCGTTGGCGGGTGGGGCTACGATGGGGGCGGTTGGCGAGTAATCTTATCGCAGGGGATTAAACTGTAACGCATGAAAGGAGACTTATCATGGCATTCGAATTGCCGAAGCTGCCCTATCTGTATGACGCGTTGGAGCCGCACATTGACGCGCGAACGATGGAGATCCATTACACGAAGCATCACCAGGCGTACGTGACGAACCTGAATGCGGCGTTGGACAAGCACGCGGAGTTGCACAAGAAGGGGCTCGAAGAGTTGCTGCGCGGGATCAACACCGTGCCGGATGACATCCGCGGGGCGGTGCGGAACAACGGGGGCGGCCATCACAATCACAGTTTGTTTTGGACGATCATGAAGAGGGGTGGCGGTGGCGAGCCGAAGGGGGCGTTGGCGGAGGCGATCAAGGGGACGTTTGGGGAGTTTGGGAAGTTGAAGGAGACGATTACCGGCAACGGGATGACGCGGTTCGGGAGCGGGTGGTCGTGGTTGGTGGTGTCGAAGGACAAGAAGTTGAAGGCGTACTCGACGGCGAACCAGGACAGTCCGTTGATGGAAGGCGACGTGCCGGTGCTCGGGGTGGATGTGTGGGAGCACGCGTACTACTTGAAATACCAGAATCTGCGGAAGAACTACCTCGATGCGTGGTGGAACGTGGTGAATTGGGACGAGGTGGCCGCGAGATTTGAGAAGGTGAAGTAAGCGTCAGGTCACAGGATGATGAGCGCGAGTCCGACATATATAGATGTGTCGGACTTGCCGTTTCAATCGCGGCCGATTTTTTCCCAGGCGTACTTGCCCTTGATGTGTTGGAGGAAGTATTTGCCGGGCGAAGGCGTGCGCGCGAACTCGTCGTAGATGTTCTTTGACACGGAAAAGTAGCGGTAGATGCCCGTGGCCTTGAACTCGATTTCGAGGGTCTCGGTGGCGGCGTCGTAGCCGATGCCGGCGATGTCGCTGGAGTTGACGGGCTGGCGCTGGATTTCCATGGGGGAATTCTAGCACAGGGGACGTGGTTTTGAAGCGCGGAGTTTCGGTCAGTGGACGAGAGTCAGCGCGACCACGCCGGCGACGGCGATGATGCCGCCGATGACGGATTGTTTGCCGGGTCGGTCGCCTTCGAGGCGCCAGGCGACCGGGATGACGGAGAGCGGCAGGGTTGCGACGATGGGGAGAACGATCCCGCTGGGGGTGGTTGAGAGCGCCCATTGATAGCAGGCGACGCCGAGAACGGGGCCGCCGAGTGTGTTCAGGAGGACCCAGGGCCAGGATTTGCGCCATTCGAGTTGGGCGAGGCCGTGGGTGTGCGTGCCGCGGAGCCAGCGATAGCCGAAGTAGATCACCGCGACGCCGATGCCGCCGATGATGCGCTGGAAGGCCGCGGTGCCGCCGTCGATGGATTGGCCCGCGTGGGCGGCGACGAGGGAGGCTTTGCGGCTGAGCACGGCTCCCCCACCCTGACCGATGGCGGCGAGCACGCCGAAGATCGTGCCACTGAAGAGGTGGCTGGGTTTCAGGTGAAGATGGTTTTTCGGTGCGAGGGCGATGGCCACGCCGATGAGGATGACGAGACCGGAGGCGAGCTGGGCGGTGGAGAGAGTTGTCCCGAGCCAGAGCCATTCGATGGAGGCACCGATGGGCGCGGCAAGACATTGGGACAACAACAGGGTGGGCCGCGAACCCAGGCGCGGCAGCGCCTCGTAGAAGGCGAGGTCACCGAGTCCAAAGCCCACGAAGCCGCTCCACAGGAAGAACCGCAGGCCGGCGCCGCCGAGTCCTTTTCCAAATCCGTAGGCCCAAATCGCGAGAAGCGCGGTCGCCAGACACAGCCGCGTGAGATTCGCGACCGGGCCGCCGAGATGGTGCGTCGAGCGTGTCGCGCAGACGACGGATACGGACCAGAGAAGGGTGGTGAGGATGGCGGGGAACATTGGGCCAACGACATAGCAGATGGCTTTCGCCAAGACAAGCGCCGCTGGCGATGGTTGGGAGACTTATTCCCGGGAGATGCCGACGTAGGGCGGTTGACCCGGCAGTTGCTGGACGATCATGGTCAACTCGTATTTCTGGGAGAGCAGCCAGAGCGCCTGACGGCGGGTGATCTGACTCGCGTGGAGGGTGACCTTGAGCGACTCCACCGGCGCATCCGCTCGCGTGACCGCGATCCTCAGCCCGGAGAACGCGTCCGTCAGCGGCAGATGAATGATTCGGACCTCGGCCAAGTCGACATCGACAGATGTATCCAGCCACTGGTTCCACGAATCGTCCGTCGACGAGAGAAAGCTCTGTGGCGGATGAATCATCGTGGCGCAAGAGACCGCCAGTACGACAAGAAATAGTGGAAGGGCGAACTGCGTGGTCCACATCTTCGCGGAAGGATTGAAGGTCCCGATCATAAATTCAGCAGTTGGATGATATCACAGCGGTGCAAATCACGGATGCAGAGTGTTGAGTTGTTTCTTCAGTTCCTCTTCGCCCGCCGGACTCAACGGGCGAATCTGGCGACTGTTAATTGGCGCCTTCTGCCTGGTCTGATCCAGTTGCCGGGCGCCCCGATCGTTTACTTTGTCTACCGCGGCACGCTTCGCTGAGAAGTTCATTTGCGGCAGCACGGGTTCCGGAACAGTGGACATGTCGACCGATTTGAGGTTGACCTGGTTCAACTCCATTCGTTGCAGTTGGAGATCGCCTTTCGTGAGCGGCGACGTTGTGGAGCCCGCGCGAGTCGGCTGGGAAACCGTCCCGTAATGCAGGTCGCCAAAGGTGACGTTCTTGCCGTTGACGTCGGCCTGCTTGGTGTAATCCAGCGGCTTGGTAATCTGTTCCAGCACCTGGGCATGGGACAGTGCCGGCAGAAGCGCGGCCAGCGTGATCGACAAAAGTGCATGCCTGAGGCTCATGGTGCCGTACAGTATTTTTCGTGCGGAAGAGAGGTGTTGAACCTCCACGTCCTCTTAACACGTGTGGCGCTCTCAAACGCGACTCCAAGCGTACCAAGACGGCCAACCGTAGGCAAGCCGAAGAAATCTGCCGCTCTTGGGAACTCGCAGCGGGCCGTTTGCTGAAACATCGCAATCTTTGGGTTCTTTCCAAAGCGACCATCCATCTGTTACAGTGCGTGTCAGAGGTGCCAGGTGAAAATCCGCGAATTAATGCAGTCCAACGTCGTGACAATCCGTGAGGACACGCTTGCCAAAGACGCGTATGAGTTGATGCGGACTCACCGCCTCCGCCACTTGCCGGTCGTCAACAGGGACAATCAACTCGCGGGTATTGTTTCGGACCGCGATCTTCTGAATGTCGCCGTCATCTTCAAGAAGCACCCCCAGAGCCCCGAAGAATATCACATCGACGACGCACTCACAGCCCGCGATGTGATGACGGCTGAGCCCGCCACGGTTTCGCCCGATCACGATCTGGGCCTGGCACTCGACTTGATACTGGGTCTGGCCATCAGCAGCCTTCCCGTCATCGAGGGCGGCAAGCTCGTCGGAATCATCACCAACACCGATTTGTTGCTTTTGCTCAAAAAACTGTCGAAAACTCTCTAGCCGCCCGGCGCGGCAGAGGTCAATTTAGTATGCCGTTACGGAGGTCATCGGCTGTGAAGACAAGAAAGCTTGGTAAAAAAGGCCCGAACGTTTCCGCCCTGGGTCTTGGCTGTATGGGCATGTCCGAGTTCTACGGATCGCAAGACGATGCCGAATCCATCGCCACCATCCATCGGGCGCTCGATCTGGGGCTCACCTTTCTCGATACCGCCGACATGTACGGCTGCGGCAAGAACGAGCGCCTCGTTGGCCAGGCCATCCAAGACCGCCGCGCGGAAGTTTTCCTTGCGACCAAGTTTGGCAATGTCCGGGATGAACAAGGGAAATTCATCGGCGTCAACGGCCATCCGAAGTATGTCCACTCCGCCTGCGACGCGAGTTTGCGTCGGTTGGGCGTTGATGTCATCGACCTGTACTACCAGCATCGGGTCGATCCGAATGTCCCCATCGAGGACACCATTGGGGCCATGAGCGAGCTTGTCGATGCCGGTAAAGTCCGCTGGCTGGGAATGTCCGAGGCCGCCACTGCGACCCTTCGTCGGGCTATGAAGATTCATCCAATTGCGGCGCTGCAAACCGAGTATTCGCTTTGGACGCGGGACGTGGAAGCGGAAATTCTGCCAACCTGTCGGAAGTTGGGCATCGGGTTCGTACCCTACAGTCCGCTCGGTCGCGGGTTTCTCGGCGGGAAGATCAAGGCCGCCGGGGATTTGGAGCAAGGAGATTGGCGACTGAACATGCCCCGATTTCAAGGAGAGAACCTGCGGCGCAATGTGGAGATCGCCAGCCGGGTGGAATCCCTGGCGAAGAAGAAGAAATGCACCCCCGCCCAACTCGCCCTGGCGTGGTTGCTGGCGCAAGGCGAGGACATCGTCCCAATTCCCGGCACCAAGCGCCGACAATACCTGGAGGAAAACATTCAGGCCGTGGAGGTCGGGTTGACGCCAGCGGAACTCAAGGAGATCGACGAGAAGCTGCCGCTGGGCATGACAGCGGGCGACCGGTATCCCGCTGAAGCGATGAAGGCTGTGAACCGGTAACAGTGAGCCCTTGGGGGCGACCCCTTACACGCCCAAGAAACGATGTTTGCATTATCGAATTGTTCAAGACAGGAGGCCAGCAATGAAGGAATTACCAAAACTCATACTATCCGTGGTTGTTGTCGGATGCATATTCAGCACGACATTCATTCTGGCGGACGACCTCAAGTCAATTCAGTTGCCGCCGCCGCAGACCGAAATCGGCAAGCCGCTGATGCAGGTGTTACAGCAGCGCCAGTCGTCCAGGAGCTTTGATTCCAAGCCACTGCCGCGGCAGGAACTCTCCAACCTTCTCTGGGCAGCGGATGGCATTAATCGACCGGACTCCGGCAAACGAACTGCGCCTTCCGCGATGAACTGGCAGGAGGTCGATATCTACGTCGCCCTGCCGGAGGCGCTCTATCTGTACGAGGCCAAAACGCACACCTTGGTGCCGGTCGTGGGCAAAGATCTCCGGGACGCCACCGGGAAACAAAGCTTCGTCAAGGACGCACCACTGAATCTTGTGTATGTTGTCGATTTTGCCAGGATACAGAATGCCTCCGAGGACGACAAACGGCTCTACAGTGCTGCCGACGTTGGGTTCATCGCCCAAAACGTCTACCTGTATTGTGCCTCCCAAGGGCTGGCGGTGGTGGTTCGAGGCTCGGTTGACAGGACGATGCTGTCACCGTCAATGAAGTTGCGTTCCGACCAGAGGATTGTCCTGGCGCAAACTGTCGGATACCCCAAGTGAATCCGATTGTGCACGACGGCTGACCGCTTTCCATTTGTCGCGTTCCGCATCTTCAACGGTAAGATTTACACACACCTTCCGAAGCGACGGCCTCGCGTCTATCGCGGCTTCCTCGCTGGCGACGGTTGCGGTCCGTGGTGATTTGTTTCGCGAACCCCTTTCTGTCTGTCCGATAGTCTTTGCCCGCCGAAACCCCGCCGCTATCGAATGGACTACCTACAGAAACCCTTTGGAGATCGGCTGGCAGGGCGAAGGGATTGACCCCTCAAGGAGTAATGGCAAACCGATAGAACCCTTGCGGCTGCATCGCGCCACCCAAGTTAGTCAGTGACAGCAAGCCGCCAATGCTATTGGTCATAGCTACACCACCGACATTGCTCCAATTGCTCAGGGTCAGCGAATCGCTGTACTGCAACTGATAGGTCTCGCCGGCTACGGAGGGGATGGTGACAACGAGGCTGGTACCCATCATTTTGATCCCGCTAATTTGATTGGCTGGAGGATTGAGGGGAACCGTGAGCCGGAACACAGTGCCGTAGTTGCCATTCGTTCCGCCCTGGTAGGTCGTTCCGTAGAAATTCCCATCACTGCCCTGCACCAACCCGGCGTATGGATTGGCCCCATCGCCAACGCTAAACGAATGAAGAGTCGTGAGGTCGCCGCTCGGACTGATCCGAAATACGGTGCCAGAACCGCTCGGTCCCGACCCCGACCCCGATGTCGTGCCATAGAAATTGCCGTCGCTGCCTTGCACAAGCCCGGCATCCGGATTGCCCCCATCGCCGCAACCAGTGAACTCCCAGAGGTTCGTCAGGTTGCCGGTCGGACTGATGCGGAACACAGTGCCGATGCCGCTCGCGCCGCCCTGGGAGGTCGTCCCGTAGAAATTGCCATCACTCCTCTCCACCAGCGGGGCGTATGAATTGGCCCCATCCAAACCGTTGGTGAATGACCAGAGTTTCGTCAGGCTGCCACCCGCACTGATTCGGAACACGGTGCCGTAGGCACTCGGGCCCGACCCCGATCCGTAAGTGGTGCCATAGAAATTACCATCACTGCTCTGCACGAGCCCGGCAGATGGATTGGCTCCGTCTGTGCCACCGGTAAACGACCACAGGTTCGACAGGTTTCCGGTGGGACTGATCCGGAATACGGTGCCGTTCCCACTGGGACCCGACCCTGCCCCGTATGTAGTCCCATAGAAACTGCCGTCGCTGCCCTGCACCAGTCCCGCATATGGATTGGCTCCGTCTGTGCCGCCGGTGAACGACCACAGGCCCGTGAGGCTGCCACTCGCACTGATCCGAAATACCATGCCGTAGGGGCTCCGTCCCGATCCAGACCCCGACGTCGTGCCGTAGAAATTGCCGTCGCTGCCCTGCACCAGTCCTGCATTTGGATTGGCTCCGTCTGTGCCACCGGTGAACGACCACAGGTTCGATAAGTTCCCGCTGGCACTGATCCGAAACACGGTGCCGTTGGCGCTCGGGCCCGACCCCGATCCGTAGGTTGTGCCGTAGAAATTGCCATCGCTGCCCTGCACGAGCCCGGCTGATGGGTTGGCTCCGTCGCTGGCGCCCGTGAACGACCACAAACTGGTCAGGCTGCCGCCGGTCAGGCCCCCGTTCACCGCGAAATTGGCTATCAGCGTCTCATTACTGACCGCCGTGAGAGTGTAGCACGCCGAAGTGCTCACAAGGTTCCCGTTCAGCGTCCAGTTCGCGAAGCTGTAGCACGAGTTCGCGCGCGCACAGACCGTCGCGAGTGACCCGCATGTCACGGGTCCACCGCCACTCGTCGAGCCGCCACCAGAAGGTGAACTACTGGTGGTAATCGTTCGATAAGTGAAACCGAACTCGAAATTGGCTGCCAGTATTTCACTATTCGTTGCCGTGAACGTGTAGCAGGCCGACGTGCTGACCACGCTGCCGTACAGCGGCGCCCAGCCCGTAAAGTTGTAGCAGGGGTTCGGTGTTGCGCACACCGTCACGGCGGAGCCACACAGCACCGTCCCGCCGCCGCTGGTGGAACCGGCGCCAGTCAAAACATTCGTCGTCGTGATTGTGCACGAGGTCGGCACGAAGTTGGCCGCCAGCGTTTCATTGCTGGTCGCCGTGAACGTGTAACAAGCCGAGGTGCTGACGACGTTACCGTACAGTGTCCAGTTCGCGAAGCTGTAGCACGGATTAACCGCCGCACACACCGTCACGTTGGAGCCACACCCCACCGTGCTCCCACCACTGGTCGATCCACCCCCGGCAGGCGAACTGCTCGTGGTGATCGTGTCCTGGTTCGGCGAGAAATTGGCGACGAGGGCCTCATTCGTCACCGGAATGAACGCGTAGCAGGCGGAGGTACTGACCACATTGCCGTTCCGCGTCCAGTTCGCGAAGGTGTAGCAAGCGGCATTGACCGAAGCGCACACGGTCACATTGGAGCCGCACGGCACCGTCCCGCCGCCGCTGGTGGAACCACCACTTCCAGGCGAACTGCTGGTGCTGATGTTATACGTTATCGGCGTGAAGTTGGCCACCGACAGCGAGTTGAAGAAGACATCGTGGGGCGGGTCGGCACCGTTGTCATTGTTGAACAAGGCGATGCTGCCCAGTGTGCTGCTCGGCGTGCCGCCCAGTGTGCCGCTGATGGTATTGGTCGAGCTACTTCCGTACGTAATGATTGTCAGTGTATAGCTATCATTCGTGCCCAGTGCGAAGATCAGATGCATGCCTGAGTACGTCAATGGCACGCCGCTGTCGTACGCACCAGCCGCGTCAACGACCGTATAATCGGCGCTGCCACCGGCCAGGTAGAACTGGAGGCGGGCACCGGTGGTGTAGTCGGCAGGGCTGTTCGCGGCGTCACCGTTGCGCAGCGTGAATCCCACGGCCGAGCCAGACACGTCGTTGAGGCCGTTGTCCATATCGATCAGGATTTGCCCGCCCGGCTGCAGAGAGCCGATGGCAAATGACCGATACGCTGCGGCGATGTTCGCGCTGCTGCAAGAGACGTCGTTGGCGTAGATCCCCCACGACTCGCCGCTGACGTCGATTCCGGGCGGCGCATGAGGCGAACTCGCGATCGAGGCGGAGACGAAGAACCCGTTGCAGGCCCCGTTCGTCGTGGTCTCCAGCAAGATCCACGGGCCGAACCCGCTTCCGCCATTGAGACTGTTGGTCCAGCTCCCTGAGGCGTATACGGGATCGGCGGCGTTGTCAGTCGCCAAGGACCCCTGGCCGTTCACAAAATTCGCGACGACAGCCTCATTACCCGTCACGGAAAAACTATGGCAGGCGGACGTACTGAGAATGCTGCCATTCTGAGACCAGTATAAGAAGTTGTAACAGGCATTTGGCGTGGCGCAGACGGTGACGTTCGACCCGCAGTTTACCAAACCTCCGCCACTGGTCGTGCCCCCCGCGGGAGGTGAGGAACCGGTCGTGACCGTGTTGGTGGTATACGTCACGAAGAAGGTGTCGAACGGCGCATAAAGCGAATTGGTGCTGACGGAATCCACCGCGTTCGTCGACAGACGAACCATATTCGTGGTGAAAACTGGCCACGCGGCGCTCGGAGTAAACGTCATGGTCTCGTGGACTGTGTCCCACGTGAATGTGCCCGTGGTTGCGGGTGTAACGGAAAACGCGGCCTGAACCGAATTGGTATTCATCGGCTTGCTGAACTGCAGCACTATCGGTGCGGAGCCCGCGACGCAGGTCTCCGCGTGCGTTGGGCTTTGTCTAACAACGACGGGGTCGAGCGGCAGCACCTGCGACTGGGCGATATAGATTTTGGCGGTCATGCCGGGCACGGTAATCTGCGGAGTGGCGTTGGTTCCAAAGGCGGTGGTGACGACGATGGTGTCGTTGGTGTTGAGCAAATTGACGAGGATGGTGCCCGGGGAATACGTGGTCGGACGATTCGTCAGCGTCTCGCTCGAAGCCGCGGTATTGAAGCAGACGAACACTTCCTGATTGCTGAGCACACGGGAGTAGGCAAACAAGCCGGGCCCGTTCGGGTCGTTCCAGAGATTATTGTGGACACCCGTACACAAGGCCGGATAGAGCCGGCGGAAGTTGTTGAGCTTGGCCACTTGTTGGAAGAGCGGTTGCGTCTCGTTGAAATTATCGCCCAACACCGGAATTTGGGGTTGCCAGGCGCCCGCGAACATGTCTTCGCGGTTGTCGTTGTTGTTGTCGTCACCGGCAAACGCCTGCTCTGTGCCGTAGTACAGACTGGGAATGCCACGCGAGGTGTAGAGGAACTGCAGGGCCACGGTCAAATTGTTGGTGTTGCCATTGGCATTGCCCGAACTCAGGAAACGCGCGTTGTCGTGGTTGTCAAGGAACGTGACCATTCGATAGCAGGAGTTGGAATCGTAGTAGGTGTCGAGGTTATCGTAGTGGTTTTCGATCTGCGCGGTATTGCCGTCGGCGTTGGCAAACACCGAGTTGATGCAGTTCAGATACAGCGGATAATCCAACATCGCATTGAACATGAATGGCCCGCCGTCTTCGCTGCCCGTGTAGGAACCCACCTGCTGTTCGTCGGTGCTGAATGCCTCGCCGAACATGAAGAAATTGGATTTGCCAATCGACGTCCCGTATTGATGAAGCTGCGGACACCAGTACTGCCAGAAGCCGTAGTCCACGTAGATCGCCGTGTCCACGCGGAACGCATCGAAATCAGCGAGGCCAACCCAGTTGGTATAAACGTTCATCAGATTGGTGCGGACGTAGGTGGTCTCCGTGGCCAGATCGTTCAGCCCATCCAATTGTCCGAGCAGAATCTCCTGCTCCGTGGCCGACCCTTGGATATCGCCATTGGTGTGGAAAATGGTTGACAGCAGCGGCGGGATGACGTTGGTCGGATTGAAGGGGAACGCATGCTGGTTGTTGATGTTGCTGTACTGGATATTGTACCCGGCGGGCGGCGCCACCCAGTTCGGCCAACCCGGGTCAGTGCTGGTGATCAGGTTCCCCATATGATTGCACACGATGTCGAGGATGACTTTGATGCCCCGGGCGTGCGCGGCCTGGACCATGTTCGAGAGATCCGTCATCGTGCCCCAGTGTGGCGCCAGTGTGTAGAAGTCCTGCGCCGCGTAACCGTGATAGGCGGAACTGCCGTCGCCAATGTTCAGCGGGATCGGTGAAATCCAGATGGCGGTGGCCCCAAGCGCTTTGATGTAATCCAGTTTGTCTTGAATCCCTTGGAAATCCCCGCCATGAATGCCGGCATTGTAGGTCGGGTTGTAGGGCGAGCCGCGACTGGCTTCCACGTTGTCGTTCGATGGATTGCCGTCGTAATACCGATCGGTGATGATTTGGTAGATGTTCTCGTTTCGCCAGTCCGTGGGCGACGGGTAATGCTGGGCTTGCGCGGCGGTGGCGAGCGAAAGCCCGAGAACGATGAAGAGGTGTCTCATCGCACCGGTCGCCCCGGACAAAATGTTGTGGGATTGGTTACGATGCGGGGGTCAGCGGGCATGACAGCCTGAGACAGCAAAATTCGAGGAAGGATCAACGCGCGACCAAACCGTCGTGAGTTCAACTTCAACAGTTCACCTTCGAAAGTCCCCGATACCGCGTAACCCTTATAGCAACAAGGCGGCGGAATGCAAGATAACACTCTTCCGTACCCGGCGCCGCATCTGCCGGCCCCGCTAGTGAGCGAGATCAAACGACTACCTAACCCCCCGCGCCGAGCACCTTGCTTCTCCAGCGCCGCAAATCGCCTCTTGGACATGGGCGAACACGGACGGATTTGTTTACGCCTTCGTGTTATGCTTTTCGAGCAGAAACAGAAGAACCACCGTTTTTACGGTGGTTCTTGAGTTGGTGCGGACGAGAGGAGTTGAACCTCCATGACCTTGCGGTCACAGCCTTCTGAGGGCTGCGCGTCTGCCAGTTTCGCCACGTCCGCGCACTTGAATTCAGGGGCAATATAGCGACCGCGCGTTGGACTGGCAACGGTAAACAGCGGGTGAGAGCGAAGTACCTGTTAAGGCTCTTGTTGAGGCGGATACTGCCAGACCCAGTCGCCCTGTTTATCGTCGAACAACGTTTTGCCGGGCACTCCTCCATCGTCCTTTTCATTCCAGCCGACGGAATAGAGCACGAATTGGCCGTCTTTCGTAAGGCGATATTTGTATGGTTCACCGGTGATCACGTCGTGCGGCAACTGGGAGATGAACTGCGGCACGAGCGCGTCCAACGTGTCGGGGAATCGTCCACTGGCTAGACGGTATCGTTCCAACGCGCAGGCGAGCATGGCTTGATCAGTGGCGACCTGGGCCGACGCACCCCTTATGGGAACTCGCGTCAACGCGGGGAGCAACATCGTTGATAAGATTTGATGACGAATGAGTATCATTCCAATTGGGCCCCGTCCTTGAAATGCCCGGTCCAGCGCCTGTTCGTTGGATTCCAGCCGACCAGGAGAGACACGCTTGTCCGCCGTGTCATAGGCTGCCGCCACTTGCAGCGCGAGCAGCCGACAATAATTCACCCGTTCGAAATAATACCACCCACTCGGCATCAACCTCGCAAGCACATCTGCTCCCGGTCCGCCACCATTATCTGAGAGCTCGGCAAGTTTCCCCGTTTGTTTGGCGAAGTCAATGATCCCAATGCCCCACGCTTGCTCCCCGTCGAACGCCGGTTTCAAATCCGCGATGAAATCATATTCTTGGAGTTTCGTTCCCAGCTCTTGCAGTTGAGCATCCGACCACGCATGTTCGGCCAGTCCCTCCCAGATCGGTTGTGTCGTGATTTGCAGGCAGTCAAGCCGAACGAGGTAAGAAATCAGGAAGGGCTCTCCCTTGATGGAATCAGCCACGGCAAACGCAAGCTTCACGTCATCCAAGGCTTCCTGACTTCGGCCAAGAGTGAGCTCGGCACAGGCCTTGAGTTGGAGATGCCGACAATAGCCCCGGAGGTGATTGAGGTGGGGCAGCAGAATGTCCGCCGGACAGGGCACATTGTAATCGATCGGGTATCGGGAATACGGTCGGCGACTGGCGGCGCGGAGTTCGGCGAAATCGGCTTCGTTGGTTTTCAATGCATCGAGCACGGCCGGCGCCGCTTGCGTACGGGACGTAAGATCGAGTTTGTCGGAACCGAATTTCTGCCAGCCAGTCATCTTGCCGGCTCGGACCACGTCAAAGGCGTTGCTCCAGGCTACCAAATCGAGGAATTTCCTCGTGCCCAGAACGCGATAGCGAACCGCACCGGCAACATGATCGTACGCCTGTTGATAGTAATCTCCCTTCGTATTCGATCGTGACCCGCTGGTATTTCGGACAAACCATGATTTGACGAGCGGTATGGCCGCGAAATTCTCCGCATCGGGAACCGGCTTGGGGACGATCGCTCTCCAGTCGAGTTGCTCGCCACGTGCGTCCATTTCTTGCCGATGGCGGGCCCATGTACGCTGTCCGCGCAGATCCTCTTCCGTATAGAACGCAACGATCAAGGTGGCGCCCACCGCAATGGCAAGCAAGACTCGGCGTACAATCCGCCAACTAACCAGCCATTTCAGAAAGCGGCGGGTCGTGGTCCGTTGCCACTGGCGGGGACGCTCGGTTGCCGGAGTATCCATTGTCGTTCTCCCGTTACACCGCGGTGGTTTGTATCACGCGTTCGCTGCGTGGTCCCGGTGCGGTGCGTTTCTGGATGTATGAGGGTGTGGACAACGGGCCGATCAACTGCGCCAACATCTGCCGTTGTTCGATGAGTGCGCGAAGTTCCTCGCCAGAACGTGGCTTCGACTGGCTGACAACTTCCGTTGTCGGTTCGGAAGAAGCCAGATTCAGCACGGCGATCACGACCCACGCGCAGGCCAAGCCGGCCCAGATTCGCCGGCTCGGCAGGACCAATTCGCGCCAGAGCTTCCAGCCTGCGGCCAGAAACAGGTTCGGCCGAACCGTCGACGCTTCGCGGGCGTGTGCCCTGCCCGACTGCAGTTCGGGGGCGAGCGATTCATTCCACATCTGATCGAGCTTCGGCTCGACTGAGCGATGGAGCTTCAACAAGATTTCACGCGGTGTTTTCATGATGCGTCTTCCTCCAGCAATTTCCTCAGCGCCTGTTTGGCGTAATGCAGACGGGATTTGACGGTACCCACCTGTGTACCGGTGATGCGGGCGATTTCTTCCAACGAAAACCCTTCGATGAAATGCAGCAAGAACGCCGACCGTTGCGCCAACGGGAGTTTCTCCAGCAGCTTCATAAACTCCGCCTCCTGTTCCTCGCGGAGCAAAACGTCCAGCGGATCCGGGCTGCCGGCTTCCGTCTCGGGCCACAATTCCTCGCGCAACTCCGCCTCGCGGTCCTGTCGTCGCCATTGCTGGATGCATTTTTGATGGGCGATGCTGAACAACCAACCCCCGAACTTCTCATCGTCGCGTAACGAACCGATGTGACGGAACGCGCTGATGAAAGCCTCCTGCACCAAATCGAGGCTGGCCTGTTCGTCGTGTAGCAGTTCAAATACATAGACGTACAATGGAAGTCGGTAGCGCCGGAAGAGCGTCTTCCATGCTTCGGCGTTGCCGGCCCGGGCGTCGGCCACGGGCAGTTGTTCGCGTTCAGGCACTACCAGCATTTACACCCAGTAGAATGCGGGAGGCGAGAAAAGGTTCAATCAGGGTTATTGAAACGCCGCGAAGTGGTGGGGGATTTCTTCTTCAATCTCCGGTCTGCATCCAGCAATTGCGAGTCTGCGGCAGCACTCAGTGAATTATCTGGAGTCGCGCGCCATTTTTTGTTAACCGTGTTAATGGAAAAGGCAAACAGGACCCTGCTATGAAGTTAAGGTCACTTCCTCCTGTCCGTTGTTCATTTCACTCCACTCTCCTTGTTGGCCTTTGGAGAAACCTGATGAGAACCGTCGAACAGTTTGCGCGAGTGGCGGCGACGGCGATCACTTTGTCTGTGTTGGGCCTTGGATTCTTGATCAGCGACGTTCGCGTGGAAGCGGACGACCATCCACCGCTGCAACCGTGGTCACTGGATCAATCAGCCGTTTCCGGTCAGTTGAAAGCGTTCATTGCCGCGAAGGAAGCCCAAGCGCGCGCGCTGGCGAAGGCGGAAGGGAAAGAGTTGCCGCCGGAGTATGCGACGTTTTTTGCCACGGTGGCGAAAGGCGATTCGCAGTCCGTATCCAACATCTACGAACGACTCCTGCCCGGCGCGGAGTGGCAGCCGGCGCTGGAAACCCACGGCGCTCTTGAGGAGTTTGCCGCTGGCAACGACAAGTACGCGATCGCTTTTGGGCAAGGCATCATCAACTCGATTCCGCAGGGGAGCATTTATTTTGGCGGCACCGCTCCGGGTCGTTTCCTGGTCACGGCGCTGTCCAAATCCCATATCAATGCCGACCCATTCTTCACACTCACGCAGAATTGGCTGGGCGATAACTCGTATCTGGATTACGTCCGCGCGATGTATGGAAGTCGAATCGCGATCCCGACGACGAGTGACGTGCAGCGCTGTTATCAGGAGTACGCAGAAGATGTTCAGAGCCGCAGGAACCGCGGAGAAAAACTTGCTCCGGACGAAGGCGTGACGACGACAACGAACGGCGGCCTTCTCTCGACGGGTATGCAGGCCAGATTGGACGCCGAAGGGCGGATTTCCAGGTTGATTTTCGACAAAAACCCGAATCGCGAGTTCTATGTTGAAGAAAGCCACGTCATCAACTGGATGTACCCGAATTTGGAACCGCACCGACTGATCTTGAAGTTGAACAGGAGGCCACCGGACCAACTCGACCCATTGGTCGTCGCCCACGACCGTGAGTTTTGGGATGGGCTGGCCAAGCAACTCCTTGCCGACCGCGGATTCCTCGCTAACAGCTGGGCGCGCAGGACGTATTCCAAGCATCGGTCAGCGATTGGCGGAGTTTATGCCTACCGGAGGATAACCAACGAGGCGGAGTACGCCTACCAGCAGGCGATCGCGTTGGACCCCACGTGTCCCGAAGGCATCTTCCGGCTCACGCAATTATACACCGAACAGAATCGCTTCGATGATGCGATTGCGACGATCAAGTCTCTGCAGCAATTCGACCCAACAAACCAGAAGATTCAGGACGCAATCACCCAGTTGCAAACCATGAAGCAGTCGGCGTCGAGGTCGGCGGGAAAGTCCCCCTGAGCCCTGGCTTATGGCGACGGATGGCCGCCTTGGACGGCCTCGGCGAGGCGACGCATGGCGAGTTCTTCGCCGAGGGAGAGGACGTTGTCGAAATACTCGACCATCTCCGACTCGGTGGCGACGTCGACGATCTTGTCCCCGACAGCGGCGAGCAGTCCCTTGATCTTATCACGGCGGCCTTCGAGTTCGACGGTGCGCAGCGAGACCTCGGCGCTGGGCCCGATCGCAGCGGAGTTGGTTTGTCCCTCCTCGCCGACCTGAATGGCCGCCCGCTCCAGCGATTGTCCGACCAATTCGGTCACCAGGAAGAACGGCCGATCCTGCATCGCACGCGCAACGGACAGCAACAGGGGTGCGGTCGCCATATCGATCTTTCTTTCCGCGCAATCACGGGCCATTGCCAGCACGGGCGTGTCGGGCATGAAACCGAGTCTGCGGGCGGAATAGGGTGAATACCCCGCCGCTTCGAGTGTATGAATCCGCGCCCGCGCCGCTTCGGTGGCGTAATCGTGAAATCGGATCGCCCACGAAGGCACCGGTTTCAAGTCCGCCACGCCTTTGTTCCGGGCCAGCAGCAGATTCAGTTCGACGAACCACGGGACGATATTGGCCGTGTCACCCTTCTCGACGGCTCGCAGCAACGGCAATGCGGTCGCGGGCTCGTGGTTGACCGCGGCCTCGCACGCGTATCGCAGCGCGATGTCGAGGTTTGTTCCACTGGCGGCCAGCGCCGACTCGAACAGAGCGCGTTTGGTCGGCCAATCACCGATCAGTTCCGCCGCGCCCCAGGTGAGTTGGTAATCGTTGGTTCCCCGCTGCGCCACGCGTTCGATCGTCGGGCGATCGATCTGCGTCAGGTTCAACAGTTCGGCGGTCTCCAACTGGCCGGTCATG